>CAJKKQ010000001.1 GCA_905200545.1 uncultured Oscillibacter sp.
CTCAGCTGGTTAGAGCGCCTGCTTCACACGCAGGAGGTCACTGGTTCGAGTCCAGTAGTCTCCACCAAAAAGTTCCTGATTTCGCAAGAAATCAGGAACTTTTCTTTGCTTTTGCTTGATTTTTGTATATTGGTCACCGTATTGGTCAAGCCTGACTAATACACTGACCAATACGGCGAAAGTACCCTATAGGACAGGGCAGCACCGGGCAGGATTTCCTGTTCAGCGCTGCTTTTTCACTTGTTTTTGAAATCATTTTTGTTTCTTTTTCCCTACGTGTTCTGCTTTTCAGCACCGCTGATTTTGATAACCATGTCTGTTGCGGATTAGTTCATAGCATGGTATGATGAACTCAACAAATCAGAATCTGTAGGAGGAGTAAATCTATTAACATGAAAGACATAAAAAGCATTTGTAAAATCGCATTGGTACAAGCAGAACCTGTCATGTTTAATAAAAGTGCCTCACTTAAAAAGGCTCTTCAATGTATTAACGAGGCCGCAATACAAAAGCCGGATATCATCGTTTTTCCCGAACTCTTCATTCCCGGATACCCTGTTGGGATGAATTTTGGCTTCAGTATGGGGAAACGAAGTGAGGCGGGGCGGAAGGACTGGAAACGATATTACGATGCCTCTGTTGTTGCAGGAGAAACGGAATTTCAGCAGCTTGCCCAGGCAGCGCAGAAAACCGGAGCATATATCAGCCTCGGCTTTTCCGAGAGGGATGCCGTTAACGGAACACTTTATAATAGTAATGTCATTTTTGAGCCGGATGGATCGTACAAGGTACACAGAAAATTAAAACCGACAGGCACCGAACGTGTTGTGTGGGGAGATGCCGATAAGGGGTACTTCCCTGTTACAACAACGCCATGGGGGCCGATCGGCAGTCTGATCTGTTGGGAAAGTTATATGCCGCTTGCTCGTGTGGCTCTTTATCAAAAAGGCATCACGATTTACATTTCACCGAATACCAATGACAATCCGGAGTGGCAGGCTACCATTCAGCACATCGCAATCGAAGGCAAGTGCTACTTTGTGAACGCTGATATGATCATCCGGCGCAGCTCATATCCCTCCGACCTGAGCGAGAGCGATATCGTATCTCAGCTTCCGGAATATGTTTGCAGAGGTGGAAGCTGTATCATCGACCCGTATGGACATTATTTGACAGAACCGGTCTGGGATCAAGAAGCCATTATCTACGCAGAACTTGACATGAGCTTGCCAAGCTCCTGCAAAATGGAGCATGATGTAGTTGGACATTATGCGCGCCCGGATATACTTGAACTGAAAATCAACGATAAATAATGCAGCGATTACAAATTCTAACTTAAGCCCAGTTTTCAGAACCGGAGAAATCGAAATTTGATGAGGAGAAGCATGATGGAAATAAAAAAGCTCCATCAGGATTTTTCAGTATGCAAAGTGATGGATTATTCACTTGTAAACATAGATGCAGAATATAGTTTCATTGGGAAAACAGATGAGGAAAAATCTTTGGTATGCATTACCAGTGATGTTCCGCCAAACGTCATTCAACGTGATGATGGCTGGAAAGGTTTTCGTATTCAGGGGATATTGGATTTTTCTTTGATTGGAATACTATCTAAAATTGCGGAGATTCTGGCAGAAAACAGCATTTCGATTTTTGCGATTTCAACGTATAACACAGACTATGTTTTGATCAAACAGGAAAACTATCAAAAGGCACTGGATATTCTCGGATACTCGGGTTATGAAGTTGTAGAGTGACAACTTCCAGTTTAAAGGACAGTTCTGCTTTCAGTCGAAAGCAGAACTGCCCTTTTCTCTTCTCGTACGGAGCTACGCGAACCATGTTGTTGCGAATTATATTGCTTTCCCAATCACATCCCCCATGGTATCCGCCGCCTCCCGCATCATCTCCGGCGTGGCGTGGGTGTAGGTGCTTAGGGTGAACCCCGCTGAGTAGTGGCCCAGGGTGCTGGACAGGGTCTTCACATCCACGCCGTTTTTCAGGGACAGCGTTGCGAATGTGTGTCTGAGGTCATGGAACCGAATGTGCTCCGCGCCAATAGTCTTGAGGATCTTCTCATGGGTATGCCGGAAGGAATCCGGGTCGAACATTCCTCCTGTCTTGGGCGACGGAAACATATACGGATTCCCCGGATGCTTCTTGTGCTCCTCTACCATTAAGTCCACCGCCTGCTGTGAAACGGGCAGGACACGGACGGAGTTCTGTGTTTTCGGCAGGCTCACTACCAGTTCTCCTTTGATGCGGTTTACCTGCTTCGTGATGGAGATCGTCCTGTTCTCCACATCCAAGTCCGTCCAGAGGAGGGCAAGGAGCTCTCCCCGCCGCAGGCCGGTGGTCAGTTCCAGATAGAAGGGTGCCAGCAGGCCGCGCTTCTCCGCTTCCATTAGGTAGGGCTTGATCTTATCTTCCGGCAGGACCTTCATCTCCCGTTTCTCCATCTTCGGCAGCTTGCAGCCCCTTGCGGGATTCACCAGGATCAGCCGCTCCGCCACCGCCTGTTCTAAGCAGTTGTTCAGCAGAGTGTGGATACCATGCACCACTCTGACGCTCAGCCCCTTGTTTTTCAGTTCGATGTGCTTGTACCTTTGTACCCGGCCATTCTTCTGGAGATCGTTGTAGAACTTCTGGATTTGGATGGTAGTCAGCTTATCCAGCTTGATGTCACCCAGTTCGGGGATGATGTGCTTATCGATGTAGTTCAGGTAATAGTCCTTGGTTTTCTCACGGAGCCTGGGTTCGGCATAGACCTCGTACCACATCTTCACCCAGCTTCTTACTGTGTGGGTGCCGCTGCGGTTCATGTCCAGCCGCTGGCTGTCCGCGATGGCCTTTTTCAGCTTCTCCTTGACCTCTGCCTGGGTCTTGCCCAGCACGTTCTTGAGCTTCTGCTTTCCGGTTTCTGGGTCATAGGCCGCCGTGTAGAAGCCCTCCCACCGGCCGTCTTTCCGTTTGCGGATACTGCCCTCGCCATTGGCACGTTTCTTTGCCATTATGCTTCACCTCTTCTTTCCCAGCTTTCGCAAGCCTGCCGCTCATCTTCCGCTTCGAAGCTGTATGGCGGCTGATCTGCCAGCAGTTCCTGCTGGATGCCCTGGGCCAATCGGTAGCCGGACATGAAGCTGTTCAGGCAGGCTTCGTCCCGCAGCTCATCTTCCATGTCCGCTATCCGCAGGAGCATTTTTTTCTCTGGCTTACCCAGTAACCGAGCAAGCTGGCCGTGTGTTCTTCTGATTTTCCTATCCAGATATTCCGCCCTCTGGGATGGGGTCTCGAACCTGTGGTACAAGGCTTTCATATAATCGCGCATCGTGTGCCACCTCCTGTCAGCGACACACAATACCATCCTCTGACCTTAATAGCCATCCCAACCGGACAGAGTTATCAATTTGTTATCAATTTCAGAATGAACTGCAATGGGCCGCATCCGATTTCGGAGGCGGCCCATCTGAGGCCCTCTTATGCGTAGGGATTATACGCAGTCGGGTTCCCCGCGAACATGTAGCAGAAGGCTCTGCCGTTAGCGATGGTGACTCCCACACCGACGGCATCGCAATTCGGGTCGATCATCGTCGCCAGGTGGCTGGGGGAGTTCTCCCAATTCGCCACAGCCTTTTCGGGAATTTTTTCCGGGTCTGTGACGGTGAACACCGTCAGATTGGAACCGAAGCCGTGGGAATAACCAGACGCCGCCACGGTTTCGCATTCTACCCGGTTATTATGGCGGGTGTACAGGCAGGCGGAGCATTCCTGTGCCGCATCCATGAGGGACTGATCCACTGTCAGTTCAGGAACACCGTGCTTCTTCCGCACCTCGTTGATGCGCCGGAGCATTGCCTCCCGAATCTCCATATCTGTCGGCTGAGAGTTGACTTCCTGTACTGGGGCGACTCCTGTATACGGTGCGCCTGTGTCAATTTGCACGCCGTCACTCCAGTACACATTGAATCCCACCTGCTGACCGATGTCCCTGAGCCGCACATAATTGTTCCCCGCAATGTTATAGGCCGTCATGGAGACCTGCTGTCCATCCACATAGATTTTTTGCCAAGTAGGTTCTGCCACGATTCCCGCGGTGGCTTCACTCACCAGAGCCGCGCCGATAACCATGCCCGTCACCATGGCTGTGATATTTTTCTTGTCGTGCTTCATGTCGAGGCTCCTTTCCGTTTTGTAACACAAAGCAATAGCACAACCAGAGGGCAAAAGCTATATGATTTTGTGAAAGAGGTCTGTGATAAAACGTAGGCATTACCTCCGGGCGAGAGTTTCAGAGATCGACGGCAGCCGCAAAACCATTACTTTCCTCCAGCATTCTTATCCACCCATTCCTTGAGCTTGTCCTTAGGGATCACAATGCGGGTGCCGATCTTCAGCGCGGGGAAGCCTTCGGTGCGGGCCAGTTCGTAAGCTCCGGCGCGGGAGATGCCTAATGCGGCAGCCATCTCAGGTACGGAGAGCGTCAGTGGAAGTTCTTCGTAGGATCTAAACGTTACTTTTTTCATTTGGTATCCTTTCTCCCCTCCGCAGCGGAAGGGTCTTTTATTTGTTATCATTCGTCTTGTTGATTTACTTCCCCACCATCTGGTGGAGGGAAGTATCCGCAGGAGCTGCGGTCAGTCCATGCAAAATTTCAGAAATATCTTTGAATCCGCAAAAGATTTTTCCTGTTTCGCGGAATCCTGTGGTATAATTGGTCCATCACCATGACGGAGGTGTTTCTGTGAGCCGATACGACGATGCTGTGAAGAAGTGGCAGGAGTGGGAAATCCGAACCACGGCAGACCTGAACCTGCGGCTGGACAGCTTCCGCATCCTGTTCGCCTACAACTCCGGTAAAATTGAAAATGATGAGATCAATTATCACGATACCCGCGAGATTTTTGAGAACGGGAAGGTCGTCGGCTACACCGGAAGCACCCGCACGCTGTTTGAACAGCAGAACCAGAAGACCTGTTACGAGCTTTTGCAGGACAAGATCATTTCGAGAGAACCTCTCTCCATTGACCTGATCCGTACCGTTCACCGCGCTCTGACAGAAGGGACCTACGACGAGCGCCGCTACATCATGAACGGTGAGCGCCCCGGTGACTTCAAGAGGCATGACTATGTCACAGGCAGAAACGAGGTGGGCTCTCCGCCCGATGAGGTCGAAGATGACCTTGCCGAGCTGATCGACGAGATCAACACCATCGGGCAGAAGGCTCCCCTGAAGGCCGGGGCATATTTCCACGCCCGTTTTGAGAATATCCATCCATTTGCCGACGGCAATGGACGTGTTGGCCGGACGCTGCTGAACTACTGGCTGATGATCAACGACCATCCGCCCATGATCATCTACGAGGAAGACCGCCGCGCCTACTACGATGCCTTGCAGGCTTATGACGAGCAGGAGAACTTGGATCTGCTGGCCGAATTCTTCGAAGAGCAGACGGTGAAGACCTGGACGCGGTCTATGGAGCTGAGTGACAGCGATGCTCCGAAGCGCAAGGGCCTCGGCTTTTTCATGCTGTGATATTTCCGCACCCCGCCGACGATTCGGCGGGGGGCTTTTGCTATACCGTGCGCCGGCTATTTTGCAATCCGCTATCTCATGGTCATATTCCAGCCGCCATACTGCTGTTCTTCGTGGTCATCCGCCTTGTGCCCGTGGGCGAGGCGCTTCTCCCACAATTCTTGACGGCGCTTGTGGTCGATGTGGGTGAGTCCTGTGCCGCTCTGCGGCAGGGAGTTATCCTGAAAGATATTTGCCATGTGATGGAGCAGCCTTGTCACCGTAAGGAATACCTCCGGCGCTGTCGAAGTACTCTGCCTTTCCAGAAGGCACTGTGCGTAGTTGTGCCCCTGCTCCGCCGCCTGGGTCAGCCATTGGATACCTTCCTCCTTGTCACGGTCAATGACCTTGCCCTGAAGCAGCAGCTTCCCCAGCAGATATTGCGCATGGGGGTTACCAGCCTGGGCGGAGGTGTAGATGTGATCCATGGCCTTGCGGGTGTCTTTTCTTACTACCTCGCCTTTCAGATATTCCTTGCCCAGGCGATAGGCCGCATAGTGGTTTCCGTTGTAGGCGGCGTATTCCAACCACTGGATGCCCAGCTCAGAATCATGGACGCTCACATCATCAGAGAGCAGCAGCTTTCCCAGAGCATACTGGGCGGGAGCGTAACCGCTGGTAGATGCCTTGTGGAACCGGTTCATGGCTGCTTCGCTGTCCGGTATCACAAGACTGCCATCCAGATACAGCTTTCCCATGAAGTATTGAGCATGAACATCACCGTTCTCCGCAAGTGCCCGCATATTTTCCACAGCGTCATCCCGCTCCGCCAGCGATGAGTATTCATCCTGAACGTCTATTCGCAGCGTCCAGAAGTCCCAGGACGTATTTTCATTTTCGCCCACCTCATCGCTCTGGTCCAGGGTATCATCCTCGAAGGTGATCTCTCCCAGCCGGATGGTTTCCGCTTCCTGGATGACCGCGTTCTTGATTTGGCGGAACTCCTTTTGCTGAGACAGCGGCGGGCGGTGCCGCTCCTTCTCGGAATAGAAATCCTCCACCTGACTTTGCAGCTCCCACCACTTTTCGTAGCACTCGGCCACGGTTGGGAGCTGCTCCATCTGGTCCACGATTTCATCTACCAGCGCCTTTTGTTTCTTCGGAAGATAACCATAGGATTTCTTTCCCTTGACCGTTTCCAGCTGAAGGGCCAGCTCCTGCATGAGCTGCTCCGCCTCCGGGTGGTCGCAGACCCTGCTTTTCATCTGCTGAACCAACTCCCGCATGGCCTGTCGCGCTTCTCGTACCAGCTGGTCACGAGAAACAGTTTTCTGTTCGTAGAGGTGCAGCATCTCCTGCTGAAAAATATCATTGGTGAGCTTGGATTTGATTTGCCGGATGCCATCCTGAGACAGATACGCCTGACCGGGTTTTACGGACCATGCCATCATGTGCACATGGGGATGGTCGCCTTCATCATGGAAGGCAGCGTACCAACGGAAGTCCTGGGGAGGAATGTTCATAGCGGCGGCGATATCGTTGCGGTGGGCGCGGAGAAGGTTCCTCCACGCCCTGGCATTGTCGTAACCCAGCCGCTCCGCATCTTCACGTTTCAGGGAGATGATTTGCGTCCACACGTTTCCGGAATAGTTCTCCAGCTCCGCCATTGCCTTGTCCAACTCCACGCCATCTTTGTCACCGAAGAGACCGTGGGAGCCCAGCCGCTCCGCTCTCGGTCGCATTGCAATGTACTTCATGTAGCCATCCGATTTTTGAACGTCACTCCAGTTTTCCTCCAACGCCTGAGAGATGAACGCCGAGGCGTTGGCCTTGGTAGGATGTTCCTGGTAGTCACCGTACTCATCCAGTTTCCTTGCGTCAGGAAAATCCTTCACCAGTTTTACGATAAGCTGCTCCTGTTTTCGAGTGGGAGGGCGATCATCCTGAACCAGCTCTACCCGCTCACGGGTGGCGATGTATCTCATATAGCCGCCTGCCGAGTTTTTGCCGTTGCACTTGATGTACGGACTCTTGACGATCAGTCCTGCCATCCGTCATCGTCCTTCACGGATTCTCGCACCCGTTTTTCAAACGAGATGCGGCCATTGGTCTGCTTCACATTCCGGACACTCTCCGCACGACGGCGGCGCAGCTCTTCCTCGCTGAACTGAAAGCTGTCGGCAATGATACCGGAGAGCATATCCAATTCCACCGCCTGCTTGTAGGCCAGCGACGCCATTTTGTTTTCAAACTGCCCCATTCGACCGTCCAGGTATGACTGGATGGAGGTTGGAAGGAACAGCCCAGCTTCGTTGGCACTGAGATAGTCCAGGTAGAAATCGATGGCCCGCTCAATGAATCCGGTGATGCTGCGGCTACCGTCCTCCTGATATCGTCGCTCCAATCGTGCCTTTTTCTCAGGTGTGAGATAGAGGGCAAATTTTTCTTTCTTGCTCAAAGTAGCTTCCTTTCCGGGGTATGACCCCTACTTTTTTCTTGGAGGAGTACGCTTTCGGGGATAACGACCGCAGAAGTGATAGTAGTCTTCTGTTTTTGACCCCACTTTGGAACTCCCTGAAAACTCCCGTAACTGCCCGCACTGCGGGCAGAAGTGACCGAACAGGGCGTCGCGCTTGACGCCTGTTCTTTATCCTGCTTTTTCTTTCGTCCTCCGCAGAGCCCCAAAAGCGGCCCACAACTGCCCGAAATTCTCGGGCGGGGATGGGCCCTGCCGGATCCCGAACCGCTCCACACAGGGCCTCACAACGGCTCACAGGCCCTTGCTTGTTATCCTTCGTTTTGTTCCCCATCTTTTTTAACAGATCTCCTGCCTGCACGATGCCCCGCAGTGGGAAGCACAGGCAGCGGCAGGATGTAGTAGTGGTTGTTACCCTGGAGCCACTTACCATTCCTTGCACATCGTGTGGTCTTCACCTTGCGGATGAATCCGCGATCCGTTAACTGCTTGACCGCATCCCGTGCAGCATTCTCTGAACAGTTGCAGTGCAGCGCGATGGTCTTGATACTAGGCCAGCACAGATCTTTCTGCCCGGCGCAGCAAACCAGGTAACTGTATACCGCCAGCGGAATCGGTTTTAGGTCATAGTAAAAGATGGCATTGCTCATTTGATAGAATCGTTCACCAAGAATTGGCATGCGGAACCTCCTTTGTAAAATTCAGACATGGAATTTTTCTTGCGTTCCGAGTGCCTTCGCGTTAAACTGTTTGCAGATGGAGTCTGCGTTTTTCGGAACGCGGCGTGCCGCCGAACTGTTGCAGCAGTTTCGGCGGCTTTCCTTTTTGATTTGGAAACCCAATTGGTCTTTGCATTGTGTGCGGATGCATATCACCACCGTTCTTAAAAACTCTGTTGACCAGCAACTGGTGTTCAACCACTCATCGACATTCCCCCTTCATTTCTCCCTAGAAAACAAAAAGCCACCCAGATCGTCCTTGCTTTTACGATCACGGATGGCGCCCTTCCCCTTAACATGCCACTATTCACTTGTAGTACTGTACTGGCCCGCGTGAAGGGCTACCGGGCTTTTGATTTCCAGTATTTGTATTATAAAATTAGAGAGAAACTGTGTCAACCGCTGACCCCCGGGTCATCTGTGAACCTTCTGTAAACCTTTGTTCTTCTTGCGCTTGGAAATAAATCAAGAAAACCCGTAATGTGATGTCTGTATACAGTCAAAGGCCGCGTTGTGCGCTGTCTCCCGGTTTAGCTACTTCTCATACAAGGCACTACTGGATATCTTGGAAAGTGGCCCCAGAATATAATCAGCTTTTGAAGTAATTTGCATTAAAAGTTTCAGATAGTTTTGTGACCTGTACGAAAAATTTTCGAGTAGATAGATGAAGCGTGCTACATTGGTGCAAACTTTCTGTTAGGCAACTGCGGGCAGCTGTTGTGACATTTTTACGATCAAGCAGGAGAAGCGAATGCTATCTCTCGCCAAAATATACAAATCCGGTATTTTCCCGGTAATTTTTTTACTGGAAGGCAATTACCCACACAGACAATCCATAATTCTATTTTTGCGATACTAATGCGTATTTTGTTTCTCTATATGAAATTCAGATCTTTTTGACGCAGGCAAAAAAATCCATATACTTAACAACATAAAGCTGTGCTGCGCGGCCAGTTGATGTCAGGATCAACAAATTTATCCCAGAAAAGGAGAGCAGGAGGTAATTTATGAGCAACAAGCCAGCAAAACAACTTGGCCTTTGGAATATCGTTGGCCTGGGCGTGGGCGGAGCCGTTGGCTCCGGTATCTTTGTGACCCTGGGAAACGCCATCGGCATGACAGGACGCTCTATCCTTCCCATCACCGTAATCTGTGTATTCTACATGCTGTTGGCCTACTGGTACAATCTGGCCATGTCCGGCGTTTTTGTCGTAGAGGGCGGCGACTACAGCATGAAGGGGATGCTGCTGCCGCCTCTGCTCACCGGCTACGGCGGATGGACCAACGTGATCTGGGCCTTCGGTTTCACCGGCTACGCCCTCTCCCTAACCGACTATCTCAGCAGCCTGTGGCCTGTTCTGGCAGATCACAGCAAGCTGTCCAGCGCCATTTTGTTGACTGTCTTTTTCCTGCTGACAATCCGGGGCAATCGAATCGTCACTCTGTTCCAAAACGTGGCGACAGTTTTACTGATTGGTGCTCTAATTCTCTTTGTCGTGATGGGTTTTCCCAATGTGGACGCAGCAGTCTTTTTTAATCCCAGCTACGACGGCGGCTTCTTCCGCAATGGTTTTATGGGGATGTTGAGCGCCATCGCGGTGATGGGCTGGGCCTGCCAGGGCACTACCATGGGTCCCGTGGGTGTGGTTCCCATTACCAAAAATGCCAAGCGTACAATCCCCCTGGGCATCCTGGTCACCTGCCTGGTGGTGTCTGCTGTCTACGGACTGATGTCGTATGTGGCTGCCGGCGTCCTTCCCTACGATATGATTGCCGGCAAAAACCTCAGCGTCACTGCCGGGGCCATCATGTCCCAGGGGCCCTTCGCCTTTTTCATCATCGGCGGCGGCGTATGTGCCATCATCTCCTCTTTCCTGGCGGTGCTAGCCATGATCCGGGAGCCCTTGTCCCACATGGCGGACGACGGTTGGCTGCCCCAGATTTTCCGCAAAAAAAGCAATGATGGCTATCCCTACTTCTGCTTCCTGATGGTCTACATCATCGCTCTGGTCCCTATCCTTACCGGCATGAGCGTGGGAAACGCCATCACCATGCTGATGATTCCCTCTATGCTCATCAACGCTTATTTGAACGCTGCATGCATCATCATCCCAAAGAAATACCCCGAGCAGTTTGCCAAGCGCTCCATTAAGATCCCCGTCTGGGCTTTCCGTGCCTGCAGCGTGTTGGGCGGCATCTGCGCCTTGATCATTGCCGTCACCCTTTTTAAGGATCTAACATCTACTGACGCGGCAGTGGCCGCCGCCATCGTCATCATCCCCCTGATCTTCTCCGCCATCGCACTGAAAACCCACTCGGTGGACAGTTCCGTACTGGGTAAACGTCGGCAGGAGATCGTGGATTCAGCCCTAAAGGCAGACGAATGACAGAAGATTGCCGTACCCAATGGCATCACATATTACTATACAAGCATACTACCGAGCGAATTTGCAGGAGGTTTTCTATGTATCACTTTGACGAAATCATTGACCGCCGTGGAACCAACGCCCTGAACACCGACGGCTTCCGGCAGTACATCTTCCATGCCGGCCCCGAGAAAGTCTTTCCCTACAAGGACGAGGAATTTGTCCGCATGTGGGTGGCAGATATGGAGTTCGGCGTGGCCCCGGAGATTCTGGACGCCATGCGCCAGCGAATCGATCGCCGCATCTTCGGCTATACCGGTGTGTACGATGATGGGTATTACCAGTCTTTCCGGCACTGGTGTCTGGAGCACTACGGCTGGGAAGTATCCCTGGAAGAGCTGTGCTTCTCCCCCGGCATCATTCCCGCCATTTACCAGCTGGTGGAGAGTCTGACTGCCCCCAACGAGAAGGTTCTCATCAACACCCCCGCCTACGGCTACTTTCTCCATGCCGCCGAGTACTCTAACAGGGGCGTACTCCACTCTCCCCTGAAGAAGGACGAGAAAGGCTGCTTCACATTGGACGCAGAGGACTTTGAGCGCCGGTGTGCCGACCCCAAATGCAAACTGGTATTCTGGTGTAACCCCCACAACCCCACTGGTCACATCTGGACAGAGGAAGAACTCCGCCAGGCGGCGGCCATTATGGAAAAGTACAACCTGTGGGTGGTGTCCGATGAGATTCACTGCGACCTGACCCGAAAGGGGAAGTCCCACATCCCCATGGCCAAGATTATGACCGATTACCCCAAGCTCATCACCTGCATGGCCCCCACCAAGACCTTCAACCTGGCGGGGATGGCCTTCTCCAACATCATTATCCGGGACCAGGCTACCCGGGAGGAGTTCAGGGCCCGGGACAAGCTCTTCGGTATGGTGAATCCTCTGTCTCTCACCGCTGCCAAGGCAGCCTACGACAAGGGCGGTCCCTGGCTGGAAGAGCTGCGGGACTATCTGGACGGCAACTTTGCATTTGTACAGGAGTTTCTGTCCCTGGAACTGCCCGAGGCTGTAATGAATATCTCCGATGCCACCTACCTGGCCTGGGTGGACCTGGGACGGTGTCTGCCTGATGTGGCGGATCTTCCGGGTTTCTTTGCCAACGAAGCCGGCGTGTTGCTGGAGGGGGGCAACTCCTTGTTCGTAGACAACGCGGAGGGGTATATCCGTCTGAATCTGGCCATGCCTCGATCCATGATTCAGACCGGCTTGGAGCGCATTCGGGATTCCATCCGCCGGCACAGAAAGAGCTGACCGCCCCTCCGGCATAAAATATGCCGCGGCAAACAGGACTTCCTGTCAGACGCGGCATTTCCCCGAGATCTATATCACCGAGAACATGTTATAATATTTCATCCGCCGTATATCCTCCTGTGAGACCTTCAGTTGGCGGATCAGCTCTCCATCCTCCTTCAGCGGTTTCTTGGAAAAAAGGATCTTCAGGGCCACCGGCATCATGGGCCGGGAGGAAACCCCGTTCCAAAGGCCCCACTTGGTCTCCGCATCCAGGAAGGAAGAGAGAATCTGGATGCTGGCTTTCTCCATAGGGTTGCTCTGGTGGGCCAGTTCGATGAGGGAAAGTGCATCAAAATGCTCGATATACCCCCAGTAGGTGTTTTCAGCCTGTTGGTACCGCTCCAGATCCCGGTAGGACATATACATGGCAATCTTATAGCGGTTTGTATCGATCTGGGAAAACACATCAAAGGCAGAGCGGCTCACCTGCCCATTGCGTCCGTCGAAGTAATAACCGTAAAACCGCTCTAGTCCCCGAAAGAAAGCAGGGTGAATCTCTCGAGGCGGTGAAGCAGTCTTCCCAGAGCTTGCGGGAAGCAGCTGCTCAGCACGGACCTGCAGGGCAACTGCCAGGTCGTACAAGGTATCCAGGTCAATGGAGATCTCCCCAGTCTCATATTTGGAGAGGGTGGCCTTACTCTTATGGATGACTGCGGCCAACTCTTCCAGAGTCATAGAGCGGCTCTTTCGGAAATAACGGATGCGTTTTCCTGCCTCAGCAGAGATCTCAGACATGGTAATCCTCCCACAGCAGTTTCACACTCTTTTCATTTAAAGATATCTGATTCTGGAGAAAAAGTCAATTCTGTTCCTGTTCAACAAAAGGAGGACCTTATGAAAAATATCACTACAGCTTCCGCGCCAACAGCCATTGGCCCCTACTCCCAGGCTATCGAAACCAACCACACTATCTACGTCTCCGGCCAGCTTCCCATTGATCCGGTCACCGGGGACTTTCCCTCGGAAGACATCCGAGACCAGACCCGTGTCTCTCTATCCAACGTCAAGGCGATTTTAGAGCAGGCTGGTTTGTCCATGACTGACGTAGTCAAAACCACTGTACTTCTGGCTGACATGGAAGATTTTTCTTCTATGAATGAGGTCTACAGCGCCTTCTTCTCCCAGCCCTACCCCGCTCGCGCTGCCTTCCAGGTAGCCAGGCTACCCCGGGACGCAAAAGTGGAAATCGAAGTAGTCGCAGAAAAGAGGGCTTGACCCAGAGCAGTTTTTCTGCCGTGTCGTGGCGCCATCTCAAAAATAAAATTGCAGGCTTTCTCTGGCACAAGTTGCCTGGGCCGAAAACAGTGCTTGACATTTCCTCGATTGCAAGCTACGATCACGGCAGTGAAATGATTTCTTGTGGAAAGCGTCCCCGGCCCCGCCCAATAGGCGGAGCCGGGGATTTGACCAATACGCTGACCAATATCCGGATATCAGCGGGTGGACGCAGTGGACAATGACCTCCTGTCTGTTCCGAAAAACCGGAGCAAAAATTATCGGAAAGCACCCAATAGCAGGTGTTTGATATCCAGACGGATCTTCACACGCAGGAGGTCACTGGTTCGAGTCCAGTAGTCTCCACCAAAAAGCTCCTGATTTCTTACGAAATCAGGAGCTTTTCTTTTTATTCATCACGAAAAAGTTTGCTTTAAATTTCTGCTTTTTCTCCGACCAATACACTGACCAATACCGCGATAGTAGCCGATAGAATGAGGCAGCACCGGGTGGGAAAATTCCCGCCCGGTGCTGCCGTAATGGTTACAATCTTTTTGTATGGTCAGAAAAAATCCAGCCTTCCATCTCACACGCGTCTGCAAGCGCTTTGGTGAGCTTTTTGATTGGAAAGTCTGGTGCGGTTTGTATAATGAGTACCAAATGTCCCCAATCCACATGTAGGTTTAGAAGAGCGCTCTTCTCCAGTGTTGAACCTTCATCAAAATGAAGAGGAAACTCTTTTTTCAGAACAGAACAATTCAGATAGACGTCCGCCCAGAGAATCTCCGTATGGATACACTGATAAAGCGATGTATACAATCCTTTGGGTAGCCGGTCAAAGAGAAATATATGCCTTTCCCCTTTGTCCACCTTCTCTTCTTTGAACCAACGGCACTGTTCCAACGCCATTTGGCGCAGTTCTGGAAAGCGCGCCTCCCACAGGGCACAGGTGTGTCCGGTATAGTCCGACACGGTCAGAGCCACAGGTAGCCCGGCACTGACCTCTTCCACAGTGCGCTGTACAATCGCATGGAAGGGGCGCAGCGCTTCCTCCTGTTCGGCCGAGGCCGCCAGCGCCCCATATCCGCCGGGAAGTCCGTATGATCCCGTCATGCCGGCAGTTGCTTCCTCCGCCCGGAACTCTCCGGGCATCAGCCAAAACTCCCCTAAGCGCAGTTCGTTAAGCGACCTGTCGGTTCTTTCTTTTCGTTTCCGGAAAACCATAGTCACTCTCCCACATCTGTGATATCAATTACCCATTTTCCCAAAGAGGAACCTGCATAGGAACCTGCAACACCAAGGATCAATCCGCCGGCAATCCCGCCCACAGCAGTGCCAAGTCCTGGCAAAATTGCCGTACCGATTGCAGCACCTGCCAGAGCGCCGCCTTTGGCGCCGAGTGCACCTCCTGCCCAACTGCCGCCAATACTTGCAGCTGTACTATAAGTCTTTTTCCCGATTTTCTGATCGGCGTCATGTAGATCCCCGTCAATGACATTACATAGTTCCAAAGCATCCAGTGCTGCTCCCGCGACCAACAGCACTCTCCCTGCGATCCTGACTACTTTGGCTGAGTGCTGAAAATCTTTCAGGATATCATAGGCTTCTTTGGAAATCTCGGTATGATCCAATTTGGATGCAAGCCTTTTCTGCCACGCCGAAGCATCTGGGAGCGCATCCACATTGATATGGTAATAGCTTGTATTCCCTTTGTAGGGGTGTAAATCGGCCCTGAAAAGTGGCATATTACTTTCAGAGGATACAAGGCGTGAAAAATTCCGCCCATCTCTTGTGATTTTGGTTGCAGCCCGAATTCCCGTCCAACTGCTTTGGAGCGGGTCAAGCCATGCCAGAGTTGGAAAGGTACCTCGCGCTAATTCATCCAGAAAGCTCTCACGAGCACCGTCAGTCTTTTTTCCGTAAACTCCGTCCTCCAGCAGCCGCCCACCTAAATTCAATTCGTTGAATCTTTGCTGTAACTGGCGGATTTTTGCTGCATCGCCACCCACAAACCATGCCAGCCGCTCGATCATGCTGTCGGAAATACCTGTGTTGATCCCGCAGCGTTCCAGTTCGCTAACAGCGGCACGCAGGTTCCGGGCTGTATCGTCTGTGATATAGTTGTTCTCTCGTTCGTTTTGCGATAAATCCCGTTGTAATTGGCGTGCGATATCTTCCAAGGAGCCCTTTATGCCTCCATCGTAGTCATCGCTGTATATGGCAGGAAGATCCTGCAAAAGGACCTTCCGTTCCACATAGTTCAGATATTCTCTGCTGCCAATGGAATACCCACAACGCCCCCGCAGATCTGCCGATTCATTGTTGCTACGGTATGTGTTCAGTACATCCCGTAAGAATTCTTTATCCTTTCCCTGTGAAATATCCTGGAGGAATGCAGTCTTTCTTGCATTGCTCCCTGCCGCAAAGGAAATACTCCAATCCACAGCCTTTTGAAGCAAATCAAGACACTCACTGGCAAAGAAGTCTGAACAGTTCTTAATTTTTTGAATTGCGGTTTGGACAGCCTGATCGTCACGCAAAGAACTGCCTGGGAGATAAAAAGAGGATAGATTCAGGATTCCTATGCAGTCACTGCTATGGCTGCAAAAACTGCCGGACATCCTGAATACATCATATAGCGATTGTACCTGCTTGGCAAGTGCGCTCCTTCGATCAGAGGATATATTGCGAATGACGTTTATGTGTTCCTGCAAGTCGTCGTAGATCTCTTCCACTGCGGCGCCAGCACGGTTCCCCACCTCCCGTAATGTTTCGTGGTAATTCGTTTCTGACGGTCTTTGCATCAGCGTGCCAAAAAAAGTGGCGCGGTTTACGCGGTTCCAATAGTCACTGCTCCCCAAAACAGCACCGTTTTCACCAGTTGCTTCCTTGCTCATAGGTTTCCCTCCTGAAAGTTTTCTCAAATACATGCTTACGTATGAAAAATTTGCATGTTTCTGTGCAACAAACTGACAGAATATTTACCAGAAAGGCAGCACCGGGCAGGAATTTCCCAGCCCGGTGCTGTCTTATGTTTATTTTGATGGTTACATCGCCTTTCCAATTACATCGCCCATCGTATCCGCCGCCTCCCTCATCATGTCCGGCGTGGCGTGGGTGTAGGTGCTGAGTGTGAACCCTGCCGAGTAGTGCCCCAAGGTGCTGGACAGAGTCTTCACATCCACGCCATTCTTCAGAGACAGCGTTGCGAAGGTGTGCCGGAGATCATGGAACCGAATATGCTCAGCACCGATGGCTTTCAGGATCTTCTCGTGGGTATGCCGAAAGGAGTCCGGATCGAACATGCCACCCGTCTTGGGCGACGGGAACATGTAGGGATTTCCCGGGTGCTTTTTGTGCTCCTCCAACAGCAGGTCCACCGCCTGCTGTGAGACCGGCAGGACGCGGATGGAATTATGGGTCTTGGGCTGACTCACCACCAGTTCTCCCTTGGTGCGCGTCACCTGCTTCGTGATGGAGATGGTTCGGTTCTCCACGTCCAGGTCCGTCCAGAGGAGGGCCAGCAGTTCTCCCCTCCTCAGTCCCGTGGTCAGTTCCAGGTAGAAAGGAGCCAGCAGGCCCCGCTTATCCGCCTCCATCAGATAGGGGCGGATCTTCTCTTCCGACAGGACCTTCATCTCCCGCTTTTCCATCTTTGGCAGCTTGCAGCCTCTCGCAGGGTTCACCAGGATCAGCCGCTCTGCCACGGCTTGCTCCAGGCAATTGTTCAACAAGGTATGGATGCCGTGGACCACCCGGACACTCAGGCCCTTGTTTTTCAACTCGATGTGCTGGTACCGCTGCACCCGTCCGTTCTTCTGGAGATCGTTGTAGAACTTCTGGATCTGGATCGTAGTGAGCTTGTCCAGCTTGATGTCTCCCAGTTGGGGGATGATGTGGTTGTTGATGTAGTTTAGATAATAGTCCTTGGTGTTCTCCCGAAGCCGGGGCTCGGCGTAGACCTCGTACCACATCTGCACCCAGCTTTTTACCGTGTGAGTGCCGCTGCGATTCATGTCCAGCCGCTGGCTGTCCGCAATGGCCTTTTTCAGCTTCTCCTTGACCTCCGCCTGGGTCTTCCCCAATACATTCTTAATTTTCTGCTTCCCGGTGGCCGGATCATAGGAGGCCGTGTAGAACCCCTCCCACCGGCCATCCTTCCGTTTGCGGATGCTGCCTTCGCCGTTAGCGCGTTTCTTTCCCATCCATCATCTCTCCCTTCTCGCCAGTTCACAGGCCCGCTGTTCGTCCTCGCTCTCAAAGTTGTACGGCGGCTGGTCTGCCAGCAGCTCCTGCTGGATGCCTTGAGCCAGGCGGTAGCCGGAGATGAAGCTGTTCAGGCAGGCTTCCTCCCGCAAAGCGTCTTCCAGATCTGCCATCTTCAGAAGAAGTTTCCGCTCCGGCTCATCCAGCAGACGGGTGAGCTGCCTGTAGGTCCGTTCGATTTTTCTGTCCAGATACTCCGCCCTCCGGGATGTCGTCTCAAACCTGTAGCAGAGGGCTTTCATATAATCACGCATCATGAATCGCCTCCTATCAGCGACACACAATACCATGCCCTGACCTCAATAGCCACTCCAACCGGGCAGAGTTATCAATTTGTTAGCAAATTCAAAGCGGCACCCGGAAAACCGGGTGCCGCCATTTTTTTACTGGGTCTCCTGTTTGCCCATATTCCGCTTGATCCATTCCCGGAGTTCATCCTTGGGGATCACGATGCGGGTACCGATCCTTAGCGCGGGAAAACCCTCGGACCGGGCCAATTCATAAGCTCCGGCACGGGAGATTCCCAGCGCCGCTGCCATCTCCGGAACCGAGAGCATCAGCGGCAGATCTTCATAAGATTTGAATGTTCCTTTTTTCACTGGATATCCTTTCTCCTCTCCCGCCGTGGGAGAGGTTTTTATTTGTTATACTTCGTCTTGTTGATACATTTCCTCACCATCTGGTGGAGGGACTGCCCTACAATCAATGTGGTCTACGATAAATTGCGGACTCTTACCATCCCTTCATGGTCATGCCGCCCCAGGTCTGGCTTTGTTCTTCTTCGTGATCATCGGGCTGATGCCCCAAGGCGATGCGCAGTTCCTGGAGTTCCTGCATTCGCTTGCGGTCGATGTGCATGCGCGGCTGTGCAGGCACAGCAGGTGCGTTGTCCCGGAAGATATTGCTCATGTGGTAGAGCAGGCGGGACACTGTGAACAGCAATTCCGGCTGACGCCATTGCTCCTGCCTGTCCAGAATGTACTGAGCATAGGGATGACCAAACGCATCCGCCATCCGAAAGCAGTTCCACGCCGCTTCTTCGTCTTTGGGGACGCCGTTTCCGGTGAGGTACAGCTTCCCCAGCAGATAGTTCGCCCAGGGATGATTGTTGTCAGCGGCGTGGCGGAGATATTCCGCCGCTTTGACTGCGTCCTTTCGCACAGACCTGCCTGTCAGGTATACCTTCCCCATCCGATAGGCAGCGTCTGTGCTCCCGTTTCGAGCTGCTCGTTCCAACCAGTGAAGGCCGTTGGAAGTATCATGCACCTCCGGATCGTCAGAGAGATATAGCTTGCCAAGGGCATATTGAGCCGCGGGCAGATTTCGCTTTGCCGCCAGCTCCAGCCAGTGGGCGGCTTGTTCCGCGTCTGGCAGCAGCAGGCCGCCGTCCCGGTACAGCAGTCCCAGGAAGTATTGGGCGTGGACGTCACCGTACTCCGCCAGCCGTTCCAGATCCTCTGCTGCCTCATCTCGCTGCTCCAGTGGCAGCTTATTGCCTTCAATCCTGGCCCGCAGCCGTAGGCAATCATAGGAGACCTCCCAGTTTTCCACCCACTCACCCCGCTCTTCCCTCTTCTCATCCTCGAAGGTGATCTTGCCCAGGCGGATGTTCTCTGTCTCCCGAATGACGGCATTCCTGATAGCCCGGAACTCCTTCTGCTTTGACAGTGGGGGCCGCTGCTGTTTCTTCCCCGAGTAGAACTCGTTCACCTGACACTGGAGCTCCCACCACTTTTGATAGCACGCGTTGACAACGGGGATTTGCTCCAGCTGATCTACGATCTCACCCACCTGCCGCTTCATGGGTCTCGGGAGATATCCGTAGGACTTTTTACCTTTAATCTCACCCAGCTGCCGGGACAGTTTCCAGATCATTTGCTCCGCCTGGGTGTGCTCACACACCGTCTCCTGCATCTGCCGGGACAGCTGCAGCATAACTTTCCGAGTCTCTTTCACCAGCTCGTCCCGGGAGACGGACTTCTGTTCGTAGACGTGGAGCAGTTCCTGTTGGAAGATATCGTTGGTGAGTTGAGACTTCATCTGCCGGATGCCATCCCGATCCAGGTGTGCTTGTCCCGGTTTCACTGACCACGCCATCATGTGAACGTGAGGATGGTGTCCTTCATTGTGGAACGCCGCGTACCACCGGAAGTCCTGGGGCGGGATATGCATAGCTGCCGCGATGTCGTTACGGTGAGCACGGAGCAGGGCCCGCCATGCCTGTGCGTTGTTGTAACCGAGACGCTCTGCGTCTTCTCGATGCAGGGAGATGATGTGCGTCCAGACGTTGCCGGTGTAGTGCTCCAGCTCGGACATGGCGGCATCCAAGTCCACACGATCTGCGTCACCGAACAGGCCATGGTCACCCAGGCGCTCCGCGCGAGGACGTGTTGCGATGTACTTCATGTAGCCATCCGTCTGCTGCACCTCCTTCCAGTGCTCCTCCAGCGCAAGCGTGATGAGTGACGATGCGTTGGCTTTCGTTGGCTTCTGCACATAGTCCTCGTACTCCAGCAGCTCTTTCACATCCGGGAAGTCTTTCGTCAGTTTTGCGATGAGCTGCTCCTGCTTGCGGGTTGGCGGGCGGTCATCCGGGATGATCTCCACCCGCTCCCGCGTCGCAATGTACCTCATGTAACCGTCTGCACCCTGACCACCGCCACACTTGATATACGGACTCTTGACGATCAGTCTTGCCATCCATCATCACCGTCCCGCTGCTCCTGTGCGCGCTTGGCGATCTGCTCCAGACGCAGTCGTCCATTGAGTTTTTTCACGTTGGCCACGCTCTCTGCGCGCTTTCGCCGCAAGTATTCCTCATCCAGGTTGACGCAGTCCGCGAGAATACTCATGACCATATCCAGTTCCACCGACTGCCTGTAGAGCAGCGCCGCCATGCGATCTTCAAACTGATCCAGCCGGCCGTCCAGATAGGACTGCACTGAGGACGGCAGAAACATGCCAGCGTTGTTTGCGCTGAGATAGTCCAGATAGAAGTTGATGGCGTTCTCGATAAATCCGGTGAGACTGCGGCTGCCATCTTCCGTATAACGCCGCTCCAGCCGCGTCTTCATGTCCGGCGTCAGGTAGAGGGCAAATTTCTCTTTTTGGCTCATATAGGCCTCCTTTCTTAGGGGTGACCCCTCCTTTTTTCTTATGGGCGTAAGCTCTGCGGGATAACGACCGCAGAATTTTGTTTCTCTGCCATTTTTGACCCCATTTTCGAGGCCGCTGACCCCCCCGTAACTGCCCGCACTGCGGGCAGATGTGCCGGGTGAAAGCCGGGGCAATGACCCCAGGCCTTTATCCAGCTTGTCCTTTCGTCCTCCGAAGAGCCGTAAAAAGCTCCCGAAAACCGCCTCAAAACCCTTGAAGGGGCTGGGGCTCCACCCAGCCCCGAAGAAGTGCACACAGCCGCTTACACGGCCAAACAGGGTGGGAGTTGCGCGCCCTGTCCGATTCCCGCTTTTGGGGGTGATAACCTGGCGGCAGGACTTTTCCTTGTTACTCTTCGTCTTATTCATACACTTCCCCACCATCTGTTGAGGGGCTTTCCCTTCATGCACTGTGGCCTGCGGAGGGAAGATCAGGCAGCGGCAGAATGTAGTAGTGGTTGTTCCCCTGGAGCCACTTGCCGCTTTTCACACACCGCGAGGTTTTGACCTTACTGATGAACCCGCGGTCAACCAACAGACTGACCGCATCCCTCGCCGCGTTTTCAGAGCAGCCGCAGTGGAGGGCGATGGTCTTCATGCTGGGCCAGCACACATCCTTCTGCCCCGCGCAGCAGACCAGGTAACTGTACACAGCCAGCGGAATAGGTTTCAGGTCATAGCAGAAAATAGCGTTGCTCATTTGATAAAATCGTTCACCCAAAACAGGCATACGAAACCTCCTGGTTTTGAAATTCAGAGATATTTTTTTCTTGCGTTCCGGGTGCCTCTCTGTTAGACTGTTCGCAGATGGAGTCTGCGTTTTTCGGAATGCGGCGCGCCGCCGGACTGTTGCAGCAGTTTCGGCGGCTTTCCTTTTTGATAGGGACGCTGAGATTTTTCTTACTCTGATTGCCGATGAATATCACCACCATTCGTAAAAGAGTTTGTCAGCCACACGCCATACACCTTCCTGCCCTGTGATCCTTTCTGACCTCCACGGCGTTTTCTGCCCCGTTGGTACGCTCGTATATCGTAACTCTGTCATGATATGGTCCTGGCGATACTTCCCCGGTGAGTATGAACTTTGGCGGTGGGTATTCAGTTGTCGAGGTACATCGAACGGCCAATAGAATCTGCTTGACATTTGGTCACGTATATTTTAGACTTATTTTTAGTATAACATTTTTATTGGTCGCCGTATTCTGAGTCTAACACGATAGGTCGCCCTCTGTCAAGACCTATCGTTTCATTCTTGAATAGTAAGTCTAATTCGATGGGGAGTTTTTTCATGTCTGAGTATATGTTTAAGACCTATATCGCTAACGGAAAAGAGTATTTTATTTACAGCGATGATGTTTCTGACGACCGCTTTACAAAAAAAATAGACTTTCCGTTTTCGGAAAGCCTTTTTTCCCTGCTCGACCTGGACATCTGGAAATGGGAACCCCAGATCAAGAAGATCGACCGTGCGCTTTTAAACTTGTACAGGACCCGCGACGCCAGATACACCGAAGATGTATTTTTTACCTTGCAGAGCTTATCCGATGTGCATATATTCTTTAAGCTGCTGTTCCTGGATTGGTCCAAGAGACTGAACGAGGCAGAGAAGGACAATTTTGCTCACGCATCTGATATGCTGCCCCACAAGGCCATTGCGCATATCCCCAGCAATATTGACTACGCGCAGAAGCAGATCAAGGATCTGTTGGAGCGTGTGTTGGACATGGATGCCAGCAAACGTTCTGTTTCCAGCAGGCTCTATGATTATTACAAGGACCCTTATCACGTAGACCCACGTCCTTTTGAGTTCCACCCGTTGACGGTATCTTTTGAGATGATCGACCGAAACGCCTATGCGGAAGTTCTTTATCCAAAGAGCATCTATGACTTGATCGATTACTATCTGCGTGAGTGGGTCAGACGGGAACAGAAGATGCGGGTCTGCAAAAATTGCGGAAAGTATTTCGCAATCACCGGACGAACCAACGCCGAATACTGTGACCGTGTGTTTGACTCGAAGGGACGTACCTGCAAGGATGTCGGTGCCATAGCGAAGTGGACACGAGAAAAAGATACGGACAATGTCTTCAAGGCATACCGCCGGGAATACAAAAAGCGGTTCGCCTGGACGAAGTCTGGGAAGATCCTACCGGAGGAACTATACGCCTGGGGTGAACGCGCCAGAGAAAAGAAGGCCGAGTGCGACAGTGGAAAGATCACACTGGAGGAATATACGACTTGGTTAAAGGAATCGTAAGAGACTGACTCTGGCCTTCCACTTATAAGAAAAAGCATTTCGCTTTCTGTATGATGCTGATAAGGAGTACCTGGAGGAACTAATACCTTAATCCATGAACCTACCCGATATCTGCAAAAAGGCATCTTAACAAAGGAACTGGCAGCCATGACGGCTACCAGCTCCTTTGTCAATGTACACATTAGTTATTGTTTACGGTTCTTTCACAGGCGCTCAGAAAATAGTGTAGCCACCATCCACAGCCAAAGCCGCACCATGGATAAAGCTTGCTTCATCGCTCGCCAAGAACGCAACTGCTTGTGCGACCTCATCGGGTCTGCCGGCTCGTGTGGCAGGGCTCATTTTGATCTTCATGCACACCGGATGCTGCGGGATTGCCAGAACGCGAGCGATCATATCTGTCTCAATGGGACCCAGGAGCACGGCATTGATACGAACGCCGGTGCGGCCATGATCCATAGACATCTGCCTGGTCAGCCCCAGCAGACCGTGCTTAGCGGAGGTATAGGCTAACCCGCCCCGGCCTGCGCCAGTGGAGGCCATGGAGGCAATGTTGACGATAGCGCCGCCGCCCTGTTCCTCCATGACAGGGATCACCTTCTTGCACAGCATGAAGGGTGCGGTGAGATTGGTCGCCAGGACTTTATTCCATTCATCCATGGTGATGTCATTCATGTTAGCGGTAGAACCGCCCACACCCGCGTTGTTCACCAGAATGTCAATGCGGCCGTAGGTATCCAGCGCAACCTTTACCAGCGCGGACAGACTTTCCTCCGAGGTAACATCGGTCTTGCAGAACACAGCCTCGCCGCCGTCGGTCTTGATCTCAGCCACGCAGTTCTCGCCTAATTCTGCGTTGGTGCCCACAACAACCACCTTTGCCCCTTCGGCAGCAAAAAGCTTATCGGTGGCGCGGCCAATGCCGCGGGTCGATCCAGTGATAATGGCAACTTTGTTTTCCAGTTTCATCATGTATGCTTCCTTTCCATTTTAGTATAGTCAGCGAAAGATAATAAGGCTGCCTCAGATTCGCCCTGTTTCCATGAACGCTGTCCGGTCATAGCGCCCAGTGAGGAGATAGGGCACCACCGCATCAGCGTCCACCTTCTCCGCCAGATTCAGCTTGTGAACCATCAAGTCGTTGCTGGAGTAAGCACCGCCCACGATGGTGTGGATAGGCAGTTCCGCCCAGGGATCGTCCACAGAGGACCGAAGCTGCAATGCGGCAAAGCCGGGTTCCCAGGTGTGGTATGTATATTCGCACAGATTCTGCAGAAGGCAGCCGTTCATAAAGTGGCTGACGCCCTGCTGGTCAGGCTCCCGGTCAAAATGGAAGTAGAAACCACCGCCATAGGTCTTTTTGCCTGGAGCCGGGAACTGATACAGCGTACCAGTCAAGGGGCTGTTATACTGACCCAGCTCCATCTTCAGGTCCACGAGCTGGGTGCCCCGGCGAGTGACTTGAGCAGTGACGGAATCGTCGCTGCGCCGGATCACGAACTCAGCTCCCAGCTTCTTGGGGATGGAACCGTTATCCCGTCCACACTGGACTGCCATCTCGGCACCAGGGCCGCCCAGCACCAGGCCCAGAGGATACAGGCCCAGGGTAGTGCCATAGGTGGCGTAGACACCCAGAATGGCTTCGTAATAGTCATCCGCAAAGGTGGGTTCCTTCACATGGCAGACGGACAGCGTCACCACGGGGATGGAGAAGGGCTTCAGCGGAGGAGGAAGCAACCGAGCGATGGCGGCAGGATCTGTCAGATAAGCCAAATATACGCCCTCCTGATTCTTCATCAGGGACACCTTTCCGAAATTAGGCAGGTCCTCAGCGGGCACACGGAAACTGGGTGCCTTCACCATCGGGCGGAAGAGCTGACGTCCAGCCTCATAGCCACTGCGGGTAGCAGGGGCGATGGTGCCATCCTTCACGGCGCTTCCTACTACGACAGTTTCTATGCTCTTAGCACGCAGTTCCTCTGCCAGGGCGTTGTCCGGACGGAAGCCCAGCGACAGCACCACCGCATCTGCGGAGACAGTGACCTCGGCATGATCCACCAGCCGCTCCAACACGACCTGATTCTCCCGAATCTCTTTCAGGGAGTGGGCCAGCAGGAATTTGGCTCCGTGTTGATTCAGCCGCCCGCAGATGTCTGCCACATTGGTGTGGTTAGCCGTGGGCGCCACTTTATCCAGCTGATCCACAATGGTGACAGTATTACCCTCAGCGCACAGATATTCGGCGGTCTCAATACCGGTGTTGCCCGCGCCGATGACCACGACCTGTTTACCGGACAAAGACACCTTTCCAGACAGGACCTCCTCAATGGTGTGGACATTGGCACCATGGACGCCGGGGATGCTCTCCGGCACCACGGATTTAGAACCCGTGGCCACCACCACGGCATCAGGCTGGAGTGCCGCCACAGTGTCAGCGGTAACTTCGGTGTTCAGCTGAACTTCCACACCCAGACGCTGGAAGGCGTTGGCATAATAGTCGGCCACCCACTGCATCCGCTCTTTCAGCGGAGGCTTTTTGGCCAGATTTACAGTACCGCCCAGTTCGCTGCCCCGATCCAGCAGCGTGACCTTGACGCCCCGCTCTGCCAGGGTTTTGGCAGCCATCATGCCTGCAGGACCGCCGCCTACGACCACGGCGGTGTGGCTCTGAAGATCCCGTTCCAGATCACCATACTTCCGCTCCCGAGCCATCCGGGGATTCAGAGCGCACTCGGGAGGAAGGCCCGCGGCATTCCACTGGTTCAGGCTTTCGAAGCAGCGCAGGCAGTTGATGCACTTGCACAGCTCCGCTTCTCGGCCCTCCTGGACCTTTTTGCCCCACTGCTCATCCGCCAGCCAGCTGCGGCCCATGGACACGAAGTCCTCCACGTCGTCGGCCAGGAATTGCTCCGCCACAGCAGGCTCCCGGATGGAGGATACGCCGATGACAGGGATGTGCACGTGGTCTTTGACAGCCTTGATGAGCTCCCGCCGCCAACCCTGAGGATAGGAAATAGGCTCCACGCAGGTGATGCCGGTCTCATACAGGCCCACGGATACATCAACAAAATCAATGCCCATGGACTCCAAAGCCATGGCAATTTTTACGCCGTCTTGGATATGGATGTAGTCCTCACTAACACCAGTTTTATCCAGAAATTCCTCTACACTGAGGCGGACACCGATGGGGAAATCGGGGCCGCAGGTTTCGCGGATGCCGGCAATGATCTCAGAGATCATCCGCAGGCGGTTTTCAAAGCTGCCGCCGTATTGATCCTCCCGCTTATTGGTATAGGGAGACAGGAACTGCTGGAGTAAATAGCCGTGGGCAGCGTGAAGCTCCACACCGTCACAGCCAGCCTTCTGTACCCGCGCCGCGCCAGCTACGAATTGGGCGATCAGATGCTGGACTTCTTCAGTGGTCAGTGCCCGAGTCTCCTGCTGAAGGTATTTGCAGGGAATGGCGGAGGCGGAGACTACAGGCTGCCCGCCAGTTAGTGCGGTGACTGTTTCCCGGCCCGGGTGATGGAGCTGGATGAAGATTTTTGCCCCATGCTTATGTACTGCGGTGGCCAGCCGGGCCAGACCGGGAATATGGCGGTCCTGGGTGACGGACAGCTGCCGCATAAGTCCGGCACCATGAACATCATTGACCCGGGTGATCTCCGGAATGATCAGGCCGGCTCCACCCATGGCGCGGGCTTCGTAAAAGGCCAGCATATCCTCTGAGGGGCTGCCGTCCAGTTCCGCCAAGCCAATGCCCATGGGGGACATGACCAGACGGTTTTTTACTGTGACGTTGCCGATCTTTCCAGGGGTGAACAGTTTTTCGTACATAGAAACTCCTCCTTTTTATCATCAGACACCGCACGTTTTCTGCGCTTTGTCATCTTTCCACAGCCGCTCCGCCTCGGGTTTCCAGTTCTCTGCGTAGGTAATGCACTTGTCACACAGGTGATCCACACTCTCGGGTGATTGCAGATCCGTGGAGTGGGCACCGGTCTTATGCACCATTTCCCGTAAAAGCTGGGGATTCTCCAGCATGGGACAGGGGCGAAGCATGTTCTTGTTGAAGGGCTGCCCGTCGTGATAGGCCATAAAGATGGGAGACTGGAGGCACTCCAGCAGCGTCTTTTCCCGGATGTTGCTGTCGGAGTAGTGAATGAACACGCAGGGGTCCACATCACCGTTGGCATTGATGTGCAGATACCTGCGGCCGCCGGCAATACAGCCACCCACATACTCCGCGTCGTTCTGGAAGTCCATGGCGAACAGGGGCTTCTCCGCCCGGTATTGCCGGATGCGGTGATAGGTAGCAATCCGCTGCTCCGGCGTGGGCAGCAGCTCCGGAGAAGCGTCATTGCCCACCGGCATATAGTGGAAGTACCAAATGAAATAGCAGCCCAGGCCGATCAGCCGATCGAAGAACGCCTCAGAGGTAATGGACTCGAAATTGGCGCTGGTGTAGCAGGCGGAAATCCCGTAGACCAGCTTTTTCTGGTGCAGCAGATCGATGGCCTTCATGACCTTGCCGTACACGCCGTCGCCGCGCCGACCATCTGTGGCGCTCTCGGAGCCCTCCAGGGAAATCGCGGGGACAAAATTCTTTACCCGTAGCATCTCATCCGCAAAGGCCTCATCGATCAGTGTGGCGTTGGTAAAGCTGAGGAAAATGCAGTCGGAGTGCTTTTCACAAAGGCGGATCAGGTCCTTCTTGCGCACCAGCGGCTCACCGCCGGTGTAGATGTACATGTAGATTCCCAGTTCCTTGCCCTGCTGGATAATGCCGTCGATCTCCTCGTAGGTCAGGTTCAGCTTGTTGCCGTACTCAGCGGCCCAGCAGCCGGTGCAGTGGAGGTTGCAGGCACTGGTGGGGTCCAGAAGAATGGCCCATGGAATATTGCAGCCATATTTCTTGCGGCACTCCTCCTGCTTGGGCCATCCAACCAAGGAGGCGTTGATAAAGAAGTTCACGGCGATGGTCTTCATGACCTCCGGGTCGATGTCTGTGAGAAGCCGCTGAATGAAGGGATAGTAGGGGTGCTTCGGATCCGTGATCGCCTCGCGGATGAGCTTCCGCTGCGTTTCAAACTCGCCGCCTGCAAACTTATCCGCCCAATCCATCAGCTTTACGAGATTTTCTTTTGGATCCTTATACAGGTAGTTGAAGGCCTGCTCCAATCCGAATTTTTTGATTGCTGTTGAAGCATTCATTATGACATCCTCCCTTATGTATTTTGATTTCTTTTTATAAAAGCTCTATGGGCATGTATAGGTACAAATTCTACTTGATTTCCTCATGTTCACTTCCGGTGACAATCGGCGGTTGATGGTGATTGACTTTAACAGATGTCAGAACCGTAATGAAATTCAATGCACCTTCCATAAGGAGGGCCAGTCCCAGCAAAATCATAACAATCCGTGCGTTTTCTGACGGGCGGAAAACCAGCAGAAAGCCAACGACGCCGGTGATAATCGCCACCACGAGGATCAGCCACCACTGGCAAATGCCAAATGCTTTTGAATCGACGGAAATTTGTATTTTCAAAAGCGCATCGGCAAGCGTATAAATTCCCAGAAGAACGCAGATGAGACTGGTCATAATGCGTGTGCGGAGTATCAGAATCGCGCCAAGCGCAATGAGCAAAATACCAATTGCCAAATCATATTGAAAAGCCAATCGGTATAAGTCATTTGAGCAATAGCCGATAATTTTTACAATGCCGAACAGAATCAGGATTCCGCCGCCAAGTCGGCATAACAGCGAAACGGAAAAATTCGGAACAGCGATCAGCACAATGCCCAGCACACCAATCAGTATGGAAATGATAATATAGCCGACCTTTGCGGCCCAAATCCGCTTATTTGAGGGCACTGCCAACATCTCCTTCCCTTTGTTATAGAATGGGGCTCCCACACTCTGACAGGCTCGGCTGAGTGTGGGAGCCCCGTTTCATTTACCAGAACATTCTGGTTTAAATGACATGATATTCTTTCAGCAGTTTTTCAATGTCGGTTCCCTGAATCTTCTCCAGCAGCTTTTTGACAACCATTTTCTCCTTGAAGCCCAGGTCCATCTCCGTCAGCGGCTTGCCGTCCCGCATTTGGATAGTCGCGTTTAACAGGTCACGGATATCATAGGTGCTGCCCCAAACCTCCGGCACACCCCGGTCGATGTCCAACAGGGTATAAACGGCCTCCATGCCGGTGCGCATGGAGTACTCGGTGGTGAAGATGGTGTCCCGCTTAGTCTCGGCAAACTGGCCCAGGAAGGCAAAGTTGACGGCACCCTCGGGAACAACGTCGGGGCGGTCGCCCGCGGCGCGGGGCATAAAGAAAGCAGTGATATAAGGCATCATGACCGGCACGGTATTGGCGCTGTGCTCGGCTAACTCCACAATTTCGCTCTCCGGCACGCCGATGTGGTACAGCCACTCCATGCAGATCTCTTTGCCGGTGCACTCCCGCATGGGCTTTTTCACATAGTCGCCCGGCTTATCGGAAAACAGCCCGTAGACCCAGACCAGGCACTGGTCCTTGGGCTGGCTGCGGAACTGGGGCTGGCGGTTGATAGTCCAGCTGAGAAGCCAGCTGGAGTCCTTCACCGTGACGATGCCGCCGGTGACAACGCCGCCGCTGAACGGATCGCGCTTACAGATGTTCTTGATATAGGGAATGATCTTCTGGTCCAGAGTAGTGACAGTGGCACTCATCCAGTTGGACTGCTCGGGATCATAGCAGAACTTATCGGGATGGCCGAAGGAGGGGTCCTGGGCGGCAATCTTACGCCACATATCCCAGCCGCCGCCCGGCTTAATCTCAGTGTTGAAGGCAGCAGGAGCATTCTGGGAACCAATGGTGGAGTTTTCCACGCAGCCGCCGTTGGTGATGAACACCAGATCATTCTCGGTCAGGTCCACGTATTCGGTCCTGTTGTCCACAAGCAGTTCGACGCGTTTGGCGAGCTTCCTGTCGGTTTGGATGTCGAATTCCACATTGACGACCTTGGTGTTGTAGTGGAACTGGACATTGTGAGATTCCAGATACTTGATCATGGGGAGGATCATGGACTCATACTGGTTGTACTTCGTGAATCGCAGGGCCTTGAAATCCGGCAGACCGCCCACATGGTGGACGAAGCGTTTGATGTAGAGTTTCATCTCCAGGGCGCTGTGCCAGTTCTCGAAGGCGAACATAGTGCGCCAGTAGAGCCAGAAGTTGGAGTTCAGTACCTCGTCGTCAAAGAAATCCGTGATGCGCTTGTCATAAAGCTGCTCGTCGGGGGTGAAGAACAGCTTCATGATCTCCATGGCCGCCTTGTCGGACAGGGCAAACTTCCCGTCGGTGTGGGCATCCTCGCCCCGATTGACAGTGGCACGGCAGAGGGAGTAGTTGGGGTCCTTTTTGTTCAGCCAGTAGTATTCGTCCAGAACACTGACGCCCTCCGTCTCAATGGAAGGAATGGAGTGGAACAGATCCCACATGACCTCAAAATGATTGTCCATCTCGCGGCCACCGCGCATGACATATCCCACACCGGGATACTCCCAGCCGTCGCAGGCTCCACCGGGGATGGGGTCTTTCTCAAAGAGATGGATGTGCTCACCTTTCATCTGACCATCCCGCACCAGATAGCAGGCTGCGGTCAGGGCCGCCAGCCCGGTGCCGATAATATAGGCCGACTTCTGGTCAACGCCCTCCGGCTTCAAAGGACGTGCAAATGCTTCATAAGTGCCGCTTGCATAATACATATTGTGCGCCTCCTTGTTTTTTGTTTGTGCTTGTATTGTAGCCGGAAACTCCTGCACATGATATGGGCAAAAGCAGCCCCCATGCCTGTTTTTTAGGCAAAGGGACTGCTTTTGTCTGTATTTTGTACTCAGTTTTTATTTGTACTGCACACCACCATATAAAGCGCCGTATAGGGTTTCATCGTCAATTCCAGTATGTTGTTTTTGGGCGTCAAATTTGCGCCGCAACTTGTTTCATCGCCGCCGTAAATTACCCAATTACTGCTCAGCAGCACCTGGACAGTTTGCGAATTCCGTACCTTTAATTGGTATATCTGTTCACAGTTGGAAAAATTAAAGACAGCGATGATTCGTTCACTGCTTCCTATGCGTTCAAAGGCGTAGATACACCGCTCCTCCTGATGGCAGTCCAGCCACCGAAAGCCATCGGGATCGTAATCTTTTTCAGACAGAGCAAGATGTTGCAGATAAATATGGTTCAAGTCCATCATGAAGCGATGGAACTCCCGATGTACAGGAAAATCCAACAAGTTCCAGTCCTGCTGCCGCTTTTCATCCCACTCTCGCAGTTGCCCAATCTCATTCCCCATAAAATTCAGCTTTTTCCCCGGATGGGCATACATATACATATAGAGAATTCTGGCTTGAGGGAATTTCTTCTCATATTGACCGTTCATTTTTTGCAGGATTGTAGCTTTTCCGTGAACGACTTCATCATGGGACAGCGGCAGAAGAAAATGGTCATGATAGTAATACATCATGGAAAAGGTCAGCTTATGATAGTTCATGCCGCGATATGCGGGAGCCGTGCGGCAGTAATCCAAGGTGTCGTTCATCCAGCCCATGTCCCACTTATAGTCAAATCCAAGGCCGTTTTCAGACACAGACTTTGTAACGTTGGGATAGGATGTGGAGTCCTCCGCTATCAGAATTGCGGTTGGATGCAGTGTCTTCAACCCCCGATTCATATATTGCAGGAATTTTACTGCGTCCAGATTGACACCCCGTCCAGGGTCTCCCTGCCAATAAATCATGCGGCTGATTGCGTCCATGCGCAGGCCATCTACATGAAATTCCGCCAGCCAGTAATTCGCGGCAGATTGCAGAAAGCTGCGAACCTCACCACGAGAGTGCATGAAGTTTAGGCTTCCCCATTCACTGACACCCACTGCCGCATGGGGGTACTCATACAAAGCTGTGCCGTCAAATTGAGCTAAAGCATAGCCGTCTACCGCAAAATGTACCGGAACAAAATCCATGATGACACCTATGCCATTCTGATGGCAGGCGTCTACAAAGGCCTTTAGCTGATCTGCTGTTCCATAACGGGAGGTCGGGCTGAAAAAGCCCGTGCTTTGATAGCCCCAGGATTCATCGCAGGGATGCTCGTTCAGCGGCATAATTTCCAGATAGTTATATCCGTTTTGCTTGAGATACGGAATCAAAATATCCGCCATTTCCTCATAAGTATACCAATCATCCGCTCTCTCCGATGGCTTTCGGAATGATCCGAAATGGAGTTCATAGATATTAAGTGGCCTGTTTTTGCAGTCAGAGCGGGAAAGCATCCAGGCTGAGTCATGGAACTGGTAGGAGTTCATATCCCGAACGATGGATGCGGAATTGGGCCTCAACTCCATTCCAAAACCATACGGATCACAGTGGTCAACGCAGCTACCGCTTTTTTCATAAATCCGGTATTTGTACATGCTTCCCGGTTTGACACTGTCCACATAACGCTCCCAGAAGTTTCCATCATAGACCCGATTCATATCGTATTCCCGCCATTGGCTGCATTCTCCAATCAGCGAAACCTTCTGCGCTCCCGGAGCAAAGGTGCGGAATACTACGCCGGCGTCCGTTATATGAGCGCCGAGATATTGATAGGCATCAAAAATTTTACCAGTATAAAATCCATGAAAATCCATGTTCTGCTCCTATCACAACAGCTGCTCGCTTTTCCATTATTTGTTTTCTAATCCTCAAGAAACATCACACCAATCGTGTTGGGTCCGCAATGGCATGCTACTGTGCAGCCCGCGAAGGTCTCTTGAATATCAGTGAATCTTTTATCTTCGGTCAGGACCTGCCTCGCAGCGTCCACAGCTTCCCGCTTAGCAGATGGATATACAATATAGACACGTCCATCAGAAATATTTCCGGGTACCGAAATGCGGTCTTTGGTATATTGATACATGACTTTTTCCAGAGAACCCCGATACTTTTTTCCTACGCGCATGATTCCACCGCTGACTTCGATGCACGGTTTCAGATGCATCAAATTTGCCCCCAGTGCCGCAACGGAAGAACAACGGCCGCCCTTTCGCATATAGTCCAACCGGTCAAGAATAAAGCTGGCATTGACACGGCTTGCGGCACTCTCCAAGCGCATACATATCTTTTCGGGTGAGACGCCCTGTTCTGCCATTTTGGCCGCTTCCATCACAATAATCCCCTGACCACTGGATAGATTCTTTGAATCCACTATGTACACATTGGAAAATTCACTGGCAGCAATCACTGCATTTTGATAGCAGCTTGAAAAACCGGAGCCAATTGTAATCATGATAACCGCTTCATATTGCAGGCTGAGTTCCTCGAAATATTCTGACAGCTCCATAGGATTTGGCGCAGCTGTTGTGCAGATATCTCCTCCTTTTTCCACATAAGAAAAGATATCCTCCGGCGTGATTTCGAGGCCATCCAAAAAGGAGTCTTCTCCTTTGTTTATGTGCAGGGGGATCACCGAAATATGATGTGCATGAATGAGTTCCCGGGGCAAATCGCAGGTTGAATCCGTCACAATTTTAATACTCATATTGTCCTCCTAAGACTTCCTTTTTACGAATCAGAGCCCAAATAATTGCCTGCCCCAAAGGACAAAACTATTTGAGCAAACAAGAATCGATAAATTGCCAGAGTTGTGGGGTCCTGAATGGCTGTTTCCACCAATACTGATTTATACTTTGTAACAGCCTCCGCCAATGAATTCTCGCATCAGGGAGGTTTTTGGCACGTCGTCTGCTGGAATGGGTAAAAAATAGTTTAAGAATTTCAGCAAGCGCTTTGCCTCGATGTATTCCTCACAATCTTTTGGAACGCCAAAAAGCAGCGGTTCCACAAAGGGTTTCAAAAGGGCGATTTCATAAATCAGTGCCGAGTTGAAAATCATGTCCGCACTGTCTTGAAACGGGAAAATATTGTTTTCTTCTCCTCTTCTTACAGACGGCCACATCTGAATGGTAGCCCTGGCGCTGTAACCCCGGGTCCTTGCATCCCGTTCGATCCTTCGCAAAAGTCGTGCGTCTGTTGTGGGGATGTAGTTGTGGTCATCGACATTCAGCGTAGTCAGGCAGCTGATGTAGATTTTGTATTTGCTCTCTTTCGGCAGAGAATAGGAAAGCTGATCGTTCAGGCAGTGGATGCCCTCGATGACAAGAACATCCTGCGCTCCCAGGGTCAGATAGTCGCCGTTGTATTCACGGACGCCCTTTTTGAAGTTGAACTGTGGGATTTCCACCGTCTCACCCCTTAGGAGCCGTGTCATATCCGCATTGAACTGCTCAACATCCATGGCGCCCAAACTCTCAAAATCATACTGACCGTTTTGATCCAAGGGCGTCTCGGAGCGGTTTTTAAAATAATTGTCCGTTGCGATGGCGTGTGGGTGCAGGCCGCACGCCAAAAGCTGGGTGGACAGGCGATGGGAAAATGTCGTCTTTCCTGAGGACGAAGGGCCGGCAATCATAACGAAGCGAACATCCTTCCGGGCTGCAATTTCACCTGCAATATCTCCGATTTTCTTTTCCATCATTGCCTCGTGCGCAAGGATCATGTGTGTAGCATTTCCCTGTGAAATGACTCCGTTCATCTCCGCAACATTAGAGATATGCAGCGCCTCAGATCTGAGGGTGGCGTCGTAAAGTTCCCGGAATACCTTCATGGAGGGATGGAACGCTCCCAGCTGACTGGGATTCTTTTGATCTGGCAGACGCAGAACAAATCCGCTCTCAAACAGCTGCAGGCCAAAGCATTTCAAATACCCCGTATCAGGAACCATGTAGCCGTAAAAATAATCTGAAAACTCATCCAGAAAATAAATATTGACATGGGAATTGATCCGAAAGCTGAGCAGCTGCGCCTTGTCGTACATTTGTGTTTTGCGAAACAGTTCTACAGCATCATCGGTATTGATGGATTCTTTCCGAATAGGTACTGCCTGTTCGGAAATCGCCCTCATGCGGCCTTCAACCTGGTTCAGCAGCTCCTGTCCCAGTGTGAAGGCCCCCTTTGCCCGGATAAACAAGGCATGGCTGATGGAATACTCGACGGAAACGCGCTCAACATTCTCCTTGCGAACCACATCATAGAAGGCTTTCAGCATCAGAAAAACCACACTGCGTTCATAAGTCTGCATCCCCGGCTTTTCTTCTACCGTAATCATTTTCAGCGTGCAATCCCTATCCAAAGCCTTGTGCAGTTCACAGAGTTTCCCGTTTCGATTGACAAGCAAAATATCATGCGCATATCCTTCCTGAAAATCAGCAGCTATCGCCTGATACAGAGTTCCTTTTGGATAAATATGTTCAACGCCATCCACGTTCACTTTCATCATTCTCGTATTTTCCATAGAACAGCCTCCTCTAATTCTCCGCACAGGTTCGAGATACAGCAAATTCTTTCACAACGTCACGTCTCCACCCAGTATGAAAAATGCGGCTTTTAAACAAGCCGCATTTTCAGTGCATCCATCGCGGTTTCATTTACCTGCTCCCAGGGGAATCCGTTTCTCCCGAAATGGCCATAATTTGTGGTCTCAGCAAAAATGGGACTGTCCAGTTTTAAATATTGGATGATGGCTCCGGGGCGCAGGTCAAAGCAATTGCGGACCCAGTCGCACAGTACATCATCCGGCAGCCGGCCTGTCCCAAAGGTTTCCACAGAGACGGACACTGGCTCAGAGACACCGATGGCATAGCCCAGCTGCAGTTCCAACTGCTTGGCAGCACCCGCCGCCACCGCGGTTTTCGCGACGTGGCGGGCCATATATGCGGCGCTCCGGTCAACCTTCGTGGCATCTTTGCCGGAGAACGCTCCGCCGCCGTGATGGCCGATGCCGCCATAAGTATCGCAGATGATCTTTCTTCCGGTCAGACCGGTGTCCGCGGCGGGTCCTCCCAGCACAAAGCGCCCCGTGGGATTGATATAGTATTTCGTGTTTTCGTCCAGTAGCTTGGCATCAATGACGGGGAACACAACCCGCTCCAAAATATCCTTGCGTAGCACCTTCATATCAATATCCGGATCGTGTTGGGCAGAGACTACCACAGTGTCTACCCGTATTGGCGCACCATCCACATACTCCACTGTGACCTGTGCCTTTCCATCCGGACGCAGGTAGGGCAATAGGCCAGACTTTCGGACTTCCGTCAAGCGGCAGGTCAGGGCGTGGGCCAAGGTGATAGACAGCGGCATCAATTCGGTGGTCTCATCGCAGGCGTAGCCGAACATCATACCCTGATTGCCGGCACCCACATCCTTGGAGCCGTCGGCGGCCGCATCCACACCCATTGCGATGTCAGGAGACTGCTCATGGATGGAGCAAGTAATATTGACACTTTTTGCGTCAAACCCATATTCGGGCCTTGTATAGCCGATTTTTGCAATACAGCGGCGGGCAATCTTCTCAAAATTTGGGGATGCCTTGCTGGTGATCTCGCCCATGATGTGCATGGCTCCCGGTTCCGCTGTGACCTCTACTGCACTCCGGGATTTGGGATCTTCGTTCAGCAACGCATCGAGAATACTGTCCGCAACAAAATCACAGATTTTGTCAGGATGGCCTTCAGTGACCGATTCGGAAGTCAAGAATTTTCTCATAGCTCACATCTCCTGTTGTATTTTTTCTCTGACAGAGAGTTCTCCCTTTCTATTGCGATGGATCAGGTTTTCTGAGAATCGTTCAGTACACGCCTTTGTGCGCGCAGGAATACGAGGATGCTGAGGATAAATGGGAAAAAGAATGTTGCGACGCGGAATAGAATCAGAGCGGAGGATGCCTGGGCATATTCCATATAGTGGGAAAATATCAGCACGAAGGCAAACTCCACTGGCCCCACGCCCGCCACATTGGGCAGGGCGTTGGAGATCAGATGCATCAGTGCGGTCAGCAGCTGTACGTGCCAGAAGGAGGGACCAGATATTCCCAATATCTCCATACAGAGAAACGGTATGGTGTAAAGGCAAAATAGCTTTAGACCATTGAATAACAGCACTTTGAGAAGGCACCAGTGGTCATGAAGCAATTTGGGGGATTCCGTATGAAGCGAAGATAGATTGTCTTTCCACAGACGCTTGCGGCCTTCCCATTTTTCCGTATTCGGCAAATGATCAATCACCCAGGATGCAAACCACTGCACCTTTTCCCAGGCGCACAGCAGAACCAGTGCCGCTATAATCAGAGCGCAGATTCCATATCCCAACGGTATGTAGCGGGAAAAGCCGCGGCCAGTTTCGCTGAGCCAGCGGCCCTGAAATAACAGCATAACGGTGGTGTAGATTAAAACAGAACTCTTATGAAATATGTACTCCAGCATCATGGTACCAATGCCACAGCCTGTCATCATACCGCAGTGATGCAGGTAATAGCTTTGCATGGGAACAGAGCCGACGGAAAGCGTAGATACGTTTCCGAAAACGCCAAGGAAGGTCACCTCTACCGCTTGCCGATATGAAAATGTTGGGAGTCGACGGTGAATCATCGCAAAGCAGACTGCTGATTCAAGCATTTGATAAGCAAGACCCATGCCCAGCAGGAGCAACAGTTCTCTGATGCTGACGGCCTGGATATTCCGCAAAATCTCCTGATAATGATCCCGAAACACCCAAATTACCAGCAGGAATAAAAGCAAAAGTGTAGCGGCACTGATTGCTACTGTTTTCCATTGTTTCTTATCCATAGGAGACCTCTAAAAGATAAAATGTTTCGCTAAACAGCGGAAATAGAAGAATCAGAAACTCACTGAACTTTGCTTGTTCCTTCATGACGCTGGGGAAATGTAGTAACATCTGAATGGACTCGACTATGGGCTTTCACTGTTCTATGTGTAGCCGATAAGAGGTAACTATAAGACCAGCAGCATTACGGATGTGTTTGCGCAGCAATGCCCGACCAAGCCTGCTTCAATTGTACTTAGAAACACCCGCACATCATATGGACAAAAGCAGCCCCTGTGCCTGTTTTTTAGGCACAGGGGCTGCTTTTGTCTGATTCTATGTTCTTAAGAAAAGCCAAAGTTTTATTTCTTTTCACATCGGGTAATCATCGCGTCCAAATCGCCGCGCTTCAATTCGCAAATCCGATGGAACCGCGATTGAATACCTTCCTGCATCCCTGTTTCCAGCCAGCCGACGACAAAGCCAAAACACATGCATTTCAAATAATCAATCATCAGCTTTCGGTCCGGCTCCGCCACGGTCCGTCCGGCCAGAATTCCATCTACATAAGTCGTAACTGCGTGCTCACATACCCGCCATTGGTACTGTTCATAGATATCCCGGTTGATGGAGTGATAAATGTGCAGTACCGCTTTCCGGTTTTCCAATGCAAACCTTATGGCGGCATTGAGACAGTCCTCGACGGACTCAATAGAGGGATGTTCCTGAATCACCCGATTCGCATCCTCGTTAATAATCGTTTCTACCAATTGGGGAATATCCTGAAAATAATAATAAAAGGTGTTACGGTTAACACCACAGGCATCCACGATATCCCGGACAGTGATTTGGCTTAGAGGCCTCTCATTCAACAGCTTAATAAACGAATCCCGAATCGCTTTTTTTGCAAAACCGGCCACGGTTCACGCCTCCCTCATTTGATTTCCGCTATATCAACATATGACTTGGAAATGCAGTGAGAACAATGCCAGCACTCTGATTCATGCGTCTTTCAAGAGCCGGGAAGTCGCGCCATCCACCAGAAACTCCGCGGTGACAAGCAGTTCTTCCTTGGGAAGGTCCATGTTCTTTTGGAACCACTCACGAATCAGGCCAATGAGACCATAGGTGATGAATCTCAGTAAATAGGACAGCTGCTGGTCATCCATAGGCTGGAACCAGGCCCGAATGACCTCCGTGCCGTTACGGTGAATCAGCTGCTGCAAATGCTCGGCAAACTGGCTAACCTCGTTGTTTTCAAACAGGATAGTGCAGACCTCCCGATGCTCCACCACAAAGTCCAGGATTGGCTCGAACACGGGGCGCAGGGTGCCGTCCGCCACCGTTTCCTGGATATGGGCGTCCACCAGCACCTGGGCCTCTGCCAGCAGGTCTTCCTCCATACTTTGCAGCAGTTGGGTAGTATCCGTGTAATGGAGGTAAAACGTGGTGCGGTTCATATCGGCGTTGTCCGTCACATCCCGGACGGAAATCTCTGAAAAATGTTTTTGCTCCATCAGCTCCAGCAGACTTTCCTTCAACAGTCTGCGGGTGCGTCTGGCACGGCGATCCTCGGGATTCTTCAGCATGACAGAGTCCTTTCTTTCGGGAAAATTTAGGCATTTGCCCGGATTTGCCTATTGCCCCAAGCTTCTTGCTTTCATTATAATCAACTCAATTTGATAAGTCAACAAAAATATGTTAAGCAACATCAGTCGATTAAATGGAGGAATTCGTATGCGCCAACATACACATCTGATGGGAAAGCGTCTGCTGTCGTCGGCACTGGCCATTCTGCTGGCGGCAGCCTGCATTGTTCCGGCTGCCGCCGCGGAGCCGATTGGCGACGGCGTGACGCCAACTTATGACGAAGCTTACTATGCCACGCTGGATTACTATGGAAATCTGCTGGACGGCAGCGTGGTGAAAAGCTATACCCTCAACGGCGCCACATCCCTGACGGACTACGGTACTTACGACGAAGTAGTAAATCTAACCGATGGCACGACACCTGCGGTGGCCGGCAATGCCACCACCTTTTCGTTCAGTGGGAAAGATGCTCCGTCCCATTTCTATTTCGAAGGCAAGACGGCGGCACCCTTTGAGGCCTTGCCCTGGACGCTGTCGGTCTCCTACACCCTCAACGGCGTTGCCGCCCGGGCCGAGGACCTCGCCGGCAAGACCGGCGTGGTGGAGATCACCCTGGACGCCATCCCCAACGAGGCTGCCAGTGAGTATGCTCGAAACAACTACACACTGGAAGCCATGGCCGTGTTCAACCAGGACAACATCCTGTCCCTGGAGGCCCCCGGCGCCCAGGTGCAGCTGATTGGCAATCTGCGGGCTGTGCTGTTTATTGCCCTGCCGGGAGAAGAGCAGCACTTCGTCATCCGGGTGGGCTGTGAGGATTTTTCCTTTGATGGCTTGACCATTCTGATGGTCCCCGCCACCCTGGGCCAGCTGGAGGAAATCGCCAAGCTGAGTCAGCGGAAAGATGACTTAGAGGAGGACTACAACAAGCTCTCCGGCAGTCTGGATACTTTGCTGAATTCCTTTGCAGACCTGGGCAGCAGCCTGCGGGACACCGCCGACGGCCTGGATCAGCTGAATCATGCCCGGGACACCATTTCCAACGGCAAAGACCAGATTTACGCCGACGGAGATAAGGTTCTGAATGATCTGGAATCACTTAATAACTCTCTGAATACCATTCCAGGCCATCTGGACGATGCCGATGACTCCATCACCGAGGTCACGGACTCCCTGTCCGAGGTCACGGACACCGCCGTCAGCCTCCGGGAAAACCTGGACGATGTGGATGACTGCCTGAAGGATCTGCAGCGGGACATCAAAAACATCCGCTCCGGCAGCGGTGATATGCAGAGTCACCTGAACCAGTTGGGTGCCGATCTGAAAAAGCTGCAAACCAGTTTGCAGGAGCTGAAAGAAACACTTCAGCTTCTGGACATCCGCATCAACGGTGGACTGATTTCCGAACTGCCCAGCAATGTACAGGAAAAGATCAAAGTTCAGGGACAGCAGTTGGATGCCGTGCTGACACAAGTACAGGGATTGGAAACCGTTTGGGCCGGTGTGGCGAGGGACAGCGAAGGGCAGCCTACGGAAACCATCGGATACCAGCAATACCAAATTGCCGCCCTGATTGCCAGCGGAAAGGCATCGTCAGCCGCAGATGCCGTTGGCCTGCTTCAGCAGGTGCAGGCCGTTGATACAGGTATTGCTTCCGTCAAGGCTTCCAATCCAGCGTTGACCGACGAGCAGGCATTGGCATATCTGGTAGCGCAAGGGCAACTGACCAATGAGCAGGCGGCCCAGTATGCCGCCGCCAAGCCGCAGCTAATTGTGATGGAGCAGGTCTATATCGCCGTCTGCGGCGGCACTGACCAGCCCATGACCAAGGCGGATTTCTTTACCGCCATGCTGATGCTCAGCGATATCAACGCCCTGCCTGCCGATCAGAAAACCCCGGAAAACATCGGCAAAATTCTGGCCAACGAAGCTGCTTATGCCAAAACCGGCAAAATGCTCTCCGAGCTCAATGGAGACCACGACCTCTCAAGAGTCATCGGCCTGCTGGAAAATCTCAGCGATCTGCTGACCGACATGGGAAGCGGCGGTCTCACCGGCGATCTCAGCAGCCTGGTGGGCAAGACCGACACCGCCCTAGGCCATCTGAATGACGCCGCCGATGTGGGCCGGGATATCCTGGACCGGGTGGACACTCTTCTCAGTGACATCAAAGAACTGGATGACACCATCAACGACCAGGTCCCCGGCCTCCGCGGCACTCTGCAGGATACAAAAACCCTCGTTACCGACATGGTGACCACCATCGACGACACCCACGGTTTCCTGACCTCCTTCCGCTCCCTGGCCAAGACCTCCGGCACCCAGCTGGATGAGGGAACGAAAAAGAGTCTGGAAAACCTGGCGGCAACCCTGCGGAAAACTGCACGCAGTACAGACGCCGTTGGCGATGTGAAGACGGCCAAGGACGCCATCAATGGGATTATTGAAGATACATGGAACGAGTATACCGGTGATATCAACAATTTGCTGCTAATGGACGCGACCGCTGAGGCAGTGTCCCTGACCTCGGATGAGAACGCTGCCCCTACCAGTATTCAGGTCCTGATCCGCACCCAAGAAATTAAGAAATCTGACGCTCCCGCCGAGAGCGCTGATCAAATCCAAGCGGCGCCCTCCACTTTCTGGGGGCGGGTAGGACAGATGTTCCGAGATTTCTGGAACGCTTTGGCCGGTATCTTCCGGTAAACAGTTAAGAGGTGTGTTCCATGATAAAAAAAATTGCCCACGCTCTGACCCGTAAGCCAAAGCTAGTGGCATTGATTGCTGTCTTGCTGTTGATTCCCTCTGCGCTGGGCTATATCGGCACCAGGGTAAACTATGATATTTTGTCTTATCTGCCGGAAGATCTGGATTCTGTTCAGGGTGAGCGTCTTTTGGAGGAACCTTTCCACATGGCGGCCACCAGTATGCTCATCGTGGAGGGCATGCCCGCCGCCTATACCAACGACCTCATCAACGAGATCAAGGAGGTTCCCGGCGTCTCCAGCGCCATCTGGCTCAGCAACGCCGTTGGCATCCAGATTCCCACGGATTTCATCCCCGCTGCCCTGCGGGATATGTTCTTCGCCGGTGATTCCACCATGATGATCATCCAGTATGAGAAGTCCGGTGCGGCGGAGGAGACCATGCAGGCGATTGATGACGTGCGGTCGCTGTGCAATGAAAAATGCTTCCTGGCCGGTTTCTCCGTGGTCATCAAAGACACCAAGGATCTGGTGGATCAGGAGCTGCCTATCTACGTGGGCCTGGCCGTACTGCTGTCCCTCGTCGCCATGTCTCTGACCATGGAATCCATGGTACTGCCCTTTGTGTTCCTGCTCAGCATCGGCATGGCCATCGTCTACAACTTTGGTACCAACATCTTCCTGGGGGAGATCTCCTACATCACGCAGGCCATCGCGGCGGTTTTACAGTTGGGCGTCACCATGGACTACTCCATCTTCCTTTACCACCGCTACCGGGAGGAACGGCTGCTTCATGAGGATCCCCGGGACGCCATGGCGGAGGCCATTGTGGCTGCCTTTACTTCCTTGTCCGGCTCCAGCCTGACCACCATCGCCGGTTTCCTGGCGCTGTGCTTCATGCAGCTGACCCTGGGCCGGGACATCGGCCTGGTCATGGCCAAGGGCGTGGTGCTGGGCGTGGCCACAGTGGTACTGGTGCTGCCCGCACTGCTGCTGATTTTTGACGAAAAAATCGAAAAGCACAAGCACCGGACGCTGATCCCCAATTTTGAAAAGATGAATCGCTTTATCATCCGCCACCGGCGGGTGTTTGTGGCCGTCTTTCTGCTGCTGTTCCTGCCAGCGGTATACGCCCAGAGCCACACCGCCGTCTACTACAAGCTGGATGAGGCGCTGCCCCAGGACATGGACTCCATCGTCGCCAACAACAAACTGAAAAATGACTACGACATGGCGGCTTCCCACTTTGTGCTGCTGCGGGACGATCTCTCCTCCACGGAGATGAATCAACTGGAGACCTCCGTAAAGGATGTGGAAGGCATTACCTCTGTCCTCTCTTATCACGCCATGCTGGGCAGCGGCATTCCTGATTTTTTCATTCCTGAGGCCCTGCGTGATATGCTGAAACAAGGCGGCTGGCAGATGATGATGGTCAACTCCGAATATCCGGCTGCCTCTGACCAGGTATCCGTCCAGTTGGAAGAACTGGAGCGCATCATAAAGAGCTATGACCCCGAAGCGCTCATCACCGGTGAGGCGGTACTGACCGACGATCTGATCGACACCTCCGCTGTGGATTTCAAGGTGACCAACTACATCTCTCTTGCCGCCATCTTCTTGATCATCATGGTGGTGTTCCGATCTCTCTCCATGCCCCTCGTGCTGGTAGCGGCCATTGAACTGTCCATTTTTATCAACCAGGGCATTCCTTACTTTACCGGCACGGTCATCCCCTTCGTGTCCCCCACCATCATCGGCTGCGTCCAGCTGGGCGCCACGGTGGATTACGCGATTCTGATGGCTACCCGCTTCCGGGAGGAGCTGCGGGCTGGAAAGAGCCGGGAGGATTCTATCCGCATCGCGGCCACTTCCTCGGATGCCTCCATCATCACCAGTTCTCTGGTGCTGTTCTGCGCCACCCTGGGTGTAGGGACGATCTCCGAGATTGAGATCATCAGTTCCATCTGCATGATGCTGGCCCGCGGCGCCCTGATCTCAGCTGTCATCAGCATGTTTATCATGCCCCCAGTGCTGTGCGTCTGCGAGCCCATCTTCAACAAGACCAGCCTCCACTGGCGTCTTCCAGTCAAACAGGTAAAGGAGCCTATGGTGTCTGGGAAATAACGGTTTATTCTTTCCGACTCGGCGGTTACTTGCGCTATATCAACGAGAAATCTCGCGGAGAAATTTATTTAAAACGGTGATGTTTATGGGACACAGGGTCATCTGTATCGGCAGGCAATTTGGCAGCGGCGGACATGAAATTGCGGTCCGGACAGCGGAGCGGCTGGGGATTAAGGTCTATGAACGGGAACTTCTCCACCTGGCCTGCAAATATGGGGAGCTTTCCGCTAATCTCATGGAAAGTTCCGACGAAAGGGCCACTAATCCGTTCCTGTATCAGGGCGTTTATGAGGGAAATTACCATGTGATTCGGGGGCTACCTACTTCTGAGGTCCTGTTTGCCCTGCAAAGCCATGAGATCAAGCGCATTGCCAAAGAGGAAGACTGCATTTTTGTAGGCCGGTGTGCCGACTTTGTCCTTCGGGATACGGATGCCCAACTGCTGAGGGTCTTTGTTTCCGCGCCGGATGAACAGCGAATCCGTCGAAAAATGGAACAGGAGTCCTTAAGCCTGTCCGAGGCAAAGCGCCTGGTGGCAAAGATGGATAAGCAGCGCCGCAAATACTATGAAGGTTATACCGGTCAGTTGTGGGGGGACCCGCAAAATCACGACTTGAATATTGACACAAGTGTGATACCCATCCACCATGCGGTGGAGCTGATTGTTTCACGGTTTTGAAGCCGAAAGCAATGCAGATGAATACCACCATCCCCACTATCTATGCCGACGGCTTCATGGATCCTGCCATCCGGCTACCGCTGCCGATCCCACCGCCCAGGGCGTCATCGCCATCGTGGCCCTGGTGGTGAATGTGGTCATCCTGGTCGCCATCATCAAGCGGGCAAAGGCCCAGAAAAAGAACCCTTACAAGCAGGAGGTCTTTACAGATCAGAAGGACTTCCAGGAGGCCATGGCAAGAGCCTGATGCAGACTCTACAAACAGAAAACCACTGGAGCAGAACATCGTATGAAAACAATGGACTTGGTAGTTCGCAAGGCCTCATCCTTTTGACTGTTGAGGGGAATGAGAATGGCTGAAAATGATAATGGCACTTAAGCACTTTCTGCGCACTTTCCAAAAGAGTTTTTCCTTGTTATCATTTGTTTTGTTTATATATTTCCCCACCATCTGATGGAGTGGGGGTGGTACAGAGCAAGTTGCCCGAGCCGGAAAGAGGTACTTGACAATCGTTCTGGTTCAAGCTACTATCACGGCAACAAGATTTGCCATCGAGAAAAGGCCCCGGATCCGTCTGATTCGGCGGAGCCGGGGCTTTGACCAATACACTGACCAATATCAGAAAATCAGCGGGTGGACACAGTGGACAAGGCAGTTATTTGTACCCACAGAAAATGGGGCCAAAAGTGCCGGAAAGCACCCAATAGCAGGGCTTTGACGTCCCGACGCATCTTCACACGCAGGAGGTCACTGGTTCGAGTCCAGTAGTCTCCACCAAAAAGAACCTGATTTCTTTCGAAATCAGGTTCTTTTCTTTCCTTTTCACAACTTTTTCGCGCATTTACAGTGCCCCGATTTTTTGCCGTTTTTGATTGACCACAGCAATACCACAGACAGGAAAACTCCCGCATCCGCGGGAGTTTCTTTTTTTCACTTTCATGGCCGGTTCCCGGCTTCCCGGAGCTGCCTACGCTCCGCCTGGATCTCCGCTTTCATGGTTTCGATCAGTACCTTCAGCTTTTCCTCGCACTCTTCCAGGGTGTGGCCGTAGACGTTCCGGGACCGCTGCTTGCCGTCCGGCCCTCTGGGGGAATACCTCCCCTCCCATAGGTGGTCGCCGATCTGATGGACGCAGCCGGTGCCGGGTTTGCGCCGTTTCCCAGGATCCGCCCGGAAGGTAGTCATGGTTGGGTGCTTTGCCTCCTGGACTTCCTCAGGCGGTGCCTCCTGCTTTCCGATCCCCTGGTCGATTTTGGCCGCTGCCTGCCGCTCCATGGCTTTTGTCACGTGGGTGTAGACATTCAGGGTGGTACTGGAGGACCGGTGCCCCACCACCGCCGAGAGGGTCTTCACATCCATGCCATATTCCAGCGCCGTGGTCACGAAGGTGTGACGGAGATCATGGAACCGGACCTTAGGGCACTGGGCCCGTTTCAGAACCCGGCTCAGCAGCTTCCGGACCGCCGCCGGGTCGCGGGGCGTATCCTCCTTTTTGGAGGACGGAAAAATCCAGCGGGAATCCACCTGCTTCCGGTATCGCCGCATCTGCTCCGTCACAGCGGGCGATAAAACGATGGTGCGGACGGCGGCGTCCGTCTTGGGCTGGGACACCATCAGCTTTCCCCGCACCCGGGAAACCTGTCTGCTGATGCGCAGCTCGCCGGTTCCCAGGTCCAGGTCATCCCACTGGAGGGCAAGCAGCTCGCCCCGCCGCAGTCCCGCGGACAACTCCAGAAGAAGCAGTTCGTAGCATCCGTCCTCCTTGGCCTGAATCAAAAGGCGCTGCATCTCCTCACGGGTCAGCACCTGCATCTCCCGTCTTCCCTCCCCCGACAGTTTGCAGCCTTCGGAGGGGTTCATGGGGATCAGCCCCTCCTCCACCGCCTGGGCCAGCGCCGCCCGGCAGGTGATGTGACAGCCCCGGACAGAGCGGTCGGACAGCCCAGGGCCGTAGAGGTCCGTCCTGTTCATCCGCCCGCCATGCTTGAGCTGGTGGTAAAACTGCTGGAGGTTTGCCTCCGTCAGCTTGTTCAGGGGGATCTCTCCCAGGGCCGGGATGATGTGCCGGTAGATCCGCAGCTCATACTCCTGCTGGGTGCTGGGCCGGAGGGCGGGCATGGAGCAGGTCTGGTACCAGTGGTCCAGCCACGCCCCGAAGGTCATGCCGGATTCGATCTCCTTGGGTTGCTCCGGAGGACGGCATTGCTCCCGCAGGGCTTTCAGCTTCCGCAGGCACTCCCCTTTCGTTTTGGCAAGGCAGTTCTTCGTCCTGGGATAGCCCCGCTGGTCGTAGCCCACCTCGCACCGTCCCTCCCAGCGGCCGTCCTTTCTCAGGTGGACGCTGCCGCTGCCGGGCTTTCGCCGCTTTGCCATGGTGCCAGCTCCTTTCCGAAGATGTCTGTCATGAAGTTGTCCATCACCTGGGCCGCCTGCCGCTGCATATCGCCGGTGACGTGGGCGTAGGTATCCAGGGTGAAGCTGGCCTTGGTGTGGCCCAGGATGCCGGAGAGGGTCTTGGCATCCACGCCGCTGGCCAAGGCATGGGTGGCGAAGGTGTGCCGGAGATCGTGGAACCGCAGTTCCGGCAGTCCTGCCCGCTTCAGCAGGGTCTTCATCCGGTTGTAGGCCATGTCCGGCGGCAGGGGCTGCTCCGGCAGAAGCGGGTGGCAGAAGATCCACTGGGAGTAGGAACGCTTTTTCCGCTTTTGCAGCAGCTCCGCCGTGCTGGGCGGCAGGGTGATGACCCGCTTGCCCGCCCCCGTCTTGGTGGCTCCCGCAGTGACGCCTCCGCCCCTTCGGCGGTGGATGGTGCGGCGGACGGAGAGGGTCCCCTGCTTGCTGTCAAAGTCGGACACATGAGGCCGCAGATCTCGCCCTTCCGGAGGCCCGTGGTGAGCTCCGTGTAGAAGAAGTCGTACCAGATGGGGTCCTTCCGGATCTCCTCCATAAACCGCTCCAGCTGGGCATCGTTGAGGATCTTTCTGGGGGCTGTCTCCTTTTTGGGCAACGTGACCCCCTGGGTGGGATTCTGGGGGATGAGCCGCGCCCGCACCGCCGCGTCCATGGCCAGGTGAAACACCCCGTGGAGTCGTCGGATACTGGAGGCGGACAGGGCGTGACCATACTCTGGGTCCTCCCGGATACGGCCATGTCTCTGGACGTCCCGATACAGCTTCCGGACGTCATCCGGTGTGATTTTGCTGATGGGCTTGCTGCCCAGGCGGGGCTTGATGTGGTACTGGATATGATGACGGTAGCCTTCCAGAGTGCTCTCCTGCACGGAGGGTGCCACCAGTTCCTCCAGCCATTGGTCCAGCCACTCCCCCAGGGTCATGCGGCTGTTCTCAGTGAGATCCACCCCCTGGTAGGTGCTCATCTCCCGGTGCAGCTTTTCCGTCAGGGCCTTCTGGCTCCCGGCAGACACGTAGCGGAAGATGGAGTCGCCGTTTTCCTTGTGACCCACCACGATGCGGCCTTCCCAGCGGCCGTCCTCCCGCTTGCGGACCATGCCGTCCCCGGACGGTCTGCGCTTTCCCATGGATTACACCTCCTCCCGCCGGCAGACTCGGTCCTCTTCTTCATTCTCAAAGAAGTACAGCCCGTCTGCCTCCAGTTCCTGCGCCAGGCCCCAGGCCAGTTTGAACCCAGCCATGAAGCTGGCAAGGGACGTCTCTTCCCGGAGCAGATTCTGTGCATCCACCAGCCGCAGCAGCTTCCGCCGCTCCGGTTTTTGAAGGGTCTCCCGCAGTTCCTGCCGGAGTTCCTCGATTTCCTCCCGCACGTCCGCACACTCCGGTTCCCGGAAGAACCGTTGGTGCAGTGCCTGCATATAGTCGTTCACGTGTATCGCCTCCTATCAGCGACACACAATACCGTAAGGCGCGGAGAATATCCAGGGATTTTGACCACAGTTCAGAAAGAATTATCATTTGCGCGGTTCGAGGGGCAGGGGCTTATTATTGTTTACTGCGGCGCAAATTTTGAGGGATTGAGAGCGAATCAGATTTCCGATTAACAGCAAAAAATCGGAGTACCCCGAAGGATACTCCGATCATACGCGTATCATGAAATGGCCTGTGAAAGCCGGTAATAATTTTAGCCCACCGCAGTTTTTTCTTGCGGTGGGCTTTTTCTAACATGTAGTCTTCGGGTCGTGGTAAACCCCTGAAATACTTGTTCATGCGAGGAAATATCACGCTTATACACAACTGTTGGACAGTGGCCACTCAGATGAGGGAATAATACAATGGCACAGACACAGCGAGCCTAAAATTAGTGATACCAGGATTCAAGCAACTCACGAACTTCTTCAGAACGGATTCTCTCCTTCCAGCAGTCTATCTCCCGTTCAATGCGTTGCTTTTGTTTCAAATACTTGATGCCAGACACAAGGGGAATGAGAGAACGCAGGTATTCAATTCGCTCCTGCATATACGGAATCATGCTGCCGGTTCCTCCCCAATGGGACGGTTCTAAGGGTAATCGCTCGAAAACATCTGGATTTGTGTTGAGAGATAAGAACTTTTCCACTGCTTTTCTCCGCCGCTCACAAGACAATTCCTCTATCGCAGTAAACAGTAGGCACATTCGGTCTTCATCATGGCCATATTTTTCAATGGTATGTTGCATCCAAAGGTCTTGCTTTACAGTAATCTCCTGATGAGATGCTTCATGGTGCAACATCATATTTACCGGTGACCAATATAACCAATATGTCAATTCTTCTCGCTTACTATAGCAATAATCAAACACGCCGTCCGCCAAATCGATATACTGTTCTGTATCCCATATTTTTAAAAGTCTTACAACATCATAATGGTCATATGCCCTGAAGTGACCTTTCCGTGAGGCAATCATACAGTCAAGGTGTCTGTATATGAACGAGGTGTCAACGGAAATAATTGCGTATAATAACTCTCCATGAAAATCCACACGCTTGGAATAAGAAACCGCTTTTAAATAGATTTCTTCCAGAAGGGGAAATTCATCCGAAAACTTTTTTATAGTTTCATCCGCCTCTTGCTGGTTCCTGGGCTTCAAGAGCCAGAAAACATATAGGCTAAAAATAAACGGTGAATCTTCATAATGCTCTGAAACAATGCGCAGTGCTTTAAATACGATTTTAGGCTCCACGATTTCGTATTTGCACAGGGAATCTATTCTTCGAGAGGGCGATGTCTTCATCTCTACATCCGGTGTGTCCAAATACCGCAATAACTCTGCTGCCCAGTGTGAGGACACTTGTTGCTCTGGCATGAAAGCAAAAAAGAACCACAGCCATACATTTTGTTGATCGTACTCATATCGAGTGATAATTTTTTGTACTTCTGACACAGGTTTGATTTCGAATAGTTTCTCTAAAATTTGTCCAGCATATATCTGATACGGGGTATCGGCCTTCATGTAGGCATCTACTAAATATAAGTACAGGTGTTTTCGCCCCTGAAGCGCTTCAAACACATATCCCAGCCCCGCATCTAATTCTCTCTCTTCTTTATCGAAAGTCTGGGCGCTCTCCAAACACACTTGAATCAAACAGTCTATATCCTGAGGTGAGTATCCCTCCACAAGTTTGCAAACCCTATCCTTATGTCGCTGTACCCCTTCCTCATATCCTTCCGAATAGTCTTCAGCGAAGTGGGACGCAAGTGCAGAATAGATCTTATATTTTTCCGAGTTAAGAAATGGGGTCAGTATATCCAGCGCACAATAATCAATGTGCTTTGCAACTTGTTTAATGTGTGCTGCGAGTACGCAGTGGAACAAGTTTTCAGGCCGGAATAAGGAGAAAAATTTTAGTACTTCTTCAAACTCGGCCCTCACCACATCCAAACCTGTATCGACGCCATAATAAGGCATACCGTACTTATATAGGATTTGCTCAATCTCAGCCTGCTCATCTCCGCGCTGATAGATCTGATAGAGTTGCGACCAAAGCATTTTTCGGTATTCTAAAACAGGCGGATCTGGTGGAATTGTCAGTGTGTAAATCGACACGGTATTGTGCCGGCCACCCTCCGCCTTCGAAACATCAAGTTTTAAGAAATGGCTCGCAACCCGAACGAATAAAGTTAATAGGTTTGCATCTTCCGGGGTCGCATTGACCGCTTCGCAGAGCTTTTTGACTACTGCGCTCTGCGTAAAATATCCATGGTGAGGAGAATCTAAACTAACTTCAAACCGTTCTGCGTACACGCTGTAGAATTGCTCAAATAAATCCGGGCGCTTTTTAAAATACAGCAATAGCAGATCTAACGCACTTGGCAGTTCAGAATGGTTTTCAAAGCTGCCCAGAATTTGGAGAACATCATCCGAAACGCTCTTGCCCTGTTGGTCATCTTTGAATGGCAATGTTTTCGCATCAAACGGATGGTATGACTCTTGTTCAATGTACTCCTGCAGCAACAAAAGAGTTTGTGTTGGGCGCACCATATGAAAGGCTTTGAAAAATGGGAGAAACTTTCCAATATCACTTTCCAACTTGTCCCACACAAGGTTAATTTGGGCTTCAACATATTCTCTTACACCCTGGTCCGAGAAGACATTCAAGAGGATATCGCATGCCTCAATTGTTCTGCTTTGGTTCATCTGAAAGCATGTTTCAATCATTGTGCTGAGGGGAATAATCTTTTCCTCGATAAAAACATACTTGATCAAAAAGTTACTGAAGCTTTGATCTGAAATTCTTGCCGCCTCGTCATTACACAGATCTACGATTTCCGCTTTGTGGAGCAATTTCAGATCCGATGTAAACTCACTGGTGCTTATTCCCGCGACCTCAAAAATTGGGGCAAGCTTTTCAAGATGCTTTAGATGGATTGCTTGAACAAATGCAATGATTCCAGCCGAGCTCACACCCGTATCACTTTCAACGAGGGCATTCAGCTGATTGCTATAATAGTTATGATAGAGACCTGACGCATCCTGAATTGCGGCAAGGCTTTCGGAATCTGTTGCAAGCTTTCCAGCAAGCATAGCCAGGCGGGCATTTCCTTCCGCAATGGCTACAATGCGGTCCGTGTAAACTCGATTTGTAATTCCGTAGCATGTTTCCATAAGTTTACGGATATCATCGTCACTAAATGTCGATATTTTAATTATTTCTGGTTGAATAACCTCCATAACACTCTGCATCACTTGTTTACGGGCATAGTCGCGTACAGTCAGGATCAATTTCGAAATATGCCGTGATCCTATCGCTGCTTTGGGAAGATACTCCAGCACATGGTGCAATCCAGAAAGCTCATTTGCATCATCAACAAGTACCAGGTAATCTTTTCCCTCTTCAACTGCAGATACCAAATCCTCATACAACTGCAAGTTGTTGTTTTTTATGACAAACACAGTGTAGCCGTTTTCCTCTGCTAATTGCCGGCATAATTCCAGCGCAAATCTAGTCTTTCCAACACCGGCAGGCCCAGCAATCAGCAAGACATCGTTATTGTGCAAAGCAGACTTTGCTTTTTCCAATTCCTTTTCTCGAAGAAGGAATTCTGTCCCCAGCGGAGCGGACATCCTGTTTGCATCATGCTTTGCCACAAACATGTCCATTGGCAGAATTTGACCTGAGTCAATGCTGATTCCCAAAAAATCGCGGGCTAAAATTGGGCACTCACGGAAGATATCATTTCCCAATTGATCCAAGCCAATTAATGTCAGTACAGCGCCATACTCCGCACAGTATCGCCTAAGGTACTGATCATCGCCAGGTCCTAAGCGGCCATATGTATGGCAATATATGATCTCTACAATATCTTCCGCAGAAACACCAGTCTTTTGGGAATCAAAGCATTTGTCAATGTCCTCAATCGCTTTCTTTAAGAAATCCGTTTTTTGTGTTGTATACATCACAAAGACATACTTATTCTCTGCCGTCAAAAAATAAGTATCTGGATTTCCTTTGGCTGTTTTATCTGTCCCTGTGAGCATACCCAAGGAATAAATATTTTTATATCCTTTATAGCTTAAGTAGGCATCACAAAGATTTTGGAAAGCGCCTCCATCCATTTGATCGATTCGATTTTTGATATCTATTAGTTTCGACATTGTTGTCCCCCACGAGCAAAATAATTATAGCTATTGATCTTATATTTTGGAGATATTTTAGCATTTATTTCCATTGTTCGCAATTAAATGCCACGAGTATCTACATACCACGCTCGAATACCAGCCAATGTAAACGGCTTAATTTCCCATTCATTTCACCCATGCTAAGATATGCCTGATTGTCGTAAAACTGAATAGACTGGCAGTTGCCTCCGAAATAAAAAAGAAGCGGATTCTCAAACAGCACATTGCCAGATTGGATCCCAAGGCTGGAAAAGTATATCTGCTCCATGGCGACGGGACCCGTCAAGAAATTGGAAGGGTCAGCGGAACGCGTTACAGCGAACGGCACTGCTGAAATCAGTTTGTCTCTCTGCTCAATGCTCAGCAAAAAATAGTACCTTCAGACCGCCGCAGGGATAGCCTGCGGCGGTCATTTTTGCAACCAGGAATCCTTACCATCCCTTCATGGTCATGCCACCCCAAGTCTGTGTTTGTGTCTGTTCCTCCTCATGGTCGTCAGGTTGATGGCCCAGAGCAATTCGCAGCTCCTGGAGCTCCTGCATCCGCTTGCGGTCTATGTGCAGCCTGGGCTGTGCGGGCACGGTGGGTGCATTGTCCCGAAAGATGTTGCTCATGTGGTAGAGCAAACGGCTCACCGTCATCAGGAGCTGCGGCTTGTGCCATTGATCTTGGCGTTCCAGAACATATCGAGCGTAGGGATGACCATATGCGTCTGCCATCCGGAAACAGTTCCAGGCTGCTTCTTCGTCTTTGGGAACGCCGTTGCCGGTGAGGTACAGCTTCCCCAACAAGTAGCTGGCCCAAGGGTGATTGTTGTCAGCCGCGTGGCGGAGATACTCCTCCGCTTTGACTGCGTTCTTTTGCACGGACTTACCCATCAGGTACTCCTTGCCCAGCCGGTAGGCAGCATCGGCATTCCCGTTTTGAGCTGTTCGTTCCAACCAGTGAAGGCCGTTGGAAGTATCATGCACCTCCGGATCATCAGAGAGATATAATTTTCCCAGCGCGTATTGTGCTGCGGGAAGATTTTGTTTTGCCGCCAGCTCCAGCCAGTGGGCGGCTTGTTCCGCGTCCGGCAGCAGCAACCCGCCGTCCCGGTACAGCAGTCCCAGGAAGTACTGGGCATGAACATCACCGTACTCCGCCAGCTGTTTCAAATCTTCCACCGCCTCGTCCCGCTGGACCAGCGGCAGCTTATTGTCTTCAATCCTGGTCCGCAGCCGCAGGCACTCATAGGAGACCTCCCAGTTTTCTACCCACTCACCACGCTCTTCCCTCTTCTCATCCTCGAAGGTGACCTTGCCCAGACGGATATTCTCCGCCTCCCGGATGACCGCGTTCCGGATGGCCCGGAACTCTTTCTGTTGGGATAGTGGCGGGCGTGGCTGTTTCTTTTCCGAGTAGAACTCGTTCACCTGACACTGGAGCTCCCACCACTTCTGATAGCACTGATCCACGACAGGAATGCACTCCAGCTGGTCCACGATCTCATTCACCTGCCGCTTTATAGGCCTTGGGAGATAGCCGTAGGACTTCTTGCCTTTGATCTCGCCCAGCTGCTGGGACAGCTTCCAGATCATCTGTTCTGCCTGGGTGTGCTCGCAGACCGTCTCCCGCATCTGCCGGGACAGTTCCAGCATGACCTTCCTGGTCTCTTTCACCAGCTCATCTCTGGAGACGGACTTCTGTTCGTAGACATGGAACAGTTTCTGTTGGAAGATATCGTTAGTGAGTTGAGACTTTATCTGACGGATGCCCTCCCGATCCAAGTGTGCTTGTCCCGGTTTCACTGACCAGGCCATCATGTGGACGTGAGGATGGTGCCCTTCATTGTGAAAGGCCGCGTACCACCGGAAGTCCTGGGGCGGGATGTGCATGACTGCTGCGATGTCGTTGCGGTGAGCACGGAGCAAAGCTCGCCATGCCTGTGCGTTGTTGTAGCCGAGACGCTCCGCGTCTTCTCGATGCAGAGAGATGATGTGCGTCCAGACGTTTCCGGTGTAGTGCTCCAGTTCGGACATGGCGGCGTCCAGATCCACATGATCCGCGTCGCCAAACAGGCCATGGTCACCCAGTCGCTCTGCACGAGGCCGGGTTGCGATGTACTTCATGTATCCATCCGTCTGCTGCACCTGCTTCCAGTGCTCCTCCAGCGCCAGCGTGATGATCGACGAGGCGTTGGCTTTCGTCGGATGCGTTGTGTAGTCCTCATACTCCAGCAGCTCTTTCACATCCGGGAAGTCTTTCGTCAGTTTTGTGATGAGCTGCTCCTGCTTGCGGGTGGGCGGACGGTCATCCGGGATGATTTCCACCCGCTCCCGTGTCGCAATGTATCTCATGTAACTGTCTGCACCCTGACTACCTCCGCACTTGATATACGGACTCTTGACGATCAGTCTTGCCATCCATCATCACCGTCCCGCTGCTCCTGCGCATGCTTTGGCATCTGCTCCAGCTGCAGATGGCCGTTGAGCTTCTTCACGCGAGCGGCACTCTCCGCGCGTTTCTTCCGGAGATACGCTTCGTCCAGATGGACGCAGTCCGCGAGAACGCTTATGCCCATGTCCATTTCCACCGCTTGTTTGAAGAGCAGCGACGACACCCGCTTCTCCAGTTGATCCAATCTGCCGTCCAGATAGGACTGCACCGAGGACGGCAGGAACATGCCGGCGTTGTTGGCGCTGAGATAGTCCAGATAGAAGTTGATGGCGTTCTCAATAAATCCGGTGAGACTGCGGCTGCCGTCTTCCGTATAACGCCGCTCCAGCCGCGCTTTCATCTCCGGCGTCAGGTAGAGGGCAAATTTCTCTTTTTGGCTCATAAAGGCCTCCTTTCTTCGGGTTGACCCCTGGTTTTTTCTTGCAGGCGTAAGCGCTGCGGGATAACGACCGCAGAATTTCTTTTCTCTGCCATTTTTGACCCCATTTTCGAGGCCGCCGAAACCCCCGTAACTGCCCGCACATCTCCGGCCCAAGAGCCGCCCGCACTGCGGGCGGTTGGCCTCCGAAACGCGCCTGCGGGCGCAGTGCGGGCAGATGTGCCGGGTGAAAGCTGGGGCGGTGACCCCAGGTCTTTATCCAGCTTTTTCTTTCGTCCTCCGCAGAGCCCCAAAACCGGCCCAAAACCGTCCGAAATTCCCGGGAGGGGCTGGGACCCTGCCGGGTCCCAAACCGCTCCACACAGGGCCTCACAGAGGGCTCACAGCGGCTCCTTCGTCTGCTGCTCCGCCAGCATCTTCTGCACCCGCTGCCGCTCTGCCTGGGTCTCCAGCGCACTCCGCTGCCGGGCGTAGTAGTCCCGCAGCACCTCCTGGATGGACGGCAGCGTATACTTGAGATTTCCGTTGCGGCGCCGTCCGCTTTTCAGCCGCACGTCTGTAGGCTCGGTAACGATCAGACCACGCTCTTCCAGGGCCAGCACGTACTTGCGCACCGTGTTCTCACTCATACCCACCGCGCTGCCGATGTTCCGGTAGCTGGGCCAGCACTGGTGGGTCCTGCGACCCTCGCAGCGCCGCAGGTAACTGTACACCGCCAGCTCCCCGGCACTGAGTCCCAGCTGGAACACCTCATTGGGCATCGTGAAGTAGTTGTTCTGTGTTCTCATCCGCCACCTCCTATGTGTGACGCCACCCACCGGATGAACGCGTCTTTCGGCACCACCATGCGGCTGCCTACCCGCAGTACCGGGAAGCCGTCCTCATGCATGAGCTCATACTCTGATGACGGAGACACACCCAGCACTCGCGCCACCACCTCCGCGTTGAGGAACAGCGGCAGGTCGTCGTAGCTTTTGTACTCCGATAGCTTCACGCTTGCGCACCTCCTTTACTCGTTTTGTGTTCTGCCGGAACGAAGGAGCTGCAGGAACTCATCCACAGAGTGGACCATCCCTGCCTCCTTCATGTTCTGGTAGCGCACCATGTCGCAGATCATGCGGAAGTTCACCTCCGCGTCTTCCAGCAGCTTGTCCATGGCAAGGACCTGCTGTCCTACCGTGAGGATCGTTTTCTTGCCGGGGTCTTTCAGATATGCCCGCACGGCATCCTCCTCCGGCATCTTCTCTCCCAGCACAGCTCGCATCTCTTGGATCACATAGTCCAGCGTCTCTTTCTCACATTGCATCTTCAGAAGCATCTTCAAAAACCTGCGGTTGAATTTGGTTCCATCCATAATCCTGCACCTCTTTTTTCAATTGTCATTCATGGCTGCGGCATTCAGCCATATCTCCGATGTGTGGAAGTGTCGTTTGGGGCACGATGGTTTTCTCAGGTCCATCAGAGACTTGCGGGCAAGAGAAAAATCCTCCCATAAGTAATAGGGATAAAATTGCGGTTTTTTACAACCTATTTTGCAAGGTTTTCAATTCATTTACCATGTGTGTCTCACGTCAACTCACCGCTTCCGCACAACGCGGAAAAATTGCCCCTCACTTACTAGGACACTCAGAGGGCATTTGTAAACCAGAAAATGAAAAAAAGTTGAAGGGCCCTGTCAAATGGCAGAGCCCTTCAGCTTTTCGTGGAGCTTTTTCAGCCGCTTTGATACCGCCATTTTGGACACGCCGTAGAACTTTCCGATCTCCTCCATGGTCAGACCCCTGGCGTAGCGGAAATCGATGAGCTCGCGGCTCTGGTAATCCAGAACCTCCATGGCTTTTTGCAGACTTTCAAGGCGGAGGGTCCAGAGTACAGCATCCTCCACGGGACGCCTGACACATTCCGAACCGGACAGCACCGTTTCAAACTCACTTTTACTCAGATGCCTTTCGTCCTGCTTTTCCTGCGCCTGTTCCCGTTTCCGATCCTGCTCCAGGAAGTCTGCGACCTCCTTTGGCACTGATACTTGCTGCCCACTATAAGTAATCACGACAAAGTCGTTCATTTGTGTCCTTTCCGCTTTCTACGGAAAGTCACACACCCGCGCTGCCGGCACAGCGCCAAAAACTGAAGACCCTCATGGAAGTTTCCTTCGTACAGGGGTGGTGATGGTGCCCTACGAGGCCCATGAACGTCTGAGGTCCCACCGGGGTGTGGACCTCACCGGAAAGCTGCGAGTTTAGGCTTGCGCCTGGTTTGATTATACCATATTGAGATTGGCTTTTGCTCGAATGGTGTCGAAAAAAATATATTTTGGATCTTCAGAAAAGGAAAAGTCCGGAGCTGGTGATGCGGACCAGCTCCGGACTTCTCCATTGTTTACTGCGGTGCAGATTTACGCCACTGCGTTGGCATTGATCGTGTCAATTACGCTCTTGATTCCACTCCACAGTGTGAGGTCGGTAAATATCTCCACAATACTGCCCCGATCGGTAAAGGGCGGCTCCTGGAGAACCGACAGATCTTTCATCATGCCGTTTCGGACAATATACTCCACGATCTGGTTGACGAAGTAGATCTGGCGGCTGTCCAGATTGGTGTCATTCAGGTACTGGGCAAAGGCCTCCTTGGCGGCATTCATATCCAGTCCCACGATCTCCCGAACGAATTCTCCCAGCGGCTTATGCTGGTAGACTTCCTCGTACTCCTCCCGGGTTCCCACTTCACTCCAGAGGATCGTCTCCAGAGATTTCACGTCTGCTTCTGTCAAGGGGATATTGGAGCGCAGTTTGGCAATGGCGATGTTGTCCTGATGCTGACGCACATAGAACTCTGCCTTGGCTTTGTAGTTTTTCAGATCGTCGTTGTCCAGCTCTGACTCTTTCCATTCGACAGAAAGAATATCATCCGTGAAATTCGTATTGTAGATAGCGCCGTCATGGGGCAGATACTTCATCAGGTTCCGCAGGCACTCCCGGATATGCTCAAACTCGTTGATCCCGGCATTGTCCAGATAGTCGGTATGCAGGATCTTCTCAATCAATTCCGACTGAGCCCTGATCTCCGGGATGTTGGCCACGCTGGCCACGCCGCTGACCTTTTTTACCAGATCCTTGCGCGCCTTCTTATAGGTCTTCCCTACAAGATAAGCAAGTTCAATGCCGTACATCAATGCATCAAACCGCACGGCGCTGGCCTCATCTGCGTCCGGCTGGAGCAGCGGTGCCACTTCCTCTTTCAGATGAAGCGTATCTTCATAGCTGAGGGCCTTGTAGCTCTCCGGATCCGCAAACTTTTCTACGTATTTCAGATGCTGCTTGACCGCGAAATTGCCCCGGTCCAGCTCCTGTACCTTGGCAAGCATCTCCCCCACCAGCTTTTCCCGGAAGAGGATCAGCTCCTGGGTTTGGTAGGCCAGATCCTGGAGCTTGTAGACAATTTGGGCTTTCAGATAGAAAATCGCACTTTGCAGAGCCATCTGATTGGCGGTGGCCTTGCCCTTGTTCATGCGGAAGAACTCGAAGTTGCCGCACAGGTCAAAGATGTAGAATTTCTCTTTGTCCTTGCCATCCATCAGTCCCGGGCACAGCCGGGTACCTCGTCCAATCATCTGCCAGAACTTGGCCTTGCTCATCACCTTTTTGAAGAATACTAAGTTCAGCACCTCCGGCACATCGATACCGGTGTCCAGCATATCTACGGAGATGGCAATTTGAGGCAGCTTCTTCGAGTCGGAGAACTCGTCAATGGCACTCTGAGCGTAGGTCATGTAGTTGTCGATAACCTTGGCGTAGCCAGGCAGATGGGGATACTCTTTACCGAACACCTCCAGTATCTTCTCAGCATGGCGGTGGTTCTTGGCGAAGATGATGGTCTTGCCCAGCTTCTCCCCATAGTCGGTTTTCAGCCCGTTGGTCATCAGCAGATTCAGGGCAAGACGGATGGTATCCTCGTTGAACAGCCACTCGTTGAGGGCGGAGGACTCGATCCGCTCCGGCAGCTCCCCGTTTTCGTCGGTGAAGGTAGCCTCGTATTCTGCCTTTTCCTCTTCCGGCAGATCATCGTAGGAGATGCCCTCCTCCAGGAATTTCAGCTTGCTCTCCACCGAGAGGAAGTCCACCAGGAAGCCGTCCTTCACCGCCTGGGAGAGCTCATAGCCGTAGGTGGGCACGCCGCTTTGCAGCTCAAAGACCTCGTAGGTATTCTTGTCGATCTCATCCTTGGGGGTGGCAGTAAGGCCCACCAGAGGCGCATCGAAATAGTTGAAGATGTCCCGGTACTTGTTGTAGATGGAGCGGTGGGCCTCGTCGCAGATCACTAGAGCAAAGTGGCCCACAGTGAACAGTTTTCCCTCTCCATCCTCCACCGAGTCGATGCAGTTCATCATGGTCTGGTAGGTGGAAAAGACGCAATGGGCCGTATAATTATCCTTTTCCTCGCAGAGATTTGTCACCGACAGGTCGGGCAGCAGATTCACAAAGCTACGCTTGGCCTGGGTGACCAGAGAGTTTCGGTCTGCCAGGAAGAGGACATTTTTCACCCATCCGTGCTGAAGCAGCACATCCACCAGAGCAATGACTGTTCGGGTCTTGCCGGAGCCAGTGGCCATGACCAGCAAAGCCTTCCGGTGGTTCTGAGCCAGGGCCTGACAGGTGGCCTTGATAGCCCCCTCCTGGTAATAGCGGCCCGCAATGTCCCGGTTGACCTGGATGTATTTGAGGCTTGTCCGCATGGCCCGGAGGTTGAAGAGCTTCTCCAGATCCCGCTTGGAGTAGATAGCAGCCACCTTCCGCTCCGGGTAGGTTCCGTCGTCGATGCGGGTGTCAAAGCCGTTGGTGAGGAAGATCACCGGGCGGCGGCCGTATTTCTGCTCCAGCAGGTCTGCGTACAGCTTGGCCTGCTGGCGGCCCTTGGCCGGATCCACGCAGGTGCGCTTGGCCTCGATGACGGCCAGAGGGCAGTGAGCGTCGTCATAGAGCACATAGTCGGCATAGCCCGCCTCGCTCTTGTTGGGCATGCCAGGCAGTTCCACTTCGTTGACCCAATTCTTTCCCTCCGTCCAGCCAGCGTCCGCGAGCATGGCGTCGATGTAGAGCTTGCGGGTCTTGTACTCGGAGAGATCCAGGGGCTTGGGGGTGTAGCTGGACTGCTGGGCCTCCCGGCGGGCGGTGAGCTGGAATTTGAGGGCCCCGTTTTCCGCCATGAGGGCGGCAAGATCCACATTGGGTACTGGAGCGGGGGCCGGGGCGGCACCCTGCTGCTCCAGCAACGCCGGATCAAAGGTGCCGGCGGTATATGTAGTACCGTAGCAGCAAGCGATAAAGTCCATGAAGTACCAGAGGTTTTCCAGGCACAGCCTGGCTTGGGCCCTGGAGATTTTCTTCTCATCATGGGCGGCGGCATTGCCGGTCTGACGGATGTACTTCATCCGCCGCCATAGATCGCTTCCCACGATCTCCCGGAAATCTTCGGCATCCATGAGGCTGACCAGCCGATCATCGTAGGGCATGACCAACGCGCCGTCAACGGAGTACATCCATTTGACGGCAAACTCCATGCACCGGCGGCAGTTGAGGACGCAGGCTGCCGAGTCGATGGTATAGATTTTTTCCGCCGCGATGGCTGCCTCTCCGAAAGTAGTAAATTGGGGGTCGGAGAGGAGAAAATCAAAGTTGGTCATGGTATCACCCCTCACTTACTCATCAAATCATTTAACGAATCTTTGTAGGCTGTTTCCAAGGAGGAAATCGTTGAAAAATTTAATTCACCCCCTAGTAACCTTTCTCCGATTTTTGAAAGTATGGCTGAATAGTTTTCAATCATCACAACCAAATCATTAAAACTTACTTGAGGAAATGTATCGTTAAACATTGATTCGAGATCATGGTGCGCTATCTTTTTGTTTCTCAAGTTTTTGGAGATTACCTTATCATATTCAAGGCAAAGTTCATCAATTTTCACTATAAGCTGATCCTGCTCCCCATTCGGGAAGCGTTTCGAATCTTTCAAACAAAGCTCCTTCAAAAGATGAATACTGCAATTTTCACTTTTTCTATATTGGGCAGGATCAAATATCTTTGCAATATCCAATAGTAATTGCTGCTCTACCGCATCTTTGGATGTACTTAAAAGATTATTTTGCAAGTCTTCACAGTACTCATTAAGGACTTTAAGTGCTGCGATATATTCTCTTATTCTTGTTAAGAAAGCAGTAATCCCATACCAGACAATCTGTGCTTGACTAAATTCAGTCACAACTATCCCCTCATTGCCATGTCAAAGTTTCCAAATAGATTGAGCTAGATCCGCAAATAGTTTTTTAATGCTGGGTGAACTCAGGCCAGTAGCATCTCCCAGCATAAATCATATCTTTTTGTATATTGCAGAAGACTTAAAATCTACAATATTACTGTATCAAGTTTTTTAGTATTTCCAGTCTATCACGGAACTGGAAACATCCTGATTTTCACATGAGATTGACGTTCATAGGCCACAAAAAAGCCATTTTCGACGATTAGTTCATAATCCAGTTCAGCAGGCGGCTTTATTCCCTTTTTGCGAATCAATTTCCTGATTTCAGCTTTCTTCTCTGTCAGATCCAACTGGCATCCTGTTAGTCTGTTAAAAATCTTACCCGTAGTTCTTGCTGCTAGGCCACTGTCTCCCGATGCAACAACCCCCAGATTCGTTGGGAACAATGATCCTTCTCGGAATGGGATCAGGGCAACAGACCCTTTCAGTAACTCGTGGACCCCTTCGTCAGGGATGGGAAGTGTTGCCTTGACACCAGGTCTATAAATCAGCAAATGGGGCCAGTTATCATAAATAATATCGAACAGTCCTCGGTCAAACCACGCCGCACCTTTTGGGTGGGGCCGCACATCAATAAAATGTACGACTTGTCCCTTTGGCTGGAAAAACAGCAGGTTGGGATTCGTGTACCGTTCCGACGTCTTTTCCAAGTGCAGATGGTAGATGTTCCAGTTCTTCAAAAGAAAATCCGATTTTCTCACAGAAATGGCACGAATATCCCGGCTCATATAAGGTGTAATCGGTTGGCATGTCATAAGCCGGTTCACAATATCACGGATTGCCGCCTGTTCTTCACTAGTCAGAAGCGGAAGTTTCTTCCAAAGCTCTCTTGAAAATACCGATATATAGGGCACGCTGGAATTGAACCAGCGATGATGGATCTCCAGATATTTCATGCAGATCTGGTAGTCATCCCACTCCTTTGGCACCCAGATGCCCTCCTTAAGTAATTCCTGTTTTGAGATTTCTGCGAGATCGTGTTTAAAGTCCATAGATTTATCTCAATATTTTGTAAAAGCATTCTATAACTATGCATAGAGGAAACATAAATTGTATATATTTACACCATACGTATCCCCCTGTCAGAATCTGCCCTTTCAAAATAGCCTAAATGAACAGCCCTTCGCTCCCTTTAAGTAGCCGCAATGTTTGAAATATCCGCAAATATATTTTCGCCCGTTATATGTATGCGGTTCTCTATAGAGCTTTTCTTTGCTTGATTGAGAGTCGAGTGCCTAGTAAACTCTTTTCTTTGTTCCCGCTCGAACACCTGATATTCAGTCGAAATAACACCTTTTCGCGGTGGTTTATGCTTTTGCAAAATTAAATGATGCATATTAGAGGAGTCAAGCCAAGCGCATATGCGATCCCACCATAGATTGTCAGTTTCGCCAATAGACATTCCATAAACGTATATAATTTGGCTCTCACTTATTAGTTTTGCTGCTTCTTCATCAGTGTACTCTTGATATGATGCGTTTGCGTTTCTTTTTATCAACATATTTTTATATATGTCGCCATTCTCACAATCGAACAAGTCCAGGTTATCTATTTGGCTCTCGTCATTTACCCCAAACACCATCTCTGTTTCAACGGTACCATGAACATGACAGATCCGCCCCAGGGTATGATTTAAGGTTATACTTCCATTCTTATGCATTCCAACATAACTAGATTTCTTCTTAACGAGAGCAATACACTCATCGAGAGTCCGTGTATAATTATAGCAGATAAACCGGAATGATATCCCTTCAGAAATATACTTTTGATAGATTGTATTTAATACATTTTTCTCTTGAGTTGGAAAACTTTGAATAAGATTGTTCAAATGAGAAAATGCCTTGACAATGGCTTCCTCGCTTGAAGCATATTCAATGCGTGATTCCTGCTTCTTCAAATAAGCTGCTAACTGATTGCAAAAATCTATCTGGCACTCGGAAAAGGCCTTTCCTTGTCCAGATCTGAGCTCACCCGTATAGTGTCCAAGTGCAAGTTCTGCTGCGGACCATAGTTCCTGGTTTTCTTTAATATGTCTCCGGAAATCCGCTAATATGTTGTTATCTGCTTTCAAATTTTTGTAGTCTTTAACAAAATCAGAGTATGTAGTATTTAGCCCGAGATTTCTATCAAAACCATTCCCAATTAAAAATGTGATATTCATATCTCTCTAATCACCAGTCGTTCTTTATACTTTTGATATTACGCAAAAGCGCTCCTTGAACTATTCGCTCTTCATGTATAGCATCACTAAATTGATTATATTATAATATACTCTCCCACCGCGACGGCTGCCTCTCCAAAGGCGGTGAATTGCGGGTCGGAGAAGAGGAAATCAAAGTTGGTCATGTGGGTTCACCTCACATTTAAACTTAACAGACTCAAATTAAAATCGCAATTGGTGGTGGGTAAATTTTGTCACTTGTCTGTTGTTCTAAATATAATCGGTGGTTTATTTTCCATATCATTAACATTTACTTTTTGATCTGCGTTGTATCTAAGTTTCGCTACGACTCCAGATAGTAACAGTTCAAATACTATGATTAAAAATGTTACAAACACAACAAGAATAAAAATGTAACAATTAGAACGAGTGGAATCTTCAGCAAAAATAGCTGCGCCATACCCAATCACTAAATTCAAAAATGCAGCTATATTTATGTAAACTTTTTTGGCATTCTTTTGTAAATCTTTTTTTGAAATAACCGTTGTGTTATCGAATCCAACAATCGGAATGCCATCATTTTCAATTGACATACTCTTTATTTTTTTATCAATCTTCCATAGGCTCCATAGCAATAGAATTACTGCTCCTGCAAGTTGAAATGCAAAAGAAGCAACAACAACTGCTGTATCCAAATCCAATTCTAATTCACCTCACCCAAAATATTGCTGCATTAGAGCTTTTTTCAGTATTTCCAGTTTATCAAGGCTCTGTTGAATCGTCGATTTTGACTTGCTTACTCGTCCCATAAAGTCTATAAACTGTTCTTGCATATGTACTGGGAGCAAGGGCACCGTAAGTGCCGATACAATAGGCACATTTAGATTCATCATGGTAACTCCAACGGCCTTGTCTTCAATAATTTTTTTATATGCTGGGTTTGAAATAATACTTTGCAGAAAATACGGTTTCATTCGAGCATTTGGTCGAATAATCATACTGCCAGTTCCGCACAACAATCCTTCTTGATGTACAACTGCGCAGCGCCCCATTTCGCCCCGACGCCCAAGGACAATGTCATCTATTTTCAGTTGATATGCAGATAGCTCATCATATTTTTTATCCGAAACAGTCAACTTCTCGTCGATGCAAATCTGCCCCTCAATAATATGGGATGGATTTACTAAAGCATGTCCTCCAGTAATATAATCTTCTTGGTGAAGTAAAGATCCAAATGGTCCAATCCGTATTTCAGCTATGTCTCCAAGTGTAACCATCGGCCAGTTTTTTTCATTGCTGACTGGATCCCCAAACATCTCCACAAACCGGGATTTGACCAGCAGGTCCAACTTGTCCAGCTGCGCCCGGCGCCTGGCGATCAGGTCGCTGACCTTGTCCAGCGTGGCAGTAATGCGGCGTTGTTCCTCCAGCGGGGGAAGTGGGATAGTGCATTCCTTTACAATGGCAGCGGTCACTGCCGGATAACTTGCCCCAGTTGCTTGAACAATCATCTTTTCAATAAAAGCAGGTGATTGGCAAAAGTAAAACACATATTTGTTATCAGCATTAGGCAAGCACCGCAATACACAATATCCCGTCGATGCAACCAAGGTATTATCGGTATTTTTAGTGACTAAAGCAACCGCATTTAAGTTTGGGCGAACTGTCGAAACAAGAATATCTCCCGGAAATACCAATTGTTTTGCTCTGCTTGGTGCGTCCACAATTGACATACTCTGTATTTGTGTAATTTCTTTGCGTTGATTATCAACAGAAGAAATATCAATATAGTCGATATTTCCTTTATAGGTCGGCTTAATTGTATCTATCCTTTTTTCGCAAATATCCCCCAATCTCGCCATCAAACCATCTCCTCCAACTCTGCCAATCCCTTGGTGATTTCCTTCTCCATCTCCTTGAGGTCGGCCAGGATCTCCTGGGTGGAGGGGTACTCCACGGGGACATATTCCACCTTCTTGTACTTGTTGATGGAGAGATCATAGCCGTTTGCGGCGATCTCCTCCTTGGGCACCAGGAAGGACTGCTCGGTGCGCTGCCGGTCCTTCTCCCCCTCCCGGTTATGGAACCGCTTGACGATGTCGGGAATGTCGTTCTCCGTCACTTCCGTGCGCTTGTCGTCCAGGGAAAAGCCGTCGGCCTTCATGTCGTAAAACCACACGTCGTCCGTGCCGCCGTGGCCCGTCTTGGTGAACACCAGCACCGCCGTAGACACCCCGGCGTAAGGCTTGAACACTCCGGAGGGCATGGAGATCACCGCCTCCAGTCTATTTGCCTCCACGATCTCTTTGCGGATGTCCTTGTGGGCCTTGGAAGAGCCGAACAGCACGCCGTCGGGCACGATGCAGGCGCACCGGCCGCCTACCTTCAGCATCCGCAGAAAGAGGGCCAGGAACAGCAGCTCCGTCTTTTTCGTCTTGCACACTTTCAGCAGGTCCGTGGACACGATGTCCGCGTCCAGGCTCCCCTTGAAGGGGGGATTTGCCAGGATAAGGGTATACTTCTCCCGGTCGGTGTTCTGGTCAGAGAGGCTGTCCCGATACTCGATGTAGGGGTTTTCAATGCCGTGGGTCATCATGTTCATAGCTCCGATGCGCAGCATGGTACGATCCATGTCGTAGCCGTGGAACATGTGGTTCATGTAGTGATCCTTCTTCACCCGGTCGTAGAAGATCTCCTTCTTGCGGTTTTCCTTGAGGTACTCGCCGGCGGACACCAGGAATCCGCCGGTGCCGCAGGCCGGGTCGCAGATCACATCGTCCGCCTGGGGGGCCATCATATCCACCATCATGCGGATGATATGCCGGGGTGTGCGGAACTGGCCGTTGACCCCGGCGGTGGCGATCTTGGAAAGCAGATACTCGTAGATGTCGCCCCGGACATCGGTATCGTGGAGCTTGTCCGCCTGGTCGTAGATCTCGTCCATGGCTGTGACGATCTTATCCAGCATCAGCGGCGTGGGAATCTTGAAAATGGCGTCCCCCATGTACTTGGCATAGGCGCTGTCCTTATCGGCATGGAGGTTCTTGATGAAGGGGAATACCCACTCCTGCATGACGGAGTACATCTGTCCGGCGGGGAAGTCGTGGAACACCGACCACTTGAGCTGATTGCCTGGGATAGTACGCTCCCCCACCTGCACCTCGCCGGCAAACATGCTCTTATGGGGCAGGCCCAGCATGGCGCTCTCCTTGGCCCGCTGGTTGTCAACGGCGTCCAAGTCGTGGATAAACATGAGGTAGGTCATCTGCTCCACCACGTCCAAGGGGTTGGTAATACCGCCGGTCCAGAAGGTCTCCCAGAGGCGGTCGATTTTATTCTTCAGTTCGCCTGTGATCATTCTCTTACTCCTTTTCTCGGTTCCAGACATAGGCGGTATAGCGCCCGCCGCTGAGTTTCAGAATTTCCCCGCTCTTTTGTAGGTCGGCCAGCGTGCGCTGCACGGTGATCTGGCTGATGTCAGGGCATTGTTCCAGAATCTCCGCCTTAGTGATCTTCCCAAGAGTGCCCTTGATAATCTCACGGATACGATCCGGCTTACTCATGCCGCTGACAACCAGGGCCTGCACCCGGCTGGAAAAATCCCGGTAAGCCGCTGCCACCACGCCCAGGGTATAGCGAGCGAAAGGTGCGTAGTCGTTAGCTCCCTCGAGCCACCCCTGAGAGCTCTGTTGGAGGGTCTTATAGTAGGTCTCCTTACTCCCCTCGATGAGCTTTTCAATGCTGATATATTTGCCTACGATATAGCCTGCCCGATAGAGTAACAGCAATGTCAGCAGTCGGCTCATGCGGCCGTTCCCGTCGTTAAAGGGATGGATGCAGAGAAAGTCCAGAATGAACATCGGGATCAGCAGCAGGGGATCCATCTCACCCTTTCCCACGGCCTCCTCATAGGCTCGGCAGAGGCTGTCTACCGCCTCCGGAGTCTCCCCAGCCGGGAGGGGTTGGAAGCGAACCGATTTGTTTCCCTGGGTATCTGTCTCAGCGATCACGTTGTCTGCTGTTTTGTAAGTCCCGCCGTAGGATGCACCGCTGAATTTATAGAGGTCCCGGTGAAGCTGCAAAATCAAGGAGGATTTTGGAGGGATATAGTCAAAGCTCTCATGGATAGTGGCCAGCACGTCCCGGTAACCGGCGATCTCCTGCTCGTTCCGGGTGCGGGGTGTGGTCTTGTCCTGCACCAGCTTTTTCAGGCGCTCATCTGAGGTGTAAATGCCCTCGATTTTATTGGAAGCCTCGGTGCTCTGGATCTTGGCGATCTCCACCAGCTTGGTCAGAGTATCAGCCTTGGATTCGATAAACAGGGCCTGCTCTCCCTTGTATTCATGAATCTGCGTCAGCAGGGCCACGATATCCGGGGTGAGCAATTTCTCATAGGCTCTGGTAAAATCATAGATGCGCATAGCGATTCCTCAAATAATTAATTTTATCATTTTTCCTTCTATGATATTGTAAAAGCGTATCAGTCAGCTCTTTCATTGTCAAGTTTATTTATATCATATTGAAAAAAATGATATAAATAAACTTGACAATGAGTAAAATAGCCGCGTTTTTGGGGAGAACACTTTAATTAGTTTTTAAAAGAAGGCAGCTACCAAGAATTGTTTGGTAGCTGCCTTCTTTTTACTCTTTCGCCGACAGAAAGGTTCCTATATTCTTTACTGCGGCGCAAATTCTGAGTGTTTCAAGTCTGGGATAATCCCGTCTTTTTGTCCATCAAATTTCACCTCATCAAAGGTCAACCTTGTTACTTTTTTTGCATTTTAGTCAAATTGTGTAAGTAACCTGTCAAATATTGTCGAGAAAAAAATCACGTCGCTTTATATAATGGGACAAACACTATTGAAAGGGGCCGCATAAAATGGATGTCCAAGTAAAAAACCTCACAAAGCAGTTCGGTAAGACTACGGCGGTCAATCAAATCAATGTCGTATTCAAGGATGGAAAACTGACGGGTCTGCTTGGACCCAGCGGATGCGGAAAGTCCACGACACTCTATATGATTGCCGGCCTGGAGAGCGCAACAGATGGACAGATTCTGTTTGGAGGCAGGGATGTCACCACATTAATGCCGGAAAAGCGCAATATCGGGCTGGTGTTTCAAAACTATGCGCTGTATCCCCATATGACGGTTCGAGACAATATTGTTTTTCCGCTATCCAACATGAAAGATCCTGAAACTGGCAAGAAATACACTCGTGCCAAAAAAAATGCTGCGGCAGATGAAATCGCCAAGCTGGTCCAAATTGAGTCACTGATGGACCGCAAGCCCGGCCAACTCTCCGGCGGCCAGCAACAGCGGGTAGCTATCGCCCGGGCATTGATCAAGAAGCCGGATGTGTTGTTATTGGATGAGCCTCTCAGTAACCTCGATGCCCGCCTGCGCATGGAAATGCGAATGGAGATCCGCCGGATTCAACAGGAATCCAAAGTGACCACCATTTTCGTGACCCATGACCAGGAAGAAGCCATGAGCATCACGGACGAAATCGTCTTGATGCGGCAGGGCGTGGTGCAACAGATTGCCGATCCCCATGAGATGTATCTCAATCCTTCCAACAGCTTTGTGGCGTCTTTCATGGGTAATCCTCCCATCTCTTATGTGGATGTCCAGATTGATCAAGGCTGGGCAATTTTGAGTAATGGAGTCCGTATCCACTGTGGATCCGACTATTCCGGCCCTGCCAAACTGGGAATTCGCCCTGAGGCATGGTCACTCGGCGGGGATCTTGCCGTTACACTTACAGATGTAGAAATGCGCGGACAAGACCAGGTTGTCTCTTTCTTGCTGGCGGATCAGCCAATCCGCGCTATCCTCAGCGCCGAGGAATATGTTCGTCCCGGCCAGGAAATTCGTGTACGGGTGTCGGAAAAGCGCTGCTATCTGTTTGACGCCGAGACGGGTGTCCGCCTGCAAGGGGGGCTGTGTTATGCGAAACAATAACGTAAGAGAGGGGGCACATCTGCCTAGGCAGAAGTCCCGTCTGGTCGAGATGAGCGATGGAACCTTGCGAGTCCGTAGCGGATGGGCATATCTCTATATTCTCCCCGGTATGGCACTGTTGCTGCTGTTTACCATCTATCCTCTGTTCATGGTTCTGCGCACGGCCTTTTACCAAAAATACATTTACATTACCAATACCGGTGAAGGATTTGGCCTTTCTTCCTTTGCCTGGGTCCTCCGGGACCCCACATTCTGGATGGCCTGTAAAAACACCCTCATTCTTCTGCTCATCGCACTACCCATCACTCTAGTGTTGGCATTGGGCGCCGCCTTGCTGATCAATTCGATCAAGCGACTACAGGGACTGTTCCAGACCATATACTTTCTACCCTACGTTACCTCCACCATTGCCATCGGCATGGCATTTCTGTGGCTGTTCCACTCGGATTACGGGTATATCAACTACTTTCTGCAGCTATTCGGTATCAGCCCAAAAGAGTGGCTCACCAATCCGACTTTGATGATCGTGAGCCTCTCCATTTTCTCTGTGTGGAACGGCCTTGCATTCAAGATTCTGCTGTTTTTGGCTGGCCTGCAAAAAATCAGTCCGCAGGTCTATCAGGCAGCTAGAATCGACGGTGCTTCCCCGGTAAAGACCCTCTTCCGCATCACCCTTCCCTTGCTGAGCCCCACTATCTGGATGGTCATTCTGGTTTCTGTAATCTATGTGGCCCGAACTTTTAATGAAGTCTACGCTATGTTCGTCTCCTTTTCTGGCGGGACTGCGGGTTCCGGAAACGCTGCGATCACCATTATGTACTATATCTATTGGATGTTCTACGACCAGGGAAAAGTAAACTATGCGGCAGCAGCGGCTATTCTGTTCCTAATCGTTATCATCCTGATCACAGTGGTGCAGCGGGCTGTATCCAAAAAGTTCATTCATTACGTGTAAGGGGGTGGTACGATGAAGAGAAAACAGACGGAGTTACGGATTCGGGATACCAGAAAGGCGGCTTTGACAACTGTAAAATATGCCATTTTGATTGTAGGGGCACTGGTGATGATGTTCCCCTTTATCTGGATGCTCCTCACCTCCCTGAAAACGTTGCCGGAGGCCATTTCCATTCCCCCACAGTGGTTCCCTGAATCGCCCCAGTGGGAAAATTATGAGTATTCCTGGAATCTGGTGCCCTTTGCCCTGTATTTCCGCAATACTATTTGGGTAGGAATTCTCAGCGTCGTGGTAACGCTGGTATTCTCCATTCTGGGAGCCTTCGCATTCAGCATTTACTCCTTCCGGGGCAGAAACCTCTGCTTTTACCTGTTTATGCTGACCATGATGGTGCCCTCTGAAATCCTAATTATTCAAAACTATGTGACATGCAGCCAGTTGGGATTATTGGATACATTCTCCGGCATTGTGCTACCCACGGTTGCCAACGGCTTTTACATTTTCATGCTGCAGGAGTATTTCATGCAGACACCGCCCTCCCTTTTCAAGGCGGCCAAAGTGGATGGCTGCAGCAATCTGAAATTCCTGGTCAAAGTTGTGGTTCCCATGAACATCAACGCGATTGTCACTGTCGCAATTCTGACCTTTATTACCGCGTGGAACTCGTTCATGTGGCCTCTGATTGTCACCCTCTCTGACGAGCACACGCTGCTCTCCGTGGGGCTTCTGCGGTTCCGTCAGGCATCCAGCTCCAATCTGCATAATCAGATGGCGGCAGCCTGCATTGTTCTGCTCCCCATGGTAATCTTCTATATCATTTTCCACAAAAAGATTATGGAAGGCGTTGCATCCGGTGGAACTAAGGGCTGAGGCCCAAAATAAATATTTTTGGAGGTACGATATGAAAAAGTGGTTGAGTATGCTTCTTGCGCTGTGCATGGTGTTCAGCCTGACCGCCTGCGGCGACAGCACTTCCGACAGCACTGAGAGCCAGCCGGTGGATCCCACATCCGTGGAGGTGGAGTTGTCTGAACCCGTCACCATTACGTTCTGGCACGGCATTGTTCAGGAAAACATGCAGGAGACCCTGAATGAAATCGTCGACACTTTCAACAGCGGTATCGGCGCAGAAATGGGCATCACCGTAGAGTCTTATGCCAAGGGTGAGATGTCTGATCTGGAGAACGCCGTCACTGCCGCTATCAAGGCCGGCAATATGCCCAACGTCACCATGACCGAGGCCGCGTCTGTGGTGGATTGGCTGCAGGCGGGGTGCGTGGTAGACCTGACGCCCTACATCGAAAACGAGAACTACGGCCTGGATCTGGAAGACTATTATGACATCTACATCGAAGACAGCTGCAACTACCCCGTGGAAGGCTATTACAGTCTGCCCCTCTATGTGGCCTGCGAGGTAATGTACTACAATGTGGACTTCTTCCAGGAAAACAACCTGACGGTCCCCACCACCTGGACTGAATTCGAGGAAGTCTGCACTAAGATCGCCGACATCACCGGTCGTCCGGCTGGCGGCTGGGACGAAGGCGTCAAGTGCTTCTCCACCTTGGTGGAGCAGAAGGGGATCGGCTATACCGACCGTGACGGCAAGCTGCTCTTCGCCGAAGATCTGGACGCCACGACGGACGTGATTTCTTGGTATCAGAGCATGGTTCAGAGCGGGATCATCCGCACCCCCGGCGAGGACTTCTTCTTCTCTGGTCCTTTTGCAAACCAGCAAGTGCAGCTGTACATCAGCTCCGGCAACGAGGGTGAGTTCATCAACATGAAGATTCCCGAAGATGCCCAGTTCGAGTGGTCCTGCGCTCCCGTTCCTCAGTTCGAGGATGGAACCAAGGCCGACTACGCCGAAGGCTTCCTCGTCAGCATGCTGGACAACAGCGGTGACCTGGCCACCCGTTGGGCCTCCTGGATTTTCATCCAGTACCTGCAGTCCTATGAGGTTAGCCAGAAGATCCTCTCCGGCGAGTCCCGCCTGCCCTTCCTGAAGTCTGTGGCTGCCAGCGAAGAGTTCCTGCAGAACGCCGCTCCCGCTCAGCTGGCTGGTGTTGAGCAGCAGGACTTTGCTTACACCTATCCCGGCTTCGAGACGGACACCTATACCTCCAGCGGTCTGCACGACTACGTGGTGATCGCCATGGACAACATCCTCAACAACGGCGCCGATGTGCGTACGGAGTTGGAAAGTCTGATTTCCATGCTGCAGTAAGTTTCGCAATCTGAGGAGGTAACACAAGATGGAAAAAGAAGCCTTTATGTCCTATGACCCCTGGTCCAACATTCAGTCCCGGAACGGAATTCCCGGCGATGAGCTGATTTCCATGCTGCAAAAATCCATTCGCCGCGGCTTGGAGGAAAACGCTCTGGCTGCCGCTTATGAGATGTATATCACCAGCCCCCAGTTCCACGAAAAAATGTGGCGCCGGCTACTGGCCATTTCTGTGGAGGATGTAGGATTCGGTAATCCCCAGGCTCCTCAGCAAGTGTACACCCTTTTCAAAATTGCTCAGGAGTTCCCCTATTCTGACGGCGATCAGCCCATGTTTTTCATGCACGCAATCCGTTTTCTGTGCCGCTGCACCAAGGAGCGCACTACCGATAACATCAAGAACCAGATTATTAAGGAGTGGGAGCACGGTAAAAAGCCGGAGGTTCCCGATTATGCCTACGATCTGCACACCCGGAAGGGCCGTGCTATGGGCCGGGACGAGATGCACTTTCTCACAGAGGCCAGCCGTGTAATCCCCCAAATGGAGGGTGAAGACATCGTCCACATCCACAATCAGTACATCGAGTTCTGCAAACAGGAAAAGGAGATGACCGGTAAACCGGAGGTCCCCGCTTTCCACTATAACTGCTGGCAGTATTGAGCCGCCATTCAAAAGGTCGGGACACTGATTTTTCGGTGTTCCGACCTTTTTCTTGCAAGCGGTGAGATTTCCGGTTAAAATAAATTCAATATAGGAGGAGAGTGAATATGCTGTTCCTGAGCGAAAGACTGCGAGATCCCCGGATTCCCGGCAAAATCCTGTTCAATGAGGATGAAAACGCCCATTTGCCTCTACACTGGCACACCAATGTGGAAATCTGTTACTTCCTTCAGGGCGGCTTTCGAGCCCGGGTCGACAGTCAGTGCTACGAAGTGCAAAACCAGCAGATGATTTTGGTCAACAGCGGCCAGCTCCACTACGTGGGCGAAAATTCCGTCGGAGAACACCGGGGGATTTCTCTCGTGGCAGATATGAACTTCTGGCAGAATCTGTGCCCCAACCTGGATTCGCTAGAGTTTGAGCTCTCCATCTGCCCTGACCGGATTCCCCAGCTGAAGAATCTGATGACCAGTCTCTACGAAGCCAGCCGTACCTACTCCTATACCAGGGGACTCCATCAGGACAGCGCCACATCTGATCTGGAACTGCTGCAGATTCATGGTTTGATTTGCATGATTTATTACACGCTGGCAAAATATTTTAGCCGCTCTAAGAAAACCGGCTCCTCCTGCCGGCTTTCTGCCCGGGAGTCTAACCTGCAGGACATCATTCAATACATCAACACACATTATACAGAGCCTCTAATGCTCAAAGACATGGCAAATCTCTACAACATCTCCTGTGAGTACCTCTCCCGATTATTTAAAAAGAAGCTAGGATTGACGTTTAAGGAATATCTTTACAGCGTTCGCCTGACACATGCCTGCCGTCTTCTTGCACATACAGAAAAGAGCATTTTAGATATTTCCATGGAAGCCGGATTCCCGGATATGCGAGCGTTCAGTCAACAATTTGATCGAGTCTACCACACAACGCCCAAGGAATACCGCCGAAAATATCATCTCATGAGCTAACGCTATACAGCCCATGGGACGGTCCACTCAGCCCCATCCAAAGCATAATCAGGGGGAATTCAACTCATGCCTCGGCTCCTCTATTATTCATATACCTCCTCTCCCCATATCGCCATTTCAGCTTTCTGCTGATCGATAAAAAGAAATCTGCCAGAAATAATCTTTGGTCATGTCCAATTAAATCGTTTGGAAGCAACCACGCGATTTCCTGCTACCGTATTTTAAAATTCCATATAGAAGTAAACAAATCTCTCTACCCCACGCAACACTCCAAACCTCTAGCAAAAACTTTCAAATTTTATCTAGATATACTTCCTGTTTAAAATTAAATTCCACCGTATTTGACAAATAGAAGTGTCGTTTCAGAATTAGAGTCCCAGCTGCCGCAACGGCTTTCAGACCACAGCGTGTACCACAGGGGTCTGTGGAATAGACGGATTTTGTGCAGTAAATCACGTCCAGAAAATAATTGGATTAGAACGAAAACAATTAAAAACCACCGGAAACCGTTAAAAAAAGTTTCATATTGCTGTTCACACGCAAGAGGTCACTGGTTCGAGTCCAGTAGTCTCCACCAAAAAGAACCTGATTTCCTTTGAAATCAGGTTCTTTTTTCCTTTTCGCAACTTTTTTGTGCTTTTGCAGTGCCCCGATTTTTTCCCGTTTTTGATTGACCACAGAAATACCACAGACAGGAAAACTCCCGCATCCGCGGGAGTTTCTTTTTTCGCTTTCATGGCCGGTTCCCTGCTTCCCGGAGCTGCCTCCGCTCCGCCTGGATCTCCGCTTTCATGGCGGCAATCAGGACTTTCAGCTTTTCCTCGCATTCTTTCGGGGTGTAGCCGTAGACGTTTCGGGATCGCCGCTTGCCGTCCGGCCCTCTGGGGGAATACCGCCCGTGTTCCCCGATTTGATGGACGCAGCCGGTGCCGGGCTTGCGCCGCTTCCCAGGGTCTGCCCGGAAGGTGGTCATGGTTGGGAGCTTCGTCTCCTGGGTCTCCTCTGGTGGGGTCTCCTGCTTTCCGATCCCCCTGGTCGATTTTGGCCGCTGCCTGCCGCTCCATGGCTTTCGTCACGTGGGTGTAGACATTCAGGGTGGTGCTGGAGGACCGGTGCCCCGCCACCGCCGAGAGGGCCTTCACGTCCATGCCGTACTCCAGCGCCGTGGTCACGAAGGTGTGCCATAAATTGTGGAACTGGATATACTCCGCGCCGATGGCCACGAAGATCTTCTCATGGGTATGCAGAAAGAAATCCGGGCCGAATATCCCGCCTGTTCTGAAGGACAGGAACATATAGGCATTTCCCGGACGCTTCGTATATTCCTCTACCATAAGATCCACGAGTTTACTAACGACCGGACCGCACTTTTCCAGTACCTACTTGCGCACGGCATTCTCACGCATTACCATCGCACCACCGATAATCCGGCAGCCGGGCCAGCTCTGATACGTCCTGCGATCTTCACAACACCGCAGATAAGTACACCGCCAGCTCACCGACGATAGGCCCCATCTGAAACTCCTTGTCGGGCGGCGTAAATCCATTTCCCGATTTGCTCATTGACACCTCCCGTAAGGGACACTACCCGCCGGGCAAATGCCTGGCACCACCATGTGGCCGCCCACCTGCAGCACTGGAAAGCCAGCCTCATACATCAGCTCGTATCCCGACGCCGGAGACATGCTCAGCACCTTTGCCACCATCTCCGTTGCCCGGCGATCGGGTGAAGGCTTTTCTTGGTTTCAGGTCTTATACAGTCAGAAACGTGTTATACGGCGCAGTGCACAAAGTTTTTTTGGATAGTTAGCTGCAAATTTTTTCTAAAAGCGGGACAGCTATCAGGCAATTATGCTATAATATTTATTAATCTCTTCCATTTTAGTGGTGAGGGCACTCATTTGGAATCAATAGGCAAAAGATAAAAGTAATTCCTACAAGGACAAAAAGAAGGGAATCACCATGGAAAATTTATACGAAAACAAGGAACTGATCACCCAATTCATGAATCTGCTGGAGCAACATTTTGGCCCAAACTGTGAAATTATCCTTCACGATTTTTCCAAAGAGTATGACCATACCATCGTGGATATCAGAAACGGTCATGTGACAGGACGCAGTATCGGTGGATGTGCTACCAATATCGGGCTTGAAATCATGAAGGGGACCATGGAGGCTAAGGACACCTTTAACTATGTTACATATGCCCCCAACGGGAAACTACTGCGATCTTCTTCTATTTATTTTAAAAATTCCGAGGGGAAATTGCTGGGGTCTATTTGCGTGAATCTGGATATCACCGAGACGGTGCAGCTGGAAAAATTTTTATCCGGGTACAACCGCTTCCCTGCGGAAGAGGACACTGAAAAAAAGTCCCAGGAATTTTTTGTGGAGAATGTTCATGATCTTCTGGATGAACTCATCCGCCAAGAATTGCAAAAATGCGGCAAATCCCCAAAGTCCATGTCCAGAGAAGAAAAAATCCAATTTATTGCAGCATTGGATGAAAAGGGTGCATTTATCATTACAAATTCCAGCAAGCATGTTTGCGCTCTGTTGGATATCTCCAGATATACATTTTATAATTACTTGGATTTGATCCATCGGGGCAAAAAAAACGAATAAGAATCCGGACGGCTGGTGTGTTTTACAGCCAGCCGACCGATTTTTTAGCTGACAGCTTTTTCTGTCAAGGGGAAAAATCAGACAGTTTGTTGAATCAACTGACTATTTGATATTTTTCTGTTGACAGAGCGAGTTTCCATTATTATAATTATTTTGTAACTTAAGACACGACATTTTCTCCATGAGCAAATAAGGCGTGTACAAAAAATGGCAATGGGAGCATATTTTTTTTACACGTAAAACTAACAAAATGTTAGTTTAAAAGACTGATATTTAGTTTAGTAACAAGGAGGAGCATATGGGATATTTCAAGCAGGAATTTCGCGGAGTGTTTTATGTAAAGGATTATGACAAGGCCATTTCTTTCTACCGGGATATTCTGGAATTGGAATCCCCGTATTCCTGGGATGACGGGCCGGAGGATCGCGGCACAAAGTTCCAAGTAGCGGGCGGAATGCTTGAAGTCATTCGCCGGGAGCCGGAGAGGCCTCAGGGCCCGGGAACCATTATGATCGAGGCTTGGGATGTAGATGCGTGCTATGAAGTACTCAGCAAAAAGCCTGGTGTCCGGGTTTTCCAACAGCCGGTCAACGAACCTTATGGTATCCGAAAATTTCAGCTGCTGGATCCAAATGACAATCTGGTGGTTATTTACACCAATCTGTCAGATCTGAAGCGGTAACCGTACTTGAGCGGCGGGGTTTTCAGATCTGCGGAACTGCCAAAACGAAACGATTCAAAGCCCCGGTCCAAAGATGGATCCTTTTCTTGGAGGAGGTGTAGCCAAAACATGAGTGAGACCTTTGCGCTGAGAGGCGCCATTGCCCATACGCCTACATTCGAACGGTTTGAGCTGTTTCCAGATGCATATCTGATCTGTCGGGATGAAAAGGTCGTCGGCGTTTTTGAGCATTTACCAGAGGAGTACCGGGGGATCCGGGTGATTGACCGATCCGGCTGCGTGATTATTCCGGGGATGATTGACCTGCATCAGCACGCACCCCAGTACGCATTTCGGGGCTTGGGCCAGAACATAGAGAAGCCGGACTGGGATAGTTGGTTTGATTTGTATGCATTTCCTGAAGAGAAGCGCTATCAGGACCTGGAATATGCACAAAGAGCGTATGGCCGTTTGGTATCGGATCTGCTGAAAAGTACCACCACAAGAATCTGTACCTTCGCAACCATTCACCGTCCTGCCACGGAGCTTTTGATGGAGCTTTTACACCGCAGCGGCCTGTGCGCATATGTGGGTAAGGTGAACATGGATCGGAACTCCGCTGAAGGCTTATTGGAGACAACGGAAGAGAGCCTGGAGGAGACCCGCCGCTGGCTTCAAAACAGTGTGGGAAGGTATCCCCATGTCAAACCCATCATCACACCCCGATACATTCCAAGCTGTACGGATGAAGTGATGGAAGGGCTTTCGGCACTGATGAAGGAGTTCGGTGTTCCCGTGCAGTCTCATCTCTCAGAAGGCCTGGACGAAATCGCGTGGGTTCACCAGCTGATGCCTGACATCAGTTTCTACGGGCAGGGATATGACCGCTTCGATATGATGGGAACCGTCCAGCCCACCTTGATGGCCCACTGCATTTTTTCCAACCAGGAAGAGTTTGATATGCTGTGCAGCCGGAATATCACGATTGCCCATTGTCCGGACGCAAATCTCAATTACTCCGGAACAGCCGCCCCCATCTTAAAGTACGTGCGCAGCGGCGCGAAGGTGGGGCTGGGAAGCGATGTGTCCGGCGGCCACACCTTAAACCTGATGCAAGTCATGCTCCAGGCGATTGTGGCATCCAAAGTCCGGTGGGCTTACTGCGAGAGAACCGGCAAAGCGGATGAGAAACGAGATGTTTTAACCCTTGCCAATGCGTTTTATTTGGCTACAAAAGGAGGCGGTTCCTTCTGGGGCAAAGTAGGCAGCTTTGAGCCGGGCTACGCATTTGACGCCGTGGTATTGGATGACAGCAGAATTGCCGATGAGTGCCCGCGCTCTGTCTATGAACGGGTGGAACGGCTGGCCTGCCTTGGAGATGACCGGGAGACCGTGGAGAAATACGTAAACGGAACTTTGGTTTACTCCAAGAGCAACTGCGTGGGAGAGGGGTAACGCACTATGCGGATCATCGATATATCCCGGGAACTGAGTTCCTGTCCTCCCGCTCCCGGATTCCCGGAACCTGTGTTGGAAAAAAAGCTGGAAATGAAGAGCGGTGCACCGTACAACTATACCTATGTCCACGCCTGTGTGCATGCGGCGACCCATTGTGATGCTGCACTCCATTTTGTAGCAGATGGACAGGACATTGCCCTGTCCCCTCTGGAACACTTCATAGGAATGTGCTACGTACATACGGTTACTCCGGGCCGGCTGGTTTTACCGGAGGATCTGCAGGGTATCCCGCAGGATGCTAAGCGCGTGCTGCTCCACGGAAACGGTACCGCCTGTCTGAGCCAGGAGGCCGCTTTGTTCCTGAAGGAGCGAGGGGTCTGCACGGTGGGTACGGACGCATTTTCCGTCGGAGCGCCTGAGAATGACCGGGAAGTACATGTACTGCTGCTGTCGCAGGGAATTTCCATCATTGAAAACCTAAAGCTGGATGCGGTGGCAGATGGAACGTACTTTTTGAGTGCTGCACCCTGCAAATTTGATGGAGCGGAGGCGGCGTTCTGCAGAGCCGTTCTGATTTCCGATATGTAAACAAACTTAAAGGGGGATTATCATGCAGGTATATGAAAATCTGATTGCACATGGCTATCAACTGCCCGAGAGTTTAACGCCGGCGGGATTATATGTCCCGGTGAACCGTGTGGGAAACCTGGTGTTTATTTCTGGGCAGGGCAGCATTTTCAAAGGAGAAAACCTCACCGGCCGTGTGGGTGTGGACATCACGTTGGAGCAGGGACAAGAGGCGGCGAAAGTGTGCATGCTGAATACGCTGGGCGCTCTGCACACGTTTCTGGGAGATCTCAATCGCGTGAAAAAAGCGGTAAAAATATTGGGATTTGTTGCGTGCGACCATACCTTTACACAGCAGGCCCAGGTCATCAACAGTGCTTCCCAAGTCCTGCTGGATGCTTTCGGTGAAAACGGCCGCCATGCAAGATCAGCGATCGGGACCAATGCGCTGCCGCTGGGGCTCTCAGTAGAAATCGAATCCATCTTTGAAGTGGAATAGTGGGTGTGTAGAAATGTTAGGCCAAAATCTGCAGCCCGTCCAGGTTTCCGACATGCTGCGCGCCCAGGAGCGCCTATCCCATGCGTTCGCAAAGACGCCTTTGATCACCATGGAGCCCCTGAACATCAGGATCGACAAGCGGCTGTATCTCAAGGCTGAGAGCCTGCAGCCCACCGGCGCTTACAAAATCAGAGGGGCTTACAACAAGTGCGCCAGTCTTGTGGAGCAATTCGGTACGGGGATTTCTGTCATCACTGCCTCCTCCGGAAACCACGGACTTGCCTGCGCGCTGACCGCAAAAATGCTGGGGATCTGCGCCAAGGTCGTGGTCCCGGTGGTAACGCCCCAAATCAAGAAAGATTGTATCCGGGAAATGGGCGCAACTTTGGTGGAATACGGACAGACTTACGATGAGTCCTTCCAGGAGGCGTGCCGGCTGTCGGAAGAAGAACACGCATATTACGTCCACCCTGTTTCGGATACGGAAATCCTGGGTGCCCAGGGCACCATCGGAATGGAGATCCTGGAGCAGCTGCCCTCTGTCCAGCAGGTGGTCATCCCGTTGGGAGGCGGGGGCCTTTCCTCCGGCATTGCGTTTTACATCAAGCAGTGCAGGCCGGATGTGCACATCGTGTGTGTCATGCCGGAGGGCTCTGCGGTTTACGCAAAGAGCCGCCAGGCAGGCAGGCTCGTGCAGCTGGAGACCTGCCACTCCATTGCGGATGCTGTGGTCCGTAAGACGGGCGAGCCCTTTTTGTTCCCCTACATCGAATCCAATGTTGATGAAATTCTGACAGTTCAAGAACATTCCATTCAGTCTGCCATCAAAACTGCGGCTTTATATGGGAAATTAATTCTCGAGGGTGCGGGAGCCTTGCCATTGGCCGCCGTTTTGGAGCATCAGATCAACCTGGACTTGGAGACGGTGCTGATCTGCAGCGGAGGCAACCTGGATGAGAGCGTACTGCGCAGCGCTTTATCTGAGGGCTAAGGGATCGATCCTTCCAGAAACCATACCGTGTAGTTTAGAAAGGAGTTTCAACATGAAAAAGAGAATTTCTGTTCTGCTGGCACTGATGATGCTGCTTGGAATTCTGAGCGGCTGCGGGGGCACCACACAGTCTGAGGAAACCGATCCCAACGAAGGGGATGATGGCACCATTAAAATTGGCCTTTCCATGTTCACCCAGGAGTTTCCCTTTTACGTGAGCATGCAGGAAGCTTTTGAAGAGGCCTGCGCGGAAAACGGCTATGAATTGATTTCCACCAACGCCAGTATGGACATTTCCAAGCAGATTGACGGCTGCATGGATATGCTCTCAAAGGGCGTGGACGCTCTGGCAATCACCAGCTGGTACGGAGACGCGCTGCTGGATGTCTTCGAGGCGGCGGAAAAAGCAGAGGTTCCCGTTTTCCTGATCTCTACCAATACGGCCCCGGATGATGCCACCTTTGTGGTCAAGGTGGGAACGATCGACAAGGACACCACCTATTTGGGCGGTCTTTGGGCAGGAAATTATTATGCCAGCCAGGGCATTACCGAATTGGACGCCGTCGTGTTCATGGCAGCCGACCAAGTGCACAACGACCGCAGAGACGGATACCTGGAGGGTTTTGAAGCCAGCGGTGTGAAGGTGAATGTGCTCAACACCTACAACGGCAGTACGCGTGAGGACGCCATGTCCAGCTGTGACGACGCGCTGGTGACCTATCCGGAAATCGACTTGATGATCACCACCTCCGCGCAGCACGGCCTGGGCGCGTATGACGCCTGCGTTGCGGCGGCTCGGGATGAAATGAAGATCGTGTCTATGGACGGTGAGGAAGAGGAGTTCCAGAAAATCGACGAGGGCGGCATCTATCTGTGCACTGCCCTGCAATTCCCCGCAGAAATGTCCAAGCAGACGGTGGAGCTGATCGGAGATTACTTTGCCGGAGAGGAGATTGAACGGTTTGTCTATACCGACGCCGGTGTGTACTGCCCCGACGGCACACTGACCGCACAGGATATCCAGGGGTAACGGCCTAACTCAACCTGATGACGAAAGAGAGGAACCATGGCAGCGCAAAGGAACGATGAAATACTCCGCCTGGAGGGGATCTGCAAATCCTTTCCCGGCGTCAAAGCTCTGGACAATGTGGGGTTTTCCGTTTTTCGAGGCGAGGTTCTTGCTTTGGCAGGTGAAAACGGTGCGGGAAAATCCACCTTGATGAAAATCCTTTCTGGTTCCTACACCAAGGATTCCGGCAAGATCGTATTTGACGGGAAGGAAGTGGAGATCACTTCACCCAAGATGGCCGAACAGCTGGGCTTGTCCATCATCTACCAGGAACTCAACGTGCTCCAGAACCTGACGGTTGCCGAGAATATTTATCTGGGCAGGCAGCCGTGCCGGCACGGAAAAGTGGATTGGAAAAAGATGAACCGGGACGCAGAAGCGCTCTTTGAGAAGCTGGGAATTTCCATGAATGTCACAGTGAAAGTCCGGCAGCTGAGTGTGGCACAGCAGCAAATGGTGGAAATTGCGAAAGCGCTGAGCTTTGATACCAAGCTGGTGATTATGGATGAGCCCACATCTTCCCTGACGGAGAAAGAGACGCACATCCTGTTTGAAATTATCAAAGGACTTACCGCCGCAGGGATCGCCGTGATTTTCATTACCCATCGCATGGAGGAAATCTTTACCATTGCCGACCGGGTTACGGTTTTGCGGGACGGATGCTGCATTGGCTCCCGGGAAATTTCCCAGATCAATACCAGTGATCTCATCGAGATGATGATTGGCCGCGCTCTGACGCAGCAATATCCTCCCCGAAATGCCCAAATTGGCGAGACCGTATTGGAGGTCTCCCATTTGGGGAACGGTTCAACGGTGAAGGATGTGTCTTTTTCCCTCCGGGCCGGAGAAGTGCTTGGCTTTGCCGGACTGGTGGGAGCCGGGAGAACGGAAACCGTTCGGATGATTTTCGGAGCGGATCCCAAAACAACGGGTGAAGTCCTTTTGAACGGAAAAAAAGCAGTGATTCGGTCTCCCAGGGATGCAATCCGAAATGGCCTCTCTTTTGTTACCGAGGATCGGAAACGGGAGGGATTGTTGCTGCGCAAATCGGTGCAGTCCAACATCGTGATGGTGGCTTTGAAAAAGGTTTGCCGGATGCACCTGATCCATTATCCCAGTGCCAGGAAAGTCGCGCAGTCATATGTTGAGGATCTAAACATTGTGACACCGTCTGTGAACCAAAAGAGTGAGTTTTTGAGCGGTGGAAATCAGCAGAAAGTCGTCGTGGCGAAATGGTTGTTTTCCGACGCAAAGATCATCATTCTGGATGAGCCCACCCGGGGCATCGACGTAGGCGCGAAACGCGAGATCTATGAGATCATCAACCGGCTGGCGGAGAGCGGAAAGGCAATTATCGTGATTTCCTCCGACATGGAAGAGGTCATGGGCATCAGCGACAGAATCCTTGTCATGTACGAGGGCAATATCGTAGGGGAAGTGGAGAAAAAGGACTTCTCTCAGAGATTGATATCGGAATATACAATAGGAGGCCGGAAACTATGATTACCATGAAATCTGTGCAAAGCAGAAGGAAACAGATTATCAACGGACTTGGTGTCTGGCTGATCCTGATTGGTTTGCTGATTGTACTCTCCCTGACGATTGGTCCGGATGTGTTTTTTGGGGTAAACCTCATCAACGTGATTCGCCAGATCTGCGTCGTGGGCGTCATGGCAGTGGGTGCGACCTTTGTCATCCTATGCGGTGAAATTGACCTGAGCGCCGGAGCCATGGCTGCCTTGTCCGGCTGTGCCAGTGCTTTTCTCATCGTAAACCTGGGCTTTGGCGTATGGACTTCCATTATCCTGACGATTATCGTCGGAATGGTATTCGGATTGATCATGGGCGCCGCGGTTACATACCTCCGTGTTGAATCCTTTATCGCCACTTTGGGCATGCAGTACATTCTCACGGGTATTGTTATGCTGATTACAAACGGCAGTCCCATCCTGAATCTTCCGGACGCCTATTTGATCATTGGGCGCGGCTATGTCCTGGACGTTATTCCCGTACCCACCATTATCCTGCTGGTCCTGGTGATCCTGATGGCGTTTGTCCAGCGGTATACCAAATTTGGAAGAGACGTGATGGCCGTGGGCGAAAACCGGGTGGCAGCCCGGCTCTCCGGAATCAATGTCATTCAAACGAAATTGATCGTATTCGCTTTGGCGGGCGGGATCAGCGCCCTGAGCGGCATTATGTTGGCTTCCAGGCTGTCCTCCGGCCAGCCCACAGCAGCCGGAGACCTGTCCCTGCAGGCCCTTGCGGCGGTTTATGTAGGCGGCGGCACGGCAGCAGCCGGCACGCAAAACGGCGTCATTGGAACATTGGCGGGTGCGCTGATCATCGGCTTTATCAATAACGGCATGAACCTGTTGGAGATCAATGCCTACTGGCAGAAAGTGGTACTGGGAGCGGTCATTATTGCCGCGGTAGCACTGGATGCATACAGATCCTATGCCGGGAAGAAAAACTGAGTTTTCCCATGACTCATGATTCGGTTGGAAGTTCAAAGATCATGAAGGGAATCGGATAAAAAGGAGGTGGCTTACGCCACCTCCTTTTTTATGCAAGAACTGCCCCATCGGCCCTAATCAGCTTTTGTCCTTTGTGAGCGGCAGGACAGGGGCCGGGGAACAACTCAATCCACCCTGAGCAGCCGCTTTTCTCTTCGCGGAAGCTGGCACTTGCGGCCCCGCCTTACTCTCCCCGATACTCCGAGGGAGAAACGCCGGTTCTGCGTTTGAATATGGTGGAAAAATACGTGGGGTTTTCATAACCGCATCGCATAGCCACCTCATAGGTCTTGCTGCTGCCGCTTCTCAACAACTCCTTGGCCTTGGCGATTCGAACGTTGGTCAGGTAATTAATAAACGAGCTTCCGGTATTTTGCTTGAACAAAGCACTGAAATAATTGGGTGAAATCCCCATCTCACCCGCCACGCGATCCAAAGTCAGGCTGGAATCCGCATAGTGAGCCGCCACATACGTCTTTGCCCTCTCGGCCACACTCTGGTTTGCCTTGATATTTTTTTCCAAGAAATCACAGATCCGGCACACGAAGCGATACAGCTCCTGGAGCATGTCGTCCAGCGTGGTATGGGTAAGGATCCCTCGGTATGCCGCCAGTGGATCCTCCAAGATGGTGTCAATGGGGCAGTTGATATCCACAAGCAGCTTTACAATCTCCCCATATACCACATTCACCAGCATTCTGGTATAGAGATAGGAATTGTGGCCCGTCTGGCGAATGTCCTTTGCCAGTAAATCAAAATCCTCCCGTATGGTCTTTTTATTGAATGTAGAGATGGAACGAATGACCCGGCCCACATTGGGAACATCCGGAAGCGGGTCTGCGCACACCCGCTTCACCTCGTCCGGCTGGACATCCCGGTTACTTCCCAGCTGGAACGCGTAACCGCAGCCCCTTTGCACAAACGCATAGGCTTCCTGACAGTGCCAGATCCCGTCATAGACCGGCGAGGTCACCGTTGTGAACTCCATATCAGGCTCTACCAAACGCAGCCTGCGGATATAGGAGCGCACCTCAAAGCACAGCTCCTCTCCCCACGCGCCCGTAAAGAGCAACAGATATCTTCCGCTGCTCTCTTCAACGCAGATCATGCTGGTTCCCTCTCCCGCCTTCTGCATGGACTGTTCCATCTTCTGTGTCATGGCGAAAATGGTTTCCTCATCCATGGCAGCAGTCAGATTATCGAAATGGTCCACCTGCAGCAAGGTCAATATCATAGCCTGGTTTTTTTGCAAATGATCCGGAAGCTGTTCCAAAAATTGTTGTTTGGGAGTTCGCCCGGCGATATAGCGCCGGATCTGTCGCTGCAGCCGGTAAGCATCTGCACGCTGCAGCTGAATCCTCATTTTTTCCACCTCATTTTTCTGGTGGCAGCTGCTGTCAAGATCTTTTTTCAAACGGCTCAGTGTACGGCACAGAGCAGTAATATCAATGGGCTTCAAAACGAAGTCGGATACCCCCAGCTGGATGGCTGTTTTGGCATAGGAGAATTCTCCGTGTCCGGTGATGATTACCACCCGGCAGTCCGGATGCACCTCCCGGATTTTTCCAATCAAATCCAGGCCATCCAGATAGGGCATCCGGATATCCGTTAAAACAATGTCCGGTTTTTTCTCCCGGATCTCTTTCAACGCCTGTCTTCCGTCCTCTGCTGTTCCAATGAGCTGCAGTCCAAGAGAGTCCCAGGGGATGGTCTGTGCCAGCCCCTCTCTGATCAACTGCTCATCATCCGCCAAATAAACCGTATACACGTTCTCAGGCTCCTTTCAGTGTCTTTGGCAGAACGATCTTTGCAGATGTCCCTACCCCCTTTTCACTGGTAAATACAAGGCCATATTGCGGTCCGGCCAAAATGCGTATCCGGTCATTGACATTGACAACGCCGTAACTGTTTGTCCGGTTTTCTCCGGTATGCTCCATGGCCTCACGAACCGACCGCAAGGTCTCTTCATCCATCCCGGCGCCATTGTCCAGAACCTCGATCTCAATCTCATCCTCCCGAGACAGCACTTGAATCATCAGCAAACATTTCCGGTCACACAGCTTGATGCCATGATACAGCGCATTTTCCACCAGAGGCTGCAGTATCAGCTTCGGCACGAAATACTTCTCGGTCTCCGGATCCACGCAGAACGAATAATCGAATTGATTCTCATACCGGATCTTCTGAATGACCAGATAGCTCCGAACATGCTCCACTTCCTCACGAACTGTAATCAGGTCTCTCCCCTTGGACAATCCTATGCGAAAGAACGTGGTCAGAGCCGTAACCATCTCCGTGGTCTTTTGCACATCACCCCGGCGCGCCAGCCAATTAATGGAATCCAGAGAATTATAAAGGAAATGGGGATTGATCTGAGCCTGAAGCGCCTTGAATTCCGCAGTCCGCATGCGCTCCTGCTCGGTCTTCAACGTTTCCACCAGCTGTCCGATCTTTTCACTCATCTCCTGAATACTGGAGGCCAGCTTGCCGATTTCATCCCCCCTCTCCGGGGGAAGGGGCTGGCCAAAGATTCCCTGTTCCACCTGCAGGACATACTCCTGGATCCGGCGAATGGGTTTAAATTCATAGTCGGCCAAATAGCGTGAAATAATGATATTCAGCAAAAATGCCACCAGCATGGCCACCAGAAACACCAGCAGGATGGCCTGGCTGTCGTCCTTCAGTTCATCCTTGAACACCACGCCCGTCATGACCCAGCCGGTGGAGGGCAGGCGGTCAAACAGCAGCAGACGGTCCTTCAAGTCTGCGGATTCCATCCGCAGTCCCACCGCCGTCTGTCTGGTTCGTTCTGCTGCTTCCTTCACCACTTCCTCGTCCGCGGAGATTCCCTGCAGAACGATGTTGTCCTCCACATCCACCAGGATAATGGTTCCTCTCCTGCCGAAATCCGCACTCATCAGCTTGTCCAGATAGGACTGCTTTACCTCTACAATCACAATGCCGCACGGCGATCCGCCGTCCTGCTGCGGAAGCGACACCGCAAGGCTCAGCACGGCATCGCTCAGATTGTCCGTCACAAGGGAGCCCGCATCACTGGCAAACCAACGGGAATCCGCATGATTCCGAATGCTCAGATAGGTTTCCTGATCCAGGAAAAGCTCCTCCCGCACGGAATAATACCGGGATTTTGCGATGGTTCCGTCGTCCAGCCAGATATAAATACCATTTAGGCCTTCATACATATTGGAAATCTGCTTGAGCCTGTCGCTCAGCCTCTGAGCGAGGGAATCTTCCGCTTCCGGCGTTTTCTGACGCAGGAGGTTCTGCACCGTATCATCCACGGTTACCATATGGGCTGCCGCCTGCATATCAGAGAGCACCTCATTTACGCTCTCACTGTCTTTTTCCACGATCTGCATGACCAGCCGCAGCGCTCCATCTGAAATCCGGGCGTCAGAAACTCTGTATATCATATATCCGGTGACACTCAGCGGCACCATCATCAAAAGTGTGAAATAAAGAACCAATCTGAATCGCAGAGACCCTGTGAAAAACGCGAAGAACCGCAAATGTGCACCGCCTTTCGTAAGCTTTCCGCCGTACGTGTCAATTATACACAAGAGACCTCTCTCTTTCCAGTACGCAGGCAGAGAACGCACATCGCCTTGAGCCGGCCTGGTTAGGCCGGCTCAAGGCAACATGCAGAGGATTGCAATCTGTCTGTGAGCATCTCCTCCATTATTCTTCACCCAGGTACATCTTTCGAACCTGGTCATTTTCCAGCAGCTTGGCACCGGTATCCTCCAGGGTGATATTGCCTGTCTCCATGACATACCCCCGGTCAGCCACAGCCAGCGCCATACTGGCATTCTGTTCCACCAAAAGGATCGTGGATCCAAGTCCCCGCAGCCTGGGGATGATCTCAAACACCTCGTCGATAAAAATGGGGGCCAGGCCCAGAGAGGGTTCGTCGAGAATCAGCAGCCGCGGATTGGAAATCATGGCGCGAACCATGACCAGCATCTGCTGTTCGCCGCCGGAGAGGGTTCCCGCCAGCTGCGTAATCCGCTCCTTCAGACGGGGGAATATCTCAAAGAGGCCCTCCACCTCCTCCTGAATCTTCTTGGGATCGTCCTTTCTCAGGAAAGCGCCCATCTGGATATTTTCCATAACCGTCAGCTTGGGAAACACATGCCGGGACTCCAGAACCTGGGCAATGCCCCGCTTGGCCACCGCATGGGAGGGAAGCCCGTAAATGCTCTTTCCCTCAAAGAGGATGGAGCCGCCGCAGGGCTTCAGGATCCCGGAAATACAACGGAGCAGCGTCGTCTTTCCGGCTCCGTTTGCGCCAATCAGCGCTACTACCTCACCCTGATTCACGCACAGGCTGACGCCTTTCAAAGAACGAATGGCACCGTATTTGTGCTCAAGTTCTTTCACTTCCAGCAGATTTTGCACGTGCGACACCCCCCTTCCCCAGATATGCCTCGATGACCTTCTGATTCGTCTGGATCTCCTGCGGAACACCCTCCGCGATCTTGGCACCGTGATCCAGAACCGTGATCTGATCAGACAGGCTCATGGCCAGCTTCATGTCGTGCTCAATCATCAAAATGGTAATCCCCTGGGCACTGATGGCGCGGATAATCCGGATCAGGTTGTCCTTTTCCACGGAGTTCATTCCGGCGGAGGCCTCGTCCAACATCATCAGCTTAGGCTGGCTGGCAAGGCCGCGCACAATCTCCAGCAAGCGCTGCTCACCGTAGGGCAGGTTGCAGGCCAGCTCGCCGGCGCGTTTGCTCAGTCCCACAAAATCCAGCAGCTCAAAGGCCCGGTCTATCATCCGCCGTTCCTCTTCCCGCTCCTTTTTGGTGCGGAGGATAGCGGAAACCACGCCGGAACCGGTGCGGCAATGCTGCCCCACGATCACATTTTCCAATACGTTCATGGTGGAAAAGAGGCTGATGTGCTGGAAGGTTCTGGCAATTCCCAGCTGATTGATCTCATGCCGCTGTCTGCCGTTAATCGTCTGGCCCTCCAGCACCACGTTTCCGGAAGTTGCCTGATAAACGCCGCTGATGACATTGAAGCAGGTGGTTTTCCCGGAGCCGTTGGGCCCCAGAAGCCCGTGGATCTCACCCTTTTCCACACTCATGTTCAGATCGTTGATCGCTTTGAGACCTCCGAACTGCATCGTCACATGGTCGACTTTCAGTAGTTCCATGGTTCAGCCCTCCTGTGCAGTGTCTTTGCCGTTTTTCGGGCCCCGCCGCTCAGGCACCTTGTTCAGCAGATGATAATAGCGGTTGCGGATCGTACCGGCGATGCCATTGGGCATAAAGAACAGCACGAAGATAATCAGCGCGCCGTAAATGAGCATCTGGTATTCGCCGAACTGCTGGAGCACCTCCGTGACGAAAATAATAATCGCCGAGCCGATGATGGGGCCGCAGAAGGTGCCCATGCCCCCCACCAAAATCATGACCAGGAACATGGAGGACTGATCTGCCGAAAAGGACTCCGGGCTGATAAAGCGCACCAGATGTGCATACAGAGCTCCGCCAATACCGGCATAAAAGGCGGAAATCGTAAAGGCCATGGATTTATAAGTAGACAGCTTCATGCCGAACGCCTCGCTGGCATCGGGATTGCACTTGATGGCGCTCATGGCGCGTCCTACGCGGGAATCCACGATGCGCTGTTTGATGATCAAGCCCAGAACCACCAGCGCCACCACAAAATAGAGATAGGAGCCCTTACTGGTCAGCTGGAAGCCGAAGAAACTCACGGTAGGGATCCCGCCGATGCCGTTTGCGCCCCCGGTCAGCGATGTAGGCCCGTTCAAGGCCAGGAGCCGGACGATTTCTCCAAAGCCAATGGTGACTATGGCGAGGAAGTGGTGTACCAGCTTGGAGCACGGGATGGCCAGGAAATATCCCACCAGAGCGGCTATGCTGGCTCCCAGCAGCATGGACAGCAATACCGGCAGCCCCGCCTTGCTGAGGATGGCACTGAAATAAGCTCCGATGGCATAAAAACCCGCCTGGCCCAGGGAAATCTGTCCGGAGTAACCGAAGAGAATGTCAAAACCGGAATTGACGATGATGTAGATCCCCAGGGTACATATAATCAGGTGCATATAGGTCTGCTCCGGAAACAGAACAGGGTACAACAGCACCAGTGCCACCAGGCCCACCGCGAATATCTTCTGAAATTTGGAATTGGCGGCGATTGTCATAACTCGATTCATGCGCTCTCACCCCTTCCTCAGTCCGCTTTGACCTTCAAAATGCCGTGAGGCATTACGAAGAGAACCAGAATCAGTACGCCGAAGGAAATAATATCCTTAAAGGACGAGGAGATATAGCCGGCAGCCATGGTCTCCACAACCCCGAAAATCAAACCGCCGATAATGGCGCCGTACATATTTCCGTAGCCCCCCAGGACTGCCGCCGCGAAGCCCTTTGTGGAGAGGATGGCACCCATCTTCGGGTACACACCGTAAATGGGAGCCAGGAGGATGCCCGCCACTGCGGACAAAGCCGCTGCCAGCGCCCACGCAATTCCCACCGTCAGGGGCACATTGATGCCCACAACGCCAGCCGCCATGGGATCCTGGGCTGCTGCCCGCAGGCTGGTTCCCAGCTTGGTACGGCTCATGAACAGATGCAGACCGACCATACAGGCGATGGTCACCAATACAATCGCGATCTGCTGGGGAGAGATCGAGATATTGGCGATGCTGATGGGGTTTTCTCCCAGTGCGGAGGGAAAATTCTTGACATCAGATCCCCAGACGATCATGGCAAAGTTTTTCAGAAAAATAGAAAGGCCAATGGTTGCCAGCACAATGTGAATCTGCTGTGCTCCCCGCTTCAGCAGCGGGCTGATCATACCGCGCTGGAGCACGATGCCAAAGAGGAACATGATCCCGATTGCCAGCAGAACTGCCAGCACAAAGGGAATATGTAAGCTGACGTAAATGGTATACGCCACGTATGCACCCAGCATAAAGATCTCGCCCTGCACAAAGGACATCAAAGCGGATGCACTGTAGATCAAGCTGTATCCCAGGCCGATAAGCGCGTAAATACAGCCAACGGCGATCCCGCCGACCAATAACTGCCCAAACATAGTTTCTCTCCTTTTTATAAAGGGCGGTCGGCAAATAGTTCCGACCGCCCCTTGGGATTACTGCGCTTCCACGTATTTTCCGTCCTGGATCTGGAAGATGCGCATGGAGTCAATGCCCTCGCCGTTTTTCCCCACGTAAGAGAAGGTCCCCGCAAGGCCCACATGGCCGTCAATGTTGTTGTATGCATCCCGGAGTGCCTCGCCGCTGTCGGCCTGGGCAGCCTCCATAGCCTCGGCAATCATCATGACACCGTCATATGCGCGGAAGGCATTGTCGGATGCAGGGGGTTCACCGAACTCCTCAATATAGCGCTCCAGGAACTCTTTCATCAATTCGTCCTCGGCGTCATTGGGATCGCTGTAAACGATGTACTGGGAAGCAAACGCCACTCCGTTGGCGGCGTCGCCGGCATTTTCCAGAATCTCAGGCAGGGTGTAGCTCTCAGAGCCCAGGATCGGGCCGTCGAAACCGGATTGACGCAGCTGCTTTGTCACTGCGCCCAGATCGTCACCCAGGCACCAGACAAAGACCGCATCGGGCTCACTGGCACTGATCTTGGCAAACTGGCCGGTAAAATCCCGGTCGCCGTCGGTCATGGTCTCACTGGCCACGAATTCAATGTCATAGTCCTTGCAGGCCTCCTGGAATTCTTCTGCACCGGACGTGCCGTACTCACTGTTGCTGGTAAACAGCGCGATCCTCCGCAGGTTCTGGGAATCGGCATACTTAGCCAGCTGCTTGGCGGAAACAGAGCTGTTGGAAATGGAGCGGAACAGGTACGTGTATCCCTGCTCCAGCCACGTGGGAGACGTACCGCCGGAGACGCAGATGGTCTTGGCCTCCTCAATGACAGGCGCCGCCGCCTGGACATTGGCGGAGTGGAGGGAGCCGAAGATCGCGTTGACCTTGTCCACCTGAACCAGCTTTGTAGCTGCTTTCACGGCCTCCTCCGGCGAGGACTTGTCATCATAGGAAACGATTTCCAGCTGCTTGCCCAGTACGCCGCCGGCCTCGTTCAATTCATTCACCGCGATCTGCACACCGTTGAGGGCAGCCTGTCCAGCCTGGGCTGTTCCGCCGGTCAGCGGCCCGAAATAGCCGATCTTGATGGTAGACGAAGCGGAATCCTCACTGCTGCTGCCTTGGCTGCCGCAGCCGGCCAGCGCGGTCAGCATCAGCATACAGGCCAGTGCAAGACAAATCTTCTTTTTCATTTCGCATTCCTCTTTTCTTTTTATATTCTCTGCCGGAGGGGTTATCTGACTTATTTGTACCATATGGGGTTCTCTGGGGAAATCAACATTTCTATGATTTAGATTCACTTTTATATGATCGTAAATATTTTAATTTTTTCGAAAAAAAGTAAACGACACCTGCACAAATCTCACGTGCCTTTTTTGTTTCTTTTCCTAAATCTTGCAATCAGATATGCGGGTAAAGATGCGGAAAAAGCGTACAATCCCCGGGAAACAGGGACAGCAACCGCTTAAAGGGAGACGCCGTTTCCAGCTGAAACGGCGTCTTACCACTGCTCAGGCATCAAAATCCAGGATGACTTTCAGCGCCTCTTTGCTCTGGACAAGGCGCATGGCCTCATGGATCTGCGTATAGGGGAGCACATGGGAATAGAAATCCTTGGGATTCACCTTCCCGCTTTCGATCAGGGAGATGGTCTCATCCATGATGGCATACTCTCCGTAGGGAAAGTTGAGCATATGGAGGGAGGTATTATCCTGCAGCCGGCTGGTATCCACCAGGAGATCGTTGCTTCGCAGCACACCCATGGAGCCCACTTTTCCGCCGGGCTTCACATGGCGGCTGGCCTCATAAAGGATATCCGTATACCCCACAATATCAATGGCAACATCAAATTTTTTGCCCGCCAGGACCTCATCCACATCCTCCACGGAGGAATTGATGGTGCGCTCCGTCCCGGCGATCCGCTTCGACATCTCCAGGCGTTCCTGGATCTTGTCAATCTGGGTGACGTGCCCGCCGCGCAGGCCGCAGAACAAAGAGAGGGCCATTCCCATAGGCCCGGAGCCGTAAATCAGGACCTCCGTCCCCTGGGTCACGCCGAAATTCTTTGCAGCAGAATGGCTCTCCGCCAGGGACAGCAGCACGCCCGCATCTATGTAGCTCATGGTATTGGGGAAGCGGTGCTGCTTTACCCACGGGAAGTCCCGCTCCGTAAACCCGTCTTCCAGCATGGCCTGGTTGTCACTGACCATGCCGTATTGCGCCATGCTGCCATGGGTCTTTTTGTAACCATTTCCCACATCAGGATAGAGGTTTGGATGGATCCACCGCTCGCCCACATGGATATGGCGCACCTTTTTCCCCACAGCCACGATCTCACCTGCGCCCTCATGGCCCAGCACGGTGGGAAAGGCACTGACACCGTTTCCCAGGTCGCCGCCTGTCCCTGTTATAATCTCCATATCGGTTCCGTTGCAGAACCCGCAGGCATGTACCTTTACAAGGGCCTCATAATCGCCCAATACCGGCATCGGCACATCGTCCACGACTCGGACATCATTGGGGCCCATAACCACAATCGCCTTCATGTACTCCATCTCAATCACCCCTTGTTCTGAAACATGCGGATCTTTGTCCGGGCCAATTCTCTGGTAGCGGTCTTGGCAGAGCGGTACATCTTGTAAATGTCTCTGGTTGCCAGCGCTTCCTCCAGCCCCTCCATAAAGGCCAGCCGCACCTCAGTGGCCACATTGATCTTGCGGATGCCAAGCGAGATCGCTTTTTTGATCATATCCTCGGGAATACCGGATCCCCCGTGAAGGACCAGCGGCGGTGCGCCCAATTTCCGGCAGGCCTCCAGCCGCTGAAAATCCAGATTGGGCGTCCCTTTGTAAATACCATGGGCGTTTCCGATCCCCACCGCCAGCGCGTCGCAGTCTACCACCTCAATAAAGCGGCGCACCTCGTCCAGATCCACAAGATTGGCCGTCTGGTGAGAGATCCCGTCCTCCACACCGGAAATCGCCCCCAGTTCACACTCCACGGACACGCCTACTGCATGGGCGGCCCGAACCACAGCGGCGCTCTCCTGCACATTTTCTGCAAAGGGATGATGGGAGCCGTCGTACATGACAGAAGTAAAGCCGGCCCGCAGGCAGGTGATCACCTGCTCATAGCTGGCACCGTGATCCAGGTGCATCACAACCGGAAGATCGCTGCTCTCCGCAATCCGTCGGACCACGTCCGGCAGATGGCGCAGGCCTCCGGCCTGGATAGCCCCCTGTCCGATGGTCAGGATTACCGGGCACTGTTCCTCCTCCGCAGCCTCCATAATCGCCTCCGGAATCTCGATGTTGTCGATATTGAATCCCGGAATCGCGCTGTTCGTCCGCTCCGCAATCTGCAAAACTTCCCGCAATGTTGCCAACGGCATTTTTATTCCCCCATTTCACGTAAAGTCTCTTCCAAGGTGGGCTCCGCAGCCCGTCCGCCAAGGCCCCGGCAGGTCAAGCCGGAAAAGGTATTGCAAAAACGCAGGATCCGCTCCAGGGGCCACTTGTTCATCAGGGCATACAAAAAGGCCCCGTGGAAGTTATCGCCCGCGCCCGTTGTATCCACCGCCTGAACCGCAATGGGCGGAGCCTGGCAGATGACCCCGTTCTCCAGCGCAATGGATCCCCGCTCTCCCAAGGTGATGCACACCATATCGGCGCCCTTTCCGGCATAGTACCGGCAAGCCTCCTCCGGCGGAAGGCCCAGCGTTTTTGCCACGGTCTTGTCATCCGGAATAAATACGTCTGTGTACGGGAGCACCGCATCGATGCACGGTGCCGAAAGATTTCCGCCATCCACGGAAACAAGGGCATCTGTGTGCCCTTTGGCATATGCCGCCGCCTCCACCAAAAGGCCTTCATCCAGGCCTCCCAAGTGGATCATGCGGGCGCTTTTCAGGGCTTCTTTGTCCAGCATGTCCAAGGTCAACGCCCGGATACAGCCTCCAAAATACGTAATGCAGCGCTTTCCGCTCCGTTCCACCTGAATCACGCTAAAAGGAGAATCCATACCGTCCATCTCAACGAGCTGCACAAAGGGGAGCTGCCTCCCAGCAATATCCGCTCTGATGAAATCAGTGACCTCTGAGGATCCGCCCACAGCCGTAATCAATCCAGCCCGGCCGCCCAGCTTTTGAAAGGCCGAAGCAGCAACAGAGGCAATGCCGCCGCAGGCGTGGGTCACCGCCCTGGCCGCTATCCGCTGATCAGAAGCCGGTGGTGCGTCTACCATCATCAAGATATCCTTCGTGGCGGATCCGATAAACAGGCAATCCAGCATTTTGCAACTTCCTCCCGCGAATTTTGCCATAAATTTAGCATATTGCGGCATTTTTTACAATCTTCTTTTCTTTCACTATTTTACGATTTCCATTAAACATTATCCAAAAGCCGTGTCATGCCGAAGCCCGGGACCGCTCCCTCTCTGCCTTTATGTATAGAAGGTCTCCCGGTATTTTTCAGTCCTGCGGTTTGGGAACATTGTACCTGATACGTTAATATCATGGTGCATTCACACTTGATTTGGCGGCGGCGCAGCAGCGCTTGTGAGGAGGAAATCATCCAAAAAGGGGGGACTTGCCCGCTGCTGCCCCCTTTCGTTTTCAGGGTCTCAGCAAGCTGCAAACCGGCGCATATTTTCAAGCAGAGATGGAACCTTTTGGCATTTTTCCCGTCTATAACTTTATAGGATGGACAAGCCCCTGTAGTTTCCAAAAGAAAATGGAGGTACGATCATGAAAAGGCTTCTTTCCCTGCTTCTGGTACTTCTGCTGGCCCTTACCGCCGCTCTTCCCGCGGCGGCCGCTGAAAGCGGCTCCGACGGGGAACTGAAACAAGTCACCCAGTCTGTCAAGACCAAGCTGAATCTGGACACCGACGACTACTCCTCCTTTCATGGCGACTATCAGGAGGGAGAGCTGACTTCCCTATGGAATCTCTACTGGAGCGGCCAGAGCGGCTCTTTGTCCGTCAGTACCCTGGCCGACGGCACTGTGATCAGCTATACCCTCAATCCCTCGGAGGCCGTTTCCCGTCCCAGTTCCGGTCTTCCGTCCTTCCCCCAAGGGGATCCGGAAAAAGCCCAGGCGGCAGCGGAGGCCTTTTTAAAACGGGTACTGGGTTCCGGGGAATCCGTGGCTCTGGAGGAACCCACGGGTTTGGATCAGCTGGACAGCACAACCTTCCGCTTCTCCGGCACCATTGTGCTGAGCGGCCTGCCCTCACCGCTGAGCTGCTCTGTCACGGTTCGGGCCGCTGACAATCTGGTTACCCGGTTCCGGCGGGATGTGCCGGAGGACACCTTCCTGGGCAGCATTCCCTCCGCGGCTGCCCGCGCCACGCAGTCCGCCGCCGCGCAGGCTCTGGAAACCACCCAGTCTCTGCGGCTGGAATACGTTCTGCCTGACGAGGACAGCACCCAGGCTGTCCTCTGCTACCTGCCCAACCCGGTTCACACCTTCTATGTGGACGCGAAAACCGGCAAACTGGTGGATCTGACAGAGCGGGAAGCCCTGATGTCCCGGTTTGGTATGGGCGGCGCCGCCAATGATACCACCGCAGAGAGCAGCTCTGCTGATTCCAACAAAGGTCTGTCTCAGGCGGAACAGGCCGGTATCCAGAAACTCAAAGGCGTCCGTTCCCAGGAAAATCTGGACAAGGCGCTGCGGGCGGTGCCGGAGTATGGTCTGAGCGGCTATGCCCTTGCCTCCGCCCGGTTCTCCGTGGGTGAGGCGGAAGAAGGCGCCGAAGCCCCGGTGACCTGCGTTCTGCGGTACAGCCGTGCTGACGGGGAAGATGTACTGACCCGTACCTTCACCGTGGATGCCAGAACCGGCGAGGTTCAATCCCTCTACTCCTATTTCCCCTGGGACGAGGGGGACAAGGCCTCCCTCACCGAGGCGGAGGCGCAGGCCAAGGCAGAGGCCTTCCTGAAAACCTATTACGCAGAGCACTATACCCGGCTGGCCCTCTACGAGATTCCCGACGACACGGTGGTTCCCCTGGAAGATTCGGAGAGCGTCTCCTCCTACACGTTCCGCTTTGCCCGGAAAGAAAACGGCTACTTTTTCCCGGAGCAAAGCTATACCGTCCGCATCAGTGCCGCAGACGGCTCCGTGTGTGGATTCTTCTTCCAGTACGATGAAGCCGTCACCTTTGATGCTCCCCAGGGTGTCATCTCCGCCCAAGCTGCTATGGACGCCTGGATGGGTACCTATGAAGTGACACTGGGCTATCTGCTGGTCCCCCGGGAGCTGACAGGCACCGACGCCATCACGCAGCGGCTGATCCAGATGGGCCTATCCGCTTACTATTATCTGGAACTGGGCTATACCCTGGAGCGGGAGGACGCGTGCCGGGGCATCGATGCCAAAAGTGGCCAGCCCATGGCCTATTCCTGGCAGGATCAAAAAGACGCTCTCACCTACAGCGATGTAGCAAACCACTGGGCCCAAAGCGAGATCCAGCGGCTATCCAACTTCGGCGCGGGCTACGACGGCGGCACCTTCCAACCGGAGAAGGCCCTGACGCAGTGGGATCTGGTGTGCCTGCTGTACAGCCTGAACTACGGCCCCCTGGATCCGGCCCTGGCCACCGATCAGGAGCGAAATGACGCATACTCCGCCGCCTATTCCATGGGCGCTCTGACCAGGACGGAGCGAAGAGATGGCGCGATCGTGACCCGCGGCCAGCTGGTGCGGTACCTGCTGGATGCCGCCGGCTACGGCTCCGTGGCCCGGCTGGAGGGGATCTTCACCTGCGCCTATCCGGATCGAGCCTCCATCCCCGCCGACGAATTGGGCTACGCTGCCCTGGCCCAGGGTCTGGGGCTGGTCAGCGGTGCTTATAACGGCACTGCCTCCGCCACCCGGGGCCAGGCCGCTGTCATGCTCTGCCGCCTGATGGATCGGTGAGCTTTACAGGAAATTAAAATCAAGAAGGACGCCTGTGTTTCTGAGAAACACAGGCGTCCTTCTTCATCATTTCTTCGTGTTGCCAGGATATTGTGGTGGATAGAACGGCTCTGCACGAGCAGCCGGGAAACCGGAAAGGACAATTCAGCGGACAGTTGTTCCGGTGCGGATGGCAGCGCTGTTTCACGGCTGCCGGCAACTGTGCTCCCGTTACAGAATCACGCATATCTCCCTGCCGGCTTTCAGATTTCATTCCGCAAAGATCAGCGTACGGCACGGCTTAAAAAGCCTGTCCTTAAAAGATATCTCTCTTCTGTACAGAAGCGCTCCATTCTTCCGGATCTCCACTAATATCCATCAGGCACGTGGCATTACATGTACAGGCCGCCGTTGACATTCATGGAATCGCCTGTCACATAATCGGAAAGGTCGGAGGCATAGAAAAGCACCGCATTGGCAATGTCCTCCGCCGTGCCGTAGCGCCCCAAGGGAATATACGTCTTGGGATCCACCTTTGACCAGGAGAGTGTCTTACCCATGGGCGTAAGGATGTTCCCAGGGCAGACAGCGTTGGAGGTGATATGATACGGCGCTCCCTGGAGTGCAAAGCATTTGCTCAGATTCAAGATACCCGCTTTGGCACAGGCGTAAGAAGCATCCGAACTTCTTCCGCCCCGGAGGGCCGCCAGAGAGGACATATGCACCAATTTTCCGTAGTGCTGCTCCTTCATAACGGAAAATACAGCCTGTGTCACAAAAAACATGGATTTCAAATCGATGTCCATCATCCGGTCCCAGCTCTCGGGAGTAATTTCTTCAATGGGGGTAGATCCGGTAATTCCTGCCACATTGACCAAAATATCCAGTCTGCCGAAGAGATCCCTGGCCGCAGCCACTTTCTCTCCGATCGCTTCAAACTCCGCCACATTGAATTCCAGCGCCCTGGCAGTCCCGCCCTGGGCATTGATCTGGTCTGCCGCCGCCCGGGCGGAGGACAGGTCTATATCTGCCAGGATCACCTTGGCCCCATATTCCGCCAGACGGCGAGCACTGGCCTCTCCGATTCCCCGGCCTCCGCCAGTAATCAATGCGGTTTTCCCGTCCAACAACGCGCGCATTTTCATCATCCTTCCGTTATCGCCCTTAACCTTTATGTACTGACCGTCCGAATGCGTCCAGTGCCGCCTCCCGTACCATCTCACACAAGGAGGGATGGGCCACAATCATACGCTCCCACTCCTCTGCTGTGGTTCCATTTGCCACGGCGGAGGCGGCAAATGCGATCATTTCCGAGGCATTTTCTCCCACGATGGTCGCCCCCAGCGTCTTTTCCCGCGTCTTATCCATAACCACAAACACAGCGCCCGAGGCCCCCTCCGCCAGAGCCATACCGTTGGCGTCGTATGTAAAGGATCCCAACACCGGATCATATCCCGCTTCCCGGGCCGCCTGTGTAGTGAGGCCTACCGTGGCAAAGCATGGGATGGTATACGTGCATACAGGTACCGGGACTGTTCCCATGGGTCTGCCCTCGCCCAGAATATCTGCCAGCGCCGCCTCACCTTCGGCATACGCGGCATGGGCCAGCTGGTAGCCTCCAACCACATCGCCAATCGCATACACACCGGGAACGCTGGTTCTCTGGCTGGCATCTACAACGATACATTGCTTTTCATCCATCTGCAGTCCCAACGCATGGGCATCAATACCAGTGAGATTGGTTCTTCGGCCAGCCGCCATCAATACCTGCTGGCAGGTCACCGCGCCTTCTTTTCCGTCCTGCTCATAGACCGCCCGCAGTCCTTCTGCCGATTGCTCGATCCGCAGCATCCTGGCATTGGTCAGCAGATGAATGCCTTGCTTTTTTATGGCATTTACCACAATTCGTACGGCTTCCTGCTGCTCCCCGGGCATCAGCTCCGGCATCATCTCGATAATGGTCACATCAGTACCGTAGGCTGCAAATGCACAGGCCAGTTCCAAACCGATCACACCGCCTCCCATCACCACCATGCTGTCGGGGAGATCCGCCAGTCCCAAAGCACCCGTGGAGTCGATGCAGTACTCATAACCCGGAATGGGGATGGTCAGCGGTACCGACCCGGTGGCAATCACCACCCAACGGCCATGGTATTCCTGCCCGCCGCAGTTGACCACTCGGTCTTTTTGCAAGACAGCACTGCCATGGATCACCTCGACACCGTGCTTTTTCAAAAGGTATTGAACCCCACCCACCAACTTGTCGCTGACCTGAGTCTTTCCCTTTTGAATCTTCCGAAAACTGAATGCGCCAGCATCCCGGAATATCTCCTGGTTAACGAGACTGCGGATCTTCTCCATGGCATTGGCCTTGTCCACCAGATACTTGGTGGGGATACATCCCACATTCAGGCAGGTACCGCCCAATCGGTCTTTTTCAAACAGTGCGACCCGCATGCCGTGCTTTGCAGCACTGATAGCCAGAGAGTAGCCCCCGGGCCCGCCGCCTATCACCAATATATCAAATTCTAACATACTTGCCGCCCTCCCATCAACATAGCATCAGAGCAGGGGTCTCCATCAAGGCCTTCACTTCCCGCAGGAACTGCGCCCCATATGCCCCGTCTATCATCCTGTGATCGAAGGAACCGGTCACCGTCATCTCGTGGACCGGCTGAAATGCGGTTCCATCCCATACCGGCACCACCTGGATGCTGCCCACTGCCAGAATACAGCTCTCCGGAGGATTCACAATGGCAGTAAATTGTTTCACATCGTACATCCCCAGATTGGAGATGGTCACGCTGCCGCACCCCATATCTGCAGGGGTCAGCTTCCCTTCCCGGGCCTTTTGGATCTGTTGACGGTACGCCGCAGCAATCTCATCCAGGCTTTTGCAGTCAATGTCCTGCACCACCGGCACCACCAGAGCATCCTCCAGAGCCACTGCCAGGCCTACATTGGTATGGTGATAAACACGGATCTCATCCTGCTCATAACGGGCATTGACCAGAGGATATTTTCTGGCAGCCACAGCAATCGCCTTGGCCAGAATGTCATTATAAGAGAGCTTGATTCCCCGTTGATCCCGGCAGGCATCCCGCAGAACCATACAGGCCTCCATATTGATCGATACCGTGCATTGCCAGGCAGGAATGATATCCAGGCTCTCCCGCATCCGCTTTCCAATAACAGAACGCATCCGGGTCATGGGCTTAACCTCGTATTTTGCACCGCCTCCGGCAGCAGCTGCCGCCAGAACATCCTGGCGCTTGATGAACTGTCCGTTGGATGGTACCACTGCGGACAGATCAACGTGCTTTTCCCGGGCCAACAGCTTGGCGTTGGGCATGGCGGGCGCCGGTGATACAGGAGCCGAAGACACGGCGGCACCAGGGGCAGCCTTTACCGGGCTCTCCCCTTTGACAATCGGGCGATACTCCTCTTGCAGCAGGGGAACCGGCGCCGCCTGCACAGCGCCAGCAGGCTGTTCGGGAAGAACAGCACGGCAATCCCCTTCCAGCTTTTCCTGGTAAGAGGCCGCATCCTCCGGCTTTCCCACTACGGCCAGCAGGGTACCTGCCGTAACACTGTCCCCCTCCTGAACCAGTACATCCAGCACTTGCCCAGCCGCAAAGCTCTCCACAGGCAAAATGGCCTTGTCTGTTTCCGCCTCCAGCAAAACATCCCCGCGCTTAACAGTATCTCCGATCTTTACGTTCACCGTGACGATGGTTGCTTCATCCGTGGTCTGCCCTGCACTGGGCATTTTGATTTCCTGAATCATAGGCACCTCCCTATTACAGTCGGGCCAGTTTTCTGGCCTCCTCCGCAATCCGCTGTGCAGAGGGAATCACATAATTCTCCAGTGACGGCGAGAACGGAATGGGGCAGTCCGGCGCCGCTACCCGCACAATAGGGGCGTCTAAAAGCGTAATGGCATGCTCAGCCACATAAGAAGCCAACTGGGCTCCCCACCCTCCGTTGTAATGATCCTCGTGGACGATCATCAGTTTTCCGGTCTTTCTCAGAGATTCCAGCACCGTTTCGTAATCAAAGGGGACCAGGGACCGGGGATCGATGATCTCGCAGCTGATTCCCTCCTTTTTCAATTCCTCCGCAGCCTCCATGGCCTTGTACCACATCAGGAGATTGGCCACAATGGTGATGTCGCGGCCCTCCCGGCGGACAGCTGCCTTCCCAAAAGGCACCGTATAATCTCCGTCAGGCACCTCCCCCAGAGCGCTGAGCTGTCCCGCCTCCTTGCGCTTGCCGCCGTAGAGCAGCTTATGTTCAAACACCAGCACAGGATTGTTATCCCGAATGGCCTCTTTCATCATTCCCTTGGCATCATAGGCCGTGGATGGACAGATCACCTTCAGCCCCGGAACATGAATAAAATAACTCTCCAGGCTTTGGGCGTGCTGTGCCCCCCGGTTGGTAGCTCCGCAGGGCGCCCGCATCACCATGGGCACATGAAATTGCCCGTTGGACATGTAGCACATTTTGGCAGCCTGGTTGACCAGCTGATCCATCATGCAAAACAGAAAATCCCCATACTGTAAGTCTGCCACCGGCCGCATTCCCGCCATGGCAGCGCCCACGCACACACCTGAGAGCAAAATTTCGGCGATAGGCGTATTAATAACCCGGTTGCTGCCAAAATCCTCCACGCCCCTGAGCTCAAAACCCGTATCGTGGGCAATCCGGACATTTGCGCCAAACTCCTCCCCCAAGCCTTTGGTCACGGTGAAGGCACCACCCATGCCGCCGGGAATATCTTCGTCCTCACCCAGGCAGAAAACAGACGGATCCCTGCGCATCTCCTCTGCGATGGCACTTTTCAGCGCATCCGCAATCGACATCATGGCCATGTGTTCAACCCTCCCAAAATACATTTTCCAGTGCGGTCTCATTGGCTGGTACAGGCGCCGCCTTTGCATATTCCACTGCGTCGTCAATTTCCTGCTCTACTTCTGCTTCCATTTTTTGAAGTGCTTGCTCTGTCACTACGCCCTTGTCCAGGATGACCGTCCTGAAATTCTTGACGGGATCCCTCTGCTCAATCCACAGTTGGGCTTCATCCTTGGGTCGATAACCACAGGCATCATTGCGGGAATGGCCGCCGTGGCGGTAAGTCTTCAGCTCCAGGATAGTGGGGCCCTCTCCGGCTCTGGCCCGTGCAATAGCCCGGGTGGCAGCCTCGTTTACCGCCACTACATCATTCCCATCCACTACTTCGCTGGGAATCCCGTAGACTGCCGCACGGTCTGCCGCCACGTTTTTCTGGCAGCAGGTAAGACTGATGGACGTATTGGCCGAATAGAGGTTGTTTTCGCATACATAGATCACCGGCAGCTTCCAAAGCCCCGCCGCATTCATGGTTTCATGATACGAACCTTCATTGCTGGCACCGTCACCGAAAAAGCACACCACCACATTGTCTTTTTTTTGCAGCTTAAAGGCCAGGGCAGCACCCGCCGCAATGGGGAGATTCCCTCCTACAATGGCGTTGGCTGTCATGGCGCCCACACTGGCGTCCCCCGTGTGCATAGCACCGCCCTTGCCTCCGCAGCATCCTTCTGCTTTCCCGAACATCTCGCACATCATAGCCCGCACAGAGATTCCTTTGGCTATATCATGTCCGGCAGGGCGGTGGGTGGTAGCCATCCAGTCATCCTTGCGTAAGTCATACAGCATACCTACGGCACTCGCTTCCTGACCAGTGCTCTGGTGAATTGTCCCGGGCATAATGCCCTCCAGAAACAGATAGTAGATACTCTCTTCATACTTGCGGATCTTGTACATCATCAGGTACATTCCCAACGCTTTTTGGGCGGGCAAAAACGCACTCATATTGTAGCCTCCCATAATTATTAGTAAATATTATTTTATATTTACTAATTTACTTATAAGCTCTTATCCTGCCGGCTGTCAAGTGCGCCCTCCCATTTAGACAAAAATTGTAATATAGCGTTTAAAATACTTTCATATTTCTTCGTTTTTGGAAAAATATCCCCAGCTTATTTCAATTTTTCCTTTTTTAAAATTTTAAAAAATATTATTAATATATTTACTTTCAACCAATCCACTGATATGATGAAATATAAAGCGGAAAACAACAGGGTATAAGGAGAAATTTTATGCCTAGGAAGCGTGCAAAAACTACCATGGCCGACATTGCCAAACTGTCCGGGGTATCCCAATCCACGGTCTCCCTGGTTTTGAATCCCAAAGGGAAGCGCACGATCCCCCCGGAAACTGCCGCCAGAGTCCTGGAGGCCGCCGATTCTCTTCATTACGCAAGGCCCCAGCGTTCTCAAGCCCGCTCCAAAAACAGGAGCAGACCGGTATTGGTTTTAGTCAGCGATCTGACCAATCCATATTATTCTTTTATTCTCCACGAACTTGAGCTGGCTGCTGCCCCTGGGGGGCTTCATCTGATCTGCTGCAATACGTATCACCATGTCCAGCAGGAGACATTTTTTTTGGATACTGCCGTGGAATTGGGGTTCTTTGCAGCCATATTTCTCTATCCGCCTGACGATCCGACACATGCAGCACAAATCAGTCATCAGATTCCCATGATCGCGATCTGCGACAAAAACGCCGCACCGGAAATCGACCTCATCGAATTGAACAACTTCCAAGCCGGGTGTATTGCAGCAGAACACCTGACTTCTCTGGGGCACCGGAACATCGCGGTATTGTCCAGTGACCCCACCCGAAGCCTTGCACGTTCCAACCGCATTCAGGGCGTAACACGGCAAATGGAAATCAGCGGGCTGTCCGGCAGTCTTGATATCATGGTCCCGGAACCGGATGAAATTCAAAATGTTCCAGGCAACAATACCAGCTATCGTATTGGTTATGCCCTTGGCCAAAGACAGGAACTGCTCAGCGGAAAATACACCGCCTTTATCGCCATCAACGACATGGTGGCCATCGGAGCCATTGATGCCCTTTCCGCCCAGGGAGCTCAGTTTCCAAAGGATTACTCCATTGTGGGATTTGACAACCTTCTGTACACCGGCTTGTCCAGAATTTCCCTGACTACCGTGGATCACCATACAGATCTTTTGGCCCAGGCAGCCATTGACCTTCTTTTGCGCCGCACGAATTCTTCTATCGACTCAGCTCTGCTCTCTTCAGCTCGCTTCAAAGTGGAGTGCACCCCGCAACTGGTCGTCCGCAGCTCTACCGCTCCTCTGGCATAGCTGCATAATAATCATATCCTGCCAACCCATTTGCTCTCTGGATGTGTCTGAATAAAGCAGTGGAGATGTTGTCTGAAGAAACATTTCCACTGCTTTATTTTTTAATAAATATTTGCAATCATCTTCGTTAAACCAAACAGTTTGTGTCCGTTATCACTTGTACATCATGTGCAATTATTACATTTTTTCATTTTCATTTTTACGCAAGCTGTGTATCCGGCTCCTTGCACAGGCTGTTGGGAAGCATCTAAAATAAATTCAACAAGGGGAGAGTTTCATGGAATTGAATCACACTTGTTTAGAGCTTTTAAAAATCCTCTATGAGCAAAAGGATTATATTAATATCGGAATCCTTGCAGATCGGATTGGAAAAACCGAGCGTTCAGTGCGATACAGCCTGGATCGAATCGATGAATTTCTGATACGAAAAAAGCTTCCCTTTCTCTCTCGGAAATTCGGCACCGGTATTTATCTTGAACGGACACCGGAAACGGAAGCCGTCCTGGAAAAATTCCTGGCCAGTTCCACGCCTTACCAATATAAGTACAGCGCGGAAGAGCGGGAGAGATTCCTGGAAATCTGCCTGTTGGTAGGACGCAGCCACTATATTCCCGTGGCAGAACTGGCCGAACAGCTGACCGTATCCTACGGAACAATCGCTGCTGATCTGGAACTGGTGGAGAAATGGTTCGCAGAACATAATCTGACTCTTGTGAAAAAGTCTCGTATGGGTCTTCAGGTGCTGGGAGATGAAATACAAATCCAGAAAACCTGCCTGCGGAGACTTGGTGAAAATATTACTTTGGCAGAGTACGACCGGTACTTGTGCAAAAAGCCTCTGGACAGCAAGATCACCCTTGCAATTCTAAACGAATTATTTTACGGACTGGATATTGATTTCTTCCGGGATCTTCCCAAACACGCTGAAAGCGTGCTGAACCGCATTTTCAGTGATGAATCTTTTGGAAATCTGATTTTCTTCCTGGCTCTTTTAACGCAGCGCCATATCAGCGGAGTGGCCGGCCCCATTCGTGTGCCGAATCACGATGATACCTTGAGTCTGACCAACGAGCATGAAGCAGCCTCGATGCTCCTGGATATCCTCTCTAAGAAGTTTTCCATTTCTTTTTCTCCCGGAGACTGCTGGAGTCTCACTACACAGATCCTGTGCTCTAAGTGTATTACGGAGGGGCAGAGCAAACTGGGCCGTGACCCCACTCGTTCCAGACGGCTGGACAGAGTGGCCGACGAAATCATTTCCAACATTGAACAACTCTACCACATTGATTTCGGCAGTGCCCGAAAAGATCTGGCAGACCATCTAAAAGCCCACTTAATCCCCACCATTTACCGTATCCGTTTTCACAAAGCCATTGTAAACCCCGTCTATGATGAACTGGTGGCAAAACACAGCCAGCTGCTGCGATATACTGCAGAGGCCGTTCGTCCTTTGGAAGAATGCTGCGACGGCCCTATCAGCGATCAGGAGATTTCCTATATCGCCCTCTATTTCCTGGCCGCCATTAATCAGCAGCATCCGCAGATTATCCGCCGTCCCCAAGTGATTGTAGCCTGTGGATCCGGCTATGGGACAGCACAGGTAGTCGCTTCTCAAATGAACCGCCTGTTTGACGTGGATGTGGTAGCGATTCTCTCAGGCCGCGATGTCTCGGAGATGATGGAGAAAAAAGACATCCGCTGTGATTACATCATCAGTACCGTTGATTTGCCCCGTCTGCCTGACGGATTCTACATCAAGGTCAATCCGATCTTTACCCACGAGGATTACAAGAACATCCTGCAATTTATGGATGCACGCCAGACCAGCGGATCCGCCAGCCGATACCTGGAGACAGCCAGCAACCTGGTGGAAATTGCGGAACGGTATGGAGCCAGCAGCAATGTCAATCAGATGAAATACGAATTTTTATCGGCGCTGATCCACACCTTTGAACACAAAAACGCTCCGGGTATTCCTGCCAAGGCCCCCTCGCTCCGGGATCTGCTTCAACCCCATTTGATCCGGATGGATGTGTCCTGTCGGGACTGGAAAGAAGTCGTATGCGCCAGCACCATGCTTTTAGAGGAATATGGATACGTGGAATCCACCTACAAAGATGCTATCATCCGGAACCTTTTGGACTTTGGCCCTGGAATGGTCATGTTCCCGGGGACCCTAATTTCCCACGCTGCCCCTGCAGACGGCTGTAAAAAGCTGGGTTTTGGCTTTATGAATCTGCGTCATCCCGTTTCCTTCGGCAACAAGTCATACGATCCGGTTCAAGTCGTATTTACACTTTCCGTAGTAGACAGTACCACCCATATGGAAGCGCTGATGCAGCTTTTCCATATGCTCTCTGAATCCGCTTTCCGTGAACAGCTGTTTTCCTCGAAAACAAAGGACGCCGTTCTACGTACCATTCAAAAGTTTTCTCTCCAATAGCCAGGCAGTCCGGATTTCCGGTGAATTTTCTTGAATTTGCAGGTGATATGAATGATGGATCAGGAAAACAAATTTGAGCTCTGCGAAAAATGTATCCAACTGGACGTATCCGCCGCTGATTGGCAGGAAGCAATCCGAAAAACCTGCCGGCCCTTGATTCAACAGGGATTTGTGTATCCCGGCTATCCGGAAGACGTCATTACCCGCGAAAAGCAGTGGGCCACGGGACTTCCCACCCTGCCCGTAGGAGTTGCCATTCCCCACGCGTTGAATCCCGACAATGTTGTAACTGCTCAGATCGCAGCCTGCCGTCTGAATGCTCCGGTCAAATTTGCTCAGAGCGGCGGCACGGAAACGGATGAGGATATCGACGTCCGTCTGGTGTTTGTCCTGGCCCTCAAGGATCCAAAATCCCAGCTGCATCTACTGCAAAAGCTGATGGTTGCAATTTCCGACGAGGAGATGCTGACAGCGCTGGTACGTGCCGGCAATCCTGCGGATTTCAGCAATATATTCAACAGCGCAAAAACCAGCGGACGATTTTAGGAAGGAGAATGGATATGGTCAATCGCAAAGTAAAGATCGTAGTTGCCTGCGGCGCAGCAATCGCTCAGTCCAGTATGCTGCAGATGATGATCTCCAGCTACCTGGACAAGAAAAAAGTAAACTATGAGATTCAAAAGTGTACATTCTACGAACTGCAAAACAAGGTAAAGTCCTGGAATCCAGACTTTGTGTATACCGTGGGGCAGCCTCCGTTTCAGATGCGGGAAGGGCTCCATCATGATGGCATGAGCATTTTCACCGGAGTAGGCCGGGATAAAACGCTGGATGAGCTGTACGATATGATTCAAAAGCTGGAAGACTAAGGGAACCCCGCGCAAGCAATCAGAAGGAGTTGACTGACCATACAATCGTAAAGAGTAAGAAACGGGAGGAGAAACGTTATGGAAGCTATCCAAAGTGTCATTACCTTTATGCAAAACCTTGGCGCTGCCTGTATGATGCCTATCTTTGTATTCATCATCGGCTTGATTGTCCGCGTTCCTCTGAAGCAGCTTCTCAAGGCATCCGTTACCGTGGGCTGCGGGTTTATCGGCACGTTCATGGTGATGGATCTTCTGGCAGAATACATTGGCCCCATCTCCACAGGTCTCGTGGAAAAATTCAATCTCAGTCTGGACGTCATTGACGTTGGCTGGCCTGTTACCGGTTCCTTTGCCTGGGCCGTGCCAATCGCTCCCCTGATTTTCGTCGGAGTATTCGCGCTGAACATCCTGCTGATCGTGGTGGGCTTCACCCGCACCCTGGACGTGGATATCTGGAACTACTGGGGATTTATGCTGGCAGGCGCCATGGTTTATTACTCCACTGACAACGTTGTTTTTGGCCTGCTGGCTTCCCTGATTACAGCGGCTGTCACATTCCGCCTGGCAGACTATGCAGCTCCCGTCACCCAGCACATCTACCCGGGCATCAGCTTTCCCCATACCTGCTCCATTTTCTGGATGCCCTACGCAAAATTCATGGACAAAATCTATGACAGGATCCCGGGCTTTAACAAGCTGGACGCGGATCCTGAGCATCTGAAAGAAAAAATCGGGTTCTTCGGCGATCCCATGTTCATCGGCCTTCTGGTGGGCGCCGCACTGTCCATTCTGGCCGGGCAGGATGTCTCCTCTATCATCGCCAGTTCTTTGAACATCGCAGCCGTCCTGCTGCTGCTGCCGAAGATGGTCTCTTTGTTGATGGAAGGTCTGTCCACCATTGCCCAATATACCCAGACCTGGGCTCAGAATATGAAATTCCTCAAAGGCAAAGAACTCTACATCGGCATTGACGGCGGCATCCTGATGGGCCGTCCCAGCGTCATCGTCGTGGGCGTCATCATGATCCCCATCATGCTGGTGCTGGCAGCCATCGTTCCCGGAAACCGCGTGCTTCCCATTGCGGATCTGGCCGTACTGACCTCTTGGTTCTGCTGGTGCCCTGTGGCAGCCAAGGACAATATCTTCCGCGGCATTGTCAGCGCCACCATTCAGGGCGTTGTCATCTTGCTGATTGCCACGGCAATGACCGGCATTCACGATGTGATGGCCGTCCAGTCCGGCTATGTGTATGCGGATGGAATCATGCACACCTCCGCCCTCGTAATGGGCCAGGAACTGCTGCCCGATCTGCTGTACAAGCTCTTTAGCCTCTTCGGCTGATCCCATTTGCCGGATCTCCATCCCTCCTAAAGCATGGGCCCCGCACACGCACCCTGCCAGGCAGTGGAGGTGTGCGGGGCACTGTTCCTTTTATCACTTTAAGAAAGGGGACTCCATGGTATGCCCAATTTTCTGTTCGCAACAGATTTAGACCGGACTCTTCTGGACGATCAGGCAGAGGTTCCAGGGGCCTGCCTGGAGGCTATCAAGACCTATGTAGCACACGGAGGGATTTTTACGGTGGCAACAGGGCGCCCCACCCGGGGCGTTCTGATTTATCCCGACCTGGTGGCACTGGTGAATGCCCCCATCATTACATACAATGGGGCCTGTATCTATGACGTGAACCGCCGGCGCACCGTTTGGCGTCAGCTGCTCCCAAAGGATATCTTCCCGCTTATTCAAGCTGCGTTGGATCGTTTTCCCGCCGTGGGAGCATTGATTTTTCGTGGAGAGGACGACTTCACCTGTGCAGCCCGGGCCAATGCATATACCCGAGAAATTGCCTGGACCAGAGAACACTATGATGCTCCCTCCCGTCCTCTGGACGATATCCCGCTTCCCTGGAACAAGGCGGTACTGACGGGGCCGGCGGAAGAGATTTCCGCCTGTGCTACCTTTATTCGTGCCAATGCCGCCTCTCCCCTTACCACGATCCTCAGCGAAGGAAAATTCCTGGAATTAACAGGCCCCAATGTTGGGAAAGGAAAAGCGCTCCGGCAGGTTGCCAAACTGCTGCAGATCCCGCAATCAAACGTGGCAGCTATTGGCGACAGTATGAACGACATCGAGATGATCCAATGGGCCGGGATCGGCATTGCAGTAGAGAATGCCGAGGAAGCAATTTTACAGGCCGCGGACAGAATCGTTCCATCCAATACCCAACACGGAATCTGCACCTGTATGCAAAAGATGATTCTGCCGATGCTTTCAAGCAACTGCGGCGGGGAGGAATCGATATGAAATTTACTGGAACAGCTGTGTCTGAAGGTGTCGTCATAGGAAAAGTCTATCTGTACCAGCGGTTTTCCGCCGCAATATCATGTACTCAGGCCCAAGATCCCCACAGAGAACTGGCACATTATGAGGATGCCTGCAGAACAGCACAGCAGGAACTCAGTCAGCTGTGTCATCGTTTTGCAGCCGTCGAGGATGCCGAAAAATCCGCCATTTTTTCTGCACATCTGGAAATTCTGGCTGACGAGACAATGGATGAGGAAATTCGGGTAGGCATCAGCGGCGGGAGTAGCGGCCCCTGGATGATCCACAGTGTTTATGAACAATACGCCACGCTCTTTGAACAGCTGGATGATCCCATTATTCGGGAGCGAGCGGCTGACTTGCGGGATGTGTGTGCCAGAGTTCTGCGCTGTTGGGAAGGTCTTCCGGAACAGAATCTCTCTGCTTTGCCAGAGCCGGTAATCATTGTAGCTCATGACCTGGTTCCTTCTGATACAGCCACACTGGACCGTCAAAATGTATTGGGCATCATTACAGAAACCGGAGGTTCCACATCTCACAGCGCCATTATCGCCCGCAGCTACGAAATACCCGCTGTTCTTGGGATTTCCGGTATCATCTCCCACCTCTCAAACCAGCAGGAAATCATCCTGGATGCCGTTGATGGTGAAGTATTGACCGCTTTTGATGAGGATACTCGCATCATCTATGAGGCCAGGGGCCTGGAGGCCCGGCGGCGGCGGGAACACACCAAACTGTATATTGACCGGGAACCTGTTACACCGGATGGCGTACGCATAGCTGTGGAATTGAATATCGCCTCTCCCGATCCCCACAGTCTGGAAAGCGCACGGTATACCGACGGTGTGGGGCTATTTCGCTCCGAGTTTTTATACATGGGCCGCAGCACTCTGCCCTCCGAAGAAGAACAATTCCAGGCGTATCGCAAGGTTTTGCTGACTTATGGCTCTCGTCCGGTGATCCTGCGCACTTTAGACATTGGCGGTGATAAGCCTCTGGATAGTTTAGAGATTCCCAAAGAGGACAATCCATTTCTGGGCAACCGTGCGCTGCGCCTGTGCTTTCAGTATCCGGACATGTTCCACACCCAGCTGCGGGCGGCACTGCGGGCATCCGTCTGCGGAAACCTCTGGCTCATGTTTCCCATGGTCGCCAGCATGGATGATATCCGACGTGCCAAGAGCTGTCTTGCCAAAGCAAAAGCAGAGCTTCAGTCCCAGGGTATCCCCTTCAGCGAAGCCATGAAGATCGGCATCATGATCGAAATCCCCTCTATCGCCCTTCTGGCGGACCAGGCTGCCAAAGAAGTGGACTTTGCCAGCATTGGCACCAATGACCTGACCCAGTACCTCACAGCAGTAGACCGCGGGAATCCCGATGTGAAATCCTACTATCAAACCTATCACCCGGCCCTGTTCCGTCTGATAGGATCCGTCGTACACAGTTTTACACAGCAGGGGAAACCCGTGGGAGTATGCGGCGAAATGGGCGGAGATCCCCTGGCTGCCGCAGTCCTGATCGGACTTGGTATGCGCCAGCTCTCCATGGGGGCTTCTTCGGTAGCTGCCATCAAGCAGATGATTCTCTCCACAAGCTGCAAAGATGCCAGGAGCTTGGCGGAAACCGTCTGCAGCCTGTCAACCGCCGATGAAGTGCAGACGTATCTAAAGCAGCAAATCAATTTATAACATTTTGAGGAGGTAAGCAGTCATGTACAGCAAATGCGTCGTCGTCCGGAACCCCTCCGGTCTCCATGCCCGGCCGGCTTCGGAATTTGTCGCCAAAGCCAAAGGGTTTCAGTCCAAAATCAGTATTCGTCGTCCCGGAGATGATGCTTTTATCGGGAATGCAAAATCCATCATTATCATGCTCTCCATGGGCGTAGGCCAGGGAGAAAGCGTGGAAATCGCAGCGGATGGTCCGGATGAGCATCAGGCGGTGGAAGCGCTGGTAACGCTGGTGGACAGTGGATTTGGCGAAATTTGACCCACGATACTTGCCCACGAAAGATAAGCGAGCCGTCCGGGAATCGGCCAATAGGTTTTTCCCTCTCCCTGGGAAGAGAGGGATTACCGGACAAATCCCATTTCAAAAGGCAGCGCCGGCCAGGAAGAATCCTGTCCGGCGCTGTTTTTCTCCTTTTTGTAGTTCTGGGAATGCAGTAAATTTGACTTGGTTTTCGGTTTCCACTCTCCCATTTTGCGTTGCGGTACAGGCAAGACCCGCGCCGGGATGTCCCCAGGCACCGGGCAGCATCCTGACACCCACTCCGCTTTTCATAACTCTATAGCAAACAGGCATCAGAAAATCGTTTGATGCCGTCACTCTTTTGCCGTCTTGGCGGACAACTCCTCCCAACGGTAATGAAAATATGCCGACGGATCCCGGTCGATCCGCTGCACCGTATGGGCGCCGAAATAATCTCTTTGGGCTTGCAGCAAGTTTGTGGGAAGCCGCGCTGTATGAAATCCATCATAATACGCCAGGGCACTGGAAAGGGCAGGAGCACAAACGCCTGCCCGGGCTGCCATACATACGATCTCCCGCAGCGCTGGGATGTCCCGGGTAAGACACTTCTGGAAATAGGGATCCTCCATGAGATTGGAAAGCTGGGGATCTCTCTGATAGGCATCCTTCACCCGCTCCAGGAAACCGGAACGAATGATGCATCCGGCACGCCACACCAGCGCGATCTGCCCCAGATTCAACTGCCAGCCGGAAGAGGCTGACTGCTGGCGCATCATTTCAAATCCCTGCGCATACGAGATGATCTTGGCTGTGTAGAGGGCTCTCTCCAGCATAGGAAGTACCTGCTGAGCAGCAGGCGCCTGATACGAAGGCCTGCTCCAGTGAACAGAGGCCGCCACCCGCTGTTCTTTCCGGGCAGAAAGATCGCGGGCAAAAACGCTCTCGGTAATCAGCGCAAGCGGAACCCCCGCAGAAAGAGCGGCCTCAGCGGCCCATTTCCCTGTTCCCTTCTGGCCGGCTACGTCCAAGATCTTGTCCACCAGGAACCCCTGGCCATCAGGATCGGGAACTGTGAGGATCTCTGCCGTAATGGAAATAAGATAACTCTTCAGCGGGCCCTCATTCCACCTGCAGAAAGCATCTGCCATCTCCAGCGGCGTCATTCCCAGCACATCACGCATAAGGGCGTAGACCTCGCAGATCAGCTGCATATCTCCATATTCAATGCCATTATGAACCATTTTGACATAGTGTCCTGCTCCCTGCGGACCGATCCAGGCGCAGCATGGATTGCCGTCCTCCGCCTTGGCTGCAATGGCAGTCAATACTGGCCTCAGCGCCTCCCAGGCGTCTTTGTCTCCGCCCGGCATCAAAGACGGCCCATAAAGGGCTCCCGTCTCTCCTCCGGAAACGCCAAGGCCCACATACAAAATGCCGTGCTTCCCCGCCGTCTCCCCGCGGCGTTCTGTGTCCTGATAGAAGGAATTTCCTCCGTCAATCAGAATATCGCCGGGCTCCATCATGGGGAGCAATTCCTGCATGACCGCATCCACAGGGGAACCCGCAGACACCATCAGCAGAATTTTTCGGGGGCGCCTCACCCCTTTTACCAGTTCCTGAAGTGTGGAGGCCCGGGCGATGGGAAGCCCCACAGCCCGGCTGTCCATAAATTTTCGGGCTTTTTCCTGATTCCGGTTATACGCCAGGACACTATACCCTTTGGATGCCAGATTCAAACAAAGACTGGCTCCCATAACCCCAAGTCCAATCAGGCCGATCTCTTTTTCTTCCATTGCACCGTCCCATCTTTCTTCTATGAAGCTGCTCATATCCCTGCATCAGTTCTTAGCCGCGTCGCTCTTCAAACTCTTTCTCACTGCCAGCACCACCACGATGACGGATACCAGCAGGAAGCATGCACTGATGGGCCGTGTGACAAACGGTGCAAAGCTCCCCTGGCTGAACATCAGCGCTCTGCGCAGATTCTCCTCCGCCATCGGCCCCAGAATAAAGCCCAAAACCATAGGGGTAATGGGAAAATCAAACTTTTTAAAGAGATATCCCACAATGGAGAAAATAAAAATAGTAATGGCGTCGAACACCCGGTTATTAATGCCAATACATCCAATGACACAAAGGGCCACCACCACCGGCAGCAGATACTGCTTGCGAATCACAAGGAGACGGGTGAATACCCGCATGCCAAAATATTCAATTACCAGCATAAAAATATTGGCAATAATCAGGGCGCCGAAAATCCCATATACGATCTGCGGATTTGTACTCATCAGGAGCGGGCCGGGGCGCAGCCCATGCAGCGTCAGAGCCCCCAGCAGCAAGGCTGTGGTGGCATCTCCCGGAATGCCCAAGGTAATCAGGGGCACCATGGCTCCGCCGATAGACGCATTGTTGGCCGCCTCAGAGGCGATGATCCCGTCCATAATGCCGGTTCCAAACTTTTCAGGATACTTCGAATTGTTTTTCGCAGCCAGGTACGAAACAATATTGGAAAGCCCAGGCCCAACACCCGGCATAATTCCGATAAGCGTCCCAATAACGCTGGAGCGCAGCAGATTCCACTTCTGTTTGAAAAATTCCGCCCAACGGAACCCGAAGCCCTTAATGGAGTAATCCCGGATTTGGTTTTTCTCTACACTGTCCTGTACTCCAGCGGCGTCGATGACCTCCGTCAAGGCATACATCCCAATCAATACAGGTACCAGCTGAAAACCCGCCTGCAAATTGTAGTTTCCAAATGTGAATCGGGCAGTCCCGTCAATGGGCGCCGATCCTACCACAGCAAAGAGCATTCCGAACACGCCGCTGAGGATTCCCTTTTCCAGATTCTTCTCGCTCATGCCCGCCACCATGGAAATGGCAAATACCGCCAGGGAAAAATACTCAAAGGAAGTAAATTTGAGGGCTACCGACGCCAACAGGGGCGAGATCAGAATCAGCACCAGAATACTGAAAGAACCGCCGACAAACGAAGATACAATTCCAACGCCCAGGGCTTTTCCCGCTTCACCACGCTTCGCCATGGGATGGCCATCAAACGTGGTGGCAATGGAAGACGGGGTACCGGGGATATTGAGCAAAATGGCAGAAATGAGTCCGCCGGAAATTCCCCCGATGTAAAGTCCGATCAGCAAGGCCATTCCGCTGAGCGGATTCATGCCAAAGGTCAGCGGCAGGCACAGCACCACCGCCATGGTGGCAGTCAGCCCCGGGATCGCACCAAATATAATTCCCAGAGCCGTACCGAAAAAAATAAACAAGATATTTTGGGCGGTCAGCATAGCCGCCAGTCCCTGAATCAGAAGTTCCATAGAGCCTTTCCCCTTTTCTTATCCCAAGATCCCCGGGGGGACCAGAAGCTGGAAGCCAAACTTAAAAATGCAATAGATGGCAACTGCAGAAAGCACACCCAGCAAGGCAAACCGCACCGGATTGCGCTGACTTTTGGGAGCCAGGATCCAAGCCTGTCCAAACACATAGAATGGTGTGGAGAGCAAAAATCCCACCGGCTCTATGGCAAATACATATAGGCCCAGCAGCAGCAGCGTCTCCACCGCCGGAAGCATCTCTTTCACCGCTGCATGCTTGTTCTCTTTGGCAGAACCAGAGGATGAATGCTCCGCCCTGGATAATTGTATCCCGACCCGCAGGATGATAATAAGGCTCAGCAGGATCATCAAAACCGCCAGGAATTTCGGATAAAATCTGGCGTCCAACGTTGTATCCGCGATGACCTTTATGCTGGCTGAATCCACATAAACCAGAATTGCCAGCAGAATTGTCACAATTCCAGCCCCAATGTCCAGAAGCTGTCGGTTCCTATTCGGCATTTTTACCGGTTCTCCTTTCCACCACGCATTGAGGGAATGAAAAGCGGGAGGGAAACGCCGGAGGGATTTTCTCTCCTTAGCGATTCCTCCCGCTTTTGATTATGAATCAGAACTTCAGAACATTGCGGCGTATTTGCTGTAGAAATCGTACATCTCGTCGAAATAAGTCTGAGTATCCTGCTGGTTTACAAACTCTGGGGTCAGTGCAAACTGCGCAATATCCTCCTGGCACTCCGGCAGGGCAACCACTTTTTCCACGGCGGAATTGAATTTTTCCACGATTTCCGCCGGAGTATCCTTGGGGAACGCATAGAAGAAGAACTTCTCAAACACCAGATCCAGCCCCTGTTCCCGGAAGGTAGGGACATCCGGTGCAGCGTCCGTGCGCTCTTCCGAGAAAACGCCCAACGGCACAATGTCTCCGGATGCAATATAGTCCTGGGCACTGCCGTAGGTCATAAAGAACACATCAATCTGACCGCCCATCAGGGCCGCAATGAGATTTGAGAATCCGGCGGCAATATCCACCTGATTGAATTTCACCCCTGCAGCATCCTCCAGCGCCAGCGCCACAAGGTGGGCCTGCGTACCGGTCTCACGTCCAAAAACAACAGATTCCGGTTCAGCCTTGCATTGATCGATGACGTCCTGCAGGCTCTTGAATTTCTTCGCATCGGCGAAGAGCATCTGCGTATTGTCCTTGATGGGAATATCGGCAATCTGCATATCGGTCCGTACATCAAAATCCGCTAATCCCATAATTGTATTGAGCAGTGCGGAACCATGATAGAACAGGATCGTGTTCCCGTCCGGCTCAGCATCTTTCACCTGTCTGGTTCCAACGGTGCCGCCTGCGCCGCCGACATTGGAAATGACCACAGACTGGCCGAGTTCCTGCTCCAAATACTGGCCGAAAATACGGGCATAGCTGTCCGTGTCTCCGCCCGCGCTGGCAGGAACCACCACAGTAATGGCCTTTTGGGGCCAGTCGATTTCCTGTGTGCTTTCTGCTTCGTTCCCCGCTTGCTGGTCATCGTCGTCTGTGGAGGCAGCATTGGACCCGCAACCGGCCAGTGCGACAACCAAAGTCATTGCCAGGGCAAACAGTCTAAGTTTCGCGCTCTTTTTCATCTTTTTTCCTCCTCAATTTTGGATACTCTTCCAAACCTCAGTTTGGATCTTGACCGGCACATCGCAGCGATCATGCTGCTTTGCTCTTGAGGTGCGCAGCCAATACGTTCCGTCGGAGGAAGATGGAGTCAGTTCGTTTCTTTACTCCAAGCGGCTTTGAGCTTCTGGATGGATTTATCCAGGTGCTCTTCCATAATCCGCGCCGCCTGCTCTCCATCCCGGTCTTTCACCGCTTTAAAAATCAAAGGGTGATAAATCTGACCTCCGGACGGTCCAAACATGGTGTGCTGCTTCGTTTGCTCCGTTAGAAGTATTTCCTTAATCACGGTGTACACCTTGACCATAACGGAGTTCTTGGTGGCTTTTGCCAGCAAAAAATGGAATTCAACATCCAACCTTGCAAATTCGGCAGCATCCCGATTCGCATTGTCCATGTCTTTCAGGTTTTGCTCTAACGCCTCAAGATCATCAGAATCGGCATTTTGAGCGGCCAATCTTGCACTTCCAACATCCACAATCCGACGGAATTCATACACATCCATCAGCTGTGTGTGGTCAATAATCAGCATCGGCAGAAGGCTGTTCATGCACGTCTCAATCGTTGCCTCTCCCACAAAGGTTCCTTCACCTTGTTTGGATACCACCAAACCCAGGGCGTTGAGCCTTCCCAGGGCAGCCCGAATGGATACACGGCTGACATGAAACGTTTTTGCCAGATCGTTTTCTGACTGGATCTTTTCTCCTGCTTTCCACTCTCCTGTGGAAATCAAGGCCTTCATTTGCTCAAAAACTTCTTCGGAAACATTGCTCTTTTTAATCGGTTCAATGGGCATAATTTTCTCTCCTCGTATATGTAAGATGTATTACATGTACAACCATTTTATCATGATTCTCCGAAAATACAACTACATTTCCATAAGGAGAAGTTCAAATCTATGCCGCCAGCATCCTCTTTTTAACGATGCCACCCAGCAAGCTTGCGGCAGTCCTCCAAAATAGCAGGTACATTATCACAGCTCGGCATCAGGTACTCCACGATCAGGTTGGGCGCCTCCTGCAGTTCCCCTACCGCCTCCTTGATGGGTTCAAAGTCCACACTTCCGCTGCCTATCCGGATATGTACATCCCGAACACCGAAATTATCATGAACATGAAGTCCTTTCAGCCTGGCACCAAGTGTCCGGATGAGGTCTGGAATGTCCCACCCATTAATGTGGGCATGTCCCACATCAATTAGGGCGTCTACCTGGGGGAGCTGCCTGAAAAGATCGATATAATCGTGATAGGTGTAAAGCAGGGTCTTGCGATATCTGGTTCCTACATTCTCTACCCAGATCTTCACCCCGTAGCGCTTTGCCAATTCCGCAATCGTTCCGATTCGCTCGATCCCCCGCTCTCTCAGCATCACCGGATCTTCTGTCAGTGGCTGTGCCGTCACATTCGTATGAAGCACCATATACGGACAATTTAACTTTTGGCAGCTGGCCAATGTACTCTCCATTCTGGTAAGAGTATACCGCCAGGCCCGGCTTCCCGCATCTGCCAACAGATTGATGTCCTTGGCCGGGCAATGCATCCCTAAGTCCACCTTGGGAAACAGCTCCTGAATATACGCCGTCTCCCCAAAGCCCATTGCATCCGCAAACAACTCCACGCCGACTTTTTCCGTTTCCAACATCTGGCTATATTCCGCCAGTTTCCATAGCTCGCTAAACTCAAAACACGAAGCACTTATGCTGACCACGCTTCATTTCTCCCCCATCCCTTTCCGTATTGTAATACGTAAGTTGTATTACATATTACATACGGTAGCATAATGCCTATTGAGAATCAAACCCTTTCTTCAAATTCATTTTCCGTTTGGCGTAAAATTTTGTGTTTATTTTTTGTGTAAAACAGCATGCGTGCCTACAAAAGGGTCATCCTGTCCCAGCAGGCCACACGCAAAATCAAGTGCCGGACAAACCTGTAAAACCACAATCTCCCCTGGGAGGCAAAGCGAAAGAGGGCCTGGAGCTAGATAGCTCCAGGCCCTCTTTCGCTGTTTTCCCTCAGGCAGTCAAAATGGTGTAACCTATGGAACGGTAATCTTTGTCCAGAAGCAATACATAGGCCCGGGCATTCTCATTGCTGCGGGGACGCAGCTGCTCCAAATCCTCCGCGGACTTGCACAAGCGCTTCATCCCTACGGAATGCTCCCGGCTCCACAGCCCGTACAGCTCCACTGTTTGGGAAAAGTCATCCGTGTCTTCAAAGTAATAGCCGGTGTCGATGCACCAGACCGCGCCGCTGCGCTCCACCTGCTCCGGGGCGATATACTCCGGCAGAGAGGCCTCCTCAAAGTCCCGCTTCTGCTGTGCATAGAGGCCGGAGAAGTCGTAGTCGCACAGCGTGATGTTCATGCGCCAGGTGTCCCCGCCCACATGACTGGGCTCACCGAAGAAATAGCCGCACAGGGTGGTGGACCCGCTGTACAAAAGCAATACCCGGAAGGGTGCCCGTCCCCCCTGGACGGAGAACCGCCCGCTGGTCTGTCCAACAACGGAGTTTCCGCCGGAGGCCACCAGAAATGCCATATTGTCGCTAATCTTCAGATACTCCTCCACGCTGCCCAGGTCCGGTACGCCCCGGAACTCCATGGCTGTGGTCTGGGGCACAATCTTTTACACCTGCTCCAATGTCAAAGAGCAATACTCCCCGTCCGCCGTCAAATCCAGTGCCGCGTCGGTATGAAGCCCGGAGGGAAAGTCCATGTGCATCCCAGCCACCCGGTCCCCGTCAGTGACAGTCACATAGCCCATGTACTGCATGGAGCTGTTCAGCAGGAGATAGTCATGAGGGAACTCCTCCGTAGACCACCGGGCCGCATTGGGCAGATCGGTGATGGGGCGGCAGAACCGGCTGATATAGGGGGAGGTGGCCCGGCTCCACAGGCTCTGGAGCCGCAAACGATGGTTGAACGAATCTTCACCGTAAAGTTGATCCACCGGCTCGATATACCAGGCCGCACCGCAGGAGGCGATATCATCCTGGGAGATCTCCGGCAGCTGGGGCGCGGCTGTGTAGCCCACGGCCTGCTCTTCATAGAGGGCGGAGAAGTCATAGTCGCACAGGGTGAGTTCCATGCGCCACTGCCCGCCTCCCAGGTTCTCCGGCACGCCCACGAAGTAGCCGCACAGGGTGGTGAAGTCGCTGTAAAGCAGTAGGGTGAAGATCTGATCTTCGGCCAGATTCCAGGTGGCGGAGGAGTGCCCGCCCCGCTGCCGGCCCTGGGAGGTCACCAGCCAGGCCATATGGAGACTGTCTTTCACATAGGCCTTCACATCCCCGCTCAGATCCGGCATATAGCCGCCGAAGTTGAAAAAGTCCATCTCCGGTACCGCTTGGCGCAGCAGATCCTCGGTGAACTCGCAGTTTCCGTCGCTGTTCTCCCTCAGGATCAGCTCTGCCGTGCCCAAGGGGGTGATATCTGTGTCGGTCACCTGGCCGCCGCCTCCCGTGGAGTCCATCATGGTGTAGCCCAGCAGCTGATAGTCCCCATCCAGGAACAGGAAGCAGCGCCACCGGTCCTCCCGGGGGAGCCGGTCTCTCAGCCGGTCCAGGCTGCGGCTGTGCTCCGCCACATAGGGTGAGGTGTACTGGGCCCAGAGGTGATAGCCCTGGGCGTCTCCGGGCAGCAGGGTGGGCCCTCGGCCGGTGTTGTAGCCCTCCAGGAAGTATTCCGCACCGGAGCCTATGATGTCCTCCGGGGCAATGTAGTGGGCAAAGATCTCCTCCCGCTGGGCTTCAAAATCGGAGAGCTGCTGCTCAAAAAGTGCCGTGAAGTCATAGTCACACAGCGTCACCTCCAGCTGCCACTGTCCGTCCCCTGCCTCTTGCGGCACGCCTACGGCGTGGCCCATCAAGTGGAAGTTGCTGTCATAGAGCAGCAGGCAGAGAGGGCTGTTGGGGTCACGGTTGGCATCAAAAGAGCCCCACTCCCCTTCGGAGCCATACTCTCCCCGGCTGGAGACCAGCATAGCCATCTGAAAGCTGTTGATGAGATAGGCGTCGATGTCGTCCCCCATGTCCGGCACGCCGTCCAGATTGATATACGCCACCCCCGGGATCTGTTCTTGCACCAGCTCCGGCGTGACGGTGCACACGCCCTCCGCGTCCTCCTCTACGGTAAAGAGGACCGTTTCCCCGTCGCCGGGGGCGGTGACATGGAGCACCCGGACTCCAGTGATGCCAATGTCAGCATCAGTACCCCCCAGCAGCCGGGATAGGAAAAAGAATCCCGCCGCCAGCAGGACCACCACTGCGGCGATCCCCAGGGCTTTCTTCCCCCTTCGGCGGGGCTTGGCCGCCGGCGTCCGGGCAGGAGCAGTTTCCCCTCCGGGCGCCGTCTCCACAGGATGGCCGGAGCTCTCCCCGGCAGCCGGCAGCTGAACCTCCCGGATTTCCGGTGTGCTCTTCTCTCCAGGCTCCCGGTGGGGCTGAGGCGCCGCCGTTTCCGGAGGCGCCGCCGCAGGGGCCGCGCCCCGGTGAAAGCGGGCCCTGAACCCGGCCATCTGCTGCCGGGCGGCCTTCTTCCGGGTCTGGGCCTCCTCCCGGCGCCGGGCATTCTCCTGGGCCAGGCGCTCCTGCTCCTCTGCCTGCTCCCGGCGCACCTGGCGGAGCCCGTGGGCAGAGGCCAGGCGCTGCGCTTCTTCCCTGCGGCAGCCGCAGCGGTGGCACGCCGTCTCACTCTCCCGGTTCACACCGCCGCAGGAGCAGTACCACAGTCCCTGTCCGCTCCAGAAGGCATACCGGCTTTTAGGCAGGGCAGCACTCAGCGCCAACAGCTCCGGCTCCTCCACCGCCTCCGGAAGAGGCGTGAACGACGGCAACGGCGCCCAGGCGGCGTCCTCCGGCGCCGTCCAGCGCGTCCCGTCGGCAAAGGCTGCGGACAGCGCCCGAACCTCCATGTTCCAGTAGCTGCCCCAGGGCAGGACGATGGCCGTGTAGACGCCGAAGGTCTGCCCCCTGGTGATGTGCAGATCCGAGTAGGTAAATACCGTCTCACTGGTCTCCCCGTCCTCCGGGCACCGCACTGCCACCGTCAGGGCAGTCAGGGGTCTTGGGTCTATGCTCTTCCATTTCAGCTGGGCCACCAGACGGGGGATCCTGGTGTCCTCCAGCAGGACGCCGGCTGCCAGCACCACCGGGGAGGAGACGGTATACATCCGCTCCGGCAGTGCAAAGCGCCGGATATAGCGATTTTCCATGGCAGCCTCCCGTTACAGCTCCGGCAGCTCATCGGGGTTATCGGCAGATGCACCGGTCTTGGGGACAGTCTCTCCGCTTCTTCCCCCTTCAGGAACGGCACCGGAGGCGCGCCCTCCTTCCCCGCGGATGGCGTGGAGATCGGCTGCCATCTGGCCGAAGGCGTACAGGGGCCAGGTCCCCACCGCCAGGATCAGCGCGCTTACCACGCTGACCAGTCCGCCCAACAGCAGCGGCCAGGGGCTGATATAGGGTGGAATGACTCCCACCAGCTGCAACAGCAGCACCACCACACTCAAGGCCATCATGAATACGCCCAAAGCGCCCAAAATTAGATACAGCAGGCCGCAGATCTTGGCCAACAGCTGCAGCTTGCCGCCCACGTCGGTATAAAAGCCGCCCACAAAGCCGGAGATGCCCCGGCGGTACTTGCCGCCATCCACCTTCCATGCCTTGGCCGGTGCCTGACGGCCCTCCATAGCCAGGTTTACCAGTACGAGGCCGATTTGCAGCAGAAGTCCCAACAACAGATCCCCCACCGAATCAAAGCCCACCTCCGAGCCTGTCCGGGCGGCATCCGCCATCATGGACACCTGGTAGAACACAGTCCAGATCCCGTTGGCCGCCGCCAGCGCCGCTGCGGCGGCGTTCAGCGCCGGAACCGGCCGTGCTTTCCCCACAGGGCGATTCCATCTGACCCCCACGGCACTGATGAGCAGCAAAAGCCCAGAGAGGAACAAAAGGGCCTCCCGCTGAGTCTGTTGAAGGGCCACGCCCATCTGATCCGCATACAGCACCGCCTGGCGCATGGCCAGAAGATCCCGGATCTGGCAGATCAACAGCAAAATTGCAGCGGGCAGGAGCCATTTCTCCCTCTGGCTGCGCAGCAAAAGCAGGATACCCGCCGCAACAGTCAGTGCAGGCCAAAGCAGATTCCACAGCGGCACCTCAAACGACCCCATCAGCTGGAAGATGTTCACCATCTGCCGGGCTCCGCCGGCCACAATGAACAGCGCGCCCAAAATCCCCAGGATCCCGGCCCTGGGAACGGACTTGTACCGCAGGCCCAGTTCTTTCCGGGCCCGCTCCTCCGGCGACAGGGGCAAAAACACCTCCGCCTGTACATTACCGCACAGCAGCACGGCACCCACCGTTACCAGCACCAGCGGCACCAGCCATACGGGCGTATATTGAACCTCGGGCAAGCTTTGCAGGCCACTGACTGCTGCCAGGACCACGCAAATCAGATTCATCACCGGCATCCGGAATTTCTCCGGCAGAAAACCCGGCGCTTTGTTCCAGGATGTACCCGCCACAGAAATTACCCAGAAGGCCACCGCTGCCAGCAGCAGCGGCCGGTTCATGGTCACAGCGGCCCCAAACAGCACCAGGGCGCCGCCTACAGCGCAGCATGCCTTCCGCTCCCAGGCCGTCAACAAAAGGATGCCGCCCGCCACGGTCAGCAGACAAAAGAAGATGGATACGGAGGTGTAGTAATCCTCCACCACCTTGCTCAAAAGCCACTCCACCACCGGCCCGGCCATCAGCAGCACAGCGGACGCTGTCAGCAGCGCTCCTTTCCGGGGCACGCCCCGGATCCGTTCTTTCCGTGCTCTCGTCTCCATGAAAACTCCCCCTCTTTTCATTCTTCATGCAAAAACTTCAATCGGTAAGATTTTCCACCTAAAATTATATCTCTTTCCACTGGAAAAAGCAATCTCGCCGCAGCCGTCTTCTCATGTGCTTTTGTGAAGCTCCGCCGGGGCCAGCAACGGAATTGCGCAAGATATGGTGCCACCGGCATCCAGATGGATGCCGGTGGCGTTTGTTGTCTGTATTGCCTTCCTGTCCGCCGCCATCGGATGCGGGCACCGGTGCTGATCCTCTGTGAATCAGGACAGGGAAGCCTGTCGGAACTGTTCCAATATTTTATGCTCCGCCTCTTTTTCCGGGATCGGCGCGTAAAATCTGAATCCCTGGATGACATCGCAGTGGATCTGCCTCAGCGCCTGTACCTGTGCGTCGGTCTCCACGCCCTCGGCCAGGATGGTGAGGTTCAGCTCATGGCCCACCTGCACCATAGCCCGCAGGATCGCAATTCCATTTTTTGTCATACTGTTGTCGATGAGGCTCTTATCCAGCTTGATGCCGTCCAACGGATACTGCTGCAAATCGGAAAAGGAGGTGAAGCCCCCGCCGAAATCATCTAAAGCAAGCCGGATACCGTACGCTCTCAGCTCCGTCATATTTTCGATGATCTGGGGAGTACGCCGGTCAAAGGAGCTCTCTGTCAGCTCAAAGATCAGCAGTTCCCTCGGAAACCGGTAGGAATCCATGATGGCCTTGCAGCGTGCCGCAAAATCCGCTTGTGCAAAAGTCTCCCGGGAAAAATTACAGGAGATGAAAAACTGATCCACGCCCTTTCCCACCAGTGAATCCAGGAATCTGCAGGATTCCTCCAGGCAATAGTAGTCCAGTTTGAAGACGGTTCCCTCCCGCTCCAGAAGGGGGATAAAGGCTTCCGGTGTCAGCAGTCCTCTCTGGGGGTGATTCCACCGGGAGAGGGCCTCTGCGCCCATAATACGGGAACTGTAGGCATCCACATAAAACTGGAGATACAGCGTAAACGCATGATCTTCCAGCGCCTGATCCACACTGCTTTGGAGCTTTCGTTCCTCCGCGATTTTCCCGTGCATCTCCTCCGTACAAATGACGTAGTCCACCTGCCTGCGTGCGGCTTCGTGCGCCCCCTGGGAGGCGTTGAAAATCACCTCGTTGAGATCCCGGTCTTCTGCTTTCAGGGAATAGATCCCGGTGGTTATTGTGCTCTCAAAGGGTTTTCCATAGGTCTGCGCATACGTGTGAATGCGATGGAACAGCGGCTGGATCCGCTGCCGGATGGTCTGCATGTTGCCGGAAAACTTCAGCAGCACAAAGCCCTGGTCGGAAACTTTGGCCAGGATATCCGTATTGGCGGTGTACTCCTGCAGCACCACCGCGCAGTAGCGCAAAAAGGCGTCTGTCTCCTGACTGCCGCCAACGCGCCGCAGCCGGTCCGTATCCACGTAGAAATAAAACAGGCTGTAGAGTACCCGGTTCTTATCATTGACGATCTGCCTGTAATACCGCATCAGGTAATCAAAATTTCCAAGGCCTGTAACCGCATCCGTCTCCCGGCTCTCCTCCGCTTTCCGCAGCCGCCTGCGATACCGCCGGGCCAGCAGGAAAAGCGCAGCAGAGAGGATCCCCACGGCCAATGCCAGCCCGCCTATGACCAGATCAGATCCGGCAGGAGCCTGAGGGGGAGCCTGGGTCTCCATCAGGATCCCGGTAACAGTCTCCTGGGGCACCGCGGCAAAAAAAGCCTCCAGGTCGGATTTCAGGGATTCCGGAGCCGTTTGGGTCAGGCACAGATAATAGGTCTGCTCCCGGCCCTGGTAGGAGGTTTGGAACAGGGAAACCCGCTCCTCGCAGGCTGGAAATGTGTCCCCGTCCCGATATCCGGACACCATATCCACCTGCAGGTTTTTGGCCAGATGCGCTCTGCGATCCGCTCCTTCTGTGGGATAATACAGCACCTCATAGCCGCTCTGGTTGGCAAACTGCTGCAGCAGCTGCGGCAGCACCCCCTGATAGGTTTCGGATGCAGCGTCGTAATACTCCAGCGGATACGCATCCGGATTCCCGGCCACGTAGAGAATCACTCGATCTTCCACATTCTACTCCTTGGGGCTCATGCCACCGGCCCCGATTTGCGGTGGAACAAGGCGAGGTTCTGATCCGGGCAATCCGCCTGTACCGTTTGAATCTTCTCCTCCAGCTGGCCGGCTGTGCCGTCCATCTCCTTGAGCATGGAGAGGAACAGTTTCCGCAGTTCCTGGACCTGGCTGCGATACCGCTCCAGCTCCCGGTTTTTCTCTGCGACCTGCTCGTCCAAGCACCGCTGGGCCTCCTGCTGCTTTTGGGCGGATTCCTGCTTCATCTGCTCGGCATAGCGCTGGGCATCCAGCAAGGTATGGGCAATGACCATCTGCTCGTTTTTCTGGGTCTCACACTGCTCCCGCACTGCCTGGAGCTCCTGCTCCAGCTGATTGATTTTCTCCTGATACTGCTCCGCCGCTCTTTTGGCGGCCGCATCTTTTTCCACCAGCTTGGAAGAAAACTGCTCTTCAAGGCTTGTAATGTACCGGTATACACTGGCTTTCTGATATCCGAAAAAACCGCTTCTCAATTCATCCAGGGTCATTTGAAATCTCCTCCTCAGTCAAAATTGATTTTCTTTCTCTCAATCGTTCCCCATGCCTGCTTCTTTTTCTTGTACCCAATCAGCGCCGTGGCCCGTACCCAAGCCAGGATAAACCGCAGGCAGGAGACCTCCAGCACACACAGCCCAATGGCCTTGAGCACATCGGAAAAGATCAGCTTCAGGTCAATGGTGTGGATGCGGGCGAAAAACGCAGTCAGGGACAAGATCGCGGAATAGAGCACATAGATGATAAAAAACAGGATCATAAACGGCACGTTGATAAGATCTACCGCAAAGGCCACGGCAATGGTGGCCAGGCCGAACAGCTCGATGTACGGCGAGAGCAATTCGTAAATCAAGAAATACAGGTAGGAAATCAGGCCCACCAGGCCGTACTTGGGATTGGCCAGCATCCGCCGGTGGCGTGTCATGGTTTGGAACAGGCCGATGTGCCAGCGCCGGCGCTGCTTGCACAGATCTTCCAGCTTTTCCGGTGCCTGGGTCCAGCAGATGGCATCGGTGGCATAGCGGACCCGATACGCCAACCCGTGTTCCCGGCAAAAGACATGGAGCTTCACCACCAGTTCCATATCCTCCCCCATGGTGGTGGCATCGTAGCCGCCGGCGTCGATGACCACGCTCTTTTTGAACAGGCCAAACGCGCCGGAAATGATGATGCTGCCATTGAACTTGTCAAACAGGATCCTGGCCGCCAGGAAGGAGCGGTCATACTCCAGCACCTGCATACAGGGGAGGATCTGGCGGGGCATGTGGTAGGAGATCACCCGTCCGTTCTGGATCTCCGCCCCGTTGCAGGGCCGGACTGCCCCGCCCACGGCCACCACATTTCCATCTTCCAGAACAGGCCGCACGATTTTTTCCAGGGAATCGTACTGGAGGACGGAATCGGCATCCATACAGATAAAGTACGGATACCGGGAGGCGTTGATGCCCATGTTCAGGGCATCGGCTTTTCCGCCGTTCTTTTTGCAGATCAGGGTAATGGGCACCTTGAACTCCTGGGTTTCAAAAACGGCCACTGCCTCCTGGCAGGGGATGCTGCGGTGAATGGGCCGGGCGACCTGGTGCATACGAAAGGTCTCCCGCAGGAGCTGGGCTGTTTGATCCGTGGAGCCGTCATCCACAATGACGATCTCGTAGAGCGTATACTCCAGGCTCAGCAGAGACTGGACGGTGCTTTGGATGGTGACCTCCTCGTTGTGGGCCGGAACCACAATGGTCACCGGTACGTAATAGTGCTGCAAAAGCTCATTTTTCAGCTGATTCCGGCGTCGGAGCTGATAGAGAGTGGAGGAACCCACCGTGACCGCCAGGAAGAGAAAGCTGGCGTATCCGATCATGTACAGGATAAAAAACACGCCCACGCAGCTGAAGAACAGTTTAAACGTATCCATCATCAACTGATCAAACACCCGCTTTCTGCATTCTGTCGCTCTCCATCCGGTACACCATCATCTCCCGGGCATACCGGTCACTGCCTGTAATCACGTCCATCAGATCCATATAATCCACATGCAGGGCCTGGAGGCTGACGGCGGCATCATAGCGCACATACCAGTTGGAGCTGTGCAGCGCCTCTTTCAGTGCGGCGACTGTGGCCTCGCCCGGATAGCGGGCCAGGGCGGAGACGCTGACCGTGGTGTATTCCCACAGTTCCGGATCTTTCTGCCGGGCCAAGTCCAGCAGCGTATCTTGGGCAGGCCGGTAATAGTAGCGGCCGAAATACCGGATGGCGGAAAGGCGAAGCTCCTTTCCCCGGCTCTCATCCTGCAAAACTGCAAACATCTCCGCGGTGTAGGCCCCGGACCGGAACCGGATGTAGTTGGAAATCGCCAGCTGCGTATGTTGGGAAAAACCGTCCAGCTGCCCCCAGAGCATCCGGATCAGCTCATCATGGTCCCCGGTAAAGGTCAGCAGTCCCTCGGTCAGGATCTTTTCATGGACAAAGACCGATCCCTGATCCAGGATCTGCAGAGCGGTCAGGATATTCTCCGCACTGCCGAACCGGCACAGGGCCTGCAGGGCGTTGACCCGGCAATACAGATTCTCCTTGCGCATATAGTCCAGGAGGACTCCCTGCACGGAGTGGATAGACAGATGTCTGGGTGCCATGTAGCGGGAGAGCACATAGGAAAAATAGGCAGCGCTGACAGCATCCCGTCTCTGGTAGATCACCGCCAAATACAGGATCGCCGGTTGGATCTGCTCCAGATACGCCGTCTCCAGCTCTTCATCGCCTCTTTGCAGCAGATCCTTCAGAACCTGGTCAAAGGCCATGAGGTTTTTCTCCCTCCGCAGAGCGTGCTCCAGATAAACCAGATGTTTTTCCTCTACCCCCAATCCCTGGCGCAGGCGGATCAGCTGGGGAAGGAGCCTGACCCGCACCGCCCCGCACCGTCTCTCCAGCCGCAGCCGGCTGCTCTTGAGGAGCAGATTGTAGACCACATTAAAGAGGATCATACTCAGGCAGACTGCCCCGTAAATGTAAATCATGGATTCGATGCGCATATCCGCCCCCCTTTCAGGTTTACTGCGTCCAATGTTCTTGGATCATATAATAAGACTCCTTGAGCCGCTCGTGATAGGTCACGGTCTTGCCCCATCCCTCCAGGACAAAAGGCTCCATGGAAACACGGTATTCCGTGTGGGCACTGTCAGTAAGGCCCACATACATTTCGTCGATCTGGATGTACTCGACTCCGTAGTGCTCATAGTAATCATCGTGGATCATCATTTCCGAGGGGTTGGCAAAGTTTAGCAGCTGCCAGGGCAGCTTCAGTTCCACACAGTCCCCGGAGAAGATGAAGTCCGCTAAGGAGTTGAAGTCCTCCGCCTCCGGGTTGGCGTTGCCGTAGGTGAGTTTGCCTGTCTCGTAGGTCTCCGCCGAGGCCTGCCAGTTTCCGGTAAGCAGGGGCGTGGCGGTCTGGAGCATCAGTTCAATGGGCTTGAAGACCGGTGTGTCCACATCCACCGGGTCCAGATACGGATCCCGATCCTCCGTCTCATGGAGGAACATGGCCCGCAGCACCTCATACCGCTCCTGTACCAGTACCCGGCTGTTGTCCACCCCATCGATGACGATGAGGAAGTCACAGGGACGCGCAAAGGATAGGTCATGGTTCTGGCAGTAGGTGCTCCCCGTTTTGGGCGTGGTGTCGATGGGGAGATAGAGGGTGTCCGTCCCGGGGGAAAAGCCCTCCTTCTCGATCAGGAAGTACAGGAACTTCTCGTCGTACTTCATGGAGAGGGAGAAGGGGCCGTCGGAAAAAACCAGATCCGCATCCGTCCATTCCGAGGTGTCCCCGTCCACATAGCAGACACTCTCCTCCTCCCCCGGGTCAAAGGCCAACAGGCCGAAATACTGCTCGTTGGTCTGGTAATCGCTCCAATAGGGGGTATTGTCCAGATCCACCGCGTGCATGGTGTTCCAGGTGCGTTTGAACCACTCGTCCTGCCAGGAGAAGACGCAGCTTCCGGCGCAGCCGGCCGCCATGATGTCCTCATAGCAGTCGATGACGGCCTGCCCCTGTTCCTGCTCGGACATATGGCCCTGATTGCGTCCGGTGTTGTAATCCCGCTGGGCCATGCCCCGGCCGGTGGATACGCCGTACTCGGAGATGACCACCGGGATGGTATGGTAGTTGGTCAGGGCCTTGAGGTAGGTGTAGTAAGTATTGGGCTGGCCGCTGCTGTCCAGATAAGTACACTGCTGTCCGCCGGGGAGATAGGTTTCAATGGGTACCCCCATATCCTGGGAACCAGCGGCAATCTGGGCGTCCAGCCACAAAGACTCGCTGCCCTCAATGTCCGGGGGATTGAGCATGTAATTGAGATAGTCGGGGTAATAGGGGTAAACATGGTAGGAGGCAAACAGCCCCGACAAAAAGGCGTCCGAAGCCTGGATGTGCTCCACATCCACCGTAGCACACTTCATAAAAAATTTGGTAATCACCTCAGGGTAGGAAAAGGGATCGGTGGTGGGCCAGTTGGAAAAGGCGATGAGCCGCTGCTGCTTATAGCGGTTGGACTCATATTCGATGATCTGATCGCCCACCTGGCACAGCATGGCCTCAAAGGGGGAGGCATCGGCGGTGGTATACAGATAAGTCCCCTGATAGGAGTTCCGTTCCGGATATTTGTGGTCGGTGTACGCCACGGTCACATCCTCCCACTCCACACCCAGAATGTACCCGATCACCCAGGGCGACACATCTTTCCGGTAGGAGCCGGAGCCCAATCCATAGCCCAGAGACAGATTCTTGTTGCCGTGGAGGATATCCACCACTGTGCGGCAGTCGTCCAGGAATGTCTGGAGGAAATCCTCATCATAGGCGTCCCGGTGGGAGTTCTGCACGTAGTCGTTGATCCAAACGCCGTGGATCAGCCACAGGGGTTCTTCCCCTGCCTCCTCCCGCTGGGTATTGTATTCGTAAAAAGCGTTATAAAAGTCATCGTGCAATATGGTATAGACCCGGATGGTGTTGGCCCCCATCTCCTGGATCCACCTGAACCAGCGCAGGTAAGTCTCCTGATCGATGGCATAATCGGTGGCCCACTCCCCCGGCAGTCCCACGCCCATATTGACGCCCCGGATCTCAAAGGGGACCGCCTGACCGTCCCGCTCCATGTAGATGGTGTCGGAGTCCGTGGTCATAAAGGTAGTCACCGGCCGGTCGGGGTCCAGATCGATATAGACGCCCAGTTCATAATAGGCTGTGTTCCACGCGAAAATCAGCAGCACCACAATGCAGGCTCCAATGATGAATTTTTTGATGGCGCACGCCTCCTTCCTCAGTGGTTGAACTTTTTGACTTTGGACTCATGGCAGTATTGCAGGAGGATCTCGATGTTCTCATCCATCCACTCCCCCCGCTCATGAATAAAGTCCTTCAGCTGCTGGACGGCTGCCTCATAATTGGCCGGATTGCGTTCATAGGGGTGAAGCGGCGTGTATTCCAGAAAAGTATAGCCCCACACTTCAAAATTCCGCTCGATGGCGGGGCCCAGGAAGGCCACCGTGTCGTCGATATACTGAAACAGATAGTCCTCGCTGAGATAGGACTCCCGCAGCTGGCGGTAGCGCTCAATTACGCGGTTGACAAAATGCTCGTCCTTGCACAGCATATAAAACCAGGGGATGTACTGCATTTGAAACTCCTGGGGATCCATCTGGCTGAAATGGAAGTTGTCGCAAGCGGAATTCATGTCCCAGATGCACATTTTGTATTTGCCCCGGAGATCCTTATATACATATGTAGAGCGGGCACCCACATCGTAATTGCAGGTAAATTCATTCACCAGGAAATAGTCCACGAAGGAATCCAGATCCGCGTCGTTCCACCAGGCGTATGGCTCCGTGTCATAGTCGTAGGAATAAAGGCTTTTTTCAAAATCAGAAAAATCCTGACGGATATATTCGCTCCGCTCCGGTGTTAGATTTCCCGTTCCCGGATAGACAATATCGATCATCTGATCGTTGCGCAGGGCGTACATGGCAAAGGTATCGATGTTTTTAATGGGATTGCTGCTCCCGCGGTCCAGGCGAACCACATAGCTCACCATGGAGGCTCCATCCTGGGGCATACTCATATTGAGCCGGCAGTCTTCGCCATTGGTAATGGTCTCCACCATCACGTACAAGCCCTGGTACTCGCCGTTGATGATGACCTCACAGAAGCGTGCATTGGGAGCGTAATCCATAAACTCTCCGGCAATGTTGTACCACATGTAATTGCGGATCAGGCTTTTATCCAGATAGGGCCCATGGAGGGCCCACTCATGGTGTGGAGCCATCCCCAACATGCCTACATTCTTGTTTTGGACGCCGTCTTCCTCTGTAATTCTCAGCAAATAGCCTTTTTTGTCAAATCTCCGAGAGGTATTTCCCCGGATACGGATCTGGGCATCAACTTCCAGAGAGGGAGAATCCGTGACATGGTGATTGGTATCTTCCCCGTCCATCACCTGCACCTGACAGGCAATGGAACTGCTGCCGTCCTCTGCCTTCGTCACATAGGTGTATTCGTAATCGATATCGCCGTTTTCTTCCAGGGTGAGCCCATCCTCCGAAATCGGTTCCCCCGGAATCTCCACGCCGCCGGTATCGATGACCACCAGAGGCAGATGGGTACACAGCTCACTGCCGTCACAGTCGCACCCGGCATCAGGCCCGCGGGCCGTCAGGTGCTGGTGGATCCGGTTGTTGGGATTGTCCTGATCCAGCGCAGCAGCTGAAAATGCGATCAGTACCATCAGCACCATCGCAGTCACACCCAGGATCTTATATTTCACAGCCCGCACCCCCTCTCTTCCAGGTCTGATGAAAATCAGCTGCTGATCTCATCATTCTGCATGACGATGTTGCAGTACTCGATGCTGCCCAGCTCATAGAGGGCGTCGGTAATGCGCTTCCTGGCGTTCACACCCTGCCTGCTCCGTTCTGCCCGGTTCATGGTGCGCCTGCTGAGCTCGTAGATGAATTCCACGGTGGTTTCCGTGGTATTCTTCACCCGCAGATTGGCTTTTCTGGCGTAATACTGAAAAATCAGCGCTTCAATCCGCTCCTCATTGACCCGGGAGGAACGGATGATGAGCAGCAGGCGGTCATCGTTTTTGATCCGCCCAAAGAGCAGCAGCACCAGGAACGTGAAGGCGCTGCCCACAGCGGCCACCCAGAAGTCGCCTGCACCGCAGCAGATCCCCACCACAATCGTCCAAAAGATGTACACCGTATCCCGGGAATCCTTGATGGCCGTCCGGAAGCGGACGATGGACAACGCGCCCACCATGCCCAGGGACAGGGCAATGTTATTGCCGATCACCACCATCACAGACGTGGTAATGATGGTCAGCGCCACCAGGGACACATTGAACTTCTTGCTGTAAATGCTTCCCTCATGGGAAATCCGATAAGACAAGAAGATAAAACCGGCAATCACGGTGGCCACAGCCAACCGCGCCAGGATGGTTTGCGGATCCAGCTGCCCCGAGTCTTCAAACAGTTCCAAAATCAGATTTTTCATAGCGTTTCCTCTTCCGTTTTCAAAGTGAGTAGTGCAGTGTGGCACTTCGTGCCAGGCAGTATTTGCTCACAGACAATTCCCCGCGATCCGCTCCGTTGATCAGCGTCTTGATATAGCTGAGCAGGAATCCGTTGTATTTGACCTCCAGCAGGCCGTTGAAGGGATCCATCACCGGATACAGGTTGAGCTGGGGGGAAAAGAGATCCCAGCAGCTCTCCGTGGCCCGGATCTGGTGATCCAGGGTGATGCGGATCTTGTTTTCCCGGGCGATGAAGGCCTTGCGCCGGTATTCCACAATGGTTTTGGGCCGGTAGCACTGCCCATGCAGCAGGCCATAGCACTCCGCCGCGAAGGGATCCGCATACCGCAGCAGGGGGTCGTACTGTCCCCGGGCCACTGCCTGGGCGTCAGCCAGCTCCAGGCGCAGGGAGCGCTTTTTCTGATAGTTCCCCTCTTTTTGCTTCATCTCCAGCATGGCGAATGCGGCAGTGGGATCATAGGCCCGCAGGCGGATCTTCCGCCGCAGCTCCAGGCCGTCGATCTTCCCCTGATAGTCCGTCTCCCCCAGCGTGTCAAAATAGAGGGAGCGGATGGTATAGCCCTGGGCCCCGTTGTGGGGATCCTGGAGCATGACCTTTTCCAGACGCCCGGACAGGATCTGCATGTCGATCTGTGTCATCCAATATTTCTTTTCCTGCCGAAAAACTTCGTTCACTGATATTCCTCCAACAAAAAAGCTGCAAAGGATGCCGGCACCAATGCGTACCGAGTATTCTTTGCAGCCTGACGATCATAGCAGCTTCTGCCGTAGACTCACAGCTTTGCGTCACCGCCTTTCAGCGGTTTTGCCTATCAATTCAGTTGTTGTCACGGACGCATTCCGTGACGCTTTACGCCTGATGATCAAGCGCCTGCGTGATGCGGAGGTATTGCGCTTCCAAATCCCCCATCTTCCCGGCAGCCGATGCCAGGTCTCCCTTCCGAAGATCCTCCACCATCGCGCCTACCTGCTGGAAAAGATCTTTCAGGGACAGATTCCCGGCCACTCCCTTGAGGGTATGGGCCGCTGTAAACGCCCCGGCAGCATCACCGTGTTCCATGGCCGCTTTCAGCTGGGAAAAGCTGGGGTCTTCAGGAAAACGCAGCAGGAATTTCAGCATCAAGTCCTCATTCCCCATGAATCGCGTCAGGGCTTCTTCCACATCCACCCCTGCTGCGGCCAGCTGTGCGCGTCTGGTTTCATCCATTTCGATTTGCTCCTTCCGTGTGATAGAATTGGCGGAGCAGCGGCTCCTCCTTCCGGAAGCAGTCCAGCAGCTTGGGATTGAACACGCCGCACTGTCCGCTGCTTATCATATCCATGGCCACGTCGGGAGAAAATGCGTCTTTGTAGCACCGCTTGCTGACCAAGGCGTCGTACACATCCGCCAGGGAGACGATCTGCGTCCAAATGGGGATCTGGTCGCCGGAGAGCCCATCCGGGTATCCGCCTCCATCCCACCGCTCGTGGTGGTGCAGGGCAATATCATAGGCATAGCGATAGGAGGAGTGCTCCCGCATCTGGGGAATCTTGGACAGGAGTTCCGCCCCCTTTACGGTATGGGACTTCATAAGCGCATATTCCTCGGGAGAGAGCCGTCCCCGCTTGTTCAAAATGGCATCCGGAATGGAAATCTTTCCCACATCATGGGTAATGGCTCCCACACCGATCAGCCGGATCTGATCCTCGGGAATGTCCTGCCCCAAGGGTGTACTGCGCAGCAGGTGGCAGGTAATATCACGGATCCGGCGTACATGCTCTCCGGACTCATCGCTGCGGAATTCAATGGCGGTGGACAGCGCCTCCACCATCCCCATGCTCAGATCCGCCAGCTGCTGGGCCTGAAGCAGCAGCTGATCCCGCTGCCGCTCCACCTCCGCTCCCAGTCTTTGCCGGGCACGGAACAGCTCCACCACCGAGTTGACCCGCCGGAGGACGATATAGGGAACCACGGGCTTGAAAATGACATCCATGACCCCCAATTCATAGGCCTCCCGCATATCGGCACTGCCCACATCCGCTGTGATCAGGAAAACCGGGATCGTCCCCAGCAGCCCCCGCCGGTGCAGCTGACGAAGCACCTCGATGCCATTCATCCGGGGCATGACCACATCCAGCAAAACCGCACTCAAGGAGCTTGCGCATTTGTCTATGACATCCAGGCCCGCCAGGCCGTCCTCCGCTTCCATGATCTGATATTCCGCTTGGAAGATATTTTTCAGAATCGCCCGATTCATTTCATTGTCGTCTACAATGAGGAGCGTTTCCTCGCTGGAAATACTCACGGTCCCTTCCTCCCATCATCTTGCCGGCGGAGCATGTTCCGGCTTGTGTCCCATGCCGCCATCAGCTTCTCCATGGTCTTCCGCAGGATCGCGGGATCAATGGGCTTGGAGATGTGGTCGTTCATGCCGGCCTTGGTGGTTCGGTCAATATCCTCGGCAAAAGCGTTGGCAGTCACCGCAATCATGGGGATGCCGGCGGCATCCGGCCGGTCCAGCCGGCGGATGGCGGCCGCCGCCTGACAGCCATCCATCTCCGGCATCTGCATATCCATCAAAATCACATCGATGGAATAGGGAGCCTCAGCCCGGAAGATCCGGACCGCCTCCGCGCCGTTTACCGCCGTCAGCACCTGCGCTCCCAGCTGACGGAGGATCTCTGCCGCAATTTCCCGGTTGAGCGCATTGTCCTCTGCCAAGAGGACCCTCCGCTTCGTCCACTCAAAGGGAACCGCTTCCAACTCCGGCTCTCCCGGTTTGGCAGTTTCCTGCTTTCGGATCGTCTTCAGGGGGAGGGTTACCGTAAAGCGGCTGCCCTTTCCCAGGGTGCTGTCCACGGAGATCTCTCCGCTCATTTGCTGCACCAGGCTTTTGACAATGGCCATGCCCAGCCCCGTTCCCACGGTGGGATGGGAGGAAAACGCGGTCTCCCGGGAGTAAGGATCAAAAAGATGCTCCAGGAAACTGGGGGACATGCCGATCCCCGTATCTTCCACCACGATCTGGTACTTGCTGTGCTCCTGGAAATCGAACTGTCTGGCCTCCAGGCGAATAGTGTCACCGGGATTGGAATATTTGACGGCGTTGGAGAGGAGATTGTTGACGATCTGGCTGATTTTCTTCTCATCCCCCACCACGTTGGATTCCCGGAAATCCAAACTGACCTCCAGCGTCTTTCCCTCCTCCTGGGCCCGGTCCCGGAAGATGTCGGCAATGTTGGTCAGCAGCTGCCCGAGATCTAGCTCCCTTTGATCCAGGTTGTTTTTCCCCGCTTCCATCCTGGACAGTTCCAGAATGTCGTTGATGAGGCCCAGCAGCTGGTTCCCGGAAAACTCGATTTTCTTGATGTACTCCCAGACTTTTCCCTTGTCGTTGGCTTCATGGCTTTTTTCCGCCAGGCTGCAGCAGCCGATGATGGCATTGAGGGGCGTGCGCATATCGTGGGACATCCGGCTGAAAAATTCCGCCTTGGCCTTTGTGCTCTTCCGGGCCTCATCCAGTGCCTCCTGCAGAATAATGGTATGCTGCATTTCCCGCCGTTTCTCCGCATCCACATCCCGGAAGCACAGGATCACCTCATCCCGGATCAGCTCCGGATTGTAGAGGGTGCGGATATTGACCCAACGATAGGTGTCGCCGAACCGGCGCTGGTAATCTCCGCCGTGATCCGCAATTCCCTGCGCCACCCGCTGGCGGATACTCTCCAGGGAGAAACTCTCCTCAAAGAGCCGGAAAGTTCTGGGTCGCACCACGGAGCAAATTGCCTCCAAAAGCTGGGAATACGCTCCGCAGCGGGGAATATTGCTCTGCAGGTTATCATAGGTCTTAAAGGTCTCGTAGGTCCCGTCCACAAAATTGACCCGGTAAATCGCATAGAAAGAATCACCCAGCATATGGGCCGTATCATCCGCCCGCTTCATCCTGCGGCTCCTGACCGCATCCCGGACGGACATGAATGCCAGGGCCAGGAAGGTTACAGCGGCAGTTGCGGCTATCACATAAACCACGGTATTTCTCTCACCTATGAGGATGGAGTTGATGGGAATAGTCATCATCACCGTCCAGCCGTTTTCCATGGTCTGACAGTAAACCCCGCGGGACACCCCCTCCATATCTTCAAAGGAAGCGTCGTAAGCAAGCAAAGAACCGTCGGCGATCCCTGCCAGCATATAGTCGGCATAGGACTGCAGAGCCTGGGGAGACGCCTCCCACTTGGTCACCGAGTAAAGGAGCGTGCCGCCCGAATCACACAGATAGTAGGAGCAGTCCTCTGGCAGCGTCTGGGCTGTGTTGTGAAATGCGGGATTCTGGACAAAGACGTCCATGGCAAATACGTCACCGCGGTCATTGAGGGCCTTGGAAATGGTGAAGATCCGCTGTCCGGTAACGGCATCATCGTACACCTCTCCGCACACCACATCTCCTCCCGCCTCCACAGCCTGGCGGTACCAATCGGTATCCTGATATTGGTACGTCTTATCCCCCTCCCAGGGATTGGCCGCCACGATCTGCCCGTCCACTACTGCGTAAAAATCCACCATCCCAGGGCCCATGATCTGTATGAGTTTGGAAAAATGCCCGCTCAGCCAGGACTGGATGGCATCAAAGCCTCCGCCGTCACCGCTTAGTTCATCCACATATTGGCTGACCAGCTCTACTTCCCGTTCCAGGGAGTTGATACTCATCTCCTCTTCCACTGCATAGCTGTGCACCAGCGCATTGCCCAGGCTCTGCGCATTCTGCAGCAGCTTATTTCGCACCAGTACCACAATGAATACCAGCAGGGCCGCAACAACCACCAGCAGGATCATATTCAGAACGATCCGGTACCCTCTGAACGATTTTCCGATTTTCATATTTCCAACACTCCTGCTGCAGCCCTGGCATCCGGTGTCGTGCAGGCTCACAGATGATTAATTCCATTGCGAATATAGAATGTGCGCTTTTCATCATACATACGGCGATCCATTTCCTGGAAAAAAGAGAATATATCCGTATGGTCAAACTCCGCGGTCCCCGCAGAAAGGGTAACCGGAAGCGGCGCACTGCCGGAGGCATTGTATACACGCAGCGCCTCCTGAATCCCATCGTTGATGCACTGCACCCGTTCCGCCGTAGCATTCTCCAGAAGGATGACGAATTCATCGCCGCCGTACCGGATCACTACCGCATCGTCGGCGGCGGCCTGGAGCAGAATATTCCCCACAGCCTGCAACACGGCGTCGCCCTGTCCATGCCCGTAAGTATCGTTGATATGCTTGAACCTGTTGATGTCCAGCATGATCCCCGTGGTATGGGGCCCCCTTTTCCCTCTCTTGGCGATACGTTCCATATAATATAGCAAAAAATTGCGGTTGTACAGATTGGTCAGGGGATCCAGGAACGTCTCCTCATTTTGCAGGTTGATATACAAGAAGATGAGTCCCAACGCAGTCGTCGGCCAGATCAGAGCCAGTCCATAGCACAAAAGCTGAACGATACTTCCAATATAAAGGGGGATCAAAAACACCATCACCGGCATAAACAAGTATTTATCCACCCGCTTTCTGTAGCGGCAGGCCAGAATCGCCCCATAGGTCAAATAGAAATACATGACCAGATAAGGCAGCACAAACCAGGAGGTACGCACATAGACGTTGGCCTGGTTCACTTCAAAGAACACAGGATAAAAGAGATTGGCCGCCGCCATCAAACAGATGATTCCTCCCGGAATAGCCAAAAGCGGATAGCGGTGCCGGAGCCGCTTGTGATCTCCAAAGAGCTTATAGTCCACAAAACAGGCCCACGAAAAAGCAAGGGCCGTACTGAGGAAATAAAGCGTCACATTGACACCGATAACCAACTGCCTGGCACCGGCAAACAGTTTCCCATCCAGTAAAAATCCCGCGGTTTCCAACAGGCACAGGGCAAAACAGAAATAACACATCAAAAAGAACAGTTTTCCATCATAGGTGACCGATCTTGCCCGCCTGTGCTTGCTAAACAGGATGGATATCATCAGGCAGGCACCCAGCCCGTTTGCTATCAGAACGGCTGGTATATTCACCTGAGAAATACCGCAGTTCTCAGCGCCAAACACCGGATCACCTCCTTATCCTGCGTATCTGAGCGTTCCAATGTCTGGGACGCTTGAGAAACACACACTAGAATGGATGTAAATTTTTTCAATTAATATTTTAATGTAATTTGAAAATCCTGTAAAGGAGAAAATATTTGGCAGCTTCGGCGTGTGCTTTCCCAGCAGTCATGATTTGTGCTGAAAATCCGGAAAAAAGCAGCGTTGGATGGGGATTTTCCCATCCAACGCTGCTTTTTTGCCTTTTATATAACGGCGCTGCCTCCAGGCATCCTCAATCCGGAACCCCGCGGCCCGTCTGTGTTCAAATCGCCAAGGCAGCGTCCAGGGCGTCGCCGGTGGCCAGCACCGCGTTGCCGGGTGCCTTGGCGGCTTCGCCGATGACAAACACCTGGGAAGCCACGGCCTCAGCCACCTCTTTCAATGCCACATTGGACCGGGAACCCATGGCCAGCACCACGCTGTCGTAGCCCCGCAGAGAACCGGCGGTACCGTCGGCAAGGGTATAGTCCACGCCGTCGGCATAGAACTGGCCCACCTTGGCGCCGGGCATCAGAAAGACCTGATGGTTCCGGAAATTCTCAAACATGTACCGGCGGTTCTCCGGCGTCACGTCAGAGGCGATGACATCCTTCATTTCGATGATGCCCACCTCATGGCCGCGCTCCGCCAGGAACTCGGCGGCCTCGCAGCCCACCATGCCGCCGCCCACCACCAGCACTTTCCGGCCCACAGGGGCTTTGCCCTCCAGCATATCCTGGGCGGTGACATAGCCGCAGGTATCCAGTCCCGGAATGGGCAGCACTAGAGGATTGGAGCCGGTGGCCAGGATGATGGCGTCCGGTGCCAGGGTGCGCAGCGTATCCTCCGTGGCCTCGGTGTTTACCCGCAGGAGTGCACCGGCCTTTTCCGCCCGGACGATCATGGAGCGGATGGCCTCGGAGAGCTGGCCCTTACCGGTGGGATAGGAGGCGATGCGGAAATTGCCCCCAAGCTCTCCGCTCTTTTCCAGCAGGATCACCTGATGGCCCCGGACTGCGCAGGCCCAGGCCGCATACAGTCCGCCGGGACCGCCGCCCACCACCACCACGCGCTTGCTCTGGGCGGCGGGCTTCAGCTCCGCCTCCCGGCCCACGCAGGGGTTCACGGCGCAGGTGATGGGCTTGCCGGCAAACATGTTGGGCACACAGCCCAGGAGGCAGCCGATGCAGGGAGAGAGCTCCTCCAGATGTCCGGTGCGAGCCTTGTTGGGAAGCTCCGGATCGGCAATGCTCTGGCGCCCGAAAGCGATGAGGTCCGCCCGGCCCTGCTTGACCAGCAGCTCGGCATACTGGGGCTCGGTAAAGCGGCCCACGGCGATGACCGGCACAGACACCGCCCGCTTGATCTCGCTGACCAGGTCGGCGTTGAAGCCGCCGTGGGTGATGCCCGGCGCCCACATGAACTCATCGTGGAGGTGGACGGCCCGGGTCACATGGATGCCGTCCACGCCGCACTCCTGCTCCAGGTAAGCCGCCACGGCAGCGGCGTCCTGGACCGTCTGGCCGCCCTCCACCTCGTCGCTGGCGTTGATGCGGCAGAGAATGGGCAGGTTGCCGCCGGTCTTGCGGCGGATGTTCTCGATGATGAGCCGGGGCAGGCGCATCCGGTTTTCAAAGCAGCCGCCGAACTCGTCGGTGCGGTGGTTGGTGCGCTGGGAGATGAAGGTGCTCACCAGATAGCCATGGGCGCAGTGGACCTCCACCATGTCGATGCCGGCCTCCTGGGCCCGGCGGGCAGCGTCGCCATAGCACTCGATGATGCGGTAGATCTCCTCATTGGAGACCGCCTCCGGGATCTCCCGGCCCTGGGCGGCCGGGACAGCGCTGGCTGCCTTCAGGGGATAGCCGGTGAGGGCGGAGTTGCCCTCGGGGCCCGCGTGCTGGAGCTGAATGGACACCTTGGCGCCGTATGCATGGCAGGCATCTGCCACGGCGCGGAAGCTCTCCACGCTCTCGTCGGAAAACAGGCAGGGCTTCCGGGGCCCGCCCTTGGCCTCTTTGTAAACCACAGTGGATTCAATGGTGATGAGGCCGAAGCCGCCCTTGGCCCGGGCCTGATAATAGGCCAGGGAACGGTCGGAGAGGGTGCCGTCGGTATTGGCGAAGTTGTTGCCCATGGGGGGCACCACAAAGCGGTTGGGAACCGTTACCGTGCCGATGCGGATGGGAGAAAACATAGTCGGAAATTTCATAAAATGATGCCTCTTTTCTTTGTCCGGCCCATCAGGAGAAGAATTTTTCCAGGACTTCCTGGGCGGGCATATCCTTGCCGGTGAAGAGCTTATAGGCCGCCACGCCCTGCCAGAGCAGCATGCCGATGCCGCCCACGGCGGCCTTGCATCCGGCGGCCTTGGCCTCCTGGATCATGCGGGTCTCCCGGGGATTGTACACGGTATCCGCTACCACCAGCTCCGGGCGGAACAAAGCAGGATCGATGAGGGTCTCGCCGTCCAGGGGTTTCATGCCCACCTTGGTGGCGTTCACCAGGATGTCGCAGCCCTTCACGGCTTCAGCCAGAGCAGCACCGTCCTCCAGGGGCGTGATGGAGGCCTTGCAGGCGGGAACCGCCTGACGGAGCTTTTCCACCGTCAGCTCGCCATTGGCGTAGAACTCATCCTTGCGGTTGAAAATGGCGATCTCCGCCGCGCCGTCCAGCGCTGCCTGGACACAGATGGCAGTAGCGGCGCCGCCGGCACCCAGAACCACCAGCTTCTTCCGCTGGACTTCCACACCGTGCTCGTGGAGATTGCGCACGAAGCCGATGCCGTCGGTGTTGTGGCCGGTGAGCTTCCCGTCCTCCCCCACGGTGACGGTGTTGCAGGCACCGATGAGCCGGGCGGCGGGAGAGAGCTCGTCCACCAGTCCCGCCACAGCGGTCTTGTCCGGCATGGTGACGTTGAAGCCTCCCACCTGGAATGTCTTCAGAGCCGCCACGCCCTCCTGCACCTTATCCAGGGGGATCTCAAAGGCCAGGTAGGCTGCATCCACCCCGGTGCGGGCAAAGCTGTAGTTGTACATGGCGGGGGAGCCGGAGTGGCCCACGGGAGAGCCAATGAGGCAATAGAGCTTGGTATGGCCGGAAATTCTGCTATCCATGGTAGATTCCTCCTGTTATATTCATTTTAATTTTGTTTTTATGCTTCCAGCGTCTCGGGCCAGGCCTGGGCCAGAACGGCACGGGTGGCATCGTAGTTTTCCTTGGCGGCCTGGGCCACACCGTGACTGAGGATCTCATCGCTGATGACCTCCACGCCCACCACTGCAGGCTGGATGCCCTTGTCCCGGATCATCTTCACGAAGCCGGCGGTATCGCCGTAGCCGGTGCCGGGGAGCATGCGGTCGTGCATGGACTCGTCCCGGAGGATGCTCTTGGCGTAGGGATGGGCCTGGACATCGTTGATCTGGATGGAGACGATCTTCTCCGCGGGGATCCCCTCCAGCACGGACAGGTCACAGGGCTGTCCCGCCCGGATATAGTGCCAGGAGTCCAGGATCAGCTTGGCATTGTCGCAGCCGGAGGCCTTCACCACTGCCCAGGCCTTCTTCACATCCGGCAGGCCGCTGTAGGGCATGGGCTCCACGCCGATGACGTACTTCCCGGCCCGCCGGCACAGCTCCCGGAGCTTCTGGGCGGTGTATTCCACGGAGTAGTCCTCCATGAGGCCGCAGTTGATGTGGTTCACTCCAAAGAGCGCACACATATGGAAGCACATCTGCTCCTTGTACTTCTGCTCATAGGAGCGGTGCTCCTCGCACCACTGGACGATGTACTCCACCTCGGTGACCTTCATGTCGTACTTCTTCAAAATGGCCAGGATATCATCGTCGAAGAGGCCCTCGTTCAGGGCATCCACATAGGTCTCCGCCCGCAATCCGATGCCCTCGAAGCCGGCGGCCTTGGCGGCGGCCACCCGCTCTTCAAAGGTGCACTGGTCTCCCAGCGTCCAGGAGCTGATGGTGATGGGATATTTCTGAGACATGATACATTCCTCCTGTATATTCAATCACTTGGTTGTGTCGCGCTGTTGGATCTTCCGCAGGGCTTCCTGGCAGACTTCCTCCACGCTCAGGTCGGAGGTATCCACGGTGACGTCCGCGGCAGCTTCATACTTGGGACGGCGCTGCTCCATGAGGCTGGAGATGTAAGGGACATCCTTGTGCCCCTCCAGCAGGGGACGATTATGGTCGTCCTTTACCCGGTCCAAAATCACCTCCGGCCGGGCCGTCAGCAGCACCACGGTACCGCAGCGGCGCATGGCAGCCACGTTCTCCTCCCGCATGGGCACGCCGCCTCCGCAGGAGACGATCCGGGGCTGCCCCTGGGCGAAGCTCTCCAGCAGCGCCGTCTCGCAGGCGCGGAAGTAGGGCTCTCCCTTTTGGGCAAAGATCTCCGGGATGGTCATGCCCTCACTCTGGGCAATGCGCTGGTCCATCTCGACGACTTCCCGGCCCAGCAGCAATCCCAAGCCCTGGGAAACAGAGGATTTTCCGGCTCCCATAAAGCCGATGAGAAACAAATTATCCATCCTACTCATCCTTTCCGAGCCGCGGCCCGCTCCCGCTTCAGGCAGGCATTGAGGTACACTGCCAGCAGGATGCCGATAAGGGTGATGGCCATATTGAAAAGAAGCACCAGACGGGGGCCATTGGTACCGCCCACCCGGGTCAGGACACCGGCGGCGCTGACCGTCAGGTAGTTGGCGATGCTGGAGGCGATCATGACAATGGAGGTGATGACGCCCCGGTTCTTGGGGAACATCTCATTGGCCACAGCCGTCACCAGCTGCAGCACGCCGCCGGCGGCGAAGAAGCCCAGCAAAAAGCCGCCGGCCAGGCACATGAAAGGCTGCTGGATGAAGTAGATGGCACCCAGGGTCACCAGAGCCACCGTGGGATACGTCACCAGGATCTTGGCGGGCTCCACGTTCCGCTTGAGGAGGGCAGCGCTGACAAAGAGGGCCAGGACGATGCCCACGGAGTAGAAGGACTGGATCTTGCTGGGATCCGCCAGGCCGTACAAAGTCCCCAGTTCCTGATTGCAGTTCATCCACAGCATGAAGGTGGTGGAGGTGGTAAAGCCCAGGCACACCAGCACCACAGCCGCGGGGGTGAAGTGCATTTTCTCCTTGGGAGCGCCTGCGGACTTTACCGCCCGCTCAAAGGGCGGGAAGGGCAAAAAGGCCAGAAACACACCGTCCACGATGATGATGACCGCCGTGGCCAGAAAGATGGTGTTGAAGGGCAGGTTCTCCATGGCCACGAAGCTGATGGCAAAGGGCAGCAGGAACTGGGCAATGGAGATGGAGAGCTTGGTGAAGATGTTGGCGATGGTACCCTTTTCCTTAAAGATCTCCATGCAGGAGGGGGTGATGCTGGTATCCAGGAAAGAGTTGGCCATGCCGCTGATGACCGCCAGCACATAGCCTACGTACAGATTGGGGGAGAAGGTCACCGCCAGCAAAAACACCGCGTAGAGGGCGCAGCCGATAAGGGCGGAGAGCCGCCGCCCCAGCCGGTCGCTGAGGGGGCCCGCCACCGGGAAGGCGATGAGGCGGCCCAGGCCGATGGCAGCGATCACCGCCACCACGCCGGAGACATCATAGCTGCCGTCCGCCAGGGGAGCTGCGTTCCACATGGCGGCAAAGTCCTGCTTGTACTGACCCATAATGGAGGCCGCAATGCCCAGGACAAAGTAGGTGATGTACAGGGCCAGGGCCGTGGGGTAGTATTTTCTGGAGTCCACAGTCTGGTTCATATCCGTTTTTCCTTTCCTAAAAATCTCACGCGTAAAGCAGCGCCCGAATCTCCTCCACAGGCATCTCCAGGCCGCTGTAAAGCCGGAAGGCCTCCGCCCCCTGGCAAAGGAGCATCCCCAGGCCGTCACAGGTCTTGCAGCCTGCGGCCCGGGCCTCCCGCAGCATCTTGGTGGCTGGCGGAGCGTACACCACATCCGTCACCACCAGGTCAGAGCGGAACCAGCTGAGATCCGTGATATTGCTCTGATCCTCGTAGGGGGCCATGCCCACCCGGGTGGCATTGGAGAGGATGTCGCAGCGGTCGATGGCGGCTTTGAGTTGGGCCCGGTCTTCCAGGTCGTGCAGCGTGATGGCGCAACCCGGCGCCGCCTGGGCGATGGCATGCATCCCCTGCTCCATCCTGGGCCAGAAGGCATCCTTTAAATTGAATACCGCGATCTCCGCCGCCCCTTCCAGGGCCGCCTGGATGGCAATGGCAGAGGCGGCTCCCCCGCCGCCCAGCAGCACGATCTTCTTCCCTGCTACCTCCACGCCATTGCGCCGCAGGTTCTGGGTGTAGCCGCAGCCGTCGGTGTTGTGACCCACCAGCCGTCCGTTGTCGTTGACGATGGTGTTTACCGCCTGGATGGCCTTGGCCGCCGGGGTCAGCTCGTCCAGATAGGGGATGACGGCGTTCTTGCAGGGCATGGTCACATTGGCGCCCCGCATGCCCAGCGTCCGGATGGCAGCCACCGCCTCCCCGGCTTTTTCTGCCGGCACGTCAAAGGCCAGGTAGGCCCAGTCCAGGCCGAACTTTGCGAAACAGTGGTTGTACATAGCCGGGGACTTGGAATGCGCCACCGGCGTTCCGATGAGTCCCAGCATCGTGGTGGTTCCTGAGATCTGCAAAATGCGTTCCTCCTTCTCCCGGCGCGTGTTCCGGGACGATCCGGCCTGCCGCCGCGTCCCCGCGCCCTTTCGATGGCCCCACTGTACCGCAATGACAAGGAATTAACAAATCAATTATTTCCTATAAAACCATAGATTTTATCTATGGTTTGTGATATCCTGTAGAAAAAAAGCAGGAGGTGTTCTTCCCATGAATCTGCCCCATCTTCGCTACTTTGTGGAACTGGCTCACACCCAGCATTACACCCGGGCGGCGGAACGGCTGTGCATCACGCAGCCCAGCCTCAGCCACGCCATGGCGCAGCTGGAAATGGAACTGGGAGTTCCCCTGTTTGAAAAAGACGGGCGGAATATTTCCCTTACCCGCTTTGGCCAGCAGTTCCTGATCTGTGCCCAGCAAACCCTTTCCACGCTGGACGAGGGGGTGGAGGAATTACAGCGGGTAGCCCGTGGAGAGGGCGTGATCCGACTGGGGCTGCTGCGGACACTGGGGATCGATCTGGTACCGTCCCTGGCCGCCAAATTTCTTGCCTCCAAACCGGGGAAGGAGATCCGTTTCACCTTTCACACCGATGTCACCCAGCATTTGCTGGAAGGCCTGGCCGCCAAGCAGTTCGACCTGGTGTTCTGCTCCCGTCCCCCAGCAAATCTGGGCTTTGCCGCCATTCCCATCAGCCGCCAAGACCTGGTGCTGATCGTCCCGCGGAATCACCCGCTTTCCAGTGTCCACGCTGTGGATCTGGCGGAGACCCTTCCCTATCCTCAGGTCTTTTTCTCCAAGAACTCCGGCCTGCGGGGTGTTGTGGACGGGCTGTTTGCACAGATTGGCGGCACGCCGCAGATCGCCTATGAGACGGAGGAGGACCAGGTCATCGCCGGACTGGTGGCCCAGGGGTTCGGTATCGCCGTGGTGCCCTATATGGAGATGCTGCTGCGGCTGGACGTGAAGATCATCCAGATCAGCCATCCCGCCTGGGAGCGGAATTTCTATCTGGTCAGTGATGACCGGGCCTATCAGACTCCCGCAGTGCGTCAGTTCCGGCAATTCATACTGGATGGTGCATGCCTGTAAATCTGCACAAGCGAACCCCTCAAAATTTGAACACATAAATGTCTCCTATCATTGGATTCAAAAAGTTCATAGAATGAAGAAACGAATTGGAACTCACCAGGTACTTTTTTACCCGGTGAGTTCCTTGTCTCTGGTGCAAAGGGCACTGGTGCCGGAAGCGCCGTGGCCTTTGACTCTATCCGCTTGTCCTTCGCATCCCCGGCTTCCATTTTCTGCAGGGCCAGTGAAATCCGTACACTCTGCTTTTTCAGAGAAAGAGAACCTGTACGAACCCCCAGGGGATCCGTTTAAACTGTGTCATTCAGGACACGGCATGGCATATTTTCAGGAGGACTGCCTGTTTCCTCCCTCCCCATCAAACATCAGAATTCTTATATCTGCCCCAAAAGGCTGCTGAAAACCCGTATCCTCCGGCAGCCATCCAATCCATAAACGCATAAAGGGAACCGCCATTGGGCTCCGTGAATTCACGGCCCAATGGCGGTTCCCTTTATGACGGTATCTTATCTTTAGAGAGGAGATCTCTCCTCTCATCTCAAAAGCGGACTTTCATCTGCTCTTTATAGACTGGCATACTCTGCAGACAATATTGACCTTTCCGACTCCTAATAAAACCGTTTTCCTCAAGCCGGGCATGGAAACGATCTGGAGGTCGTGGCTCAATATAAATTCGTTATTTATTGTACCACTCAAGCGCTTTATTCAAAAACCGCAGGTGATCCTTTACTAAAAATTCCAGACGCGCTTCATCCTTATTCAAAAGAGCCTCCAGAATCTGGCGGTGCTCTACAAGGGAAATCTTGAAATTCTCCGGCTTTACCTTTTTGAGGCTATACACAAAGTAAACGCTGCCCACGCTCCAATTAAATTCATACAGGCGATCCAACTGGGCATTGCCGGCCAACTTCACCATCAGGGGATGAAAACGGTTTTCCTGTACACGGGCCGCCTCCAGGTCTGTAGGCTCCACAGAGTCAAATCGGTCTACAATCTCCCGCAACTCCTCCACAACCTCGGGATGTTGGTCTACGTTTTGGATGGCAGGCTTTACCGCATAGGTCTCCATCATAATGCGGGCATCAAAATAATTCCGAATATCCTCCACAGAAAACTGCTTGACAATGGCTCCCTTCCGGGGAATGGTCTCCACCAACCCCTGGGCTGCCAAACGGTTAATAGCCGCCACCACCGGAGTGGCACTGATATTGAGGGAAGCAGCTATTTTTTGCGCAACCAAACGAGATCCCACCGGATACTCACCTGTTTGAATGCGCCGCGTAATTTCTGTAAGAGCAAATTCCTGCAAAGGCTCAGGATAATTCATATATACCTCCTGCCGCTTGCCGCCTCTCCAGGCGTGCATGCCAGCTTGCGCTTTTTCTGCGATTATACCATGTATATCCAGTTGAATTCAATATATCTTCCGTCATTTTGCTAAAAAAATAACAATTATTTCTGGAAATTCACAGCCTTGTCCTTTCCGAAACGCTTTCTCGATGGCCTCCTTATATTTTTCTGCTAAAAACCAAAAGCTGAATTTGCTGTTTTCAACAAGTTTAATGTTAAATATCAAACAATTATTGACATTTTTGACGATCGTGCTTACTCTTGAGGTAGATTAAATTTAAAATTTAAAATTTTTAGTTTTTAGTTTTAAGTTTAATCGATAAACGTTTCACACAGTCGGTTGAAACAAACTCGAAAATTATGGGAGGGTCAATTATGAACAGACGTTTTCTTGCTTCCATCTTAGCAACGCTGCTTCTCGCTACGACTATGACTGCATGCGGTGGAACCAACAACGATTCTGCTGCCGGCTCCGATGGTGCTTCGGGTGATTCCGAATACACCTGGAAGATGCATTTGAACTCCACCGAGGGCGATAATGCCTATGACATGGGTGCCCTGTTTGCCGAAAAGGTAAATGAGCTGACCGACGGCCGTGTGAAAGTTGAACTGTATGGCGGAGCCAGCCTGGGCTCCACCTCTGAGGTCCTGGAGGGTATGTCTGTGGGCGTGGCTGATATTGCAGTGGAGTCCATCGGTACCCTGGCCACCTTTACTCCTCTGGCCAACATCGAAGCCATGCCGTACATGTTCAACAGCTATGAACACTTTATGAATGTCTGGTACAGCGATCTCGGCGAAGAGATCAAGACCACCGTTGGCGATGCGGCTGGCTTTAAGCTGCTGGGTGCCGCCTACCGCGGCCCCCGTATCGTGACAGCCACCAAGGAAATGCGGACCATTGAAGATTTTGAAGGCTTTAAGCTCCGCGCCCCCAATCTGGAAATGTACATCAAGACTTGGCAGTGGCTGGACGCAGCTCCCACTCCCCTGGCTATGAACGAGGTCTATACCGCCTTGCAGCAGAAGACGGTCGAAGGTCAGGAAAATCCCATGGTGGACTCCCTGAACTACGCCTTTGACGAGGTCTGCGATTATTGGATCAAGACCAACCACGTCTATGGATGCAACGTGGTCATCATGGACAAGTCTTACTTTGAGGGTCTGCCCGAAGATATCCAGGCAGCCGTCACCGAAGCTGCCGATTACGCTGGCCAGCAGATTTCCGAAGCTCAGGCCGAAAAGGACGCTGCCGCCGAAGAAACGCTGAAAGCGGAAGGCAAAACCGTCATCGAAGTGGATACCGCCGCCTTTGCGGAGTATTTCAAGGATTTCGCCGCCACCAATTATCCTGACTTTGCCGATTGGGTGGCCCGCATTGCTGAGATGGATCCCGCAAAGTAAATTGTTTTCTGGGAGCCCACGCCTCAGTGGGCGTGGGCTCCTATCTGGAAGGAGGGATTTGGTTCCATGCTAAAGGTATATTCCAAATTTCTGGACGTCCTGGAAAAAATCCAGAAAGCCGTTCTGGCCATAACAGTACCAGTCATGGTATTCGTCATGCTCTATCAGGTCATCCTGCGGTATGTGTTTGCCCACTCGAATTCCTGGAGTGAGGAAGTCACCCGCTATCTGTTTATCTTTAATGTTATGCTGGCTTCCGCAATCGCAGTTCGCCGCAACAGCCATCTGCAGATTGATATTCTTATTAACTGCTTCAGTCCAAAAGTGAAGCGCATCTTTACCATCATCGCGACGCTTGCAGGCATTGTCTTTTTGGTCTTGCTGTTCCAGTACTCTTTGCAGCTGTGCACGCAGGCGGCCTCCAACATCTCCCCTGGTGTCGGCATTTCTATGGCTGTTCCCTATGCCGCCATGCCTATCGGCATCGTGCTGATGATTCTGACCTCCATTGAAGTGGTTCTGGAAAACATCGTGAAATTCCGTTCTGAGGAGGTGCCTAACGGATGAATATTGGTGCTGTGGTCATCATTTTGCTATTGGTGCTCTCCTTCTTGGGGATTCCCATTTATATCGCCTTGGGCATCGGTACGCTGGTTGCCCTAAATATGGCGGACATGTCCATGATTATCCTGCCCCAGAAATTGTTCGCTGGTATGAACTCCTCGTCGCTGTTGGCGATTCCCTTCTTCATCCTGGCCGGCAATCTCATGTCGCGAAGTATTACCACAAAGCTCATAGAAGTGGCAAATGCTTTTATCGGCCACATCAAGGGTTCGCTGGGTATGGTTACGGTTGTGGCCTCCGGCCTGTTTGGCGCCATTTCCGGTTCCGGCGTGGCGACTGCTTCCGCTATCGGCGGTATCACCATTCCCGCCATGAAGCGGGAAGGCTATCCTGCCCCCTTTGCCAGCGCCGTGGCCTCTATCTCCTCGATCCTGGGCCCCATCATTCCGCCCTCTGTGACCCTGATCGTTTATGCATCCATTACCAATGTGTCTGTTTCGCAGCTGTTTATCGGCTCTGTAATCCCCGGCCTGCTGCTGATTGCCTCCTTGATGATCTATGTGCTGTTTTACGGCAAGAAGCATGACCTGCCGGCACATGAAAAAGAATCCCCCAAAGTCATTCTCCATACTTTGAAGGATAGCATTTGGGCGCTGCTCATGCCCATTATCGTTCTGGGCGGTATTTTCGGAGGCATTTACACCGCTACGGAAGCTTCTGCAGTAGCTGTTGTATATGCGCTGTGCATCAATCTCTTTGTCTATCGGGACACGAAATTTTCGGAGCTGCCTGATATTTTCGTGGATGCCTCTGTTTCCACTGCCACGATCATGATTATGGTGGGCTTGTCCAAGGCCTCCAGCTATGTGGTGGTCACCTCCGGTCTTCCCCAGCTGCTCCTGGATATGTTCAGCAGCATTACCAGCAGCAAGATCGTCATTCTCTTGCTGTTGAACATTCTCTTCCTCATTATCGGTATGCTGATGGAAGCCAATGCCGCCATCATCATGATGACCCCCATTTTGACTCCGCTGCTGACGGCTTTCGGAATCGATACCCTGTCCTTCGGCATCGTTATGAGCTTCAACCTGTGCATCGGTCTGGTAACACCTCCGGTAGGCCTGTGCCTGTTGCTGTGTAATCAGATCGGTGAGACCAGTCTGGTGAAGACGCTGAAAGCAATGATGCCCATGCTGATCATCTCCGTTGTCATCCTGATGCTTATTACCTACATTGAACCGCTGACTACATTCCTGCCCTCCTTGTTGGCTTGACACTCTTCAAGGCTTCTCCTTTCCAGGGCAACCCTTCCACCCGAAGAAGGAGAAGTTCCGCCTGCCGCTGCAGCGGCAAATATCCGCCTCGCCCGCAGGCCGGTGAAAACCGGCCTGCGTGGCGATGGTCCCCCGGTCTTATCCGTCTTTTCCCGGCGGCCATTTGGACGTCATACTTTGAGTAAAGGAGAATCGTTCTATGAAGAAAATTGGGTTCCTTGGCTTAGGCGTTATGGGGCTTCCCATGGCACTCAATGTACTGAACAAGTCTGGTTGCCCTGTGATCGGTTTCGATGTAGCCCAAAAGCAGAAGGATGCCTTCCAGAAGGCAGGCGGCACCGTTACGGATGATCCTGTAGAGATTTACAAAACCTGCGATGTCATCATGCAGATGCTGCCTACCCACGCCACGATCATCAACTCAATCGAGCAGGCAATCCAATATGGCAAACCCGGAAATATTATCCTGGATCTGGACTCCACCGCTCCTGAAATCCTGTTGGATCTGTATCCTAAGGTCGAGGCAGCAGGAATGCACTTGCTGGATTCCCCGGTCAGCGGCGGTAATCCCATGGCTATCGCCGGTACGCTTGCCATTATGACTGGCGGAAAAAAAGAAATTTTTGAAGAGGTAAAGCCTTTGCTGGAGTGCATGGGACATCCTGTGTACACCGGCGGCCCCACCAGCGGAAGTATTACCAAACTGGTCAACAACATGATTGCCGGCGCCTATCTGGTGGCAATGGCTGAGGGCTATGCTTTCGCAGCCAAAGCAGGAATCGATCTGCAAACGACCTTCGACGCCACTCGCTGCGGTTTTGCTGGCGGTCCTCTGTATGACAACAAGATTCCAAAGCTTATCAAGCGGGATTACGAACCGGGCGCCCGCATTGCGGTTCACCAAAAGGACATCCATAATGCCAAGCACTATGCCCACAAATTGGGTGTAGATCTGCCCATGACCGATGTCGTGCTTCATGTAATGGACTGGATGGAAGATAACGGCTACGTCAACGAAGACCAGATCGCCATGGTAAAGTACTATGAGGCGAAGATGGATGTTTCTGTAGGCAAAGCTACGGAATAAATACGAAGCTGTCATTCCCCTGCCGAGTAAATACTCGGCAGGGGAATCTTTTATCTGTTATCGGCGCCGTCCCCCTATGCAAAAAGATGCCGCCTCTCCGGCGGGAACCGTTTGCAGCAGTTCTCGGCCGGGATTTGGAGCGTTCAATATGGGATCAGATTTCCCGCATTTCAGGAGCTCTGATCTATGTAAAAACGTTTATCCCCACTGAAAAGCGAGTACCTTTAGATGCTGCATGCCAAATGTTTTGTTCCCGCCGCTCTTGCAAGTGGGCGGAGAAACGAATATAATACCACTATGCGAAACTGCGAACACTTCCCCCCCAAAAAAGCAAAAAAAGTATTCGCCGCAGCGAACAGAGCACCGCAGCACCGCCCTGTTGTGTTCGGAGCGGCGAATACAACGGGCGGGAATCAATGTCCTCTTCCGGGAGTGAATGACCATGGAATATATGACTGTGCGGGAAGCCGCCAAAAAGTGGGATATTTCAGAACGGCTGGTGCAGAAACTCTGTGCACAGGGCCGCATCCAGGGTGTCAAAAAGTTCGGCATCTCTTGGGGCGTACCAGCCGACGCCCAAAAGCCGGGTGATCCCAGAAAGGAAAAAGAACCGGCCGAACCGCCGCCCAGGCAGCCGTCTTCCTCCTGCCTGGAACTGATGCCCTTGATGAACACCCCGTTTGTCCCGGGACATTGTATGGCGTGCATCGAGGCCATGGAAGACGGTTCCAAGAAGGGAATCGCCCTTGCTGAGTATCACTATTTCAGCGGGCATGCAGAGGAGGCCGCCCGAGAAGCAGAACTCTACCTCACCAGTGCCGACATAGAGATCCGGCTTTCTGCCTGCCTGATCTATGCCTATGCCAATCTCTCCATCGGGCAGATCCACCGGGCCAGGCACGCGCTCTCGGCAGTGAAAAACACCCTGGCCACTACCGGTTCGGACGCCCCGCCCCAGTTTTGGGCAGCGGCAGTCTTTATCGCCACTGCCGCCGCGGTTCTTCTGCATCTTCCCCTGCCGGAGGGCCTGCCTCCAGCCCAGGAGTATCTGCCCCTCCTGCCTCCGGGGCTGCGGGTATTTGCCCTGTATGTGCAGGCTCATTACACCTATTTGCAGGAGGAATACGAGAAAAGCATCGGCTTGGTGGACGCCACATTGGCCATGCAGACGGAGGTATACCCCATCCCCACCATCTACCTGCACCTGGTGGCGGTGATGAATTACATGAGTCTCAAGCAGCCCGAGCAGGCTCAGGTGCATCTGCTGGCAGCCTGGGAACTTGCCCGGCCCGACGATCTGATCGAGGGATTCGGAGAGCATCACGGTCTGCTGGGGGGCATGCTGGAGGCAGTCATAAAAAAGGACTGGCCGGAGGATTTCAAGCGGATCATCGCCATCACCTACCGCTTTTCCGCAGGCTGGCGCAAAGTCCATAATCCGGAGACCGGCCACGATGTAGCCGACAACCTCACCACAACGGAATTTGCCGCCGCCATGCTGGCTGCCCGGGGCTGGACCAACCAGGAGATCGGCGAACATATGAACATCTCCCCCAACACCGTCAAGCGCTACATTTCCACCGCCCTGCAAAAGCTGAACATCAACCACCGGCAAGACCTGAAAAAGTACATGCTGCAATAATCCAATGCCTGCGGGATCTCCCCGCAGGCATTGCCCGTTTAATAGGCCCCAGCGGGTAATGTCGGGGGGATTATATCCCTGATCCGCCGCACCGCAAAAACGGGGCATGCAGATATCCAGAACCCAAAAAATATCCGGTTTGATTGTCTAAATGCCTGCGGATTACCCGCAGGCATTACCCATTTTTCCCTTTGGAGCGGGTGATGGCAAATTTAGGGCTTTCATGTATAGTGAATAAAAATAAGCAGTTTTGCAGGATAGACCTTTCTGGAGAGGGACGCAAAATGGAAAAGACGCGGCACTATGACATTGAGGGGACGCTGCTGGAAATCCCGCTGCACTATGACGAGCTGGCTCAAATGTATGTGGAGATCTACCCCGATTTTATCGAGAATCCCGTCTATACACCGGAGGGGTGTCCCATCCTGTTTACCGGTGAGGATGCCTGTGCCTACGCCGAATCCAGAGACGGGGAACGCTGTATCGACTGCGGTTCCTGCCGTTTTTACCGGCAGTCCCTCCATACCTGGATCGGCGTCTGCGGGCACGAGAAAAACCGGTACGCCGTTCGGATCCCCCCCTCCCAGCCGCCACCGCGGGAAGACAAATGACCTCCGGCCCCTTTATGCCGCCATCCTGATGCAGCCACAGGCCTTCTATAAGAATTGACGGCACTGCACGCTGTCCCCACGAATAAGCGCCGGGAAAACGCATAGGAATCAGAACGAACAGTCTGTCCACGCAAACGGCTCCCAAGCAGTCTTTTTGCATAAATAACCAGGGGCATACCCTAAACTCCGATTCTCACAGGCAACACTCGCGAAACAGGAGGGAAGCAATGAATCATCCCAACAGATCCACAAATATTCCCCTTCTCCGGCCCTCCCTGCCGGATCTGGAGGAATACGTCCGCGAAATCTCCTCCATCTGGGATACCCGCCTTCTCACCAACATGGCTCCCAAGCACCAGCAGCTGGAACAGGCGCTGACGGAATATCTGGGAGCCCGGCACCTGCAGCTGTTCGTCAACGGCCACCAGGCCCTGGAATGTATTTTGCAGGCATTGGATTTGAAAGGCGAGGTCATCACCACTCCCTTCACCTTCGCCTCCACCACACATGCCATCGTCCGCTGCGGCCTTACGCCGGTATTCTGCGATATTCGCCGGGATGATTTCACCCTGGATCCCTCCAAACTGGAAGCTTTGATTACAGAGAAGACCTCAGCCATTCTTCCGGTTCATGTATACGGAATGGCCTGTCACACAGAGGAGATCCAGCAGATCGCCGCCAAATACGGGCTGAAGGTCATCTATGACGCGGCCCATGCATTTGGTGTAACCGTCAACGGCAGAGGCATCGCCTCACAGGGCGACGCATCCATGTTCAGCTTCCACGCCACCAAGATCTACCACACCATTGAAGGCGGTGCCGTGGCGTTTGGAGAAGGCGCTCTTTCCCCGCGGCTGACGGCGCTCAAGGACTTCGGCATCACAGGTCCCGAAACGGTGGACTACATAGCGGGAAACAGTAAACTGGATGAATTCCGTGCCGCCATGGGACTTTGCAATCTCCGGCATATCCAGGAGAGTATCCAGCGGCGCAGGGAAGCCAGTGAGCACTACGATGCGCGGTTTTCCGGTGTGAAGGAGATCCAGGTCCTGCCGGATCAGCCGGGTGTCACACGGAACTACGCCTACTACCCCATCGTACTGCGAAACGCCGGGATCTCCCGGGACGCCCTGCACGCAGAACTTGCCCGGCGTGGAATCCATACCCGCAAATACTTTTATCCGCTGTGCTGTGACTTCTCCTGCTACCGGGAAGTATACGGGAACGCCCAGGTGCCTGTGGCACGGGATATCTCCGACCACGTGCTCTGCCTGCCCCTGTTTGAGGAGATCAGCCGGGAGGAAATCGACAATGTCTGCGACGCCATATTGGAACAGCTCTGATGCTGCACGGAAAGCGGGTGTGAAACAATGAAGGGAATTATTCTCGCAGGCGGAAAAGGGACCAGATTATATCCCAGTACCAAGGTGATTTCCAAGCAGCTGCTCTCCATCTACGATAAGCCGCTCATCTACTACCCCCTTTCCACCCTCATGCTGGCGGGGATCCGGGAGGTGCTGGTCATCTCCACAGCGGAGGACACGCCTAATTTCCAGCGGCTCTTGGGGGACGGCTCCCATCTGGGGATGCGGATCTGCTACGCCATTCAGGAGACGCCCCGGGGTCTGGCGGATGCTTTCATAATCGGGGAGACCTTTATCGGAGACGACCAGGTCTGCCTGATCCTGGGGGACAACTTCTTCTACGGGACAGACATCACCTTGATTTTGAACCGGGCGGCAGCCCGGAAAAAAGGCGCTACCATTTTCGGCTACCCTGTGAAGAACCCCCAGGATTTTGGCGTGCTGGAGTTTGACGGTGACGGGACCGTACTCTCCATTGAGGAAAAGCCCCAAAATCCCAAGTCCAATTACGCGGTACCGGGACTGTATTTTTACGATAACCGGGTGGTGGAAATCGCCAAAAACGTGCAGCCCTCCGCCCGGGGCGAGCTGGAGATCACTTCCGTAAACAACGCCTATCTGGAGATGGGAGAGCTCCATGTGGAGCTGTTCGGACGGGGGATCACCTGGCTGGATACCGGCTCCCCCACAGCTCTTTTGAAAGCCTCCACCTTTGTGGAGACCGTACAGGTCAACACGGGATACTATATTTCCTGCATCGAAGAGATCGCCTGGCGGCGGGGCTTTATCAGCCGGGACGAAATGGTGGCCCTGGGCGAAGCGCTCAAGATGACGGAATACGGCCAGTACCTGATATCGTACAAGGGGGATCACACCTATGACTAAACTCCTTGTGACCGGCGGCGCCGGTTTTATCGGGGCCAATTTCATCTACTATGAACTGGCCCATCACCCGGCAGATCAGATTCTGTGTCTGGACAGTCTCACCTACGCCGGCAACATCACCACCCTCAAGGAAGCCATGAAGGCCCCCGGGATGCGCTTTGTAAGGGCCGACATCACAGACCGGGAGACAGTCTTCCGCCTCTTTGACTCCTACCGGCCGGATGTGGTGGTGAATTTTGCAGCGGAGAGCCACGTGGACCGTTCCATCCGGGATCCCGGCGTGTTCCTGCAGACCAACATCATGGGAACGCAGATCCTGATGGACGCCTGCCTTCAGTACGGCGCCCAGCGCTTCCATCAGGTTTCCACCGACGAGGTGTATGGGGATCTGCCCCTGGACCGGCCGGATTTACTGTTTGTGGAGAGCACGCCTCTGCGGGCCTCCAGCCCCTATTCCGCTTCCAAGGCCGCAGCCGATCTGCTGGTGGGGGCATACGTGAGAACGTTCCAGCTGCCCGCCACCATTTCCCGCTGTTCCAACAACTACGGCCCCTATCAGTTCCCGGAAAAACTGATCCCGCTGATGATCGCCAGGGCCATGGCCCACCAGCCTTTGCCGGTATACGGCAAGGGGGAGAACATCCGGGACTGGCTGTATGTGGAAGATCACTGTGCCGCAGTGGACAGCATCATCCGCCGTGGCAAGGCAGGGGAGATCTACAACATCGGCGGCCACAATGAGCGCAGCAATCTGGATGTGGTGAAAACCATTCTGCGGGAGCTGGGTGAGCCGGAATCCCTCATCACCTTTGTAGCCGACCGGCCCGGGCACGACCTGCGCTACGCCATCGACCCGGAGAAGATCCGCAGGGAACTGGGCTGGCAGCCCGCAACCAGCTTTCAAGACGGCATCCGCGCCACCGTGCAGTGGTACCGGGACCATCAGGCCTGGTGGCAGGAGATCCTCTCCGGCCGGTATGCTGAGGAGAACCAACGAATCGGTACCATCCGGTAAATACACGTCCCTCATGCCGGCGGACGGATTCACAGAACAGACAGGAGATGACAGCGATGCCTGCTCAAGGTCAGACAGCCTTTCAAACGCCCATCCAAGCGGAAGCCCCGGCAAAAACCACCTATGTCCTAAATCCTTATCTGGCCGGAGTCCATGTGCGGGATACGTTTTATACCCGCTGCGGAAAGCGCATTCTGGACATCGTCATTTGCAGTTTGGGTCTGGTGATCGCCCTGCCAGTCATGGGGATCATCGCCCTCATCACGCTTTTTGACGTGGGCCGGCCCGTCCTCTTCCGGCAGACCCGGATTGGAAAGGACTGCAAGCCGTTTACCATTATCAAGTTTAAAAACATGACCGACGAACGGGACGAAAACGGGGAGCTGCTGCTGGCGGAGTACCGGGTCACCAAGATCGGAAAGAAGATCCGCCAGACCTCCCTGGACGAACTGCCCCAGCTGTTTCTCATTCTCAAGGGCGATATGAGCCTCATCGGCCCCAGGCCGCTGCTGCCCGACTACCTGTGCCGCTACGACGCCCGCCAGCTGATGCGCCACGCGGTTCGGCCGGGACTGGAATGTCCTACCTATGCTCCCCTGGATCACGTGTGGACCTGGGAGGAGCAATTTGAAAACGACGTCTGGTACGTGGAAAACTGCAGCCTGCGGGTGGATATCCACCTGTGCTTCCGGGTGGTGCAGATGGTGTTCGACCGCAAGGGGAGCCAAACCCGGGCGGAGGCCAACCGGGGCGCTTTCCGGCAGGATGTATTTGGGGAGATACGATAGTGAAAAACAACACCGCAACGAAAAGAGTCCTGCTGCTCAATGCCGGCCACAACGACGAGCGGCTGCTGCGGGCACTGAAAACGCTCGACTGCTATGTCATCACCACCGGGAACCGTCCCGAGCTTCCCGGCCACAAGCTGGCCGATGAGTATGTATACGGCGACTACACGGATCTGGATGCCATGTATGCCCTGGCCGTGGATCGCCGGGTGGATGCGGTCTGCCCATGCTGCAATGACTTCGGCGTAATCACCGCCGCGTACATTTCAGAAAAGCTGGGATTTTCCGGCCAGGACAATTATGAAACCACCCTGACCATCCACAACAAAGCCAATTTCAAAGCCTTTGCCGCCCGGCTGGGCGGGATCCGCACCCCGGAGGCCGCGTCCTTTTGTGATATGGAGGAAGCCCTCCACTGGGCGGCACACACCAAAGAGACATTTCCCATGATTGTAAAGCCCGTGGATCTCAGCGCAGGGAACGGGATCCGCCGTGCCGACGGCGCGGAGGAATTGTCTGCCTGCATCCGGGACGCCTTTGCCCGGTCCCGGGTGAAAAAGATTGTGGTGGAACCCTTTATCCAGGGCACACAGCACGGGTTCTGCACCTATCTCATCAACCGGAAAGTGGCCGCTGTATGCTCCAACAACGAACATTCCTTCATCAACCCCTACCGGGTGGAGGTGGACACCTTCCCGGCGGCCCAGGTGGAACTTGTTCAGGCGGATCTGATCCGCCAGATCGAACGCATGGCCGACGCACTGGATCTGACAGACGGGATCTTCCATCTGCAATACATTTTGAAAGACGGCAAAGCGTATATTTTGGAATGTATGCGCCGGGTCCTGGGGAATCTTTACAGCGTTCCGGCGGAAGGGCTGGGAGGCGGTTTCGACTGGGACTACTGGGAGGTGCGGGCAAAATGCGGCTTCGGCACCCAGGGCTTTCCGCCGTCAGTTCCCCAGAAGGGATTCTGGGCCTACCGGGCGCTGATCGCCCCGCAGAACGGTGTCTATGAAGGCATTTCCATTCCTCCGGATATCCAAAAGCACGTGTATGCCAGCCGGATGGTCCAGGAGGCGGGGTATGCCGTGAGCAATCACAAGTCGGATCCGCTGGGTTTTCTCTTCATGCGTTTTGACACCTATGAGGAGATGATGCAGATCATGGTCCAGCGCTACGGCGATATCACAATCCGCATCCGGAAGGATGCCTGACGGAAAAGCGTGCGGTGCCGGGTGTCGTTACGGAAGCCGCCCGCAACCCTTACGGCAGGAGATGAAAACATGCAGCAGTTACCAAAGATTCAAAAAAAGGACAAAGCGCATACCACCCAGATCCCTGTGGGCGGCATCGTCATCGGCGCGGACTTTCTGGTGATTGCGGGGCCCTGCGCAGTAGAATCCCGGGAGCAGATCATGCAGGCGGCGGCATCCGTAAAAGCCGCAGGCGCCAACATGCTGCGGGGCGGCGCCTATAAGCCCAGATCCTCGCCATATAGTTTTCAGGGCTTGGGCCAGGAGGGCCTCCAATATCTCAAAGAGGCCGGACAGGCCGCCGGGCTGCCGGTGATTACGGAGGTGCTGGATCCTCGAGACGTGGGCCTGGTCAGTGAATACGCCGACGTCCTGCAGATCGGATCCAGGAACATGCAGAACTTTCCGCTGCTGGTGGAGGTGGGGCAAACCCAAAAGCCGGTGATGCTCAAGCGGGGGCTGTGCGCCACCCTGGAAGAGTGGCTGGCCAGTGCGGAGTACATCATGAAAGAAGGCAACCCCAATGTCTTCCTATGCGAGCGGGGCATCCGCTCCTTTGAGACCTATACCAGAAACACACTGGATGTCAGCGCCATTGCCGCCATCAAGGAGCTGACCCACCTGCCGGTGGTGGCGGATCCCTCCCACGCCACCGGACGCATTGAGCTGGTGCCTCCCATGGCATTGAGCTCCATTATGGCCGGCTGCGACGGCCTCATGGTGGAGGTCCATCCCTCCCCCTCCAGCGCCCTTTGCGACGCCAGCCAGCAGCTGCTGCCGGAGCAGTTTGCAGCGCTGATGGCGGACGTCCGGGAGACCCTGGCAGTGCGGGAAAAAATCCGGTGCAGAGGATAAATCATCTCCCTGCCCGGACGCGGATACCATCCGGATATCAGAGAATTTGGGGGGAACCATGACAAAGACAATTACCATCGCAATGGTGGGTGCGGGACGCGGCGCAGAATTGCATATGGGCGGCTATCAGCGGGTTCATGGGATCCCGGTGCGGTACAAATGGGTCTTTGCCCGCCGGGAAGAGCAGCTGCTGGCCGTGCAGAAGCGCTATGGCTTTGAACGCATCACCACCAGGTACGCGGATCTTCTGGAAGATCCCGAGGTGGACGTGATCGATCTGTGCACGCCGCCGTATATGCACGCTCAGGAGGCAATTCTGGCGCTGAACAGCGGGAAGCATGTGATCTGCGAGAAGCCGCTGACCGGATATTTCGGTACGCCTGAAGATCCGCTTCCCGTGGGCAGCGTTTCAAAGGAGAAAATGTACCGTGCCTGTCTGGAGGATCTGGACCGGATCCAGGAAGCAGTCCGCTCTTCCGGAAAGCAGTTCATGTACGCGGAAAACTTTGTTTACGCACCGGCTATCCAGAAAGCTGCAGAGATCATTGCAGCCAAAAAAAGCCGGATCCTCTATATGAAGGGCGAGGAGAGCCTCAAGGGGTCCAGCTCCGCCGTGGCCGGAGAGTGGGCCAAAACCGGTGGCGGCACCTTCATCCGCACCGGCACCCACCCCCTCTCCGCCATTTTGTGGCTCAAGCAGCAGGAAGCCCTGGCATCCGGCCGGGAAATCCGGGTGCAAAGCGTACTGGCAGACATGGCCTGTGTGACGCCGGGACTGACTGCCTATGAACACCGGCACATCGCAGCTAAGCCGTACGATGTGGAGGACACCAGCACCTGCGTCATCTCGTTTACAGACGGGACCCGGGCGGTGGTCATAGCCTGCGACACCCTGCTGGGCGGCAGTAAAAACTACGTAGAGCTCTATTGCAACGACGCGGCACTCAGCTGCACCCTCACCTTAAACAATCTGATGAGCAGCTACCTGCTGGACGAGGACGGGCTGGACGACGTTCCCCTGTCCGAAATGCTGCCCAGCAAATGCGGCTGGAACCATCCCTTCATCTCCGATGAGATCATACGGGGCTATACCAATGAGATGCAGGATTTTATGGAGTCTGTGGCCTGCCACCGCCAGCCCCGGTCCGGATTGGCTCTGGCCAGCGACACGGTGAAGGTGGTATATGCCGCCTACCTTTCCGCCCAGCAGGGCAAAAGGGTTCAGTTGGAGCCATAGATCCCGGCAGGCGGCACGCCCCGGAACCATACCGGAAACGGAGGAACACAATGAGGATCTTGGTCTACGGTGCCTCCGGTACCTTATACGGCGGAATCGAGAGCTTTCTTTTGAATATGAATGACCACATGAGCGATGGGTGCATATTCGACTATGTGATCGTGGGGGATACCTGCATCCATACCCACCGCATTCACCAGCGGGGCGGGCGGGTCTATCTGGTCACATCCTACAAGAAGAATCCCCTTCGTTTTCTGCTTGACTCCTGGAAGGTGGCAAAAGAGGCCAAAGAAGATCACAAAACTGCCTATTTCAACCTTTTTTCCATGTGTCACATCACGGCTGTACTGATGAGCCGGGTACTGGGATACCGCATTGTCCTCCACGCCCACAACAACAACATCCCAAATAAAAGCCCTCTCTATCACCTGCTGCACCGGTTCTGCCGGCGGCTTCTCAGCACAATGGACTGCGTGCGGCTGACCAATTCCGAAGATTCCAGCGTTTTTATGTTTGGAAACCGGTTTTCCGGGGATCGGAGCGCAGAGCTTATCTACAATGCCATCCAGGTGGAAGCATTCCGGTTTTCTCCGGAGATCCGGGAAAAAAAGCGTATGGAGCTGGAGCTTGAAGATGCCTTCACGGTGGGCTTTGCCGGACGGCTTTCAGCCCAGAAAAATCCCGGCTTTTTGATGGAGATCTTTGCTCAGATCCGGCATCGAAGGGAAAACACGGTCTTTCTGGTGGCCGGTGACGGAGATCTCAAAGCCTATACGGAGCAGCGGGCCCGAGAGCTTGGGATCTCCGGGCATGTGAAGTTCCTGGGGCGCCGGGAGGACTTGAACCAGCTCTATCAGGCAATGGACTGTTTTGTGCTTCCCTCGCTTTTTGAAGGGCTGGGCATCGTGCTCATTGAAGCCCAGGCGGCAGGGCTCCCCTGCTTTGCCTCCGCGGAGGTAATCCCCTCCATGGTCCAACTCTCCCCGGAACTGATGCACTTCATCTCCCTGGACACACCGCCTGCCTTCTGGGCGGAACAGATTTTGAAATTAACCCCCTCTTCCCTCCCCCGGGAGATATGGAACGAGGTGGTCGCAAAAAGCCCGTTTCATATCGTCAGCGAAGCGACTCATCTGGAAAGGATATTGCTGCAATGAGGATCTCGGAACTGATGCAGGCCCCGGCATCCAAGCGAATACGGTTCTGCTTCCGCATGCTGTATGCCCTGGGGCCCAAGCACCTGCCCTTGTCAGAATACTGGGGCCTTGCCCGGGCACTGCGGGGATGGTTCACCAAACACGCGATTCTGGAATGCGGAAAGAACATCAATATCGACCAGGGCGCCAGGTATGGCCTGGACATCTCCCTGGGCGATCACTCCAGCATCGGGAAAAACTCCTTCGTACAAAGCGGAACGCGGATCGGGGCAAATGTCATGATGGGCCCGGACTGCGGCATCTACACCATGTACCATAAATTCGACCGAACCGACATCCCCATGATCCGGCAGGGTCTGAGCCGTCCGTATCCCGTGGTGATCGAGGACGACGTCTGGATCTGCGCCAAGGTCATCGTCCTGCCCGGCGTGCGCATTGGCACAGGTTCCATCATCGGTGCCGGCTCCGTGGTGACCAAGGATGTCCCACCCTATTCCATCGTGGGAGGAAATCCCGCGGTGGTAAAGCGAAGCAGACTGTCCCCGGCGGAACGCTCCAAATATCGGGAATACACCAACAGAGAGGGCGACGGCATTGATGCATACAGCTGCAACCCGGTTCAGCGGGAAACTTCTCATTGAAAAAATTCCCGGCAGGGGCTATGCACTGTTCATTGCCCTTTTGCCGGTGCTGATGATGTATCAGGTCCCGGCAGCCGGCATCGGCGTCTCCACCGCAATGATCATCGCGGGCTCCTTCTATGCCGCAGCGGTGATCTTCCAGAACCTTTTGGAACATCAGGGGAAATTCTGCATTGCGAAGATCCTGGTGCCCTTTATCCTCTATCTTCTCTACGTGATGGCAAAAAGCGCCGGAGACACCGTCAACATGATCCAGACGCTGCTGATCATCGTCCATATCATCGCCTTTTCCACCGGCGCCGTATCCCCGGAACACCTGAAAAAATACATCGTTGCCATCTCCGTATTGGCCTGTACTCTGACCATTATGCAGTCCGTTTTCCACTACACGCTGGGGGTGCATATTCCCTGCATCGCCCCCAGCCTCTGTCTGGACAGCCTGCAATACTATAAAAGCGCCATCCTTACCGGCTATCAGGCGGTCAGCAGTCTCTACCGTCCCTCAGCCTTCTTTCTGGAGCCCTCGCATCTGACCCAGTACGCCTTTGTGGCACTGCTGCTGTGCCTGTTTCACGGAAAGAAGCAGCTCCCTGCGGCAGTCTGCATCTCCATGGGCATGGTGGCCACCACCTCCGGCATGGGCATCATGCTGGCAGCGGGGATCTGGGGGCTCTTCGGGCTCAACCAGATCCGCAGGGCGAGCTTTTCCGGAAAGATCGTCCGGATCATGGGATACGCCCTGGCTCTCACCGCCGTCTTTCTCTTTCTCTGTCAGTTTGCCTTTTTCCGCTCCGCCCTGGAGCGAATTTTCTCCCCCGTTCAGTACTCTCAGGACAGCTACAATGCCATTTGGGGCAGGACCCTCTACTGGGACGCTTACATCGCCCCTATGAGCGGCAGCCAGCTGCTGTTCGGGTTCGGCTACGCCCAGCTGCCGGAGGAGTATTTTACCGGCCTGATGGAGCTGATCTACTGTTCGGGCCTGCTGGGTGTGGTTTTGTACTATTTTGCCATGCTCACCACCGCCCTGCGGTGTAAAGGTGTCCCCCGGATCACAGCTGTGCTCCTGTGCGGGCTGATGCTGGTCGCCAATACCACCAGTCTGATTTCTATGACGTATTATATCGGGATTCTGCTGGTTTTCGGTCTGGAAACAGGCTCGGAACCGGCGGATTCCCTGCCGGAGGTGCAAAAGCGCTGTCCCGCCGGCACCTGCACGACCTGAAGCTTCCGCCATTTCCGGAAAGCACGCAGAAAGGATCTCCCCATGACATCGTCCAACAAGACCTTTGCCAAAAACACCTTCTTTCTGTATATCATGACCGGGGCCAAATTCGTGCTGCCCCTCATCATCACCGCCTGCCTGACCCGCAGGCTGGGCCCGGACGCTTACGGGGTGATCTCCTACCTGACGCCGGTGATGGGATACTTCATTCTGCTCTTCGACTTTGGCTTCAACTTCTCCGCCACCAAAAAAATCGCCCAGCACCGCGCCGATCCGGTACTCATTGAAAAAACCATTGCCGCGGTATACACCGCAAAGATCCTGCTGGTGCTGGCCGGTTTCTTGCCGCTGATGCTCCTGCTGCTTTGCATCGACCTGCTGCGCCAGTACGTGCTGCTGACGGTTCTGTACTATCTCTCCACCGCCGCCCAGATCTTCATTCCCGATTTCCTCTACCGGGGTCTGGAAAAGATGGAGGGCGTCACCACCCGCTACATCCTTGCAAAGCTGATTACCGCTGTTTTGATCTTCCTGGCCGTAAGAGATGACGGTGGACTGATCCTGGTGCCTCTGGCATACCTCATCGGCACCGTAGCGGCGGCACTCCACACCAACCACCATATGGTGAAAAAGCTGGGATACCGCGTTGCCCTGGCAGGGCTCCGGGAAGCCGCCGCCGAGCTGCGGGAATCCGGGATCTATTTTGTGTCCACGTTCGCCAGCACCGCTCTCTCGGTGACCAGCACCTTTGTCATGGGAATCGTGGGGATGCCCACCGCCCAGATTGCCTACTGGGGCGTGGCATTTCAGGTTGTCCAAGCCGTACAGGCCATGTACGATCCCATTACCACCAGCATTTACCCCCATGTGGCCGGGAAGAGAGACCATAAATTTGTACTGCGCATCACATTGTGCCTGCTGCCGCTGGTGGCCGCCGGCTGCGTCCTGCTCTACTGTCTGGCAGGGCTGGCAGTCAAGATCATCGCCGGCAGCGCGTATCTGGCCGCGGTGCCGGTGCTGCAGGCTCTGACTCCCATGCTTCTATTCTCCTTTGTGGCTCAAATGCTGGGGTTCCCCCTGCTGGGCGCCCTGGGGCGGGAGCGCCAGGCCTCCTTTACCACCTTGGTGGCTGCCGGTGCCCAGATCCTGGGTCTCGTGGGACTGGCCCTTTCCCATCACTTCACCCTGCTGTCCTTGGCCCAGCTGCGCAATGTCACAGAATTGATATTTATGATCCTGCGGATCTACTTTGTAGGCGTTTTCCTGAGAGAACGCAGAAAAAGCCGCCGGTAAAGACCATTTCACCAACCGGGAGAACACACGATGACGATAAACAGAAACGTCGGCCAGGTCACGCTCTATCATTATAACTACGGGTCCGCGCTGCAATGCTTTGCCACCCAGCAGCTGGTTCGTGAGCGGAACTTCTCGTGCGTACTGCTACGGCAGGCGGAGGGAAATATCCTCCTGCGCAGATCCTCATACCTTGTGCGTGCCGCCGCCAAAATGGCGGCGCACCCCTCCCACGCAGGAGAATTCCTGGGCATGATGCAGGCCCGGCGCAGATCCTCCCTGGGAGGGCTGGGGGAGGAAGACCTCCAGGGAATCCAACAGTTCCTCTGTCAGGAGATCTCCTCCGCGGCCCTTACCTACCGCCAGATGCAGCGCTGCGCCCGCAGCGGGGAATATGCCGCCTTTCTCTCCGGCAGCGACCAGGTGTGGAACGGAAGCTGGTTTTTGCGCGATGATGTGTTTTTCCTCAAATTCGCGCCCCAGGAAAAACGCATTGCCTGGGCCCCCAGCTTCGGAACGGGCCAGGTGGCCACTTATAACCGCCGGCGTTTTGCTCGGGACATCGGTGCGTACCGGTACCTGTCGGCCCGGGAAGCATCCGGTGTGCAGATCATCCGGCAGCTGACAGGGCGGGAGGCCGTACAGATCACGGATCCGGTACTCCAGCTCCCGGCCCAGCGTTGGCGGGAGCTGTACAGGCACCGGAAGCCGGCAGTCTATGCCGGGCCATATATCTTCTGCTACTTTCTCAATGAGCCCAATGGCGAAGCGCTGCGCTGCCTGGAGACCTGGGCCGCCGGCGGCCTCACCGTCCTGGCCTTTGCCAGCCGCTATGCGTGCCTTGAAAGCCGGCCGGGGATCGTGTTTATGGGAGGAAGCCCCTGGATCTTTCTGGCGTTTCTGGACGGCGCCCAGGCAGTTTTGTCAGACTCCTTCCATGCTCTGGCATTCTCCCTGCTCTTCCACAAGGAAGTATATATTTTTCACCGCAGCTATCTGCATGCCTCCGATCAGTCGGAGCGGATCGTCTCCTTGCTGGATCGGATGAACCTTTCGGATCGTTTCATCCAGGCAGGCAGCAGCGCAGAGCCGGTGTGCGCTCCCATTGCTTTTGATTTTGTCGATGAGGCGCTGCAGCAGGATCGGGCAGCTGCAAGCGCGTTTTTGCAGGAGGCGCTGGAGGGGTGTTGCAAATGATAAAAACCGTATTAGCCGATACGCTGCTGTGCGCCGGCTGCAGAGCCTGTGAGCAGGTCTGTGCCGTCCATGCCATTTCCATGGTGCCAAGCGACGAGGGATTTCTCTATCCCCATATCGACCCGGAAACATGCGTCGGCTGCGGCAGGTGCCGGAAGGTATGCCCCGCGCACAATCCCCCGGAGCACAGGCAGCCTCTGGAAATATACGCCGCCGTTCACAGGGATGAGCGGATTCTGACAGACAGCTCCAGCGGAGGCGCCTTTACCGCCCTGGCGGATCTGGCCTTTGACAAAGGAGGATTGGCGGTAGGCTGCGTGTTGGACAGGGATTTTCGCGCCAAGCAGGTAGTCGTATCCGACCCGCAGCTGCTCTTTGAATGCCGCGGTTCCAAATACATCCAAAGCGACACGGGAAACACGTTCTCCGCCGTCAAAAAGGTGTTGGATGACGGCATGTCCGTTTTCTTCTCCGGCACCCCCTGTCAGGTGGCGGGCCTGAAGAATTTTCTGGGAAGAGACTATGAGAACCTGCTGACTGCGGATTTCATATGCCACGGCGTCCCCAGCCCGCGGCTGTTTGAGCAGCACATCCATTGGCTGGAGGAAAAAAACGGCCGCAAAATCAGCCGCTACCGATTCCGCAGCAAGGTGGGCGCCGCCGGTTCCAACCTGTACTACTACTATTACTTCCTTCAGTCCGTCAAGATCGTCAGCGGCTCCGCCGTTCTGGATCCCTACTATTTTGCATTTCTCAATGCCAAGACTTACCGGGAGTGCTGCTACCGATGCCCCTATGCGGAGGAAAAACGGGTAAGCGACTTCACCTTTGCGGATTATTGGAGCGCAGAGCGGTTCCATCCGGAGCTGGCCGGCAGCAACGGCGTTTCCATCCTGACCTTCAATACAGAGAAGAGCCTTACCTATAAGGGGCAGATTGAGGAATCCATGAATCTGATCCCCAGCAAGCTGGAGTGGATCAAGCAGATCAACTTCAATCTCAATCAGCCGGCAGAACGTCCTGCGTGCCGGGATTCCATTTACAGGGACATTCAAAAATACGGCTATGCCCGTTGGGCGGATGCCTATTGCGCCACGTTGGACTGGAAGCTGCGGAATCTATTTGAAAAGCTGCCGGCACGGTTTCGCATATGGGCGAAAAAACTGCTGAAGAGATGACCAGTTCCCGGTTCATGGCGTCATCTCTCCTCCTTCCCTGATGGGAAGTACACCGGAGCTACTTTTGAGACAGAACTGAGAACGGAGCGGGAAACCATGAAAAATCCACAATATTACGAACTGGATCTTCTGAAGCTGCTGCGGGCATTGTGGCGACGCATGTGGGCAATCCTTCTGACGGCTGTTCTGTTGGCCGGCACTGCCTATGGTGTCTCCGCCTACGTGATGACGCCCATGTACGAAGCGGAAGCACTGATGTACGTCAACAATGTCTCCTCCCCCGGCAGTTCCTCCTTTTCCATCAGCTCGTCGGAATTGACGGCAGCTCAAAGCCTGGCTGACACATACATCATCATTCTGAAGGCCCGAACCACCCTCACCGAAGTGATCCAGCGGGAGGAACTGGACTATACGTATGAGGAGCTGCGGGACATGGTCTCCTCCGACACTGTCAACAACACGGAGGTCTTCAACGTCCGTGTCACCTGTGAGGATCCTCAGGAAGCATCGCGCATCGCCAACGGCATTGCCAGGGTTCTGCCCGGCAAAATCTCCGACATTGTGGACGGCAGCTCCGTCCGCATTGTGGACTATGCAGTGGCCCCAACCGAGCCCGTATCGCCCAGCGTCCTCAAATTCACCATCATCGGTTTCCTGGCAGGCGCGCTCCTGGCCTGCATCATGATTGTGATTCGGACCCTGCTGGACACCCTGATCCATGATGAGGAATACCTGATGCAGACATACGATCTTCCCATCCTGGCCGTCATTCCGGATCACTTCAGATTTGGAAAGCAGCAAAATTACTATAAGTACAAGTCCTATCAGTCCTTTGGCCGGACGGAGGTGAAGAAATAATGCACAGGCAGGAACGAAAATACATCGTCAGAGAGCAAACGGGCAAGGGCGAGCCGAAAGCCCTGGCAGAGCAGCGGGAGATCCTTGCCAACAAGCTGAACTTCGCCAGCCAGGAGGCTTACAAGCTGCTGCGCACCAACCTGATGTTCAGCACATGCGACGAGGAAAAATGCAAAATCATCGGCCTCACCAGCGCACTGCGGGGAGAGGGCAAAAGCACCACGGCCATCAATCTTTCCTATGTGCTGGCAGAAGCCAACAAGAAAACCCTGCTGATCGAGGCGGATATGCGCCTGCCCCGCATCCAGCGCCTGCTGCAATTTCAGGAGGCAGTGGGACTTTCCAATGTTCTGGCAGGCGTCAATAAGCTGGAGGAGGCCATCCGCCGCGGAGTCTTCTGGGACACCTTGAGCATCCTGCCCTCCGGAGAAATCCCCCCCAACCCGTCGGAGCTCCTCTCCTCCATGAAAATGAAGCACATCTTATCCACTCTGGCAGAGGACTACGATTACATCATCATTGACCTCCCCCCCATCACCGCAGTCAGCGACGGCCTTGCCATCTCCACCCTCCTCAGCGGCATGATCGTGGTGGTCCGGCCGGACTACTGTGACCGCCACGCCCTGGCGGACACCATGCGCCAGATGGAGTTTTTGAATGTGAAAATCCTGGGCTTTGTCATGAACTGCAGGGGGCAAAAGCGCAGGAAGCGCAAGAAGTACGAATATTGAGATCCTCCCGGTTCCCCCGCAGGCGCCGGCAGGATCACAGCATACAAACGGTGATCCGTCATGTTTGATTTTCATTCCCACATCTTGCCTGCCATGGACGATGGAAGCCGCAGCGTGGAGGAAAGCCTGGCCATGCTCCGCCAGAGTATGGCTCAGGGCGTCACCGGCATCGCCGCGACCCCGCACTTCCACGCAGACGCCGCTACACCGGATCAATTTCTGGAGGCACGGCGCCAGGCTTTGGAATCTCTGAAGCCCTACCTGGGTACCCATACGCCGCCCATTCGCCTTGGGGCGGAAGTCCGCTATTACGATGGTATGAGCCGCTCGGAGGAGATCCTGAGGCTGCGTATGGAGGGCACTTCCCTTTTGCTGGTGGAAATGCCCATGGTGCGCTGGACTCAGCATATGTGCGACGTTCTGGCGGTGCTGAACAGCCGCCGGGAGATCACGGTGCTTCTGGCACACATCGAGCGCTATCTCACACTCCAGCCCCCGGATGTTCTGGAGCGGCTGCGGGGACATGGGATCCTGATGCAGGCCAGCGGAGCGTTTTTCCTGCGCCGAAGCACCAGAAAACGGGCGATGCAGATGCTGCAGTCCGGATACATCCACGTGCTGGGCTCAGATTGCCATCATGCAAAAAAGCGCCCCCCAAATCTGGGGGATGCTGCGGCTGTGATCCGAAAGGGACTGGGCGCACAGTCCCTTTCGGACCTGAAAGGCCGGGAAAACGCCCTGATACAAGGGACTCTCCATCCGCTCTTGGATGGATCTGACCGGGAAATACCGTTTTAATGGAAAGACAAGGAGCGGACCGCCGTGAAGAAAAGGCACCTTAAAATATGGCTGGCATGGGCCGGCGTTTTGATATGGTGCGTGCTGTGCCTGTACCTATCCTCCCAGCGGCTTGCCGACACCACGCGGCTCAGCGCTGCATTGACCCATTGGATCCTGGGGCTGCTGAGCCTGCCGGGGCAGACCTGGTATATGCCTGTGTTCGACGGGCTGCGGCTGGCCGCCCATATTCTGGTGTTTGCGATTCTTGCGGTGCTCCTGTGGTCAGCTCTTGTTCTGACCACGCAAAATGCGCATAAATCTTATTTGTATTCCTTAGGTGCCTGCGGCGTTCTTGCCGTTGGCAGTGAGTTGGGAAAGCTGCTTATTCCGGGCCGCCACTGCTCTCTGCCCGACATGCTTTTGAATTTCCTGGGCTGCCTGTTGGGAACGGGACTGACGGTCCTTTTACGAAGGCGGTCTGCCGTTGGAAAAGGCTGACGTCATGAAACATGCAAAAAATCTGTCCATCGGCGGAGCTTCCTCAGCCGGGAGCTGTGGGAATGGGGCGGGCCCGTCTGCGTCATCCGTGTCGAAAGGCGGCGACTTCCGCCATTTTGGGAGGACTGCCGTTATCAACTCTTCCCAAATGGACGGTTTCATACCAAGGGGGGAACCAGCATGAAAAGGAAACCATTTCTCATGGTGTCATCCATCTGCCTGATCGTGGCTGCCGCAATTCTTGCATCGGTGGCCGGCCTGCGTCAGGATGGAACTTGGGAACAGCCCAGTTCCCAGAGCACAGACATCACTTCTACGGAACGTGATCCGGAGGGGACGTTGTCGCTGCGGATCGCCAGCCTGCCGCAGCCTGCCGACATTGATGCCGGCGATGCGTCCGCTGCAGAGTCAGCCTACCGTCAGATCGCAGATATCTACGACCTGGTGCAGACATACAAACTCACATTGACCCCGGAACAGGAGTCTGCCATCAGCCAGGTGATCGCTGCCTATTACCCGGCAGAGGAGATCGCCGGTATGAAGTCCCTCCCGGCAGGCGGCGGCGTTCTGCAATCCGGCAGCTATGCCCTGCACAGCGACCTATCCTTGCAGGAGCTGGATCTGACGATCCCCGCGGGGGCGGAAGTGACCATTGAACTCAACGGCTACACCCTCACCGGCACTGGGGAGGGCAGCGTCATCACCGTGGAGAGCGGTGGAACCCTGACCGTGCAGGACAGCTCCTTTTACCCCTCTTTCCGCACCGGTACCATTACCGGTGGAACCGGGGCTGAGCCCAAGGAGGAATCCACCGGGAGTGCCTGGACCCAATTTACCGTGGGGGGCGGCATCTATGTGCTGGGCACCCTCCATATGTCCGGCGGAACCATCCTGGACTGCACCGCCAATGCCGGCGGCGGCGTGTACATCTACGCAGGCAGCTTTGTGATGACCGGCGGAACCATCGAGAACTGCCGGGCCTCGGGAACCATGAATGTATACGGCGGCGGTGTCCAGATCTCCGGCGGCGGCAGCTTCCGGATGGATGGCGGCTCCATTGTCAACTGCTCCGTTTCCCATGCGTCCGAGCCGGACGTCCTGTCCTTCGGCGGCGGCGGCGTCAGCGCGTACCAGGGCACCTTCGCCATGAATGGCGGCCTCATCTCCGGATGCTCTTCCGATTTTAACGGCGGCGGCATCTATGTCTCAGACCAGACCGTTGCCGTCACCCTCTCCGGAGGGATTATTGAAAACTGCCGGGCCGCCGTCAACGGCGGCGGGATCTATCTGCTCAACAGCAGCCGTGTCACCATGACCGGAGGTACCATCCGCGGCTGCCAGGCCACAGGCGGCGGTGCCGTCTGTGTGCAGGGCGCCTCGGGGAAATTGGATCTCCAGGGCGGCACCCTGGTGGGCTCCGGAAATGCGGCGGACGCAGATCCCGTCTATGACGCTGAAGACGGCGGTGCCATCTATGTTGTGGGAGGGACCTTACAGATGTCCGGCGGCTCCATCCGCAATTTCACGGTATCCAACAACGGCGGCGGCATTTATCTGGGACTCAACGGAACTCTTATCATAACCGGCGGACAGGTAAGCCGCTGCACCGCCCTGAACAACGGCGGCGGCATCTACACCAACGGCACGCAGGCCTCTGTGGCCGGCTGCACCATCTCCGCCTGTGAAGCGGGGGTAAATGGAGGCGGCGTCTATGTACTGAACGGGACCTTCCTTCTGGGCAAAGACGGCGTCATTGAAAAATGTCAGGCAAAGGGCACCACCCTGCACTTCCAGGAGACCAGCGAAATGACCCTCTGGGATGGCGGCGGCGGCATTTTCGTGGTGCCGGACGCGGTTTTGCGGCTGGAGGGCGGCAAAATCACGGCGTGCGCTGCCGAGGCTTTCGGCGGCGGTGTCTTCTGCTACGGTACCTTCTCCTTCACCAGCGGTGAGATCAGCCAATGTTCCGCTCTGGGCGGCGGCGGCGTGCTGATCGCCGGAGAGAGCACCTTTACAATGAGCGGCGGCTCCATTGTCGGCTGCTGCGCCACCTCCGGAAACGGCGGCGGCATCAACTGCTCGGACGGTACCATGGAAATCGAAGGCACCCCCGTCATCACCGGAAACACGAAGATCACGGAGGAGGGCACACAAAGCAACAACCTCTATCTCCCCATCGGCCACTACATCACTTTGACGGGAGAGCTGAGAGAAGGCGCTGCTATTGGGGTGGCCACCATTCCCTTTGAAGGCGGCACCCTCCAGATCTCCGTCAAAGAGCGCAGGTCCTCCTATTACGCCGACGCTGCACAGTTTTTTACGGCAGACGCGGATTCCCTGACCGTCAAGGCAGACTCCAAGGATCAATGCCTGAAGCTGGCCTATGCGGCGGAATAACGGAAGGACCCTGGAATATCCTCTGAAAAGCTCCTGATTTCAAAAGAAATCAGGAGCTTTTTTCCGTCTTTTTCCTGTGTAAGGCAGACGGGCGATGTATGTTTGACGCGGTTTCGGTCAGACTATGGAGAAAGGGGGGAGATCACATTCCGCTACTGACACTCTTTCTCACCACGCTGGGCTCATTCGGGGCACTCTTTCTGGCTGCCAAGCTCATCGGTCATAAGCAGATCGCGCAGCTGGATTTCTTCGACTATATCACAGGCATTACCATCGGCTCCATCGCCGCTGAAATGGCCACGGAGCTGGAGGAACCCTGGAAGCCGCTTTTTGCCATGCTGCTCTACGGCGGGATCACCCTGCTGCTGAGCGTGGCCTCCAACAAATTTCCCAGAGCCCGCAGATACTTTTACGGCACATCCATCATTCTCATGGACGCCGGAGTCCTTTACCGGGGAAATTTGAAGAAAGCCAAGCTGGACCTGAACGAGTTCATGGTCCTGTGCAGGCAGCAGGGATACTTTGACCTCACCGGCATCCAGACTGCCATCTTTGAATACAACGGGCGGCTGACCATCCTTCCGGTCAGCACCCAGCGTCCCGCCACCCCCAACGACATGGCGCTGGCTCCGGAGCAGGAGCTTCTCTTTACGGAGGTCATCATGGACGGCCGCATCCAGGAGGAACACCTCCGGCAGCTGGGGTTGAATCTGACCTGGCTGGAGCGGCAGCTCAAGCAGCGTAACATCCACTCTGCCCGGGAGGTCTTCCTGGCAGTGTGCGACAAAAACCAAAAGCTGGTGATCTACCAAAACAACAGCGGCAAAGATGCTGCCAAGCAGGCGGATTAAACCATCCGCCCAAAGCAGCTTCCCATCTTCAAATACAGGAGGAATCAATATGGCAAAAAAAGGAATGGCCCGTCCGGACTGGACGCACACCCAGCCCCGAAACGACGTTCCGCCCGTCCCCCAGATCCAGGGAAAGGCGCGGCACGGAAAGGAACTCGCAAAGCCCATTGTGGCCGGCACTTCCGGCCCGGAGCTGAAAGTCTACCATCAGCGTCCGGGAGAGGACGCCGCCGGAACCCATCGCCCATAGATCCGAACCGCCCTGATGGGCGGTTCGTTCTTCCTTGCCGGCGCCGCAGCTCTCGAATAGGGGGAGAGACGGCGCTACGGCTCGATATCCATGGTCTGCATCTGCTCTTTGGTGATGCCGTACCGCTTTCCGTAACGTTCCCAGTATGAGGCGGCGGCCCGCACAAAAATCCCCTTGGTCAGGGGCATGGTGACCTGAAAGGTCCCGCAGTCTTCCCGGGCCACGGCGCGGGCAAAGCGCTGGATCTTCCGGGCCGCCAGAAACCGAAAGGGTGAATCCAGGATGGCCTCTCCGCTGCCGATCATCAGGACGGATCCGAAGGGATAGCCATTGCGCCGGCAATAGAGGCGCAGCATGCGAACTGCCACCTCATTTTGCCGCGGCTCCAAAAAGCCGCAGTTCACCAGGACGGACACGGTAGGCTTCTGCCGGGGAGAGTAAGCCTTCAGGGATTTCAGAAAATCCAGCAGGGGAACCGGAAGCGTGTCGGCATACAGGGGAAACACCAGCAGCAGCCGGGAGACTCCGTCTATCCGGGCGCAGAGCTCCTGGTGGTTGTTTCGGGTGATGGGAAACGTCTGGGTGCTCCCCGGATAATACGAAGAGAAGAGCTCCGCATAGCGCTTGGAATTGGATCTGGGCGCTCGGGGGCTGCCATTTAAAATCATCAGATCCCCCATGCCTTCAGCTCCTTTTCCACAAAATCCTGTACCTGCTCCTCCCGGCAGAAAACCACCCGGTATGTCTCAAAGTTCATATTGCGGGCATTCCGGACAATCACCTGCCGGAAGATCTCCCGCTCCTCCTCATCCGGATCACCGTAAGCCAGGATCACGGCATTCTTGGGCACTACTCTGCGCTGGATATGGTGGGTCTCCCCATCCAGTATGCGGATGAATGCCTGCTGAACGGGGATGGCCCGCTCCAGCATGGTTTTCATCACCGTATCATACCCGCCGTACCGGATGCGGCTCACATACAGTACAGCCTCGCTTCCGGCGATGAGCGGGTAGACCTTCACAGCATCGTCCCGGATCACGCACCGTCCCGGCGTCTTGGTCCAGCAGCCAAAGCATCCCACACAGTTGGATATTTTCAGGCGGGACAGATCGATCCATTTCACATCGGTGTAATGGGACGTGTCGATTTGAAGCGGACAATCGCTCAGTATCAATTTCATGCTCGTATTACGCTCCGTGTTTCAGTCTTGTTTTCTATTATCCCTGAAAACGGGAGCCAATAGTATACGATTTTGTAAATTTTTCAAAATTTGCAGATACGGCTTCCTTCCCCATGTCCGGCAGCCCATTGTGGGGACAGATTTTCGTTTTTCTGCATTTGCAAAAATTTTGTTGACATTGATTTTCTGCAAATGTAGAATATAGAAAAAGGAGGGGATCATCATGCCGGAATTCTGCCGACTGCCGGAATCGGAACTGGATGTGATGCTGGCGGTGTGGAAGCAGGGCGGCGAGGCCAGCGCACCGGAAATTGGGGAGAGCCTGGGCCGGGCGCTGACTGCCAGCGCGCTTCACAGCTATTTGAAACGTCTGGAGGAAAAGGGCTTTCTCCGCTGCCGTAAAGCGGGAAAACTCAATATTTACACCGCCTTGGTGTCAGAGGCGGACTATCGCCGGGCGGAGAGCGGCGCGGTGCTGGAAAAGCTCTACGGCGGGTCTCTGAAAGCCTTTGCTGCCGCCTTGTGGGACGGCGGCAGGCTCTCCGGTGACGATGTCCGGGATCTGCGCTCCTATCTGGAGGAACTGGAGAGGAGGGATCCCTGATGGCAGCCCTCTTTTTGCGGGCGCTGACCACCGCCTGTGTGGTTTCCGTCCTGCTGGCCGTGCTGCTGTTCCCCGCCCGGCAGTGGATGGTCCGCCGCTACGCGCCCCAGGTGCGCTGGGGGCTTTGGTGCGGTATGGCGGCCCTGCTGCTCTTGGGAGTCTGCTTTTCCGGCATGGCTGCAGTGCCGGAAACGGTATGGAATGTTCCGGACTATACGGTGACACTTCCGGCGCAGGGGTCCCCCGCAGTCGGGCAGGCTGCTCCGCAAGCGGCCCTCTCCCCGGCGGAAACCGCTCCTTCGGTGTCCCCCGCCGCGCCGGAAACCTCCCGAGATACCGCTTTGGAAGAGGCCGTCCCCCAACAGACGGCGGAACCGCCAGCCAAGCGCACCGTATCCCTGATCGCCGCCGCAGGCGCCCTCTGGCTGACGGTTGCTGCCTGCATCGCGATCCGGCAGGGGATCCGGTACGGGCGGATGCGAAACAGGCTTCTGTCCGGATCCGCCCCCACTGCCGCCTTCCACCAGGAAATCCGGCAAATGGGCATCAAGGCCTCCATTCGGATCCTGCCGGGGCTGGCATGCCCTATGGCGCTGGGAGTATTCCGCCCGGTGGTCTTTCTCCCCAGCGGACAAGTACCGCTTCTGGCGGTGCGGCACGAGCTGACCCACGTGAAGCGGCGGGATCTTGCAGGCAAGGCGCTGCTCTTCCTGGTCTGCGCCCTTTACTGGTTTGATCCGCTGGTGTGGCACATGGCCCGGGTAGCCGGGGAGGATATGGAAGCTGCCTGCGATGCCCAGCTGGCCGAGGGTATGACGGCCGCGGAAAAGCGGGCCTATGGGGAGCTGCTGCTGAGCGCCGCGTCGGGAGAAAGCGCCCCTCCGCTGTCCACCCGGTTCGGCGGCAGCAAAGCGCAGATGAAAAACCGTCTCACCCAGCTCTTTTGTCCCGGGAAGCCCAGCCGGATGCTGGCAGGGATTCTTCTTTGCGCCGCATTCCTGGTCACCGGCCTGGTGGCCTGCCAGAGCATCTCCCAGGCTGACACCGCCGCCAGCGACGGCGTGGTCTATGCCGTTTTCGACTCCACCAGGCAGCCGGAGGATACGGATTACCGGGAGCTGACTCTGGATCTGGTGGACTTCTCCCCCGGCGCCGGCTGGGTGGGCGGCAGCTCCGGCACCGTGACGCTGCCGGTATCGGAGGATGTACGCCTGTCCGGCAGGAACGTTTCCCAGCAGACGTGGAAAAAGGATCTCATGAACTTCCTCTATGCGCCCTATCTTCGTTCCTATGCCCTTCCCGGAACGGCAGATGTACTCCGGGCGGAAGTACATAGCGGCGTCATCACCGCCATGGATTGGTATGAAGGTGCGCAGCCCGTGGGCGGCGTGCTGTGGCAGGATGCAGACTATGGGCAATTTCTCCCCTACGTGCTGCGGCTGCCGGAGAGCTGGCGGGACGGGTTCTACACAGTGGCTGCTCTGGGCCGGGACGGACAAAACCGCATCACGGATTACGCGGTGGAATTCTACCGCACAAGTACCCGGGAACTGCTGTTCACCCTGGAGGCTCAAAAGGAAACGGAGTTCCGTGACCGGTATGGATATGACGATACCGTGCTGGATGACCAGGGGATCCGGCTTTTAGGCAGCGGGGACGGCTGGTGCTTCTGCGGGAAAGCATCAGCCGCCGCGGAGGACGACATGCTGGCGGATCTGCTGGCTCAGGCCAGGGAGACCACCTTTGCCTGGTTGGGATGGAACGCTTACACCAGCGCGCGGCACGGCTTTACCCTGTCCTTTCCAGACAGCTGGCAGAACCATTTCTCCGTGGAAGAAACGCTGCGTGGGGCAAAATTTTACTGCTGGCCGGGCAATGCCCTGCTGTGCAGTCTGGAAGTCTGTACGGAACCCATGCCGCAAGAGGAGCTGGATCGCAGCGGTGCAGAATTGGCGGGCAGCGGGAACGGCTGGTACGTCTATCTCTCCGTCCCCCAATCTGTCCCGGCAGACCAATTTGAGGACAAAGCCCAGGAACTGCGCTATCAGCGGATGTACCAGGACTTTTTGAGACTTTGTGACAGCCAGTCCTGGGCGCTTACCTTCGCCCAGGGAGACGATGCCGTCTATCCGGCCCTGCCTATTCCGGTGGAGCCCGGTGCCGAAACCCGGGCAGCCTTTGCCCAGGTACTGCGGAACCTGACAGGATCCGGGATCCTGCCGGACGGCACGCAGCTGGAATCCTGGGCCCTCCCGGCGGATTTCTCTGAAAACAGCTTTGCTGTTGCGGATGTGGACGGGGACGGGAAGGAAGAACTGATCCTCTACTTTGTCACCTCAGATACGGCGGGCATGCAGGGGGCCATCCTGGGCTATGACCAGGATCGGGCGGAAGTCCACATTCAGCTGATTGGCTTTCCCAGTATGGAATTCTATGAAAACGGCGCGGTAAAGGTCCTGTACTCCCACAACCAGATCGGCGGAGCACTGTGGCCTTACACACTGTACACGTATCAGCCCCAGGGGGACATCTATCAGCCGGAAGCCATCGTGTACTCCTGGGAAAAGAGGATCCGCCCCACCAATGACGCCGGCCAGCCCTTTCCGGACCAGCTGGACCGAAGCAAAACCGGGGTCATCTACTATGTGGAGCCTGACGGCTGGGACGACAGCAACCCCATGGACCAGGAGGACTACCTCACCTGGGAGGCGGAAGCACTGGAGGGGTCGGCGCAGCTGACACTGCCCTTTGTCCCTCTGACGGAGGAAAACATCGCAGCCCTGGAGGCCTGACGCAGTCAGACCCTGTACGGGAACAGCACTGAAAAACGCCGGACGGCTGGAGCACTTCCCGCCGCCCGGCGTCCATTTTCAAGGGGGCAGCCTGCGGGGCGGCGCTTTCCTTACGCTTTTAGTTGACAGATGTAAGCCAACTTGCTATAATTGGCTTACAGAAGTAAACCGAAAGGAGGAAGCGCCATGAAACAGCCGGTACCCTCCCTGTCCCCCAGCGAGTGGCGGATCATGGAGGTTTTGTGGGCCGGGCCCAAGACGTTGATGGAACTGGTGCGGATTCTGGGGGAGTCCCCGGGATGGGCCAAGAGCACCGTTACCACCATGGTTCGCCGCATGGAGGAAAAGGGCCTGATCACCTATGACCAGCAGGGCCGCACCAAGGTCTTCCATCCGGCGGTAGGCCGGGAGGAGGCTGCTGCGGCGGAGACGCACTCCCTGCTCCAGCGGGCCTACCACGGCAGCGTGGGGCTGCTGGTCAACGCCCTGGCGCACCAGGAGTCCCTGTCCCGGTCAGACATTGAGGAACTGTACGCGGTCCTGCGCAAAGCGGAGGAGGAGCAGTCATGAAAGCGGTGCTGATCACTTCCAGCCTTCTGATCCTGGTTCTGATCGTCCTGCGGTACCTGCTGCGGGGCAGGATCAGTCCCCGGCTGCAATACGCCCTGTGGCTGCTGGTGGCGGTGCGGCTGCTGGTGCCCCTTTCCCTGCCCGGGACAGCTCTAAGCGTACTGAACGTCTTCTCGCCGGAGGCATCCGACACCACGGTGTATGTCTCCTCCCATGGGTTATCCACCTCCGCTCCCGCTCCGGAAACTGGCACCCTGGGCGACGGGCGGGAGATGGAGATTTACTATGACGGCAACGGGATCCCCCATTTCTACCCAGTGGGAGAGGCTCCGCCGGCGCAAGCAGACTACACCACTGTCCCGTCGGAACAGATCTTCCATCTGAACACCGTGCTGCGGGTGCTGTGGCTGGGCGGCGCGGCGGTGATGGCGGTATGGTTTCTGACCGTGAACCTGTCCTTTTTCTCCCGAGCCCGGAAGGATGCCCGGTTTCTGGAAATGCAAGGGTGCCCCGTGCCGGTGTACGTGTCGGCGGCGGTGCCCTCCCCCTGTCTGCTGGGCCTTGTGCGCCAGCGGATCTATGTGACCCCGGCCTGCACGGAGGATCCGGATGGGCTGCGGCACGTTCTGGCTCATGAGCTGACCCACCGCCGCCAGGGAGATCCCTGGTGGTCTCTGATCCGGGCGGCATGTTTGTGCCTGTACTGGTTTGATCCCCTGGTGTGGTGGGCGGCAGCCCTGTCCCGGAGGGACTGTGAACTTGCCTGCGACGAGGGAGCCATCCGCCGTCTGGGAGAAGGGGAGCGCTTTGCCTACGGCCGAACATTGGTGGGACTGGTGGCTGCCGGGGCGTCCCCGGGAAGCCTTCTTCAAACCGCCACCACCATGCGCAGCGGCAAGGGCGGCTTGAAAGAGCGCATTGCCCTGATCGCGCAGAAGCCCCGGATGCTGGCGGTCACAGCGCTGTGCCTGCTGACAGCGGTGGCCATGATAGCCGCCATCACCTTTACCGGAGCCAAGCCGGATCGAACCGGAGCCGTAGAACTGCCGGAGCTGGGCATCTCCCTGATAATCCCGGAGGAGCTGACCCTGGAGGATTACAGCGAGACTCTGGGCTACGGCGGATATCTGCTCTCCCCCGACGCCTATCTCCATTACGGGGACGGCACACCGTCACAGTGGGCTGCCGCCGGCATGGTGGGGAGATTCCCCACCAGCTGGCTCACCTGGGAGGGTCAAACCATCTCGAAGGCCCTGCCCTCCTGGAACCACACCGGCTACGGAGAGTCGGAGCCCCTGTCGGGCCTGGCCGCCCCGGCGGCCATCCTGCAGGCGGAACACGACCTCTATACCGCAGCGGAGGCTGGTACCCTGGAGGAATCCGGCGTGGATCTGTCCACCGTAGAGTTAGTCTCTTCCTACTGGTACGTCTTTCTGGCGGAGCCCGGTGAGGACAGCGGTATTCTGCTGAGCCTCAACGCCAAAAACTTTACCCGGGAGGACGCCGTGGACTTTGCCCGATCCGTGGAATTCCTGGAGCCCAACAGCGAGTCCCTGACGGCGGCGGAGCGCACCGCAGCCCTGCGGGCAGCTCTGGCCCAGGTGCCGGAGGAGTACGCCGATCGGGTGATTGCGGGCCGGGATCCGGAATCGGCGGACAATATTCTGCTCTCCTTCTGGTACGCCCCGGACTACGGCGGCGACTACGGCGGATGGCTGTTCTGGGTATACCAGTGGGATCAGGCGGCGTTCGAGGAGCATCTGTGCGACGCCGACCACAGCGGCATCTCCTGCTTTGCACGGGACGCGGACGGCTACTATTACGCCGTTCATCTCCCCACAGACGTCAATTTCTCCCCGGAAAACGGCGATGACTATCTGGCCGTTCAGGAGGGCCTCATGGACTGGGCGGAGAAAACAGTGCTGGACACGGAGGGCGTGGAGCCCTTCACCGAGGACGACGTCCAGGCGCTGCGGAACCAGCCCTTCCAATTCCAGGGCAACCACATTACCGCCGTGTATCATCCTTACTACGCCGTAAACGGCGAGTGGGAGCCCACCTGGACGTTCATCCTCTCCCAGCCTGCAGCCCAGGGAGAGGGCGGCATCTGGTGTGTGGAGCAGGTGTGGTTCCCCGGCGGGGAATATCCCGACCGGCAGGTAATCCGGCCCGACACGGATCTGCCCTGGGCGGACTACTATGCCCAGCTCCAGGCCCGGGCGGATACCGGGCAGGCGGACTGGGCCCTGGATCCCATGGAGGTATGTCTGCAATACGCTTATTCTTATGAGGGCGGCCATCTCAACGCCACGGCCGAGAGCTTTGAACTCAGTGATGTCTACTCCTCCGCCCCATACAGCGGCAATGACCGGGCAGCAGCGGGGTTGACCGCTCTGCTGGAAAATGACAGCGGCCTGGTGGTCTTTGACCTGCAGGCCCGGGAGGGAGACTCCTGGGCTGACCAGCAGGTCAGCGTGCCCACGGATGACCCGTCCCTTCCGGCCCTGCTGGAGAGCCTGACGGAAGATATCAGCTGGGTGGATACCCGCTGGACCTGGCCTCTCTACACGGATCCCTGGGGAGACGAGAGCCTGGCCTATTTCCTCAGCATTTACGATCCTCTCCGCCGGTACAATCTGACCGTGTATGCCGGAGGGAGCTACGCTGCCTTCAGCCAGGCAGGCGGCGGCGATACCGTCTACCAAGTGACGGCCTCCAACGGAAGCGGCGGCCCGGCGGAGGTCATCCGGGCCTGGCTGGATCCGTACAGTGCCGGGGCAGCGTCTCAGAGCAGCGATTCCCTGGGCCAGACCGTACAGGAGACGGTGGATCTGATCCGCTTGAGCGGCAGCGGCCGTCTTTCCTGCCTAAATCCCTCCAGCCGGGAATCCGGCCAGGCCGGTTCCTATCCGGTGAGCACCGATTCTCTCCGCTATTCCTACAGTACCCTGGGAGACTTCTTCCAGTGGACGGAGAGCACCGGATTGTCCGCAGCCCGGGAGCCGGCGTCTGTGACGCTGTCCACAGCAGACACCTCCGTGTCCGTCACCGCCTACCAAGGCACCGGCAAACTGCTGATCCGCCAGGGGGACACAGTCCAATGGCTGGCGGCGGAGCCCGTAGACCCCGACGATGTGTTCGCTGTGGATCTTTACCACTACATGCGCTGCTGGTACGACGCTGCCCAGTGGGAGGCTCACAGCCGGGACCTGGCCATTCCCGATACCGGGCAGTCCCGGGAAGAGATCGCCCAAGATTGGGCGGAGGCCTACGAGGGCTACCGCCTGGAGACGGAACCCGGCGGCCGCAACACCTGCACCTTCGTCCAGGTAGAGGCCCGGGTGCGCGGCCTCTCCGACACCTATGCGAACTACCCGGAAATCACAGAGGGCCGGGAACGGTTCGTGTTCTCCTACACCGGCGTTTTTGTGCCGGAAAACGACTTGGCCCGGCTGGATCTGTGGCCCGGCAATACCACCGAGTACCAGGGAGATGACGCCCCTGCCGACGCCCTGACCTACATGCGGCAGGGTATCCTGTACCGCGCCGACGACGGTTGGCGCTGCGCCGGGCTTGGGACAGGTCTGTAAAAGAAATCCCCTTTCCAGCCAACGGCTTTTTTCCCCGGCCCTATCAGGATGTCCCTGCCAAAATGCGGGGACATCCTTTTTTATAAAACGGTTCATGTTTCGTCTGCCACGGATTCCAGAGCCCCACCGGGGTGAAAATTTTGATTGGCGGTTGCAAAGCCCAGGCTTTTATGTTACAAGTAACATATGTAACATTTTATATGTAAGGGGCTTTTTTGTGAGAATCAGTCAGGACAAGCAAAAAAAGCTGGCGTATGTTGCCCGGCGCTATTACCTGGAAGATCAAAAACAAAGCGATATTGCCAGAGAGCTGGGCGTATCCCGCCCTTTGGTAAGCCGCATGCTCTCCGAGGCCCGGGAACTGGGGATCGTGGAAATCACCATTCATGAACCGGGAGCCAAGGCAGCCAGCCTGCTGGACCGCCTGCGGCTGTCCAGTTCCATCCGCAGCGGCGTCCTGGTGGAAGACGGAGAGGACGACGACACTACCAATCAGCTGCTTTCCCAGGGAGCCGTAGACCTGCTGCGGAGGATCGGCTCCCATCGCCTGGGCGTGGGCTGGGGCTACCTCATCGGCCAGCTGGTAACCTGGCTGGAGGCAAATCCTCAAATGGACAGCGCCATCAGCGATATCTGTCCGCTGGTGGGCAATGCCAGCATTCCCGCCCGCAACTATCAGTCCAACGAAAACGTCCGGCTGATGGCCCAACAGCTGGGGGCTGCCCCCCATTTTCTCTACCTTCCTGCCCTGCCGGACAATCTGGAGGAAAAGCAGCTGCTGTGCTCCAGCGAGATCTACCGCCAGATCCACCAGCAGTGGGAACAGATGGACACGGCGCTGGTAAATATCGGGGACTACCCCTCCAGCCCGGACTTTGCCTCCCTGGTCCGGTACGGCAGCCTGCTCCAGCAGCAGCACGCCTGCGGCCGGATGCTGGTCTACTACTTCAACGAGGAGGGCACCATCATCCAGTCCGACCAGGATTTCGCCATCCAGATCCCTCTGGAAACGCTGCTGCGCTGCCCCAACATTGTGGGGGTCTGCTCCGCCAATACCAGTGCGAAAGCCCTCCGGGGCGCCCTCCGCACCGGAGCCTTTACCCACATCGTGGCCCGGTCTGCCCTGGTGCAGACCCTGCTGGGCCAGTAATCAGCCATGCCCGCTTCCCGGACGCACACGTCCGGGAAGTTTTCTTTTGCGCATTTTGAATAAACCGCTCCGCCGTGCTATATCAAATAGAGAGAAAACTGCTTACTGGTATTGACTTTTGTAACATTAAGTGTTAACTTTTATGCACAAACGTAACATATTTGTATTTGGTGAAGGAGGTGAACGCAGATGACGAAAAGCGAATTTGCGGCGCGGCTGCAGCACGCCTGCGCATCCGTCATCGCGGCGGAGCAGGAACTGACGGAGATCGACTCCAAATTTGGTGACGCGGATCACGGTCTGACCATGACCAAGATCGCCGGGACCATCTCCGCCGCCGTGGAAGCATCCGACGGGGGGATCCAATCCATGCTGGACGACGCGGCTATGGCCGTCATGTCCCTCAACGGCGGCAGTGCCGTCCCTCTGTGGAACACCTGGCTGGACGGCATGCAGGAAGCCGCTCCAGAGGGAGAGGAGATCGGCGTAGCAGGCCTGCAGGCTGTCTTTGCCCAGGGGCTGGAGGAGATGAACGACATGTCCGGCGCCAAGGTGGGCGACAAGACCATGATGGATGCTCTGATCCCCGCCAGCGAGGCCATCGCCGGCTACACAGGCAGCGATGTGCAGGGCCTGTTCACCGCCGCCGCCCAAGCGGCGGCCAAAGGGGCCGAGGACACCAAGCAGTTCGTATCCAAATTCGGACGGGCCAAGAGCTACGGCACCAAAACCATCGGCACACCGGATGCCGGAGCCGCCTCCATGTCGTATTTCTTCCAGGGCCTGGCGCAGCCCTGAGCACCGTACAATCAATGTGAATGGGAGATGCTTACTATGAAAATGAAGAAGTTCATCAATGCCCCCGAGACAATCACTGACGAGGAGCTGGTGGGCCTGGGGCTGGCCTATCCCGACATTGTGGAGGTGGACGGCCATCTGGTCATCAGCAAGGATCTGGCCCACGCTGACCGGGTCACCATCGTCACCTACGGCGGCTCCGGCCACGAACCCGCTCAGGCAGGCTTCGTAGGCAAGGGCATGCTGGACGTGCAGGCGGTGGGCGACATCTTCGCCGCTCCCAACGGCCAACTGGTGTTCGACGCCATGAAGCTGGCGGACAAGGGCCACGGCGTACTGCTGCTGACACTGAACTATGCCGGCGACCAGCTGGCGGGCAAGCAGGCCATGAAGCTGGCCAAGAAGGCCGGTCTCAACGTCCGGCAGGTGGTCACCGGGGAGGAGATCCAGTTTGACCCCAACGGAGAGGACAACAAGCGCGGCCTGGCGGGTGCCGTGGCCCTGTACCACATCGCCGCAGCTGCAGCCCGGGAGGGCAAGAGCCTGGACGAAGTAGCGGAGATCGCCCAGCACTACGCCGACAACATGGCCTCCATCACCGTCAAGTCCACCGATGCCACCCATCCCCAGAACGGCATGTCCTTCGGCGATCTGGGCGAGACGGATCTCATGGAGATCGGCGCCGGCCAGCACGGTGAGGGCGGCGGTGTCCGGGTCCCCATGATGTCCGCCAAGGAGACGGTAGCCACCGTGGCTGATGCGCTGTGCAAGAACCTGGATCTCAAAGCCGGAGACAAGGCCTTCGTCATGATCAACGGCTGCGGCGCCACCACCATGATGGAGATGCTGGTGCTCTTCAAGGACACGGTGGAGTTCCTGAAAGCCAAGGGCGTAGACGTGGTTGCCAGCATGGTGGGCGAGATCCTCACCGTCCAGGAGGCGGGCGGGTTCCAGATGAACATCGCCAAGTGGGATGAAGAGTGCCTGCGCCTGTGGAACACCCCCTGCCACACCCCCGCCTTCAGCAAGGAGTAAGCCATGGCAGACGCGATCGGTAACAAGGCCGCCCACGACTACCATCTGGACGTGCCCGCCCCGGAACAGGGGTTCTTTGCAAAAGGCCTGGGACACGGGGACTGGGGGGCAAAAAACCGCCTCTCCCGCCTGTTCAATCCCAAGAGCGGCAACACGGTGATGCTGGCCTTTGACCACGGCTACATCATGGGCTCCACCGCAGGGCTGGAGCGTATGGACGTCACCATTGCCCCGCTGTGTCAGTATGCCGACGTACTGATGGCCACCCGGGGCGCCATCCGCTCCTGCATCCCGCCTACGGTACAGAACGCCATCTGCCTGCGGGCCACCCATGACGCCAGCGTCCTGGTGGACGATATGAGCACCGGCAACGGATTGGGTGCTGACATCGAGGCCGCCATCCGGATGAACGCCTCCGCCATCGCCATACAGTGCTTCATCGGCGGCGCCGGTGAGGCCCAGTCCCTGGAGACGCTGTGCCGGGCCGTGGACGCCGGAGAGCGCTACGGCATTCCCGTGCTGGGTGTCACCGCCGTAGGCAAGGAGATGGCCCGCACCACGGAGTATTTCCTGCTGGCTACCCGCATGCTGGCGGAGTTGGGCGCTTCTTTCGTGAAAACCTACTACTGCGACCACTTTGAAAAGGTCGTGGCCGCCTGCCCCGTGCCGGTGGTCATCGCCGGCGGCAAGAAGCTGCCGGAGGATGAGGCGCTGACCATGGCCTACCGTGCCATCTGCGACGGTGCCCGGGGCGTGGATATGGGCCGCAACATCTTCCAGAGCCAGCACCCGGCCGCCATGTGCCAGGCGGTGGCCAAGGTGGTCCACCAGCACTTTACGGACAAAGAGGCCTATCAGTTCTATCAGGACATCACCAATCCATAAGGCAAAGTGAGGAAGCAAACTATGTCTGCTCAATACATGCACATCGGCATCCCCATCACCAACCGCAAGCCCGGCATGGTCTACAACGAGGGGGCCAAGTTCTGGGTCAGCAATGTGGACGACTACGACTACAAGATCGAGTATCTGAAATTCGAGGAGGGCACCCCCTTCCCGGAGGAGATCCACCGCAATCCCCATGTGGCCTACAAGGTAGATGATCTGGAGAAGTACATCGCCGATGCCGACAGCGTCATCTGCGGTCCCATGGACGCCAATGACAAGGGCGACCGCCTGGCCTTTGTATGGAAGGACGGGGCTATCCTGGAGCTTTATCAGGAAGCCTGACACCGGAACTTGCTATACAGTACTAAGCCTTTACACGTAAGGGGACGGACCATCTGGTCCGTCCCCTTGTCGCTTTGTGTGCCCTGCCAATCCCCAGGATTTGCGAGTGTTTTGACTATTATAATAGTTAAATCAGCTTATATATTATTCTTTTATACTGCCAGGAGCGTAAAGGGGAGCCTCCCAAGGCCGCGGTCAGCCGCCGCTGTATTCCAGCTCCTCCGGCACCCGGTAGAGCATCCCGGTAAAGGTGCCGTCCGCCTCCCGGTGAATGACGGGCAGATAGACACGGCCATCCAGAGAACCTCGGAATCTGCTGCGGTAAATCCCGTGTTCATCAAAGTCGCTCTCAGTCAGCTTATCCAGATCCAGGATCCAGGACGGGCCCCCGCCAGGATCCTGGATCTCGTACTGATCCGTCACATGCTCCACGCTCTCCTCCACCAGCTCACACGATTCCAGGGGAATGTTTTGGTAATGTTCCCGTTCTTTCTCCCATTCTTCCCACCTCTGCTGGACCTCCTCCGGGGACTCCTCGATGCTATAAACCATGGGACCTGCGATATCCAGTGTGACGCTGACCGTCTGCTTCGTCCCGTCCCGGAACTCCGCCTCGGCGGTAATGGGAACCTGCTCCGGCAAATCATCACTGCCGGAGGCCTCCATCCCCCAAAACAACAGCGTCCCGCTCTCCAGAGTGCTCTTGTCCACCGTGACGCGGTTCCCGACTATCTCAAACTCCTCACCGCACAGTGCCAGCTGCTGCTCCGGCCCCACATACATACGGCTCACATTCTCCTCCAGAGACAGCTCCGCCACATTCTGGCTGGCGAAGAATCCCGTCTCCGTGGAGAAGGTCACCTGGGCAACATGGTCCCCCTCGTAGCCCAAGCCAATATTCACATAAAAGTTCTTCCCGTCAAAGTGCCCCCCCAGGATTTCCGGCCGCTCCCAGATATCTTGCGCCCGAAACCCGATGGTGCCGTCCTCCTCCAGATCCAGGGCATAGGTTTTCACTACAAAGACATGCTCCTCCTGGGGCAGGGCCAGCAGCGCCCCCAGGATCCCCAGGCACACGCACGCCGCCGCCAGGCCGCGCCAGATCCAATGCCTCCGCCGGGGCGTGTAGTCACAGGCCTCCTGATAGTACCGGTCCCCTACCGCACCCAGGCCGTCAAAAAGCTGCTTGCCGCTCATATGGGTCTCCCCCTTTCCGCCAGATAGTCCCGCATGCGCTGGCGCAGGCGCGTCAGTCGGACGGAAACCGTCTTCTCAGACAGCCCCACCCGCCGGGCAATCTGGGCGTAGGAATCGCAGAATCCATAGCGCCGCAGGAAAATCACCCGGTTTTCCCGGCTCAGCGTGTCCAAAAATGCCTCCAGCAAGCCGGCCAGCTCTCCCGCCTCCACTTCCGCCTCCACGCAGCTGGGATCCGGCAGGCACTCCTCCAGTTCCTCCAGTGCGATTTGGTATCCGCCCCGCTTTTCCGCATGATTCCAGCGGCAGCGCTTGATAGCCAGGTTCCGGACGATCTTGCAGAGATATCCCAAAAGACAGTCCGACCGCTCCGGCGGAATGGCGTTCCAGGCTCCCAGATAGGTGTCGTTGACGCACTCCTCGGCATCCCGGCTGCTGGAGAGCATCTGCATGGCCAAAGCATGGAGGGTCTTGCCGTACCGCTCCTCCATCTCTCCCAGCGCCTGTTCTGACCGCTGGAACAGCAGTTCAATGATCTGGGCATCATCCACCCGTTCCGCCCCCTTTCCCTCTCTATTCTATATACTCCGCTTTTGTCCCCAAAAACTACATGCACCCGGCAATTTTTCTGAAAAAGCCGCAAAAAGGGCACGGCCTGAGGCCATGCCCTTTCAAAAATCCGTTACAGTTCTCCTGCCCAGGTACGCTTTGCAGAGCGGCTGCGGGGCAGATACCGGCGGTAAAAAATCAGCTGGATCAGAACCAGCAGCCCCCCGTAAAGAAGCAGCAAAAACAGGCTTCGGGGCACTGCGGCGCTCAATCGCTCCAGCGGGGTGCCCACACCTCCGGCCGTGTAGCAGTAATCCCAGCCAAAGAGTCGGTTGAGCACCAGGCTCACCCCCACCAGCCCCGCCACCGGCAAAAAGCAGCTGTACCGATCCGCCGGTTGGGGGCGGTAATAGCCGCTGGCCCACATGGCGGCAGTCACCAGGATCATCATCACATGGTACATGAGGCTCCGCACAGGCACAAAGCTGAAAAAAGAGTACTGTCCCACGTAGACGTTGAACACCAGGCCGAACACACCTCCCAGCATCCCCATGGTGCACACCGTGGCGCAGGCCGTTTGCCGCACACGCTCCCGGCGGGCGAAGAGGGCCGCCGGCAGCAGCAGCCAGAACAGGGAGCAGAGGTACAGGGGCAGTGTGGTGGAAAAATCGATGCCGCCGGTGGTTCGGGCCTCCCAGACCCAGTACACCGGATCAAAGAACAGCGCCGCCACAGCACACACCTTCAGGCATCGGATTACCGTGCCCGGTTCCGCCCGGCGGGCGGCGGTACAGGTCAGGGGCACCAGAGCTGCGGTCACCAGGATCACCAGCAGATGCGGCAGTTTGAACATTGTCTTTCCACCCTTCCTCCCATCAGCGCCCATGGGAAACCGGCGCTGCTGCTCTTTCTCTCATTTTAGAAGGATAGCAGGCAGACCTGTAGGATTCCTCCAGGAAGCCTTAAGATTTGTAAAGGTTCCCGCCTTTCTCCTTCCAGGATTTGACGCGGCGGCGGAATCTGATATAATGGGGGCGAATTCCCCCAAAAATCACCACCTGCCAAAAAGGAGGCCGCCCCTATGACCGCTTCGATCCTCATCGCCGAAGACGACGACGACATCCGCAGCCTGCTGCGCCTCTACCTGGAGGGCGAGGGCTACCGGGTGCTGGAGGCGCCGGACGGCGCTGCCGCCCTGCGCCTGGCCCGGAAGGAATCCCCCGATATGGCAGTTCTGGATGTCATGATGCCGGAGATGAACGGCTTTGAACTGACCCAGGCCCTGCGCAAGTACAGCGATATCCCCATTCTGATCCTCTCCGCCAAAAGCCAGGATAACGACAAGATCCTGGGATTGAACCTGGGCGCCGACGATTACATTGCCAAGCCCTTCAATCCCGTGGAGATCGTGGCCCGGGTAAAGGCCCAGCTGCGCCGGGCCAACCGCACCACCGGCAGCACCTTGACCGTGCGGGATCTGACCCTGGACACCGCCAGCTTCCAGCTCTGGAAGGATGGGCGGCAGATCCTCCTGACCCCTATGGAATATAAGATCCTGGCCATGCTCATGCGCTCCCCCGGACGGATCTTCACCAAGATCCAGCTCTACGAGGGAGCCATCGGCACCTATTTTGAAGGAGATGACAACACCATGATGGTGCACATCTCCAAACTGCGGGAGAAAATCGAAGATGACCCCAAAAATCCCCGCTACATTATAACTGTGAGAGGATTGGGATACAAAATTGAAAAATAATCTGCTGCGGGGAAGCCTTTTTGAGCTTCTGGCCAAGAACTACCTGCTCTTTACCCTGACCCTGCTGGCAATCGGCGGCAGCGTTTTCTGGCTGTGGAACACCTGGCTGGACGAGATCTACCGCCCAGTGGACTGGTATGCGATGGTGCAAAGCGAAGCCCTGGTTCAGGGGGACTATGCCAGCCTTGAAAGCTATGTGAGCGGCGAGGGCAATGCCTTCGCCGTCTATGACGGCAACGGGCAGCTGGCATATGCCTCCGCCGACGGCTTTGATGACTCCTATACCGCCGGAGAACTGGCCTGCATCCCCCCTTACCTGGACGCAACCACCACCGATGCCTATGAGACCACAGGGGAAGACGGCCGTCCCCGGTACCTGCTCATCAAGCACCGCTACGAAAACGGCGGCACCACAGAGGTGGCCACCATGCTGCTGGACGAGCACTACCGGGTGATCTTCGGCGGCTTCGGCGACGGCCGGGATGCCTACTCCCCTCTGGAGTACCAGCTGCTCTCCGGGCATCGGTTCCCCGGCAGTTTTCTCTCCTGCTACCATTTCCAGGACGCAAGGGGGCAGGGACGCACGCTGCTCATCCGGGAAGCGCTGGTAAGCGGGGACGCATACTTCCAGCGCTATCAGGACTCCTGGAAGATCTGGCTGCTGGTAATCCCCCTGTATCTGGCTGATGCAGGACTTTTTATCTGGTGGCTGAGCCGGAAGATCGCCCGTCCCCTGCGGCGGCTCAACGACGCGGTGGTCTCCCAGTCTGAAGGACGCATCAGCCGGGTGGGCAACTGTGGCGGTACCCGGGAGATCCGCCGCATCGGGGAGAGCTTTGACCGTTTCTCCGACCGGCTGGCGGAAAGCGAGGCGGAGCGCCGCCGCCTGGACGCAGGACGGCAAAAGCTCATTGCCGACATCTCCCACGACCTCAAGACTCCCATCACCGTCATCGCCGGCTATGCCGACGCCATTTGCGACGGCAAGGTGCCGCCGGAGGAGACCCAGCGCTACCTGCACGTCATCCAAGCCAAGGCCCAGACCCTAACGGAGCTGGTAAATACCTTCCATGAATACAGCAAGGTGGAGCATCCGGAATTCGTTCTCCATCCCCAGCGCACGGATCTGTGCGAATTTCTCCGGGAGTATCTGGCGGTCAAATACGATGAGATCGACCTGGCGGGGTTTTCCCTGGAGGTCTCCATCCCGGAAGAACCCATCTTCTGCCCGCTGGATCGCCCCCAGTTCCGCCGGGTGCTGGACAACCTCCTCTCCAACGCCCTGCGCCACAACCGGTTGGGTACGGTGCTGTTTTTCGACGTGGCCGTCTCCGGCACCCAGGTCCTTCTGCGGGTGGGCGACAACGGCGCCGGTATCCCTCCGGAACGGGCCAGGCATATTTTCGACCCCTTTGTGGTGGGCAGCGACGCCCGCTCCGGCAAGGGCAGCGGCCTGGGACTGGCCATCACCCGCCGTATCGTGGAAAAGCACGGCGGCACCGTGGATCTGGCTGACCGTCCCGCCCCCGGCAGGAGCACGGAGTTCCTTCTGCGCCTGCCGCTGGACAGCGGGACGGTTCCCGGGAATCCCGCATCCATATAGCGTCCTTCCCTTCCGCGCCTCCGGACCTTCGGGCCCGGGGGCGTTTTCTTTATGCCTTCCTTTGCAAATCTTAACCCATGATATATGGCAAATGAAGTTTCCCCGGCTATGATAGCCCCCAGAAAGGAGGCAGCGCCATGCAAGAATCCGACCTGCGCAGCCGCCCCATCATCGAAGTGAAGGACATCCGCAAGGAATACCCCATCGGGGATGAGACGGTGGTGGCCCTCAAGCGCATCAACCTCAGCGTCTCCCGGGGGGAGATCTGCTGTATCTTCGGCACCTCCGGCTCCGGCAAGTCCACCCTGCTCAACCAGCTGGCAGGCATGGAAAAACCCACCCGGGGCCAGGTGCTCATCGGCGGCGTACCCATCTCCCGCCTCAGTGAAAACCAGCTGGCATCCTTCCGGCAAAAGCACCTGGGCTTCGTGTTCCAGTCCTACAATCTGCTGCCAAACCTCACCGCCACGGAAAATGTGGCCATGCCCCTGCTGTTCCGGGGCGTGCCCAAGCAGCAGCGGGAGGCGGCGGCCCGCAAACTTCTCACCCGGGTGGGCCTGGCCCACCGGCTGGACCACTTCCCCAGGCAGATGTCCGGCGGCCAGCAGCAGCGGGCGGGCATCGCCCGGGCCTTTATCGCCCGGCCTGACGTGGTGTTTGCCGATGAGCCCACGGGGAACCTGGACTCCAAAACCACCGTGGAGATCATGGAGATGATCTGTTCCTTTGCCCGGGACTATCACCAGACCATCATCCTGGTAACCCACGACCCCGAAATGGCATCCTATGCCGACCGTATCGTCACCCTCATCGACGGCGAGATCGTCAGCAATCAACTCAACAACAAGGAGAAGAGCCCATCATGAAAGACCGTATTCTCAAAACCGGCGCCGCGCTGGCGCTGATCCTCACCCTGGTTGCATCGGTGCTGCCCCTGGGCGCCCTGGCAGAGGGGGGAACCCTGTACATTACCGGCTACACGGTGGAGGACTCCTCCGGTAAAGGGGCCGGCAGCATTACCAAGGGTTCCGTGGTGAACATCACCGTCTCCGTCAAGGATACCAGTGACGGTACCGGCGGCGCGGATCCAAAGGCCCTGGATATCACCAAGCTGGATGACAGCTTTTCCGGCGGCAGCGTCCAGGTGGACAAGACCTCCCCGGAGGGGCGGCCTCTGGTCTATGCGGTGAAGTTCTCCAACATCAAGTACAAGGGCGCCGGTCAAAGCCTGCGGTTTCAGATCGGCCGGGCCGGGGAGCCCGACAGCTACCAGACCATGGAGGTCACCATCACAGAGGCCGTGGTCTACGATCCCTCCGCCAGCGCGCCTCCCCCGGCACCCGAGGCCCCGCCGGAGCCCATCCCTGCCCCCATGGTGGTCGTCTACCGCAGCGAGATGGAAAAGCCCATTGAGGCCGGGCAGGAGATGGATCTGACCATCACCTTCCGCAACCTGGGAGGTGCCCGCCTGCGCTCCCCCGTGGCCACCTTCACCCCCTCGGACTCCCTGAATATCATAGGGGGAACCTCCTCTTTTGTGCTGGATGATATCAACAGCAAAAAAAGCGGCAGCGTGACGCTGCGCATCCGGGCCAACAGCACCATTCCCTCTCCCAACCAGTCTCTGGGTGTGGAGCTGAAATTCAACTACGACAACAATGTCTCCCTGGTTCAGGGCAGCATCACCGACAAGGTGTCCATCCCCGCCCTGGGCAGGGAGAGCGTGCCCCAGCCGCCGGTGCTGGTGACCCGTTCCGCTCTGGGAAAGCCCATCTCCCCGGGCCAGGCCCTGGACGTCACCGTCTCCTTCCAAAACGCCGGGACCACCAAGCTGGTCTCCCCGGTAGCCACGGTGACGCCCTCCGACTCCCTGGTCGTTCTCAACGAAACGTCCACTTTCCTGCTGCCGGACATCGCCCCCGGCGCCACCGGCAGCATCACCGTGCGCGTCAAGGCGCTTCAGGAGATCTCCTCCACCAACCAGTCCCTGGGCACGGAGCTGAAATTCGGTTACGACAACGGTGGGATGCTGACCCAGGCCACCGTGTCGGACCGGGTAAATCTGGCCGCCACGCCTCCCTCTAAAACGGATACCCCGGTGCCCAACCTGGTGATTCAGAAATTCTCCTACGGCGAGGGCTCTGTCCCCGCCGGCGGCAAATTCCCCCTGGGCATCGTCTTTCAGAACACCGGTACGGTGAAGGTGGAAAACGTGGTGGTGACCGTGGACGGCGGCGAGAGCTTTACCATGGACGGCAGCACCAACACCTTCTATTATAAAACCCTGGGAGCCGGCTCCAGCCAGACCCTCACCGTCCCCATGCAGGCGGTGCCTGCCAGCAAGAGCGGCGCTCAGAGCATAGGCGTCAGTTTCAAATACGAGTATCTGGACGGGGAAAAGCGCACCCCCTCCACCGCCGATATCAAAATCTCCGTTCCGGTGTACCAGCCGGATCGGTTCCAGATCAACGCCCCTGCCGTGCCGGAGAGCATGACTGTGGGAGAGGAGGCTGAAGTCACCCTTGCCTATGTCAACAAGGGCAAGGACGACATCGCCAACGTGGAGGCCACTGTGGAGGGGGACGGCGTGGACACCCCCGCCCGCACCCAGTATCTGGGCAATATTACCGCCGGTACCAGCGGCACCATCGGCTTCGCCCTGACTCCCACCGCCGCCGGGGAGACGGAGATCGTATTGAAGATCTCCTATGAGGACGCCGACCAGCAGGTTCAGACCCGGACGTTCCCGGTGAAACTGCAGGCGGAGGAAATGGTTCCCATGGACGACTATCCCGACGTTATGGAGGAGGATCCCTCCGGGGGGATCCCCTGGCTGTGGATCGGTCTGGGCTGCGCCGTCCTGGCCGCCGCAGCGGTGGTGGTGATCCTTCGGAAAAAAGCCAGCCGCTCCGCCGAAGGCTCCTGGGACGGCAGCTGGGAGGAGACGGAGGAGACTCCCAAGGAGGAGGCGTAAACCGTGAGCAGGAACGATATTTTCCGCATGTGCCTGCAAAACCTGATGCGCCGGAAATCCCGCACCTTTTTGACGGTGCTGGGCGTGCTCATCGGCTGCTGCTCCATCGTCATCATGGTGTCTCTGGGCATCGGCATGAAGGAATCCCAGGATAAGCTTCTCGCCCAGATGGGCGACCTCACCATCATCACCGTCAACGCCCCCCAGGGGGGGCGGGGCAAGATGAAACTGGATGATGCCCTGGTCCGGCAGCTCAAGGCTCTCTCCGGGGTGGAGGCCGTGACGCCCAAGCAGAATCTGGAGGCGGAGGGCATCCGCCTGCTGTGCGGCACCGGAAACCGCTATGTGGCGGAGTGGTCTTCCGTAGCAGGGCTGGACACGGAGGCTATGGAGCAGATGGGCTACCAGCTGACCCAGGGCAGCGTTCCCAAGCGCAGCGGCGACATTGTAGTGGGGCAGTACACCGCCTACAACTTCAAGGATTCCATCCGCCCCGAGGGCATGAACATGGTGGACCGCTGGGGCGGAGAACTGGATGGCGGCGGCGATCAGGAGCATCTCCCTCCCCCCTACTTTGATCCTCTGAAGCAGAAATTCACGCTGGAAGTCACCACCCAAAGCGGCAAATTCACCGTACCCTTAACCCCTGTGGGCGTTGCCAAGGAGGACTACTCCAAAGGTTCCGAGACTTCTGACGGCATCATTCTCAGCTTGAGCGATCTGCGCAAGCTGCTGGACAAGGCCCAGGGAAACCAGAAAAAGGCGGTTCCCTACGACTCTGTGCTGGTAAAGGTAACAGACATCTCCCGGGTGGAGATGGTGGAAAATGACATCAAAGCCATGGGCTACTCCACGGAGTCCATGGAGAGCATCCGCAAGCCCATGGAAAAGGAGGCCCGGCAAAAGCAGATGATGCTGGGAGGCCTTGGCGCCATCTCCCTGTTCGTGGCAGCTCTGGGCATCACCAACACCATGATCATGTCCATCTCCGAGCGCACCCGGGAGATCGGCATTATGAAGGCTCTGGGCTGCTATGTCACGGACATCCGGGTGATGTTCCTCTCAGAGGCCGGGGCCATCGGTCTCATCGGCGGCGTCATCGGCTGTGTCATCAGCTTCATCGCCTCGGTGGTGGTGAACCTGGTGTCCCTGGGCTTCTCGCCGGAGAATATCCTGCCGGCCATCATCGGCGGCGAGGGGGTGAGCCGGGTCTCGGTGATCCCGCCGTGGCTGCTGCTCTTCGCGGTGGTCTTCTCCGTGCTCATCGGCCTGGGCTCCGGTTACTACCCCGCCAACAAGGCGGTACAGATTCCCGCTCTGGAGGCCATCAAAAGCGAATAAGCGTGAAAAAGGACCGCACGGTACCGTGCGGTCCTTTTATCATTGATTTTGCAGCAGGGCGCTCATCACTCCGGCATGGTCCACTCTTTCACGCCGTCAAAATACGGGCTCTGCTTGCGCAGGCGGAAATCGTCCTGGTCCTTTTTGGACCAGTCGTACAGTCCTTCTCCGGCGGCCTGTCCGGTCTTACCGGAGGCCAGACCGGAGAGCACCAGCTTCTGGAGCTCCTTGGTATCGCACAGATCCGGGTAGACATTTTTGGCGATGGCACTCTCCAGATCGAAGCCCACGGCGTCGAAATACTCCAGCAATCCGATGGAGGCATAGCGCATGCCCATGGCGTATTTCACCGCCTTGTCGATGTCGGCGGCGGTGGTGACGCCCTGCTCGATGAGGTAGATAGACTCCCGGAACAGGGCCTGGGCAAACCGGTTCACCAGGAAACCCGGCACGCTGCGGTTGAGCACCACCACCTGGCGGTGCAGCGTCTCCAACAGGGCCATGGTGCGGGAGAGGGTCTCCTCCCCCGTGCGCTGGTGGCGCACTACCTCTACCAGGGGCAGCATATGCACCGGCTGGAAGGGATGGGCCACCAGCAGCTGCTCCGGCCGGTCGGTGAGCCCCGCCAGGATCTCCGCGTCGATGGAGGAGGTACAGGAGGCGATGACGGCGTTGGGCGCGGCATACTGCTCCACAGCGGCATAAACGCCCCGCTTCTGCTCCTCTCCTTCCGCCACCGCCTCAAAGACGAAGGTGCAGCCTTCCAGGGCGGCAGGGTCGTTGGTGATGGTCAGCAGCGCCAGGGCGGCGGTCTTGTTTCTCTCCGTGGCAAGGCCCTGGGCAATGAGATCGTCCCAGTTCTGCTCAATGGCTTTCCGGCAGCGCGCCAGGCCGCTTTCCGAATGGCCCACCACCGTGCAGGGCAGGCCGTGGCCGATCACCAGCGTCGCCTGGCAGGAGCCGATGGTCCCGGAGCCGTAGACGGCAATCTTCTCCATAGTGCGCTCCTTACATCATCGCCCAGCCGTGGGTCAGCCGCAGGGACTGTCCCGTGAGGGCGCCCTGGTCATTGGCCAGGAAGGCCAGCATATTGGCAACATCCTCCACGGTGGTGAACACCCCGTCCACGGTGTCCCGCAGCATGATGTTCTTCACCACTTCCTCCTCGCTGATGCCCAAAGAGGCCGCCTGCTCCGGGATCTGCTTTTCCACCAGGGGGGTCTTGATGAAGCTGGGGCAGATGGTGTAGGTATAGATGCCGTAGTCGGCGCCCTCCCGGGCCACCGCCTTGGCAAGGCCTGCCACGCCGTGCTTGGCAAAGTTGTAAGGCTCTTTCAGCTTGGAGCCCACGAAGGACTGCACGGATCCGGTGAAGACGATGCGCCCGCCCTTGCCGGAGGCTTTCATCCGACGGAAGGCAGCCCGGGACACCAGGAAGGCGCCGTCGGCGTGAATGGCCATCATCTTCTTCCAGTCGGCAAAGGGATACTCGTCAAAGGGATGGACGATCTGGACGCCGGCGTTGGACATCACCAGATCGCAGGAGCCGTAGGTCTCCACCATCTTGTCAAAGCCGGCTTCCACCTCTTCCTCGCTGGAGACATCCATATGGACGGCGATGGCGCTGAGGCCCTGGGCCGTCAGCTCCTTCACCAATTCCTCCGCGGCAGGCATGTTCACGTCCGCCACCACAACGCCATAGCCCTCTTTCGCCATACGCTGGGCGCAGGCCTTGCCGATGCCGGACGCCGCGCCGGTAATCAATGCAGATTTCATTTCCGTTTCCTCCTGTCCGTTTTCCCGGCGGACTGTCCGCCGCTTCGTTTCCTGAGGATATTCTATCATCTGGGGCTATGAAATCAATTCGCATGATTGGCCGTAATTTACTGGACAGCTTTGTATGATTTAACGAAATTATAAATATTATTTTGTTTTATAAATTAAATTTATAAATATCATCCAGACACCTTACGCTTCTCCCCCATCCTCCGGCCACAGATCGTCCGGGGGCAGGTGGCGGGAGAGGTGGTGGATAAAGGCCTGGCAGGCCTTGGAGAGATACCGCCTGGGATTCCAGGCCAGAACGATATCCCAGTATTTCATACTGTCCATCAGGGGGACGCAGGCCACCTGGGGAGCGGGGTGCATGTCCAGCACGGGCTTGGGCAGGATAGACACTGCCCGGCGGTGGGACACCATTTCCACCATAAAGTCCCACTGGGAGGTCAAAAGCGCCATTTTGGGCTCAAAACCCGCCGCCCGGCAGGCTGCCACGATCTGCTCGTTGAGGATGAAATTCTCGTTGAAAATGGCGAACTCCTCCTCCCGGAGGGCTGCCACAGTGGTGAAAGGCTCCCGGGCCAGGGGATGATCCCGGTGCACCAGGGCCACATTGCGCTGGGTGGTGAAGTGCAGCGTCTCAAAGCTGGCGCAGCGGGGGGTGTTGAGGGTCAGGGCCAGATCCAGCTCTCCCGCCTGGAGCATCTGATCCAGGCGATGGGCGCCCTCCTCGATCATATGGACGCGGATATTGGGGTAGGCCCGGTTGAACTCCGGGATCAAATCCCCGAAGAAACAGGCTCCCATCAGAGGCGGAAGCCCCAGGGAAAAGGCACCGCTGCTGTTGCGGTCTGTCCGGCGCACATCCTCCACCGTCTTTTGATAGACGTCCATCAGCTGCTGGGCCCCCTCCAGGAGCCTGCGGCCCTCATCCGTGAGCATCTGCCGACGGCCGAAGGCGTACAGCAGCTTCACCCCCAGCTCCTCCTCCAGGTTCTTCACAGAGATGGACAGGGCCGGCTGGGAGATCCCCAGATGCTCCGCCGCCTGGGAAAAGCTCCCTGCCTGGGCCACCGCCATAAAATATGTGAGCTGCTTGATATCCATGATCCTCTCCCCCTATCTCCGGTGCGCTTTCTCATGAAAAGCATACGGGGGCGGGCACCCGTTGTCAAGCCCGCCGGATGGACTTGACAGGAAACTGTATTACTGCTATGATACAGTTAGAAAGCGTACTATGGAAGTGACACAGTTTGCAGGAAAGGGCGGTGAGGCCGTGTGATCTCCTTTGAAGGCTTTTCCCCTGCGGAGGGAAGCCCCATCTATCTGCAGATCGTCCGGTATGTGCAGCGCCGCCTGGTGGCCGGCACCATCCGCCCGGGAGACGAGCTGCCCTCCCGCCGGGCTCTCTCGGCATTGCTGGGGGTGAACCCCAACACCATCCAGAAGGCCTGCCGCATGCTGGAGGAGGAGGGCATCATCACCTCCCACACCGGGGCCAAAAGCCTGGTGGCGGCGGATGCGGCGGTGACCGCCCGGGTGCGACAGGAGCTTTTGGAGTACGACGCTGGAACACTGGTGCGGGGTCTGAAGGAAATGGGCATTCCCCGCACCCAGGCGCTGGACGTGGTGGCGCGGCTGTGGGACGCGCCCCAAGCAGGAGAGGAGGAGACGCCATGAGAAAGCATCTTTCCGTGTGGATGACGGCGGCCCGGGGAATCGCGGGCCCCCTGGCGCTGATCCTGCTGGTCATGGCGGCGACGGAAGGCGTCCTGCTGTGGTCGGCCTATCCGGATTACGAAGCCACGAGCCTGTACTTTTTATTGAGTGACTGTCCCCTGGTGTGGCCTTTCCGGGCGGCCCTGGTCCTGCTGGCGGCGGCCTGCTGCCTCCACGGCAGCGGCCTGGGGGGCAGCGCCGTGGGCAACACACTGGGGCGGCTGCGGGTGTCGGAACTGACGGCATTCCTCTTATGGGGCCTTTGCTATGCCATGGCCTTTGTGATCTTGTGGGCGGTCCAGGCGGGGATCCTGCTGGGGGCAGGATGGTATTTCACCGCACATGCCGCCCCCTCCGCCGCCAGTGCTCAGACGGTGCTACTTGCCTCCTGGCAAGTGCCCTTCTTTCACGCGGTGCTGCCTCTGGATCAGTGGACCGGCTATGTGCGCATGGCGTGTCTCTCCCTGGGGCTGGGGATAGGCTGTGCCGCCTGGTCCTTTTGGCGGCGGCGGACAGCCAACGGCTACGCCGCGCCGTTTCTGGTAATTTTGTGGGTGGTAACCATCACGTTCGATCCCACCGACCTTTCCATGGATCTCTTTTTGATCCTGGCGGCTCTGGTAACAGCGGGGGTATCCATTTACCTGGTCTGGGGGGAGGTGTACCGTCATGCGGATTCCCATTGAGCGCTATGCCCCGCCGGGGGTGGATGTGCGGGCCGAAGTCAAGCAGACCGTCTGGGGGCTCATTTCAGCCGCGATACTCTCCCTGCGGTTCCTCCTGGTATATTACCGCCAGGGTTATGTCCGGCTCTTTACTCTGGTAAACCGCGGCTGGGTGCTGAGGGAAGGTGCTGTGATGCCCACCTTCCGGGAGATCTTTTCCTGGTCGTTCCTGGGCTTTGGGGTCTTTTTGCTGGCCATGGCAGCGGTGGCCGTCCTGCACGTGGCCTACCACTACCAGGGAGGCAGCCGTCCCATCTATCTTATGCGGCGTCTGCCGGACCGCTGGGAATACTGGCGGCGGTGCCTGGCCCTGCCGGCGGCGGGCGCCCTGTGCGCCCTGGCCGCCATGCTGATCCTGCTGGGGATCTACCTTGCCGTCTACCTGGTTTTCACACCGGCCCAGTGTCTGCCGGAGCCGTGGTTTTAGGAGGGATACATCATGCTGGAACTCAAGGAAGTCACAAAATTCTACGGGGCCAAGCAGGCCCTGGACAAAGTCTCCCTCACCCTGGCCCCGGGAGAGATTGTGGGGCTCTTCGGGGAAAACGGCGCGGGCAAGACCACGCTGCTCAAATCCATGCTGGGGCTCCTGCCCCACCGGGGCACCGTGACGCTGGACGGGGAAGCCGTCAGCCACAAAAACATCCACCGGCTGTCCTTTGCCACCTGCGAGCACTCCTTCTTCCCCAATCTGACGGCAGAGGACCACCGGGCCTTTTACCGCTCCCACTTCCCCGCTTTCCGGGACAAGCGCTTCCAGGCCCTGATGGACTTTTTCGAGCTGCCGGGGGGCAAGGCTCTGCGCCATTTGTCCACCGGGCAGAAAAACCAGTTTGAGGTGATCCTCGCGCTCAGCCAGGGGGCGGACTATATCCTTATGGACGAGCCCTTTGCGGGCAACGATATCTTCAACCGGGAGGACTTCTACAAGGTGCTGCTGGGGATCCTGGAGCCCACGGAGGCGGTGATCCTCTCCACCCATCTTCTGGAGGAGGTGCAGAACTTCATCAGCCGGGCGGTGCTGCTGCGTCAGGGAAAGATCGTGGGGGATGCCTCCATGAGCGACTTGGAGGACGCGGGACAGGATCTCATGTCCTTTGTAAAGGAGACCTACCACTACCGCTCGGACCGGGTGAGCCGTGCCCTCTCGGATCTGACAGATCACCGGGAGGAGGGATGACCATGCGCTTTCGCATTGCGTCCATTTTTATCGCCGCCGCCCTGGTCCTCTCCTGCGGCGTGCTGGCGGCAGGGCATGTCTCCCTGTACGCCCAGCGGGAGGCGGTAACCCTGGAGGAGACCACCCTGCTGGGGGATGTCTCCGCCGTGGAGGGCGTCCAGGTGGAGATTCATACACAGCTGATAAATCAGCTCTTCTGGGACACCCGGTATACCGCCGGGACACAGCCCGTCATTCACACCGACTACACCCATTATTGGAGTGAACAGCCCAACTACCGGGAGTGGGACCGGGACGTTCTCCGGGCAGACTTTTGCGGCTCCATGGGCGTCACAAGCCCGGAGTGGGAAGAAGTGGACCAGTTCGGCATGCAAAAGCCCTTCAACGACGTGGCCTCCCGCTGCCCCGCCGGAACGGAGAATTACACGGAGCGGGTCCGTCTGCGGGATTACTACGAATACTTCCCCATTTACGTCTCCACCGTGGACATCCTGCCTGATGGCGGCAGCTATTACTTAGACGGCAGCGAATCCGTGGAAATGATGATGCAGGACTTTCTCCGCTCCGTGTTCCGCTTTCCGGTGCCGGAGGACCTGTGGGTGGAGTTCACCGTCGGCAAGAATGCCAGCGGCGCTGTCACCATGTTGGGTGCCGGCCCTGTGGACGATTACACCTGGGAGTCGCTGGGAATCTCTACCGTGCGGACGGAGGCAGGCCTGTTCTTCACCCTCTCCCCGGACATGCGCGCAGACGGCACGACACCGGACTTCTCCCACTGCACGGTGGAGCGGGGGCTCTACTTCCTGCCCATCACCCTGACCCCCTATGAGGGGGAGGATTTTTCCGATACCGAAAACCTTCTCACCGTTTCTCTTGATACGGAGCACTTCCGGACGGTGTGTCCCATTGACGCCGACGCAGACCGGGTGTCCCTCTATCAGAGCGACGACGGAAACTGGCTGTACCTCCTCAGCCAGCAAGGGGAGGAAGCCACGCTGACGGTGCTCTCCGCTGACACCGGGGAAATCACCTCCCAGGTCACGCTTTTTACGCTGGAGGACCGGGAGACCCAGGCGCTCTCCCGGACGTATCTCCAGGAGGGCTATCTCATCGCCACCCGCTCCGACGGGGCATTTGCCCTGGTGACGGTGGACGGGGCCGGACAGGCGGAAATCTCCCTGGCCGGGGATTTTTCTCCGGCCCAGGCCCTGGAGTGCTACATGGACACCCCTGTCTTCGACTACGACGGGGAGCGGCTGGCCTTTGCAGACCTTGCCCAGCAGTTCAATGGATGCAGCTTCTTTCTGGGGGTGGTAAGCGCCCAGGGAATGGAGTACCTTGGCAAATACCTCCACAATCAGGATCTGGATGGAATCAGATTCAACAGCTGCTCTCCTGTTGACAACGATCCCCTGGCGGTGCGCCTGCCGGAGGATGAATAGGGACAGCGCCTGTTCCTATGGTTTTTCAGTCATGAAAAAAGCGGGAACCCCGTGGGGGTTCCCGCTTTTTGATGTTCTTTTAGAGGGTCAGGCTCTCGCCGGGTTTGAGGGCCAGGCACTGCATCCCCTTGTCCCGGACAGCCGCAGCAAAGGCCTGGGCGTCCTGGCGCAGGGGCGGCATGGTGTCGTAGTGCATGGGAACCACCATCTGGGGCTTGATCATCTCCGCCGCCCGGAGGGCATCCTCCGGCCCCATGGTGTAAACGTCGCCGATGGGCAGCAGCGCCACGTCGATGTGCTCCGGCTCCAGCAGCGCCAGATCGCAGGTAAGGGAGGTATCTCCGGCATGGTAGATCTTCCGGCCGCCCATCTCGAAGAGGAAGCCGCAGGAGAGGCAGCCCGGCACACCGCTGCCGTGAATGGCGGGGGTAAACTTAAAGGAACCGAAAGGCAGCTTCATCCGGCCGCCCAGGTTGCCCTGGATGGTCTCCACCCCGGCGGGGGCAAACACCGCGTTGCCCAGATCCGCTGTGCAGCAGACGGGGGCTCCGGTGCGGCGGGCGATGTCCACCGCGTCTCCCAGATGGTCGCCGTGGCCGTGGGTGACGAAGATGTAATCTGCCTCCACCTGGTCGGCAGGAACCGCCGCCAGGGGATTGCCGGTAAGGAAGGGATCCGTCAGCAGCTTGTACTTTCCGTCATCCAGCAAAAAGCATGCGTGGCCCAAAAAAGTCACTTTCATCATAAATTCCTCCTATTGTTTTCTACGGTTTAATCGTCCAGGGTTTCTCCGGCATTGATCGTCCGGGCAATCTGGGAGGGCACCGGCGGGCAGCCCTTGCAGAAGGGCCGCTTTCCGTCCCGGAATTTGGCCGTGCAGTTGCCTACCAGTACCACGTTCTCCTCCGCCAGATCCTCCGGCCGCAGGTCTGCGCCGAAGGCGATGGTCACCGGGGGTGCATCCTCATACTCCTGGTGGTGATAGCGGAAAAACTGCACCATGGCGGCGTGGCAGGCGCTGCAGGCCCCCTGCTCCACCACCTTGGGATTGGGGTAGTGCAGGTGCAGGTCATGCTCCGAGGCCAGCTGGAACCGGTGGGCCCATTTGAGGTAATCCTCCGGGAACACCCGGATATCCCCCAGCTCCAGCCCCCGGTCCTCCCGCACCAGATTCAGGTGGGGCACCGCGTCGTATTCCATGCCCATGAGGCGGATAGCCGCCAGGTCTGCGGACAGGGCGTCCTTGGAGGCAAGCACCACTCCCAGATTCACCGGCGTGCCGCCGGAGGGGCCGAAGCCCTCCATACAGACGATGCCGTCGGTAACCACATAGTCCGGATAGCACACCCGGGTCAGCTCCATGATGCCGTAGTCCAGGCACTTGCCTTTGTGAATATCCGGCGGCGCCTGGTTGATGCGGTGAAGCCGGGTCTTGTCCTTTTGATAGAGGCAGCCCTTCATGTTCTTGATGCTCAGGGTCACCCCGGCGTACATGTGGGTCTTCATCACCGGCACGGAGATCAGCCGGTCCACCTGGAAGGGCAGACGGGACATCTTCAGCCGCTGCACCATGACGCCGCCGGGGATCTCCCGCTCCTCCATACCGCTCTCGTCCAGATCCACACAGGCAACGCCCTCTTCCTCACAGACCTGATAGATGCCGGCGGAGCGCAGAGCCTCCAGACTGTTGACCCCCACAATGGAGCTGTCTCCCACCAGGAGCTCCCCCACCTGCCGCTCCTTGAAAAAGCGGATGAGGCCCCGTACTACCTCCGGATGGGTGCAAAGGCCGCTGGCGGCAGGGCCCTTGAATCCGGTATTGACTTTCAGCAAAATCCGCAGCCCCGCCGCCTCCTCGGTAAACACCCGGGAGATGGCGTCATAGGCCATTTGGGCAGGGTCGCCCCCCTGCATCACATAGACGTCCGGCACGCCGCTTCCTCCTTTTCCCCAGCGGGGTCTTTCTCATTGAGCTTGGTGACCATCTCCTGAATATGGGCGGGGGGCGCCTTGGTCAAAAGGCTCACCACCACCAGCACCACCGCCGTCACGGTAAAGGCCACGAAGGTATAGTGCAGCGTGGTGTTGAGGCCCGCCTGGTACCAGGCGTAGACCGCCACAAAGCCCACGATCATGCTCACCAGAGCGCCCTCCCGGGTGGCCCGCTTCCAGTAGAAGCCCAGGATCAGAATGGGGGCAAACACAGACAGTCCGCCCCAGGCCCACCAGTTGACCCAGAGGATGCTGTCAAAGGGATTGAATGCAATGTAGATGGCAAAAATGCCGATGACCACCGAGGAGATCCGGGCCACCAGCAGCACCTGCCGGTCCGTGGCCTGGCCCTTTTTGAGGATCTTGTTGTAAAAATCCTGGGTGACGGCGGTGGTGGCCACATGCAGCAGCGCATCCGCCGAGGACATCACCGCCGCCAGAATGGCCGCCGTGACGATGCCCACCAGGAAACGGGGGGTGTACTGGGCGATCATCTGGATGTAGTTGGTGCTGGTATTCTCACTGCCCGGGAAAATCGTCAGGCACCACAGATTCACCACGAAGGTGCCGAAGAGCAAAAACACGCCTGTGACTCCGGCAATCGCTGCGCCCTTTCCGGCGGAGCGGGGCTCCTTCATGCCCATGAACATCTGCACGATCTGGGGCTGGCCCATGTAGCCCAGCCATCCGGCGGAGAGGAGACCCACAATGGTGATGGGATTGATCCACGCGGAGGTGAGGGCGGGATCCACCGCCGCCACCTGATCCATCAGGGAGTTGAAGCCGCCGTTGCCGAAGGCCACGAACAGTCCCACAAGCACCGCGAAAATCATCAGCATGCCCTGGACGAAGTCCGTCCAGGCCACCGCCAGCAGTCCGCCGGCGGAGGTGTAGAGGATCACCACCACCGCGCCGATGAGCACGGACACCCGGTAATCCAGGCCCAGCACCGCTTGGAAGGTGGTGCCGGCGGCCATCAGCTGGGAGCTCATGTACACGGTGATGCTGATGGCAATGATGACGGTGGAGACTGCCCGGAGAACCTTGCGGTCCTCGTCGTAGTACCGGGCTTCGATCAGGTCGATGAAGCTGCGGGCCCCGGTCATCAGGGTAAAGCGGGCCACCCGCTTGGCCATGACGAAGAAGTTGATAAACGGCGCAAAGCCTGAGGAAAACGCCGTCCAGATGGCGCCCATACCGGATCCCGCCACCTGCTGGGGCCACGCGATAAAGAGCCACCCGCTCAATCCCGCCGCCTGATGGGCGATGGCGGTCAAAACGGCGCCGAAGCGGCTGCCGCCGATAAAGTAGTCTGCGGAACTTTTCACGCTCTTTTTGGCCCGGTAGCCAATATAAAGCATGGTCAGCATGTACACCGCGATAATTCCAAGGATCACTGTCATCCCCGGTCCCTCCCTTGCCTTTCGGAATGTGCAGTTTTCTTTTTCTGTTTAGCGGTTTAAACTGCAACTATCTTCCTATTATAGCACGGTGCGGGAAAATGTAAATACACTTTTTCGCTTTGCTGAAAAAAAGCGGCAGGCTGCCGCCCGCCGCCCGACTCTCACCGGCGGCGGCCGGAGAAGAGCACCATCAGTACGCCCCCCAGAGCCAGGGCGAAATCCGCCAGATTGAAGACCAGTCGGCCCGGTTTCCCGGGCAGGCGGGGGAACTGCACGTAATCGAATACCTGTCCGTGGAGGATGCGCTCCAGGAGGTTGCTCAATCCCCCGCCCATGGCCAGCCCAGCCCCCAGCCGGAATCCCCGGCTCTGCCGGATGGCCAGCAGCGGCAATGCCAGCAGCACCAGGCAGGACAGGGCAATCAGCACCCCACCCCGCAGCCATTTGATGCCGAAGGCGGCGCCCCGGTTGTAGAAGGAACGTAAGGCCACCCGGCCGTTCCAGTGCTCCTCCGCCCGGCCGTCCGGGCGCTCCCAGAACCACCGCACAGCGGTGCAGAGCGCCAGGACGGCGGCAGCGGCAATTCCCAACAGAATCATATCACGCGTCTCCTTTCCCATCCCCGGCATCCTCCCGGGCCCGTTCCAGGGCACTGCGGAGGGCACCGGTCTTTTTGCGCTGGTTGTTGGCCGAGAGGATGCGGCCCATCTCCCGGAGGGTCTGGTCCATCTCCTCCCGGAAAGCAGAGGCGGACAGGCGCAGTGCCCCGTGGCCCAGGATGATGAGCTGCTCGGGCCCGTCGGAGGTGGCCACCTTCACCCGGTGGGTCTTGCCGATCTCGTAGGTGGCCTTTTCGATATAGGCGTCCGCCGTCTCCGCCTCCTTGGTGTAGACCACATGGATGTTGTGGTACCGCTCCACGGAGCCCAGGCCGCCCTTGACCTTGTAGGCGTCAAACACCACGATGACCCGGCACTTTTTCAGTCCCTGATAATTGCTCAGAAGATCGCACAGCTGCTTGCGGGCGGCGTCCAGATTGTCCCGGGCCACCGCTTTGAGGTCCTCCCAGGCAAAGATGATATTATACCCGTCCACCAGCAGATATTCCGGGCCGGAGAAGGCCTCCTTGATGTTCCGCTTCTCCCCCGTCTCCACCGGGGAGCGCCGGGGCTCCCTGGGCGGGATAAAGTCCCGGCGCTTTACGGCGCCGTAGGTCCGCTCGAAGATGGCCTGGAGTTCTTTATCCTGGGCCAGGGTCCCGGCGTAATCCATCCGCTGCCGGGGCTGGGCGGTGACCGCTTCCGCCTCCGGCTCCGGCACGTCCAGCCGCAGCCCGCTGTCCACATGGGCATGGGCCGCCACCTCGTTCCACTTGACGATGACGCCCGCGCCGTGGGAGCAGAACACGGAGTCCGGCGGGTTGTCGGGATCCCGCTCCGGATCGTAGCCCAGGGCCTCCACCACCGCCGCCTGGTCGGCGCAGGGCTCATAACCCCGGGGCGTGCAGAGGAGCCGTCCCCGGCCCCGGGTGTAAGCCGTGACCTCCTGGCCGTAGTCCCGCAGGCCGGACACCGGGGCGGCACCGGTGAGCACCGTCTCCTCCCCCATGGTCTCCGGCGCGTCCGTCCGGGCGTTCATCCGCTGCAAATCCGTCATGGCCCGGCCCACCTGATCTGCCGGAAGCTCCAGCCGGAAGTCGTACCAGGGCTCCAGCAGGATATTCTCCGCCTGCATGAGCCCCTGGCGCACCGCCCGGTAGGTGGCCTGGCGGAAGTCGCCGCCCTCCGTGTGCTTTACATGGGCCCGGCCTGCCACCAGGGTGATCCTCATATCCGTGATGGGGGAGCCTGTCAGCACGCCGGGATGCTCCCGCTCCTTGAGATGGGTCAGCACCAGCCGCTGCCAGTGACCGTCCAGCTGGTCCTCCGGGCAGGCGGTGGCGATCCGGATGCCGCTGCCGGGGGCACCGGGCTCCAGCAAAAGGTGCACTTCCGCGTAGTGGCGCAGGGGCTCAAAGTGACCGATGCCCTCCACCGGAGCGGCGATGGTCTCCCGGTAGACGATGCTGCCGGGGCCGAAGGTCACCTCCCAACCGAAGCGCTCCCGGATCATCCGCTGCAGGATCTCCAGCTGCACCTGGCCCATCAGCTGCACGTGAATCTCCCCCAGGGCCTCGTTCCAGGTGATGTGGAGCTGGGGATCCTCCTCCTCCAACTGCCGCAGCTTCTGCATGGCCGTGTGGGGATCCGCCCCCTCCGGCAGCTCCAGCTGGTAGGTGAGCACCGGCTCCAGCAGCGCGCCGCCGCCGTCCTCCTCCGCCCCCAATCCCTCTCCGGGATAGGTGCGGGAAAGGCCCGTCACGGCGCAGACAGTGCCTGCCGGGGCCTCCTCCGCCAGGGTGAACTTGCTGCCGGAGTAAATGCGGATCTGGTCCGCCTTCTCCTGCCAGATTTCCTCCTCCGGCGTGTCCGGGCGGCGATTGGTCAAAAGGTCCTTTACCCGCAGGGTGCCACCGGTGACTTTCAGGTGAGTGAGCCGGGCCCCCTGGGGATCCCGGGCGATCTTATAGACCCGGGCGCCGAAGTCCGCCGGATAGGCAGGCGGAACAACATAGCGCACCAGACCCTCCAGCAGCTCCTCCACGCCCTCCAATTTCAGCGCGGAGCCGAAAAAGCAGGGAAATAGCTTCCGCTGCCCGGTAAGGGCCGCCACATCCGCGTCGGTCACGGGCTCCCCCGCCAGATACCGCTCCAGCAATCCCTCATCCCGGAGGGCGGCTTCCTCCGCCAGGGTCTCCGGGTCGCCGCAGTCCACACACCCGTCGGACAGACGGGCGCGCAGCTGGGAGAGAACCGCCTCCCGGTTGGCTCCGGCCAGGTCCATCTTGTTGACAAACAGGCACACCGGCACCTGATAGCGCTCCAGCAGCTGCCAGAGGGTGCGGGTGTGGGCCTGGACGCCGTCGGTGCCGCTGATGACCAGGATGGCCCCGTCCAGCACCTGGAGGGTCCGCTCCGTCTCTGCGGAAAAATCCACGTGTCCCGGGGTGTCCAGCAGGGTGATCTCCGTGTCCCCCACCGGCAGCAGCGCCTGCTTGGAGAAAATGGTGATGCCCCGCTCCCGCTCCATGGCGTCCGTATCCAAAAAGGCATCTCCATGGTCCACACGCCCCAGCTTGCGCAGCTGTCCCGCCCCGTAGAGCAGGGCCTCGGAGAGGGTGGTCTTTCCCGCGTCCACGTGGGCCAGGATGCCGATGGCCAGTTTTTTCATAGCTGTCTCCTCGCTTTTGTCTTTGCCCATCCATCATACCATTCCGGCAAGACCCACGCAAGAGAAAAGGGACGGCCCCAATGGGGCTGTCCCTTTTTGCATGATGCGCGATGAAAAAGCAGCGGGAGCCTCACTGGACACCGGCCCGGCACAGCTCCACGAACTGCTTGGCCACCCGGGGGCTGCGGCCGCCGGAGCGGATGGCAAAGGCCTCCGCTTTCGTCAGCAGCTCCTCCTCCGGCAGCTCCACGTCATACTGGCGGGCCAGCTCCGTGACGATGGCGGCAAAGCGCTCCCGCTCCGGCCGCAGGAAGGTCACCGTCAGGCCGAACCGGGCGGAGAGGCTCATGAGCTCCTGGCGGGTGTCCGCCTCGTGGATATCGTCGCCGCTGCGGTCCATCAAGGTCTCCTTGATGAGATGGCGGCGGTTGGAGGTGGCATACACCGCGATGTTCTTGGCCCGGCCGCAGACGCTGCCCTCCAGGATGGCCTTCAGGGCGGCGAAGTTGTCGTCATTGGCGGTAAAGCTCAGATCGTCGATAAAGAGGATGAACTTCAGGGGATTCTGGGCCAGAGAATCCATCAGGTCCGGGATCTCATAAAGCTGGTTTTTCTTCACCTCAATGAGCCGCAGGCCGTCGCCAGCAAAGGCATTGGCGATGGCCTTCACCGTGCTGGACTTGCCGGTGCCCGCGTCGCCGTAGAGCAGCACGTTGTTGGCGGGCTCCCCCGCCAGCAGCGCCCGGGTGTTGGCGATGACCTTCTCCCGCTCCCGCTCGTAGCCGGGCAGCTCCTCCAACGTCTGGTCGTCGGGGTACTTCACAGGAGAGAGGGCGCCGTTCACCACGGTGAACACGTGGTACTTGGCAAAGATGCCGTAGCCGGTGCGGCCGATCTGACGCATCCGCTCCCGGTAATCCGCCGCCATGTCCAGGGTATCCGTCTCCCAGGCGGGCAGGAACTCCCCCGGCTCCCCGGAGGCAGCCCGGCGCACCTTCTCCAGTGTCAGGGTGCCCAGGGTGCTGAGAAACGCAAGCTCCCCATCCAGGCATGCCTCCAGCACCGGATCCGTGCCGCCGGCAGCCAAACGGCGCACGCAGACGTTGGCATCCTCCAGCACCACCTTGCGCAGATACGCCGTCCAGTTGGTGCCGTACTCAAAGAGGGCGGCCTCAAACTCCGCCGCAGCAGGCACCATCTCGCCGCCGGACACCACCGCATGCAGCAGCGTCCGCAGCCGCTCCACCACCGGGTCCCGCAAAATCCCGCGGAACACCACCAGCCCATCCAGCCGGGCAGACATCTCCTGGATCTTCATAGACATCCTCCTTGCAGTTTTGCAGCCACTATACCCCACTTTCCATATCGACGCAAGTATTTATTTGTTGAGAACTGTATTTTTTTCCGTTTTCAAAAAAACTGTTGACAAATCCAGGGGCTTCCTGTATATTCGTAGAAAATATCAAACGCAATGAAGAGAACGAGTAACGTTTCCTTTCCGCTTTCAGAGAGCTGTCGTCTGGTGCGAGACAGTAAGTATTGGGGAGCGCGAAATCATCTCCGAGCAGTCCGCTGAACGAAAGATGCTTTCAAGTAGGTTGGATCGGGTGCACCCGTTAACGTGCGGGGGTTTGTTGGAACCCCATGAGTGGGCGCGGCTTGTCCGCGTCAATGAGAGTGGTACCGCAGAGTGCTTTTTCAAAGCCTTTGTCTCTTGGATGACAGGAGACAAAGGCTTTTTTGTTTTCCTGCGGTCCCTCACCCCCCAATTTGTGGCAAACTCCAAATGCCAGATCAAGATTAAAGGAGAGTACATAACATGGCGATCAAGAAGTATTACGACACTGACTGCAACCTGGGCATGCTGGACGGAAAGACCGTCGCCGTCATTGGCTTTGGAAGCCAGGGCCACGCCCATTCTGAGAACCTGGCCGAAAGCGGCGTCAACGTCGTGGTTGGCCTGCGCAAGGGCTCCGCCCACTGGGAAAAGGCCGCTGCCTTTGCCGCCGATCACGCCAACTTCCAGGTGATGGAAGTGGAAGAGGCTGCCAAGGCCGGTGACATCGTCATGATGCTGGTGCCCGACGAGCTGTGCGCGGACATCTATAACAAGCAGGTGGCTCCCTACATGACCGAGGGCAAGACCCTGGCCTTCGCCCATGGCTTCAACATCCACTTCAAGACCATCGTGCCCCCTGCCAATGTGGACGTCATCATGGTGGCCCCCAAGGGCCCCGGCCACACCGTCCGCAGCCAGTATCTGGAGGGCAAGGGCGTGCCCAGCTTGATCTGCGTGGAGCAGAACTTCACCGGCCAGGCCAAGGAAGTGGCGCTGGCTTACGCCTCCGCCATCGGCGCCGGCCGTGCGGGCATCCTGGAGACCACCTTCAAGGAGGAGACGGAGACCGACCTCTTCGGCGAGCAGGCAGTCCTGTGCGGCGGCGTGTGCGAGCTGATCTACGCCGGCTTTGAGACCCTGGTGGAGGCCGGCTATGAGCCCGAGATGGCCTACTTTGAGACCTGCCACGAGATGAAGCTCATCATCGACCTCATCAACCAGGGCGGCTTTGCCAAGATGCGCTACTCCATCTCCAACACCGCCGAGTACGGCGACTACCGCACCGGCAAGCGCATCATCACCAAGGAGAGCCGCGAGGGCATGCGTCAGGTGCTCCGGGAGATCCAGGACGGCACCTTCGCCTCCGAGTTCCTCACGGAGATGAGCCCCAACGGCGGCCGCAAGACCCACTTCCTGGCCCAGCGCCGTATGGCTGCCGAGCATCCCATCGAGAAGGTGGGCGCCCAGCTGCGTGCCATGATGAGCTGGCTGAAGAAGTAAGGAAGGACTGCGGACATGAGAAGTGACAACGTCACCCGCGGCAGTGAGCGGGCTCCCAACCGGAGCCTGTTCTATGCCCTGGGTTATACTCCCGAGGAGCTGGAGCGGCCCCTCATCGGCGTGGTCTCCGCATACAGCGAAATCGTCCCCGGCCACATGCACCTGGACAAGATCGCCCAGGCGGTAAAGACCGGCGTGGAGATGGCGGGAGGCACTCCCATCCTGATCCCCGCCATCGGTGTGTGCGACGGCATTGCCATGGGCCACATCGGCATGAAGTACTCCCTGGCCAGCCGGGAGCTGATCTGCGACAGCGTGGAGACCATGCTCATGGCCCATCAGCTGGACGGATTGGTGCTGGTACCCAACTGCGACAAGATCGTCCCCGGCATGGTGATGGCGGCAGTGCGGCTGGACGTCCCGGCGGTGGTCTGCTCCGGCGGTCCCATGCTGGCCGGCCACTACGGCGGCGAGGAAGTGAGCCTTTCCAAGATGTTCGAAGCCGTGGGCGCCTACAAGGCCGGCATGATCTCGGACGAACAGCTGGAGGAGTGTACGGAGAACTGCTGCCCCGGCTGCGGCTCCTGCTCCGGTATGTACACTGCCAACTCCATGAACTGCCTGTGCGAGGCCGTGGGCATTGCCCTGCCGGGCAACGGCACCATCCCCGCCGTGTACGCCAAGCGGCTGCAGCTGGCCAAGCGCTCCGGCATGGCAATCATGGACCTGGTGCGGCGGGGCGTCACCGCCCGCCAGATCATCAACGAGCGGAGCCTGCGCAACGCCCTCACCTGTGACATGGCCCTGGGATGCTCCACCAACACGGTGCTGCACCTGCTGGCCATCGCCCATGAGGCGGGCTGCCCCATGGATCTGAAAGTCTTCAACGAGATCTCCGCCAAGACCCCCAACCTGTGCCATCTGGCCCCGGCGGGCCCCACCCACATGCCGGACCTGTACGCTGCCGGCGGCATTCCCGCCGTGCAGGCGGAGCTGGCCAAGGCAGGCTTGCTGGATCTGGACGTCCCCACTGTCAGCGGCAAGACCCTGGGCGAGAACATCCAGGGCGCCCGTATTCTGGACACCAAGGCCATCCGCCCCATCGACGATCCCTACAGCCCCACTGGCGGGCTGCAGATCCTCTGGGGCAACCTGGCCCCCGACGGCTGCGTGGTCAAGCGCAGTGCCGTGGCGCCGGAGATGCTCTGCCACACCGGCCCCGCCCGGGTGTTCAACAGCGAGGAAGAGGCCATCACCGCCATCTATGCCGGCGACATCCATCCCGGCGACGTGGTGGTGATCCGCTATGAAGGTCCCCGGGGCGGCCCGGGCATGCGGGAGATGCTCAACCCCACCAGTGCCCTGGCGGGCATGAAGCTGGACACCACCGTGGCCCTCATTACCGACGGCCGCTTCTCCGGGGCTTCCCGGGGCGCATCCATCGGCCATGTGTCCCCGGAAGCGGCCTCCGGCGGTCCCATCGCCCTGGTGGAGGAAGGCGATTCCATCACCATCGACATCCCGGCAGCCTCCATCACCCTGGAGGTGCCCCAGGAGGAGCTGGACCGGCGCCAGGCCGCCCTGCAGCCCCACGCCCCCAATGTCACCAGTGGATGGCTCAGCCGCTACGCCCGGATGGTCACCAGTGCCAACCAGGGTGCAGTGCTGCTGTAACGCAATTCCCAAAATGCCGCAGGAGCGGCCGCCCGGTTGGGCGGCCGCTCCTGTTTTTGTAAACTCCGGCATACCTGCCGGAATGCTGGCAAGTGGGCCTCCCGCTCCAAGAGGAGCGGGAGGCCTTTGATCAAAGCATTGTGTTTTGATCTGGTGTCTTAGGCGAAGGTCACGTTGCCGTTGCCGGAAACGGTCACCACCACGCTGTAAACAGCGGTGGGAGAGCCGGAACCAGCGGGAGTGAACTTCAGGGCGTTGCCGTCCTCAACCTTGGCGGCAACACCGGCAGCCTCGCCGGAAGCGGGCTTCAGGTCGGAGGTGTTCTCCATGGTACCGTTGGTAACCGTGAAGCTGACCTCGGTGGAGCCGGTGGAGGTGCCGGACAGGGTGACCGTGAGGGTCACAGTCTGGCCCTTCTTCAGGTAGGACTCCTTACCGGCGTCGGTGACGGTGTAGTTCACACCCTCGCTGTTGGCATCGCTCTTGTCAGAGGCCATGGTCACCTTGTAGTAACCGATGTCGTAGATGCCGCCGTCCACCAGAGTGGTGTTCTTGTCCTTGTAGCCGTTGCCGGACTCGGTGTTGGAAACCAGGGCATACTCGCCGGCACCCAGATCGGAGATCTTGGCGGTGGCAGCGTACAGCTTCTCACCAACGCCCTTGACGCTGACGGTCACGGCGTCGGTAGCGGTAACGCTGTCGGCCCAGGTGTACTTGGTCTTGCCGATCTCGAAGACGTAGCCATCACCGTTGTCATTGCGGTAGTAGCTGCTGATGGTGGAGCCGGCCTCAGCCTCGATCTGCTTCATCACGGCAGAGAGCAGGGCGGCCTCGGTCTTCTTGGCGCCGGAGGCAACCAGGATCTCGGTCACGGCCTGTCTGGAGATGGTGATGGCGTAATCGCCGGCATCGATCTCCTCACGGCCGGTGTCCTTGTCGTCAACCTCCTGGATGAACAGGTTGGTGATCTGGCCGTTGTCCACGATGAAGTAAGCCAGGTCGTTGGTATCCTTGGCAATGCCGCTGATACCGGTGGAAGTGATCTTGCCGTCCTCATCCACATAGAAGAGGTTGGCCTTGCTGTCCACGGTGTAGGACGCGCCGCCCAGGGTCACGGTGTACTCACCGGAGACCTTGGCAGTGCCCTTGGCATCGTTCACAGCGTACTTGTCGTTGGTAGAGGAAGTGGTGTACTTGTTCAGCTTGGTGATGACACCGTGGCTGTCGGTGGAGTAGGACTTGTACAGGCCGTTGCCCAGGTTGGAAGCACCGGAAATACCGGAGTCAATCTTCACGGTGGTAGTCTCACCATTGATGACCGCGTTGTACTCATAGTACTCGCTGTTCTTGGTGGTGATCTTCTGGGAAGCGGACTTGCCGGCGATGAACAGCACGTTGTTGGAGCTGTTCTCCACAGTCAGAGCGGAGCCGGGAACAATGAACATCACGGTGACGATGGAGCCGGTCTTGCAGTAGTAGTACGCGGTGACCTGCTCGTTGGAACCGGTGCTGGCCTTGATGCCGGGGGCGTTGTTGGTGCCCACATAGGTCTCATACTCGTCATCACCAGTCTCCACCACGAAGACCGTGTTGCTGTTGGAGTAAACAACATCGCTGTCCTTCAGGGTGATCTTGGAGGTGCCGTTGGTCATGGAGAAGGTCTGGCTGTTCTCCACCTTCTTGGTGGTGGCAACGGCCTTCAGGGTGTACTCCTTGTTGTCGTCCACCTTGTAGGTGACGATGGAGTTCTTCTCGATCTTGGAGGTGCCGTTGGCATAGTTCTTGGCGGTATCGACCACCTTGTAGGTGCCGTCGGTGAAGACCAGCAGAGCGCGGTTGGAGGAGAAGTTGCTCTTATCCTGAGCCTCCACGAACAGCGCGTAGTCGCCGGAGACAAACTCCTGCTCCTCCACATAGATGGCGTAGCCATACTCGTCCAGATACACGGCATAGCTGCTGTCCACATCCAGGGACTCAGCCACGTACTTGTTGGACAGCTTGTAGGTGGAGCTGTCGATGTCCAGGCTCTTGCCGTTGACGACCTTGGTCAGAGTGCCCTGGATGGCCTCGGCGGTCTTTACGGACTGAACAGCATCCTCGGAGATGGAGAAGGTGTAGAGCACATAGGCGTCATCCTTGAACTCCTCCAGGGTGTCGAACTTCTCCGTGCCGGAGGCGCCGGTGGGCCGCTCGGCCTCGGTGGTGATCTCCAGGTGACGGTTCTGGTTGCCGGAGGCAGCCACAGTACGGTTGACAGTGCCCACGTAGGTGTTCACCATGGTGATGGTCACAGTCTCCTTGTCCGTATTGTAGTAAACCTGAGTGAGAACGCCGTTGCCGCCCAGCTTGGTGTCATCGCTCTTGGAGATGGCCACGGCAGTGCTGGAAGCGCCATCCTCATAGACAGAGACGTCAGCCTTCACAATGGTCTTGCCCAGGCCCAGATCCTTGTAGATGTCGCTGATCTTGACGCTCTCGGTGTAGGTGGCATCGGCGACCTTGGCGTAAGTACCGACCTCCTCGGCCTTCACCTTCCACACGTTGGCAGGACGGTTGAAGGCATCGGCGCCGTTGGCGCTGAGCTTCAGATCGGAGAAGTACTTCTCAGCGAACTGCATCTTGTCGTCGTTCTTGATGGTCTCGTTGGAGGCGTTGTTCACCATCTCGGAGGCCTTGCCGCTCTGAGAGACGACCACGTCACCCACGGTGATGGTGGTGTCGTTGCCGTACTCCACCATGGTGGCCTGCATGGCATTGAAAGCGTACAGCATGGCCTCCTCACGGTTGACGGAATTCTGGCCAACGAACTTGTCGTTGCCGTCGTCCAGGCCGATGGCGATGGCCTGCTTGGCCACGTTGATGGACCAGTTGGGGCCGGTGTAGCCCTCCTTGCTGGAGTCATAACCCAGGGCGCCCAGCAGCATCTTCATGAACGCATAGCCGGTCAGGGGAGCGGCGGGCTTGAAGGTGCCGTCAGCGTAACCGCTGATGATGCCTTCCTTCTGGCAGTAAGCGATGTAGCCAGCGAAGACGTTGGAGGTGGGGACGTCCTTGTAGGGAGCGGTGTCGGCACCCAGTGCGGACGCGGTGGTGGGCCCGAGGATCAGGTTGCAGATGATCTTGGCAGCTGCTCCGCGGGTGAGGTTGGTGGTGGGCTGGAAGGAGCCATCGGTGTAACCATCGATGACGCCCACAGCAGACATCACGTCGACAGCTTCCTGATAGGTGATCTTGCTGTCATCGGTGAAGTCCTTGGCGCCGGCGCTGACGGTGACCAGAGACATGGTCATTACCAGGGCCAAAGCCAGAGAAAGGAACTTCTTCATGGTAGGAATCTCCTCCTTTTTAGATTTACCGGCAAAGCCGGCATGGAAAGTTCCGAACGCCGGAGGGTACCCCCCCTGCTCACACGGCATACATACCGTGGCTAGCCTAACCTGTATCTGTGCCGGGCTTGCCAGGGACGTGCGCTCCTTTGTTCATGTTGGATTCTATCAGCGCTTTGCAGAAAACGCAATAGCTTTTTTGTTTTTGTTACACAGTCGTAACAAATAGATCTCTACACCATATCGGTCTACTCTTAAATATTTTGAAATATCTATATATTTCCAGGGAATTTTGCATATGCGTATTTTTTGCTTATTCTTTTTATTTAAATGTAACCTGTATTCCAGGAGACATCAGGGGCCTGCCATTGACTTTTTTCCGGCTTTCCGATATGATTTTCTTAACATTTTCCCATTTCAACTCGTATGAAAGGAGAGCTCTATGCCTCAAATCGACCTGAGCACGCTCGGCTCCTCTCTGGGCGGATTGACGCTGCAAACGCTTCTCTCCGCCGTCATTACTCTGCTGATCTGCCTGGTGGCCGTCCATCTGCTGTGCAAGCTGCTGCGGCGGGTCCTCTCCCGCACCAAGCTGGATGAACGCATCCAGAAATACGTCCTGGCCGGCATCAAGCTCCTTTTATATATTCTCACCGCCGTTATCGTGGCCGACCAGCTGCACATTCCCACCACCTCTTTCGTGGCCCTCCTCTCCGTGGGCTCCCTGGGTATCACTCTGGCCGCGGAAGATATCCTGGGCAATGTGGCAGGCGGGCTGGTGATCCTCTCCTCCCACCCCTTCTCCATCGGCGACTATGTGGAGGTCTCCGGCACCGCCGGGACAGTGGACGAGATCGGCCTCAACCACACCAAGCTCATCACCCCGGACGGTTACCGGGTCATGCTGCCCAACAAGGAGCTGGCCTCCTCCCAGATGATCAACTACACCTCCCTGGGCCGGCGGCGCATCACCCAGAAGGTCTCCGCCTCCTACGACGCTCCCACCGAGACTGTCAAGGCCGCCTGCCAAAGGGCCATCGGCATGACGGAAAACCTTCTGACAGAGCCCGCCAGTGCCATCTATCTCACCGACTACGGCGACAGCGCCATCGAATACACCCTCTACTGCTGGGTGGCACCGGAGCACTACTGGGCCGCCGCCATGGCCCTGCGGGAAAACCTGCGCACCACCTTCCAGGAGGCCGGGGTGGAGATGACCTATAACCATCTGAACGTCCACATTGTGGAAAATCGCGGTTGACAAAGGCACGCTTTCCCGCTTATAATGGCTCCAAAGCGATGATGGAGAGGAACGGGATCAGGCGCCCTCAGAGAGCCGGCGGGCGGTGCGAGCCGGCGGCAAGTGATCCCAGGTTCTATGGCTCCTGAGCCGGGGGTTCGAGGGCGCAGACGCGCCGGTAGGGCCGCCCCGTATCCGCCGCGTCAAGGCGAAGGGGTTGTTGGACTCCGTAAGGGGCGCTGATCCGTGAGGACGGCGCAATTTGAGTGGTACCGCGGAAGCTGTCAGCGGCTTTCGTCTCAAAGTTTCTTTGGGACGAAAGCCGTTTTTCTTTTGTCCCCACATTCTATTTTCCAAAGGAGCGAACAAACATGAGCCAGCAGCGTATCGAAACCATTTGTGTACAGGGCGGCTATACCCCCGGCAACGGGGAGCCCCGCCAGATCCCCATCGTACAGTCCACTACCTTTAAATATGCCACCAGCGAGGATATGGGCAAGCTCTTTGATCTGGAGGCCAGCGGCTATTTTTACACCCGCCTCCAGAACCCCACCAATGACTACGTGGCCGCCAAGATCTGCGCCCTGGAGGGAGGCACCGCCGCCATGCTGACCTCCTCCGGCCAGGCAGCCAACTTCTTTGCCCTCTTCAACATCGCCGGCTGCGGAGACCACATTGTCTCCTCCTCTTCCATCTACGGCGGCACCTTCAACCTCATCTCCGTCACCATGGCCAAGATGGGCATTGACGTCACCTTCGTGGGCCCCGACTGCTCCGATGAGGAGCTGGAGGCCGCCTTCCGGCCCAACACCAAGGCCGTCTTCGGCGAGACCATCGCCAACCCCGCCCTGACGGTGCTGGACATCGAGAAGTTCGCCAAGGCTGCCCACGCCCACGGGGTGCCCCTCATCGTGGACAACACCTTCGCAACGCCGGTGAACTGCCGTCCCTTTGAGTGGGGCGCCGACATCGTCACCCACTCCACCACCAAGTATATGGACGGCCACGGCGTGGCCGTGGGCGGCGCCATTGTGGACTCCGGCAAGTTCGACTGGATGGCCCACGCCGACAAGTTCCCGGGCCTTACCACCCCCGACGAGAGCTACCACGGCATCACCTATGCCGAAAAGTTCGGCAAGGAGGGCGCCTTTATCACCAAGTGCACTGCTCAGCTGATGCGGGACTTCGGAGCCATCCAGTCTCCCCAGAACGCCTTTTATCTGAACCTGGGCCTGGAGAGCCTCCACGTGCGCATGGCGCGCCACTGTGAAAACGGCCAGGCGGTGGCAGAGTTCCTTTCTAATCATCCCAAGGTCGCCCATGTCAGCTACTGCGGCCTGCCCGGCGACCCCTATCACGCCCTGGCGCAGAAATACCTGCCCAAGGGCTCCTGCGGCGTGGTATCCTTTGAACTCAAGGGCGGCCGTGCCGCTGCCGGGGAGTTCATGAAGCGGCTGAAGCTGGCGGCCATCGAGACTCACGTGGCCGACGCCCGCACCTGCTGCCTCAACCCCGCCTCCTCCACCCACCGGCAGATGACCGATGAGCAACTTGCCGCCGCGGGGATTCCCGCGGGCCTAGTGCGTATGAGCTGCGGCCTGGAGAGCAAGGAGGACCTCATCGACGATATTGCCCAGGCGCTGGAGGGCGTGTGAGATGCCCATCAAGATCCCCAATCAGCTGCCTGCTACCAATATCCTGCAGCGGGAAAACATCTTCGTCATGACGGAGACCCGGGCCATCACCCAGGATATCCGCCCCCTGCAGATCCTGCTTTTGAACCTGATGCCCACCAAAGTGGACACGGAGACCCAGCTGGCCCGAGTGCTGGGCAACACGCCCCTGCAGATCCAGCTGGAGCTCATCGCCCCCTCCGGCCACATCTCCAAGAACACCTCCCAGGAGCACATGCTGGCCTTTTACAAAACCTTCGACGAGGTGAAAGACCGCACCTTCGACGGTCTCATCATCACCGGCGCGCCGGTGGAACAGATGCCCTTTGAAGAGGTGGACTACTGGCCGGAGCTGTGTGAGATCATGGAGTGGAGCAAAGTCCACGTCCACTCCACCCTCCACATCTGCTGGGGCGCCCAGGCGGGGCTGTACTACCATTACGGTATCCCCAAACGCCAGCTGCCCCAAAAGCTCTTCGGCGTCTTCCGCCATACCGTGGAGGATCCCAACTTCATTCTCTTCCGGGGCTTTGACGACGAGTTCTGGGTCCCCCACTCCCGCAACACCACTGTGGACCGGGCGGACATCGAGGCGGTGCCGGAACTGAAGATCCTCTCCTCCTCCCCGGAGGCCGGGGTCTACGCCATCAAGACCGACCAGGGCCGCCAGATTTTCCTGATGGGCCATGCGGAATATGACCGGGACACCCTGCGCAACGAGTACATGCGGGATCTGGTGGCAGGGGTGGACATCCACATCCCCGAAAACTATTTTCCGGACGACGACCCTCAGCGCAAACCGGTGGTCACCTGGCGCTCCTGCGCCCACCTGCTCTACTCCAACTGGCTCAACTACTTTGTCTACCAGACGGCTCCCTATGATATCCGGGATATCCGCCGGGGCATCCGCACCGATGACTAAAAAAACGCGCCGCTTCCTCTTTGGGAAGCGGCGCGCTGCTTTCAAAAGGCATTTCCGACAGCGGCCTTTTTCTTTCAGAAGGTCCCCTTCTGCCAGCGCAAAAAAGGCGCCCGGCAGTTTTGCCGGGCGTCCCTTGTTCGATTTGTGTGATTACGCCTGGGGAGCCGCTCCCACCGTGACATCCATCTTATCCTCAAAATACTTTACCATGGCGATCTGGTCCTCATCAATGTAGCCGTTGTCGTTCATCCAGTCCATGATCTGCAGCGTCACATCCGTCACCGGCACATCAACGCCCAGCTTGTGGGCGTACCGCTTGGCATTGAGGATATCCTTGCGGTGAACTGCCACCCGGGCACCGGGCTCGTAGTCCCGTACCAGGAGCTTGGGTACCTTGTTGTCATAGAGGGGGCCGCCGGCAAAACCGCCCCGGGTGGCGTCAAAGGTTGTCTGGAGATCGATGCCTGCCTTGGCGGCAAAGGCATATCCCTCCGCAATGGCTGCCAGCATGGCTCCGCCGATCATATTGTTCACCAGCTTTGTCACACTGCCGCTGGCGCTGCCGCCGGTGTAAACCGGCTGTCCCATACACTCCAGAATGGGCCGTACCTGCTCAAAGGCCTCCCGGTCTCCCCCGGTCATGATGGCCAGCGTCCCCGCCTCCGCCATGGGGTTTCCGCCGCTGACGGGAGAATCCAACAGATACATCCCCGCCGCCTTGGCGGTCTCATAGAGCTCCAGAATGATATCCGGTGCAGTGGAGCTCAGATCCACAATGATTCTGCCGGGCTTCCCACACTGGACTGCCCGCAGCACAGACTCCCGGATAATGGGATGGGTAGGCAGGATTTGGAGAATCACATCACAGGTCTCATAGATCTCCGCCGGATCCGGCACCGCTATCCCACCAGCCTGGGCAAAGGCGTCCAGCCGCTTCTGGGATACGTCGTACCCCAGGACTTCCTGTCCGGATTTTGCCGCAACATTTTTTGCCATAGGGAGACCCATGACTCCCAATCCCAAAAAACCGATCCGCTGTGCCATATGCGCTGCCTCCGTTTCTCAGTCTGACGCGGAACGGGCCGCTTCTGCCTGAAGTGCCCTCCGTTTTAAATAGTATAAATGGTCTTACCATTTATACTATTTATACGCTTTGCCTGACTGCTTGTCAAGCCCTTACAGGAAAAGCGGCTCAGAGGTGCCTTTCTTGACAAGGATTTTTCCCCATGCTATGCTAAGAAAAAGTGTAATTTTGGGAGATTTTTCGTATGGAAGAAGCAAATTCCAAGCCTCTGTTCACGCCGGCGAAAACCCAGCGGGCCTCGGAGGTCATCTATCAGCAGATCTATCCCAAGATCGTTTCCGGGGAACTGAAACCTGGAGACCGCCTTCCCTCCGAGCGGGAGCTGGCCCAACAGTTCCAGCGCAGCCGCCCCATCGTGCGGGAGGCGCTGCGGATGCTTCAGCAGGACGGTCTGCTGGAGACTTCCATCGGCAGCAGCGGCGGCGCCATCGTCCGGGGCATCTCGCTGAAAACGGTGGAGGATCCTTTCAAGAGCCTGGTAGCCATGGGGGCCATCAATCTGGAAGAACTGCTGGAGTACCGTCATATCAACGACCGCGGCTGCGCCCGGCTGGCTGCAGTGCACCACAACGACGAGGATGCCGCCAAACTCCGGCAAACACTGGCAGGAGCGAAGGAGAACATTGGTGTTCCCTTCAGCTTTCAGGAGTATGATGTGGCCTTTCACTCCGCCCTGGCCAAAGCCAGCCACAACGCCCTGGCCATCATGATCAACGATGTTATCGTGCGCCTGAACACCGACACCTACCTGCACGCCATCCGGGACTGCACGCCAAAACAGCTGCAGGCGGTCAATCAGCGGATTTACGACAGCCATTACGCCGTCATGGAAGCGGTGCTGGAGCGGGATCCGGATCGGGCAGACGCCTGCGTATCCGCCATGATCCAGGTCTTTCAGGATGCCGTGTCCGGCGGAAAATAACAAGAAAACAGGGATGGTAGACACCATCCCTGTTTTGCTTTCATTTGCGGCTTCTCCCGCTCAGGCCGTTTTTTCCTTCTTCGCGGCTCTGCCGGGTCAGGACTGTTTTCGCCGGTCGTGTTCCCGCGCGCCGTAAAAACGGCGCTTTTCTTGGTACATCAAAAAATCTGCTTCATCGAACTGCTCCCGGAGGGAACAGGGAACCGACCGCCAGGAAAATCCCATAGAACAGCGGATCTCGTCCTGCTCCATACCGGTTCGTACAGCGGCGACTGCCAGGCGGAACGCCTCCTCATCCAGCGTCTCATCCACCACCACGAACTCGTCGCCGCCGGTGCGGTACACTTTTTCCCCGAAAGCCTTCCGGATATGCTCTGCCGCCCGGCGCAGCAGGCCGTCGCCGGCGCTGTGTCCCTGCCAGTCATTGATCTCTTTAAGGCCGTTGAGGTCGAAGCAGGCAACGCCTCTGTGCTCTCCCGGCCAGGCCAGCGGATCCGCCATCAGCTCGTTGAACTTATTGCGGTTAAACAGACCCGTCAGGGTATCCTCATAGCTCATCCGCTGGAGCAGCGCAGTCTGAGCGGCGATTTTCTCCTTCTGTGCCTCAACCTGCTCCTGCAGATACTGGTAAGACTGCCTGGCGATCCTCTCCGGGAAGCCCACATCGCCCTCCACCATATCCTCGTAGGGATTGGAGATATGCAGATGGCAGCAGCGCAGCCGGCCGCTGTGGTTGCGGAACACGGTGGTGATGCGCTGGTGTACCCGCAGGCTGATCTGGGTGGAGGCATCCGTGGCGATCCACACCCGCCCACTGCACATATAGGCGTCCGTGGCGATCTGAAGGCCCTGGTACTCCTCACCGGAGAGACTGCACCGGGGGACCTGCCCTGCGAACCGGCGGAAAATCGCGGCCACCCTCTCCAGTCCCGCGGAGTGCTCCTCCTCTCCGGTACCCAGCCAGACGATGTCGTCATCCATCAGGGCGATCACGGCTTCCACGTCATTTTCACAGTAGTATTTGTGCAGCATATAACTGGTCAGCTCAATGGCTTTTTGCCTTTGCATTTCATCCTTACGTTGGATACGCGTCATCCCCTTTCCCGGATCTGTGCCATGGAGATGCGTTTTCATTCCGAAAGGCATAAGGTCTCCCCACAGCTCCGCCGCGGATTCATCATCGCTCTGCGGCAGACCGTCTGTTTGCCGGCTTTCGCGATGCGCTGCTGCCATCCTCTTGCGTCAGCAGCACCACGCTCTCCACGTGGCGGGTTCCGGGGAACATGTCCACGGCACAGGCCCGGACAGCCCGGTAGCCCAACCCTGCAAAAATCTTCACGTCCCGGCCCAGGGTGGCGGGGTCGCAGGAGACGTACACCACCCGCTTTGGTCCCATGGCCGCCACGGAGGCAATGACCTCCGGCGATAAGCCCTTGCGGGGCGGATCTACCGTCACCACATCCGGCCGCAACCCCTCAGTCTCCAGCTTGGCCGCCACATCGGAGGCATCTCCGCAGAAAAATTCCGCGTTTTCGATGCCGTTACGCTTTGCGTTCTCCCGGGCATCCTCAATGGCGGGGGGCACGATCTCCGCCCCGATGACCCGCTTGGCCCGGGCCGCCATGCAGAGGGTGATGGTGCCTGTGCCGCAGTAGAGATCCAGTACCGTCTCCTCCCCGGTAAGGCCCGCAAACTCCAGGGCCTTGCCGTAGAGCACCTCCGCCTGATCCCGGTTCACTTGATAGAACGAGGGCACCGACAGCTTGAAGGTGAGGCCGCAGAGGGTGTCCATCAAAAAGTCCTGCCCCCAGAGGGTGCGGTACTTCTCCCCCAGGATCACATTGCTTCGGCGGGTATTGGTATTGAGGACCACCCCCACAGTCTTGGGCGCCGCCGCGCAGACATAAGCCGCCAGCTCCGGCTCCCGGGGGACCTGCCGCCCGTTGACCACCACGCAGCAAAGGCTCTCGCCCTTGCGGTTCACCCGCACATAGATGTGGCGCACCAGGCCCTTTCCGGTTCGTTCGTCATAGGGGGCGATCTTGTATCGGCGCATCCACTCCCCCACCGCCGCCGCAGTCTTGTCGGAGACCTCCGACTGGATGAGGCAGCGGCGGATGGGCACCACCCGGTGGCTGCGGGAGCGATAGAACCCGATGGCGCCGTCAGCGCCCACGGGGTACTGGCTCTTGTTGCGGTAGCGGGTGGGATCCTTGGCTCCCAGGATCTCCTCCACCGCAAGGTCCGTGCCCCCCAGGCGCTCCAGGGCGTCCTGCACCCGCCGGCGCTTGGCCCACAGCTCCTCCGTATAGGTCAGGTGCTGGAAATCACACCCGCCGCATTGGCCGTAATAGGGGCACTCCGGCTCCGTCCGCTCCGGAGAGGGGGCATGGATCTTCACGATCTCCCCCGCCGCCGCGGTCTTCATCACCTTGGTGATTTTCAGGTCCACGGTCTCCCCCCGGACTGCCCGGGGGACAAAGACCACGGCCCCGTCCAGCCGTACGATGCCCAGCCCCTCGCTGGAGTATCCCTCCACAGTGCCGGTGTACACGCGGCCCTCCATCAGCTTTTCCATTCCGGTGCTCCTCTTCATGCTTGTTTCTGAGAACCGCATCCGGAGATGTCCGGATGCGGTCCGCTCATATCAGCTGGCCTCAAAAATTGGGACAGCGCTTCTCTTTACAATGGTAAAACGCCCTGGCGGAACCGCTGAAAACTCCGTCCACTCCGGAGAGGGTCCAGGAGCTGGGGCAGCTCAGCTCTCCCATCTCTCCAGCAGTGCCCGCAGCTGGTCTGCAAACTTGGCAAGGGACTTGTTGTCCCGGCCCTTGGCGCGCTTGATGGCCTCCATGACCATCTGCCCAACGGCCACCAGCCGCTCGTAGGCCGCGGTGGACTTGGCCTGGCCGTCGAAGGACTTGATCTTCCGCTCCGGCAGATAGCCCGGCGCCACCTGGGCGTTGGCGACGAGGTCGTAGACCTCTGTATACTGGGGGGCGTGGGCCTCAAAGCCCATGCCCTGAATGGTCTGGGCAAAGAAGGGGGCCACCTCCCGGTCACCGTGAACCACGAAGACATGCTGGGGCTTGGGGGATTTGAAATCCGCGATCCAGCTGAGCAGGTGGTCCCGGTCAGCGTGGGAGGAAAGACCCTGGAAATTGACGATCTTGGCATGGACGGCAATGTCCTCACCGAAGAGCTTGACACTCTTGGCCCCGTCCAGCAGGTGGCGGCCCAGGGTTCCCTCCCCCTGGAAGCCCACGAACACCACCGTGCACTCCGGCCGCCAGAGGTTGTGCTTGAGGTGATGGCGGATACGGCCCGCGTCGCACATACCGGAGGCGGAGATGATGACCTTGGGAGTGGGGTCCGTGTTCAGGGCCTTGGACTCCTCGCTGGTCTCCGTCATACGCAGGTTGGTGAAGTTGAACATGTGGGTGCCGTCCTTCACCAGCTTCATGGCGTCATCGTCCAGATAGCCGTGCAGGTCCCCGGCGAAAATCGTGGTGGCCCGCTTGGCCAGGGGAGAGTCGATGTACACGGCAAAATCCGGGTTGGACTTTACCATCCGGGCGTCCTTGATCTCCCGGATGAAGTACAAAAGCTCCTGGGTGCGGCCCACGGCGAAGGAGGGAATGATGACATTTCCGCCCTTAGCCATGGTCTCATCAATGATTTTGGCCAGATCGTCGGTATAGCTCCACACCTCCGTGTGGTTGCGGTCACCGTAGGTGGACTCCATCACCACATAGTCCGCTCCGTGGAAGTGAACCGGATCCCGGATAATGGGCTGCTTGACATTGCCCAGGTCGCCGGAGAAGACGATGCGCTTTTTCACGCCGTTCTCCGTCAGATCCATCGCGATGCAGGCGGAGCCCAGCAGATGGCCGGCGTCCACGAACTCCACTTCCACCCCCTCGCACAGGTCGATGACCTGGCCGTACTCACAGGTGGTCAGAAACTCCTGGACCCGCTGGGCGTCCTCAATGGTGTAAAGGGGCTCCACCCGGGGAGCTCCCGAGCGCTCCGCCTTGCGGTTTTTCCACTCAGCGTCCTGCTCCTGGATGTGGGCGGAGTCCAGCAGCATGATATTCATGAGGTCCGCCGTCATCCGGGTGGTGAGGATGCGGCCCTGGAAGCCCTGCTTGATGAGCATGGGGATCCGGCCGGAGTGGTCGATGTGGGCATGGGTCACCAGGACATAGTCGATGGAGCCCGCCGCAAAGGGGAACTCCCCGTTGGAAACCTCGTCCCGGCCCTGCTGCAAACCGCAGTCCACCAGGATCCGCTTCCCTCCGACTTCCAGGCAATGGCAACTGCCGGTGACACACTGGTCAGCGCCGAAAAAGCTAAGCTTCATGGGAGATCCTCCTTTTTCCTGCACCCTGCCGCCGGACAATCCCGGCTGGCAGGTGCTGTTTTTGTCAGTTTAGCACAATCCGCCCCTGCGGGCAAGGGGCCCTGCAGGGGATTGTAAAACCCTTCCCTCCTTGTATCTCCCTCCGGATCCCGGTATACTGAAAAAAGAACCCAGCAGGAAACAACGAATGCCGGGAAAACCCGGCCCTGCCACTCCACCACAGTTCCCTGCTTCAAGAGAGCAGTCGCTATCCAAAAAAGCGGCGCAGATGATGTAAGGAGGCCCTCCTATGAAAAAGGCCGCAGAGCAGGAGGGCTTGCTGGATGGCCAGGAGGTTCTCAGCCTCTAGGCGGAGGTAGGCGGACAGTGGTACTGGCTCAAGCAGGAAGAAAAGCAGGAGGAAAACCGTCTGCCCTGGCCGCGGAATTCTCCCTGGAGCAGGTCAGCCGGACCGTCCACCAGGGGGGTTCGGTTTTTTGTCTCTTTTGATGGGAATCAGGTGAAAAAGTGCCGGGATTCTCATGGGTTTTGTCCCATTCACCCGGTTAAATTGTGAACTTTTTTCGGAAAATCCGTTTTTTCTTTGCAATCCCGGGGCAAGTGTGGTATGCTACATTTGCTTTTTTACGGGTACCCTTACTTATTTTAATAAATAACCGCCTTCCGGCGGCTTCATTCCGGCGCCGCTTCCCCGTTGGCGCCATGAATCGGAAAGGAAGTTACAACTATCATGGGTCTGATGAAAACACTGTTCGGAGACTACAGCTCCCGGGAGCTCAAGTCCATCTACCCCATCGTGGACAAGATCGAGGCCATGGCCGACGAGTACAAGGCCATGACGGACGCCCAGCTCCAGGCCAAGACGGCGGAGTTCAAGGAGCGCCTTGCCAATGGCGAAACCCTGGACGACATCCTGCCGGAGGCTTTCGCCACCGTGCGGGAGGCCGCAGACCGGGTGCTGGGCCTGCGTCCCTACCGGGTGCAGCTGGTGGGCGGCATCGTGCTCCACCAGGGCCGCATCGCGGAGATGAAGACCGGTGAAGGCAAGACCCTGGTGGCTACCCTCCCCGCCTACCTCAACGCGCTGACGGGCCGGGGCGTCCACATCGTCACCGTCAACGACTACCTGGCCAAGCGAGACAGCGAGTGGATGGGCAAAGTCCACCGCTTCCTGGGACTGAAGGTGGGCCTCATCGTCCACGGCCTCACCTCCAAGGAGCGTCAGGCTGCCTACGCCGCCGACATCACCTACGGCACCAACAACGAGATGGGCTTCGACTACCTGCGTGACAACATGTGCATCTACTCCTCCGAGCTGGTGCAGCGGGGCCACGCCTTCGCCATCGTGGACGAGGTGGACTCCATCCTCATCGACGAGGCCCGTACCCCCCTCATCATCTCCGGTCAGGGCGACAAGTCCACCCAGCTCTACGACATGGCGGAGATGTTCGTCTCCCGCCTGAAAAAGCAGGTGGTGGTGCAGGTGGACAACAAGGAGGAAGAGGACACCGACATCGACGCCGACTATATCGTCGATGAAAAGGCCAAGACCGCCATGCTCACCGCCCGGGGTATCGCCAAGGCGGAGGAGTTCTTCCACGTGGACAACCTGGCTGATCCCTCCAACGGCACCCTCTCCCACCACATCAACCAGGCCATCAAGGCCCACGGTGTCATGAAGAAGGACATCGACTACGTGGTCAAGGACGGCGAGGTCATCATCGTGGACGAGTTCACCGGCCGTCTCATGTTCGGCCGCCGCTACTCCAACGGCCTGCATCAGGCCATCGAGGCCAAGGAGCACGTCACCGTTGCCAGTGAGAACAAGACCCTGGCCACCATCACCTTCCAGAACTACTTCCGCCTGTACGACAAGCTCTCCGGTATGACCGGTACCGCCATGACCGAGCAGGAGGAGTTCGCCACCATCTACAACCTGGACATCATCGAGATCCCCACCAACAAGCCCAATCAGCGCATCGATCACCACGACGTGGTCTACAAGACCGAGGCGGGCAAATTCCGGGCCGTCATTGAGCAGATCAAGGAGTGCCACGCCAAGGGCCAGCCTGTGCTGGTGGGCACCGTGTCCATTGAGAAGAACGAGCTGCTCAGCGGCATGCTGGCCAAGGAAGGCATCGCCCACAACCTCCTCAACGCCAAGAACCATGAGAAGGAAGCAGAGATCGTGGCCCAGGCCGGTAAGCTGGGTGCTGTCACCGTGGCCACCAACATGGCAGGCCGTGGTACCGATATCATGCTGGGCGGCAACGCCGAGTATCTGGCCCGGGCAGACCTGGTGAAGGCCGGCTATTCCGACGAAATCATCGCCGATGCCACCGGCTACGCCGATACCGACAACGAGGAGATCCTGGCGGCCCGCAAGCTCTTTGCCGAACGACTGGCCGCCCACAAGGCCGTCATCGCCGACGAGGCGGAGAAGGTTCGTGCCGTCGGCGGCCTCTATATCATCGGCACCGAGCGCCATGAGTCCCGCCGGATCGACAATCAGCTGCGTGGCCGTGCCGGCCGTCAGGGCGACCCCGGCGAGACCCGGTTCTATATCTCCCTGGAGGACGACCTCATGCGCCTGTTCGGCGGTGAGCGCATCCAAAACATGATGGAGAAGTTCGATCTGGACGAGGATACTCCCATCGAGAACCGCTGGCTCACCAAGTCCATTGAGAATGCCCAGACTACCGTGGAGTCCCGGAACTTCCAGTCCCGAAAGTCCGTGCTGGAATACGACGATGTCATGAACAAGCAGCGCGAGATCATCTATGCCCAGCGCCGGGAGGTTCTGGACGGCAAGGACATCAAGGAAACCATCCTGCACATGATGCACACCTCCATCGCCGACCATGTGGCCATGGCCTTCGGCGAGAACCAGTCCCTGGACGCCGCCGGCTACCGGGAGATGATGCTGGGCCTGGAGGGCATCTACTTCCCCAAGGGCGCCTTCCCCCTGACGGAGGAAGAGATCTCCGAGAAGAGCCAGCAGGACTTCACCGACATGTTTACCGCCGCGGCCGAGAAAACCTACGAGGCCAAGGAGGCGGAGATCACGCCGCCCATCATGCGGGAGCTGGAACGGGTCATCATGCTGCGTGTGGTGGACGAGTACTGGATGGACCACATCGACGCCATGGACGACCTCAAGCAGGGCATCCGTCTGCGGGCCTACGCCAATACCGATCCTGTCATCGCCTACAAGCAGGAATCCCTCACCATGTTTGAGGAGATGATCTCCGCCATCCAGGCCGAGACCGTCCGCCGCATGTTCTCCGTGCGCATCAAGAAGGACGAGGAAGTCAAGCGTGAGCGCGTGGCCAAGGGCATGGTGGAAAATGTAGGCGGCGACGGCACCGCTCCCAAGAAGCAGCCTGTCAAGGTCAACAAGATCGGCCGCAACGACCTGTGCCCCTGCGGCAGCGGTCTCAAGTGGAAGAAGTGCACCTGCAAGGAGTACCACGACAACTGATTTTGAAGAGGAGCTGGCTGACACAGCTTCCACCCAAACACTGCGCGTCCCCTGTTCTCCTGCCGGAGGGCAGGGGCGCGTTTCTATCAGACACGGAGGTGCCTATGTCCTTTCCTACCCATGAGCAAAACGGCCTGGTATGGCTCACCTCTTCCCTGCTCTCCCGGTATGGCCAAACCGTCCCCCACGGATTTTCCACCCGGAAGGGCGGCGTCAGTACCCCGCCCTGGGACACGCTGAATCTGGGCCCCGGCCGGGGGGATTCCCCGGAGGCTGTGTTGGAAAATTACCGGCGCTTCTGCGGCGCCCTGGACGTTCCCATGGAGCGGGCTGTCCTTTCCAAGCAGGTCCACGAGACCACGGTCCGCCTGTGCACCGCCGCCGATGCCGGAAAGGGACTCTTTGCCTCCCGGGACTACACCGCCGATGCCCTTATCACCCGGGAAACCGACCTTCCCCTGGTGGTATTCTCCGCCGACTGCGGCATCATGCTGCTCTATGATCCCGTCCACCACGCCGCAGGCGCCGTCCACGCCGGATGGCGGGGCTGCGCCGCCGGGATCCTGGAAAAGACGGTTCAATCCATGGCTGACGCATTCGGCTCCGATCCTGCGGCCATGGTGGCCGCCGTGGGCCCCAGCATCGGTCCGTGCTGCTTTGAGACGGACGATGACGTACCGGAGGCCATGACCGCCGCCCTGGGAGCAGAAGCCTCCCCCTATCTGGAGCGCCGGGGCATCAAGTGGCATGTGGACCTGGCGGGGCTCAACCGCCAGTGGCTGCTGCGCGCCGGCCTGGCCCCGGAGCACATTGATATGTGCGGCCTGTGTACCGCCTGCCGCCGGGATCTCTTCTGGTCTCATCGGAAAATGGGGCAGGCCCGGGGCGCCCAGATTGCCATGATCGCATTGAAATCTCCCCAGGATTGAGAGGTTCCTATGAAAAAACGCCTATGCAGTTTGATGCTGGCGCTGGTGGTAAGTGCCTGCACATTAAGCGGCTGCTGGGAAGAGCCGCTGCCGGAGGAAGAGGATCTTCCGTTCCAAACGGAGGACGAGGAGCCCCAGGATAACCGGGAGATCCTGCCGGAGCAGTTTGCCCTGCCCTATGACCCCAATGCCACCCTGGATCCCATTACCTGTGCCGACGGCATGCAGCAGACCGTGGGGACTTTGCTCTATCAGCGGCTGTTCCAGCTGGATGAGAACCTGGAGCCTCAACCGGAGCTGTGCCAGAGTTATACCTGCAGCGCCGATGCTCTCACCTATACCTTCACCATCCGCAGCGGCGTCACCTTCTGGGACGGCACAGCCCTCACCGCCGCCGATGTGGCCTCCTCCCTCCAGCGGGCCAGGTCTTCCCAGCGCTATGGCTCCCGCCTCTCCCGCATCACCTCCATCTCCGCGTGGAATGCCAATACCGTGACCGTTACTCTGGCCTATGCCAGCACCGGGCTCCCTGCCCTGCTGGATATCCCCATCGTAAAATCCGGTACGGAGTCGGAGCTGATCCCCGTAGGCAGCGGCCCCTACTGTTTCCATCAGGATGAAGACGGGCCCAGTCTCCAGCCCAATCCCTACTGGCAGGGCAGCACGCTGCCGGTGCAGGAGATCGTCCTCTCCCCTGCCGGTGACCGGGACGCCATGCTCTATCAGTTCACCTCCCACGATGTGCAGCTCATTGTCTGTGACCTGACGGGAACAGATCCGGTGACCTCCGTGGGCAATGTCAGCTATCAGGATGCGGACACCACCATTCTGCAATACCTGGGGTTCAACACCCAGCGTTCCCCCTTTGACAATGCTGCCCTTCGGCGGGCCTTGGGCCTTGGGATCAACCGCAGCGCACTGATCAGTGCCTTTTTCTCCGGCCATGCCCTGGCCGCTCAGTTCCCTGTTTCCCCAGTCTCATCCCTGTATCCCCAGGAACTGGAAACCATTTACTCCTACGACGCCTTTGCCTCTGCCATGGCTGCCGCCGGATACGCCACCGGCACCACCACCAAAACCGTGACGCTTCTGGTGAACCAGGAAAACACCTTCAAGGTCTCCGCTGCTCAGAATCTGGCGGAGGCGTTGTCCGCCTTCGATCTCAAGATCCAGGTTTCTGTCCTGCCCTGGGAGGAGTACACCGCCGCCCTGGCTGCCGGAAACTTTGACCTCTACTTTGGGGAGATCAAGCTGACGGCGGACTGGAATCTCAGCTCCCTGCTCAGTTCCGGCGGTGCTTTGAATTACGGCGGGTGGGCCGATCCCCAGACGGATACGCTGCTCTCTCAGTATGCCGTCTCCCAGGATCGGGCCGGTGCCATGAAAACCCTCTGCACCTATCTGAACACTCAGGCTCCCATCCTGCCCATCTGCTTCAAGCGCACCTCAGTGCTCTATCAGGCGGGAGTGATTGAGGGGCTGCAGCCCACAGCCGCCAACCCCTTTTACAATCTCTCAGACTGCACCATTCATCTGGCAGAAAAGGCAAACTGAAAAAAGAGGACGCCGTCGGGGCGGCACGCATAAAACAGCATAAGAATGTTTTCAGGAAACGGCGTAGCTTCGGCTATGCCGTTTCTCCGTTTTGCAGGTCAATCAGTAAAGACGCGGGGAGTATTCCTACAAGGTCATAGGAAATGTCAATCTGTTGTTCCCGATAACCCTTCGACTTGTCCGGCGCGTGAACATATACCGCCTTTACCATGTCGTTTAGGATAGTGGGTGTCAGCTCGTTCAAGTCGAGATACTTCCGCACCTTGCAGATAAACCTGTCGATATTCTCTGCCTGTTCCTCTTGTTCTGTAATTTCTTCATTCAACCGCAACAGCTTTTCCCGCAGTTCTTTCTGCTCCTGCTCGTAGTCGTCAGAGAGCATTTGAAATCTGCTGTCAGATAGTTTTCCGCCTACGTTGTCCTCATAAATACGCTTGAATAGTCGGTCAAGTTCTTCTATCCGTCGTTCTGCCTGCGTCAGTTGCCGACGCTTCGCCGCGAGTTCTCTTTTTGCTTCGGCTTTCTGCTTCGCACCCATAGCCTTGCGGAATTGTTCTTCATGGTTCGCAACACAGGCAATCGTCATTCTCATGTGGGCGAGTACGCCCCGTTCCAAGACAACGGCGCGGATAAAATGCGTCGCGCAAACCTCTTTCCCTTTGAGCCTTGAAGTAGAGCAGACAAAGTGGTCTTGCCTTGCTTCAAAGTTCCTGCTTGTGCAGTAATACAGCTTTTCACCGCAATCGGCGCAGCGCACAATGCCGGAAAACATATTTGTCTTTCCTGTCCTCGTCGGGCGGCGTTTGTTCTTCCGCAATTCCTGCACCCGCGCCCATGTGTCAGCGTCAATGATTGCTTCGTGGGTATTTTCAAACACAAGCCATTTTTCTTCGGGATTATTGCAGGTCTTTTTGCTCTTGTAGGACTGCTTGTAGGTTTTGAAGTTTACTGTATGCCCTTGATATTCCGGACGCTCCAAAATGTCGGCTATTGTATCGCCCGTCCAGTTAAAGGGATTATCCGGCGGCGCGTTCCTTGTCGCCCTGCCTGTCTGCTGAAAATGGATTGTCGGCGTTATGACTTTATCATCTTTCAGAATACGGGCAATCTGCGACGGCCCGTAACCGTCCAGACAAAGGGCGAATATCCGCTTGACAACTTCGGCAGCTTCGGGGTCGATAATCCACCGCTTTTTGTTTTCCGGGTCTTTCCTGTAGCCGTATGGCGGGTTGGTGCAGAGGTGTTCCCCCGCTTCGCCTTTTGACTTCATCACCGCGCGTATCTTCTTGCTGGTGTCTTTCGCATACCACTCGTTGATGATATTGAGAAAGGGGGTAAAGTCGCTGTCCTGCTGGTTTGCGCTGTCTATGCCGTTGTTAATAGCTATAAAACGCACGCCCTTTTCCACGAACAGGACTTCGGTATAAAATCCCACTTTCAGATAATCACGCCCAAGCCGCGACATATCCTTGACGATCAAGGTGGACACTTCGCCGTTTTCGATTTTTTCCAAAAGTTCGCTCCAACTTGGACGGTTGAAGTTTGTCCCGGAATATCCATCGTCCACGAAAAACAATGGATTTGAAAAATGATTTTCCTTTGCGTACTTACTTAAAATCGCCTTTTG
>CAJKKQ010000002.1 GCA_905200545.1 uncultured Oscillibacter sp.
TCTTGTTGATGTTGATGCCGTCATAGCGGATCTTGCCGTCGGCAATGTCGTAGAAGCGATTGATGAGGTTGGTGATGGTGGTCTTGCCGGCGCCGGTGGCGCCTACGAAGGCGATCTTCTGGCCGGGCTTTGCCCAGAGGCTGATGTCGTGGAGCACCAGCTTATTCTCGTCATAGCCGAAGTCCACACCATCCAGGGTGACGCTGCCCTCCAGCTTGGTGTAGGCAGCGGTGCCGTCGTCCTTGGGCTGCTTCCAGGCCCAGACATTGGTGCGCTGGGCAGACTCCTCCATCTGGCCGTCGGCCTTCTCCCGGGCGTTCACCAGTTCCACATAGCCCTCGTCTGTCTCCGGCTGCTGGTCCATCAGGTCGAAGACCCGCTGGGCACCGGCAGCGGCGTTGACCACAAAGTTCACCTGCATGCTCACCTGGGTGATGGGCTGGGTGAAGCTCTTGTTGAGGCTCAGGAAGGTTATGACGGTACCCAACGTCACGCCGGCCATATCATTGATGCCCAGGATGGCGCCTACGATGGCCACCAGGGCGTAGCTGAGCCAGCCGATGTTGGCGTTGACGGGCATCAGGAGGTTGGCGTAGCGGTTGGCCATATCGGCGCTTTGCCGCAAGTCCTCGTTGACCTTGTTGAAGTCCGCCATGGCGGCCTGCTCATGGCAGAAGACCTTCACCACTTTTTGACCGTCCAGCATCTCCTCGATGAAGCCGTCCACAATGCCCAGGTTCCGCTGCTGCTGAACATAGTATTTGGCAGAAAGCCTGGAGAAATTTTTGGTTACCAGCAGCATGACACAGGCGGTGAGGATGGAGATCACGGTAAGTGCCGGGTTGAGCAGCAGCATGGTTACCAGGGTGGCGGCCATGGTGATGGCGGAATTGATGATCTGGGGAATGCTCTGGCCCAGGAGCTGGCGCAGGGTGTCCACGTCGTTGGTGTAGACGGACATGATGTCGCCGTGAGCGTGGGTGTCGAAATACTTGATGGGCAGGGATTCCATCCGCCGGAACAGGTCGTTTCGCAGGTTGCGCATGGTGCCCTGTCCCACGGAGACCATGATGCGGTTATAGGCATAGGACGCCGCAACACCCAGCACCAACACAGCAACCAGCTGCAAAATGGCCCGGCCCAGGCCGCCAAAATCGGTGGAGCCGGAGTTGATCATGGGCACGATGTAGTCATCCACTAGGGTCTGGGGGAAGGTGGCGCCCATGACGTTGGCGATGGCGGAGATCAGGATGCACGCCACCACCAGAATGAATGGGAACTTATAATCGTGCAGCATATAGCCCAGGACCCGCTTAAGCACCGCGGTGGGGCTTGCTTTTTGTTCTTGGGGTTTCATGGTGTCACATCCTCCTCTCACGCGGGCTGGTCGAAGTCGCCGCCGCCCTGGATCTGGGAATCATAGATCTCCCGATAGATGGCGTTGGTCTCCAGCAGGTGTTCCGGCGTATCGAAGCCATCCACACGGCCGTCATCCAGAACCAGAACCCGGTCGGCCTGCTCCACGCTGGAAATCCGCTGGGCAATGATGATCTTGGTGGTGCCGGGGATACGCTTGGCAAAGGCCGCGCGGATCTTGGCGTCGGTGGCGGTATCCACGGCGGAGGTGGAGTCGTCCAGGATCAGCACCTTGGGCTTTTTCAGCAGGGCCCGGGCGATGCAAAGGCGCTGCTTCTGGCCGCCGGAGACGTTGGCGCCGCCCCGCTCAATGTAGGTGTGGTAGCCGTCAGGCAGGCGGTCGATGAACTCGTCGGCACAGGCCGCCTGACAGGCGGCGACGCACTCTTCCTCTGTGGCGTCGGGATTTCCCCAGCGCAGGTTATCCAGAATGGTACCGGAGAACAGCGTGTTCTTCTGGAGCACCACGGAGACCTGGTTGCGCAATGCCTCCATGTCATACGCCCGCACGTCCAGGCCGCCCACCTTCACGGAGCCGGAGTCCACGTCATAGAGCCGGCAGATGAGGTTCACCAGACTGCTCTTGCCGGAGCCGGTGCCGCCGATGATGCCGATGGTCTCGCCGGAGCGGATGTGCAGGTCGATGTCGGAGAGGACGCTTTTGCCGCTGCCGTGCTGGTAGGAGAAGGTCACATGGTCGAAGTCGATGGAGCCGTCGGCCACTTCCATAACGGGCTTTTCCGGGTCGTGGAGGTCGGGGGTCTCATTGAGCACCTCGCTGATCCGGCGGATGCTGGCCATGGACATAGAGATCATGACGATGACCATGGAGAGCATCATCAGACTCATCAAAAGGCCCATGATATAGCTGAAGAGGCTGGTGAGATCGCCGGTGGACATGGTGCCCCCCACAATGTAATGGGCGCCCAGCCAGGAGATCATGATGATGCAGAAGTACACAGCGGTCATCATGGCGGGGTTGTTGAAGGCCAGCAGGCCCTCGGCCTTGACAAACAGGCGGTAGAGGTTGGCAGAGGCCTTGGCGAACTTGCTGTTCTCATAGTCCTCCCGGACGAAAGCCTTCACCACCCGGATGGCGGAGATGTTTTCCTGGACGCTGGCGTTGAGGTCATCATACTTGCGGAAGACCTCGTTGAAGATCTTCAGGGTCACCACCATGATGGACCCCAATACCACGATCAAAAACACCACGGCAATGAGGAACGTCAGGCTCAGCTTGGGGCTGATGATCAGGCACATGGCATAGCTGAAGATCAGCGTCAGGGGCGAACGTACCGCCACACGGATCACCATCATGAAGGCATTCTGCACATTGGTGATATCGGTGGTCATCCGGGTCACCAGGCCCGGCACGCTGAACTTATCAATGTTGGAGAAGGAGAAGGTCTGGATATTGGCGTAGATGGCCTTGCGGAGATTGGCTGCCAGGCCGGACGAGGCGCTGGCGGCGAAGCGTCCGGCGCCGGCGGCGAAAAACAATCCCAAAAACGCAATGACCACCATGACCGCACCGTAGCGGTACACCACGGAGAGGTCTCCGGTTTCCAGACCGTCATCGATGATGATGGCGGTAATAAAGGGCAGCAGAATGTCCATCAGCACTTCCATGGTGGTCATGCCGATGCACAAAAGCGCGTCCCGCTTGAAGCGGCCCAGCTGCCGCAGCACAGTTTTCATGGGTTCGATACCTCCTTGGATTTTGTTTGGGTAAGTTGGGAAAGATTGTCCAGCAGCTTGTTCTGCAGGCGGTTGAGCAGATCCAGCTCCTGGAGGGAAAGGCAGCCATAGAGCTGCTGCTGGATCTTGCGGGTGGTCTCATCCAGGAAGGGCTGGATCTGCCGGCCCTTTTCCGTGGGAAACAGCAGCTTGCACCGGTCGTCCCGGGCACAGCACTCCACCCGGATATAGCCCTTTTCCCGCAGGCGCTTGACCATGCCCGACAGAGCAGCCATGGAACAGCCGAAGTCCCGGTGGATCTCCGTCAGGGACGTCCCACGGTCACAGTGGCGGAAGACATACTGCAGGATGTGGGCCTGTACAACCGTGAGCTCCGCCTCCGCCATAAAGCTGTTTGCCAGCAGCTCCATCTGAATACAGATCTGCCGGTTGTTCCGGACCATCCGCCCCCGGTCGATCTTCTCCATGATTTCGCCTCTTTTCATTGGTTAAGGGGTAAATAATTTCATCCCTACGTTTTTATAGCACAAAGCCCGTTGCGTGTGAAATTCAAATATGCTATATTCTATAAATAACTTTTATTGATTGTTCGCATAATACGCCGGTGCTTCCGGCATGGAGGTGCATCCTTTTGAATACCACACAGCTGGAATGCTTTATGGAAGTGGCCAACTTTCTGAACTTTTCCCGGGCAGCGGAGCATCTGCGCATCACCCAGCCTGCCGTCAGCCACCAGATCAACACCCTGGAGGACGAGCTGGGGGTGAAGCTGTTTCTGCGCTCCAGCAAAAACGTGCGTTTGACACCGGAGGGCAGCCAGTTCATGCACTACGCCGGGGAAATCCTGAAGCTGACCCAGCTGTCCAAGTCCCGGATGAAGGAGGCGCAGCAGTCCCTGCCCCGGCGGCTGGTGATCGGCTGCCGCAACACGCTGGAACTCCGGTTTCTGGCTCCTGCCCTGCGGCTGCTGCGGGCGCGGTGTCCGGAGGTGCTGCCGGTGCTGCGCCTGATCCCCTTCGACTCCCTGGAAAACCTGCTGGTGGAGGGGGATGTGCACGTCATGTTCTCCTTTCAGGAGATCTCCATCCCCAAGATCCGCTGCCGGGAGGTGCTCACCTGCGGCGCCGTATGCGTGTGCAGCCGGGATCATCCCCTGGCCGGCAGCAGCTCCCTCACCGCTGCCCAGCTGCAGAAGATCGGCCCCATAGCCGTCTGCCGCCCCCGGATCTGCCCGGCTCCCCTGCTGCAGATCCAAAGCTCCATCGTAGGCGGCCGGGAGACCAGCGGCATCTACTTTTGCGATAATCTGGAGATCATATTGCCTCTGCTCCAGTCCGGATACGCCTATGCGGTACTGGCGGATCTGCCTCACACCCGGCTGCCGGACCTGTGCTATATCCCCCTGCCGGAGTTTGCCCCGCTCTCTTTCCGGGCCGTATACCGCACCGGGGGGGCCATTCCGGTTTTGAACGAATTTCTTGGCATCCTGCAGGAGAGCGCCTCCCTTCCCGACCAGCCGTGACCTCCGGCAGTTTCTCAGATCCGCCGGGAAAACGGAACCGATCCCCTGTGCAAAAAGCCCAACTGTCTTTTCACTCCCGGACATTTGACCGCTCCAAAAAGACATTTTTGTGGATGAAATCCACAAAGGCCGAAGTAAATTTACGTAAGGAAACTGGAGGCTTCTCCGAATTTATGCAGCCGGCGCGGGATTTCGTTGCATGCGCCTGCGGAAAAGGAGTATACTCAATCATAATTAAAGGGAAAAAAGGAACCGTGCGGCACTCCTGTCCGTCCGGATATCCGTCATCAAAAGAAGGAGGAACCACCTGTGAGCCAAACATTCAAAAAGGTCCTGGTTGCCAACCGCGGTGAGATCGCCATGCGCATCTTCCGGGCCTGCCATGACCTGGGACTGCAGACCATTGCCATCTACTCCAACGAAGATACCTACAGTCTCTTCCGCACTGCGGCCGATGAGTCCTACCTGATCGGCAAGAACATCAGCCCCCTGGGTGCCTATCTGGACATCCCCCGGATCATCGCCCTGGCCAAAAAGCATGGGGCGGATGCCATTCATCCCGGCTATGGCTTCCTCAGCGAGAACGGGGACTTTGCCCGGGCCTGTGAGGAAGCGGGCATCAAGTTCATCGGTCCCTCCTCCAAGATTCTGGATCTGATGGGTGACAAGCTCTCCGCCAAGCAGATGGCGGTGGCCTGCGGCGTCCCCACCACCCCCGGCACCACGGAACCCCTCCAGAGCCGGGAGGCCGCCCAGAAGCTGGCTATGGAATTCGGCTTCCCTGTGATTTTGAAGGCTGCCGCCGGCGGCGGCGGCCGGGGCATGCGCCGCTGCGACACCGTGGAGGAAGTGGGCGTCAACTTCGACCTGGTGAAGGCCGAGGCCAAGAAGGCCTTCGGCAACGACGACATCTTCATGGAGAAGTTCCTGGTGGAGCCCAAGCACATTGAAGTCCAGGTGCTGGGCGACGAGTACGGCAACGTGGTGCACCTCTTCGAGCGGGACTGCTCTCTCCAGCGGCGCTATCAGAAGGTGGTGGAGTTCACCCCCGCCTTCTCCGTTCCCCAGGAGGTGCGGGAAGCCCTGTATGCCGATGCCGTGAAGATCGCCAAGTACGTGGGCTATGTCAACGCCGGTACCCTGGAATTCCTGGTGGACAAGGAAGGCCATCACTACTTCATTGAGATGAACCCCCGCATCCAGGTGGAGCACACCGTCACCGAGATGGTCACCGGCATCGACCTGGTGCGCTCCCAGATCCTCATCGCCCAAGGCCGTCCCCTCAGCGATCCCGACATCGGCATCCCCAATCAGGAGTCCCTGCACCTGAACGGATACGCCATCCAGTGCCGCGTCACCACCGAGGATCCCGCCAACAACTTCGCCCCCGACACCGGCAAGATCACCGCTTACCGCTCCGCCGGCGGCTTCGGCATCCGGCTGGACGGCGGCAACGCCTACACCGGCGCCGTCATCTCCCCCTACTATGACTCCCTGCTGGTGAAGATCACCACCTGGGACAACACCTTCCCCGGCGTTTGCCGCAAGGCCGCCCGTGCCATCAACGAGGTCCACGTCCGCGGCGTCAAGACCAACATCTCCTTCATTACCAACATCCTCAAGCACCCGGCCTTCATCGCCGGCAAGTGCCACACCAAGTTCATCGACGAGACCCCGGAGCTGTTCCAGCTGGACGAGAGCCAGGACCGGGCCACCAAGATGCTCAAGTATATCGGCAACATCGTGGTCAAGGAGCAGGGGGAGCACAAGCTCTATGACGAGTGCCGCTTCCCGCCCTTCTCCGGCAACCGGCCCGACGGCCTCAAACAGATGCTGGACGCCAAGGGCCCCAAGGCCGTGGCGGACTGGGTGAAGGAGCAGAAAAAGCTTCTCATCTGTGACACCACCTGCCGGGACGCCCACCAGTCCCTGCTTGCCACCCGCGTCCGCACCCGTGACATCGTCAAGGGCATGGAGGGCACCAGCGAGATCCTCGCCGACGCCTTCTCTCTGGAGTGCTGGGGCGGCGCCACCTTCGACGTGGCCTACCGCTTCCTCCACGAGTCCCCCTGGGAGCGGCTGGACATGATCCGGGAAAAGGCCCCCAACCTCCTGCTGCAGATGCTCCTCCGGGGCGCCAACGCCGTGGGCTACACCAACTATCCCGACAATGTCATCCGGGAGTTTATCAAGGAGGCCGCCCGCAGCGGCATCGACGTGTTCCGCGTCTTCGACTCCCTCAACTGGATCCCCGGCATGGAAGTGGCCATGGACGAAGTCCTCAAGCAGAACAAGATCTGCCAGGCCACCATCTGCTACACCGGCGACATCCTGGATCCCAAGCGGGACAAGTATCCCCTTGAATATTATGTAAATCTTGCCAAGGAGCTGGAGAAGCGGGGCGCCCACATGCTGGCCATCAAGGACATGTCCGGCATCCTGAAGCCTTACGCCGCCAAGAAGCTGGTCTCCACCCTCAAGCAGGAGATCGGCATTCCCATCCAGCTCCACACCCACGATACCTCCGGCAACCAGGTGGCGGCGCTGCTGCTGGCGGCGGAGGCCGGCGTGGACGTGGTGGACTGCGCCATTTCCTCCATGGCGGGCATGACCAGCCAGCCCTCCCTCAATGCCGTGGTGGCGGCCCTCCAGGGCACCGAGCGGGATACCGGCATGGATCTGGAGCGCCTGCAGCTGCTCACCGACTACTGGGAGGACGTGCGCAAGCGCTACGACTCCTTTGAGGGCGGCCTCACCTGCAACAACGCGGATATCTACCGCTATGAGATCCCCGGCGGCCAGTACACCAACCTGCGTCCCCAGGTGGAATCCCTGGGCCTGGGCAGCCGGTTCATGGAAGTCAAGGAAAACTACCGCAAGGTCAACGAAATGCTGGGTGATATCGTGAAGGTGACCCCCTCCTCCAAGATGGTGGGCGACCTGGCCATCTTCATGACCCAGAACAACCTGACCCCCGAGACCATCGTGGAAAAGGGCGAGGGTCTGGCCTTCCCGGACAGCGCCGTCAGCTACTTCTCCGGCATGATGGGCCAGCCTGCCGGCGGCTTCCCCAAGGATCTCCAGCGGGTAGTCCTCAAGGGCAAGGAGCCCATTACCTGCCGTCCCGGCGAGCTGCTGCCGGCAGTGGACTTTGAGGAAAAGAAACGGGAGATGCACTCCTTCGATCCCGATCCCACCTGGCGGGCGGTGCTCTCCTACTGCCTGTATCCCAAGGTGGTGGAGAACTTCGTCAAAAACCGCAAGGAGTACGGCTATATCACCCGTCTGGGCAGCCACGTCTTCTTCCACGGCCTGGCAATCGGTGAGACCAACAAGGTCAACATTGCCGACGGCAAGACCCTGGTCATCAAGTACCTGGGCTTGGGCGAGGTGGACAAGGACGGCATGCGCACCGTCAGCTTTGAGCTCAACGGCATCCGCCGTGACGTCCAGGTGCCCGACGAGGAGGCCCAGAAGAATGTGGTCCAGGTTCCCATGGCGGATCCCGAGGACAAGAGCCAGGTGGGTGCCTCCATCCCCGGCGCTGTCAGCAAGATCAGCGTAAAAGTGGGCGACACTGTGGAGAAGAACCAGACCATTGTCACCATCGAGGCCATGAAGATGGAGACCGCCATCACCGCCCGGATGTCCGGCACGGTGGAAAGCGTCCTGGTAAGCGAGGGCGATACCGTTAAGGGCGGCCAGCTCCTTCTGACCATCAAGTAAAACCGCATCAAATCATAAAGGAGCCCACGGCAAATTGCCGTGGGCTCCTTTTCCTATTGGTATCCTGATTTACGCCAAGACCCGCACACAGCGGTCGATGAGGGTCATGTGGACCTCATCGCCCTCGGCGAAGCGCTCCGTCAGCTGGGGATTGTAGACCTCCACAATAATGGGCTGGTCTCCCAGCATCACCTCATACTCCACCTTGGCGCCGTAGTAGGTGGCCCGGGACACCCGGCCGGGCAGCTGGCCCTCCTGGGCGGAGAGGAGGATGGACTCCGGCCGTACTGCCAGGCAGCACGGGCCGTCCTTCTGCACCCCCGCCATCCTGCCGGGAGCCGGGATGGAGATGGTCTTTCCCCCCACCTCCACCAGGGCCGCCTGGCCGTCCAGCCCGCGGAATGTGCCGTCAATGAAATTGGCTTTGCCGATGAAGTTGGCCACGAAGCGGCTGTTAGGCTGCTCGTAGATCTCCGCAGGAGACCCCTCCTGGCAGATGACGCCGTCCTTCATGATGACCACCCGATCGGAAATGGCCATGGCCTCCGACTGGTCATGGGTGACATACAGCGAGGTGATGCCCAGGCGCTTTTGCAGGGCCCGCAGCTCATCCCGCATGCTCTCCCGGAGCTTGGCATCCAGGTTGGAGAGGGGCTCGTCAAAGAGCAGCACGCTGGGCTCGATGACCACGGCCCGGGCCAGGGCCACCCGCTGCTGCTGACCGCCGGAGAGCTGGTTGGGGAAGCGGCGCTCAAAGCCTGTCAGCTGCATCATCTCCACCACCGCGTCGGTGCGGCGGATCACTTCCTCCTGGGAGCACTTGGCCACTTTCAGGCCGTAGGCGATATTTTCCCAGATATTCAGGTGGGGGAACAATGCGTAGCTCTGGAACACCATGGAGATGCCCCGCTTGTTGGGGGGGACTTTCGCCACATCCCGCTCCCCGATGAACACGTTTCCGCTGGTGGGATACTCAAAGCCGGAGATCATCCGCAGCGTGGTGGTCTTGCCGCAGCCGGAGGGGCCCAGCAGCGTCACCATCTCGCCGTCGTGGATGTTGAGATTGATGTGGTCCACCGCCACAAAATCCTTGCCGGTGTCCGGCTGCTGAAAGATCTTGGTGACATCCTTTAAAACAACGCCGGAGCTTTTCTTGCTGAAGCCCAGCTTTTCCTGTTGATTGCTCATTTCGTTTCCTCCGCTTTCTTGAAAGTCGCTGCCTTGCTGCCCTTGGGCACTTTGGAGCGGGGGGCCAGCAGCAGGTTGATGAGGCCGTTAAAGATGCCGATGAACACCAGCAGGATCACCACCATCATGGTGACGAAGGCCGCCGCCTGGGAGTATTTGGCCTGGTCAAAGAGCGTGTAGATCTTGCTGGTGACCAGGTTCCATCTGGGCGAAACCAGGAAGATCACGGCGCTGACGGCGGTAATGGCCTTCACGAAGGAGTACACGATGCCGGAGAAGAAGGCATTGCGCAGCATAGGCAGGGTGATGCGGCGGAAGGAATATCCGCTGCCGGCGCCCAGAATGGTGGAGGCCTCCTCAATGGAGTTGTCGATCTGCAGCAGCGTGGTGGTGCCGGACTCAATGGCCACCGGCATGTTGCGGAACACGAACACGATCACCAGGATGGTGGCCGTACCGGTGAGCACCAGCGGCTTGGTGTTGAAGGCCAGGATGTAGGCGATACCCAGCACGGTGCCGGGAACGGCGAACATCAGTACGGAGGACACTTCAATGAACCGCTTGCCGTAGTAATTGCGCTTGGCGGTGATATAGGCAATGACCATACCCAAAAGGCCGCCCAGCAGTGCGGCAATGAGGCCCAGGACCATGGAGTTCTGCAGGCTGTCCCAGCCCTGCTCCAGGGCCTTGGCATACTGGCTGAGGGTCAGGGTGTAGTTATAGCCCCAGGTCTGGACAAAGGAGCCGAAGACCACCGTGCCGTAGAAGAGGATGATCACGGCGGCCACCAGCATGCAGAAAATGAACAGCGGCCACTTGATGTGGGGCTCATCCATCATCTTGCGGGCCTGGGTGGGCTTGCCGGTGACGGTGACGAAGCTCTTTTTGTTGACCCAGTATTTATTGAGCAAAAAGGCCACCATGGCGGGCACCAGCATCAAAAGTGCCAGCACGGAGCCCTTGCGCATGTCGTATGTACCGTTGATGATCTGGTAGACCTCCACCGAGAGGGTGGTAAAATCGCCGCCGATGGTGGCGGGATTGGAGAAGTCCTCCAGAGACTGGATGAACACCAGCAGGCACCCGGAGATGATGCCCGGCAGAGACAGCGGGAAGGTCACCGTCCAGAAGGTGTGCCAGCGGCTGGCGCCCATGTTGCAGGCGGCATCCTCCACCGAGGCGTCAATGGAGGAGAGGATGCCGGAGAGGGTCATGTAGGCAATGGGGAAAAAGCTGATGACCTGCACCACGATCAGGCTGCCCATGCCGTAGACATTGTTGTCGGTGATCCCCAGCAGGCTCTTGGTGATGAGGCCCTGCTTGCCGAAGAGGAAGATAATGGACAGCGACAAAATGAAGGGCGGGGACAAAATGGGCAGCGTGGCGATGGTCTTGAGAAAGCCCTTGCAGGGCACATTGGTACGGGTGATGGTAAAGGCGAACACATAGCCGATGAAGGTGGCGATCACCGCCACCACCACGCCCAGTGCCATGGTTCTGCCAAAGGTCTTGAGATACCGGGACGAGGCAAACAGTTCCTGCATGGGGGCCAGGGAGAAGTTCCCCGCCTCATCCGTCAGGCTGAAAAGCAGGACTTTGCCCAGCGGGTAGATGACAAACAGCACCAGCAGCACAATGGTAGCCACCACAGCCAGCAGCAAAACAGGCTGGCGCAGGATCATCTTCGTCTCATTCCGCTTTTTCAAACGGACGGCGCTTTTACCGCCCGAACCGGAAGATTTTGCCATTTGCGTTCCTCCTGGGTGTCATGGATTTCACTTGGAAAGGGGCCTTCCCCCCGTATGGGGGGAAGGCCGTCAAATGTTTGTGGACAGGCTTACTCCGCAGGCGCGCCGGCGATATTGGCCTCGAACTGCTCGGTGAAGGTGGTCTTGTTCTCCGCAGCCCAAACGGCGTCATAGTCGATAACGGCCACGGAATCCAGGGTCACCAGGCCCTCGGCCACGGTGGACTTGGTATTGGTGGGGACGCGGAAGGAGTTGTTCTCCGCGTACAGGTTCTGACCGTCCGTGGAGCACATGAAGTCGATGAACTTCTTGGCGTTCTCCTGCTGGTCGGCGGGGCCGCCCTTGATGAGGGCCATGGCGCCCACCTCGTAGCCGGTGCCGTCAGAGGGGAAGCTCAGCTCAATGGGATAGCCCTCGGTGGTGGGCTGGAGGCCGTCGTGAGAGAAGGTCAGCGCAATGGCAGCCTCGCCCAGGGCCACGGCGTTGGGGGCAGCGGCACCGGACTTGGTGTACTGGGACATGTTCTTATCCAGTTCCTTGAGGTAATCCCACACAGCGTCCTCGCCCTTGAGCTGGATCAGCGTGGCCAGCACGGTATAGGCAGTGCCGGAGGTGGCGGGGTGGGCCATGATGATCTGGCCCTCATACTTGGGATCCAGCAGGTCGTCCCAGCTGGTGGGATAGTCGTAGCCCTTGTCGGCGAACCACTCCTTGTTGCAGGCAAAGGCAATGGCGCCCACATAGATGGGGTTCCAGGTACCGGTGGGGTCGATGTAGGTCTCGGGGGTATTGCTCAGTTCCGGGGACTGGTAGGGCTCCAGCAGTCCCTGGTCCACGGCGGCGATGTAGTTATCCGTAGAACCGCCGAACATCAGCGCCGCCTGGGGATTCTCCTTCTCAGCGGCCACACGGGTCAGCATCTCGCCGGCAGAGAGGCGCAGAGCGTTGACCTTGATGCCGGTAGCCTCTTCAAAGGCATTGAAGTAGTAGGCCACCTCGGATTCGGGGAAAGCGGTGTATACCGTCAGTTCACCGCTGCCGGAGGTCTCTTCGCCGCCGGATCCTTCGGATCCGGATCCGCCGGTGTCGGATCCGCCGCAGGCGGTGAGCAGCCCCAGCATCATCACGCCGGAGAGCAGCGCGCAGAGGAAACGCTTGGTGTTCTTTTTCATGTCTTTACCTCTTTTCTTCCTTGAATTTATCATTTTCCATGCAAGCATGGATCAGGATACCGTCTTATTTTTCCAGGCTGCACAGGGCCCAGATGGCGTTGTGGTCGGAAAGCTCGGCGCCTTCAAACCGCGCCAGGGCCCCGCCGGGCCGGGCAAAGGTGAAATCCTCCCGTGCCGTGGAAACCATATAGCTCTTCTCCGCCCGGACGCCCTTGAGCAAAATCCAGTCCAGCCGCAGCGGGAGGAAGTCTCCCCCCGGCAGGGGTTTGCGCCGGGTCATGCGGGGCTCCCGGGGCACGATGTGGTAGCCGTCCGCCGCCGCCATGGGCAGCAGGGGTTCGTAATCAAACACACCCTCCAGACAGCGTCGGCGCAGATCGGGGCTGGAGGCAATGGCGCCGATATCCTCCTTGTCCCGTCCGTCGAAGGTGTTGGTATTCAGATCCCCGCCCAGGATCAGGGGCATATCCGGCAGCTCCCGGCGCACCGCCTCCAGAATGGTCCGCATCTGGGCCTGGCGGCCCAGGCCGTCTGTGCGGTTTTCCAGGTGGATGGACACCGCGCCCAGCGGCGCGCCCCCCACCTCCAGCTGGGCAAAAACCGCCAGACGTCCGCCGATGCGCTTTTGCCGGTCAAAGTACCAGTTGTACTGCTCCGGCAGCCGGATGACCCCTGCCCGACGGATGGGCCAGCGGGAAAACACAGCGTTGCCGTGGAAGCCTTTGGCGTTTTCATCATTCACCAGTTCGATGAATTCCAGCCCCCAGGCATAGTTGAGCCCCAGGGCCTCCGCCAGCTCCCGGGCGGTATTGCGGTTGTCGGAACGGGCACACCCGTCGTCCAGCTCATTGGCTAGGATCAGGTCGAAGGGCCGGATGGCCGGGCAGTCCTGCAAAAACTCCCGGATCTCCTCCAGATGGACGCCCCGCTCCATGTTGAACATCAGGACCCCCAAATGCGGCGGCACCCGCTCCGGCGGGGAGAGGAAATTGTCTGTCTCCGCCCTCCAAAACTGCGGGATCTTCTCCATGACCTCCGCCTGGGTATGGGTATCCAGCAAAGCGCCCAGGCGCTTGCGCTCCTCCAGGATGATCCCCTCCATGTTTCCCCGCCACTCCTTTCGCTGCTTCGCCGTCAAGGCAGATTGCCGGGAACGGAATTCCTGCATTTTGCCTGCTGCTTTGAAAGCATTTCACAGGGGGAAATCCATTTCCTGTTCCCTTTTCCTCGTTTTTTCCATCCAGTTTCTGGATTCTTTAAACAGTTTTTAGTCAAACAGTCTAAAAAAATTGAAAAATATCTTTCTTTTCTGTTAAAATTGATTATACCAGAAAAGGCGTGAAATGCAAGCAAAAATGCAAATGTCTGCGCTTTCATTCTGCGGGCGGCCTTTTTCCCCTGCTTTGGATTCTTTCCGCCCCACTGGGCATTGAGGATTTGGACCGGCTATGTTAAACTTTAGATAAAGCAGTTTACCGCCGATCCGGCGGCAGGAGGATGCGGGGGGATCTTTTTGAACAGTCTGCTGAACAAGTGGCACAATCTGTCCATCCGGGCCAAAAGCTTCTTTTTGGTGGGAGTCATGCTGGCCGTCATGTGGATTCTGGTGGCGCTGGTGCTGATTCAGTTTCAGTCTTTCAGCCGCAAATCCCATGTCATTATGAACGATTACAGCGATGTCACCGGCTTCCTGGATGCCTATTCCGAGGAAAACGTATGGCTGGAAGCCTATATCCGTCCCTCCCTGGACGCAGGCGAGCACTACCGCAGGTGCATCAGCCAGACAGACCAGCACCTGGCCATGCTGGGCCCCCAGTGGAGCAGTCAGGCCAGCCAGGCCGAAAACGCCCTGCGGCACGCCATCGGCAACGCCATGGAGACCTACCGCACAGCCCAAGCCCGTTTTCTGACCCTGGATAAACAGACGCCGGAGTTCATCCAAGCGTATCTCTCCTTAAAAACACAGTCTGCCTACATAGACGGATACGCCCGGGAGCTGCTCTACACCCGGATGGCCCAGGGCAGCGCCCAATATCAGCAGGCAGAGGATGCCAATCTGCACAGCATGCGGATCTTTGTGCTGTACATGTTCTGCGCATCCCTGCTGCTGTTTTTGGTGCTGACGGTCTTTGCCCGCAGCATCCTGCGTCCCTTGATGGAACTCAGCCGGGCCGCCGCGGAGATCGGTGCGGGGCGCTATGACGCCCCTCCCCTGCCTGTCTGCGGCCAGGATGAGCTGGGCACCACCGCCCAGAGCTTTAATCTCATGCAATCCCAGATCCGCACCACCATCCAGGCCCTGGAACACCAGTCGGAAATGGAAAAGCATCTGCGGGAGACGGAGCAGCAGGCCGCCCAGATGCAGCGGGCCCTGCAGGAGGGGCGCTTTGCCCAGCTGCAAAGCCAGATCAACCCCCACTTCCTCTTCAACACCCTCAGCACCATTGCCGCTCTGGCCCGGGAGGAGGGAGCTCCCCTCTCCGAAGATCTCATTCTCCGCCTTTCCAGCTTTTTCCGCTACTCCCTGGAAAGCGACGAGCGGACGGTGACGCTGGGCCGGGAAATCCAGCTGCTGAGGGACTATATGGAGCTGCAGGAGACCCGCTATGCCGGCCGTATCAAGATGGAGATCCTCTCTCCGGATCCGTCTCTGGAAACCTGCACAGTCCCCAAATTCATTCTCCAGCCCCTGGTGGAAAACGCCATTCTCCACGGGCTTAAGCAGCGCACCCAGGGCGGACACATCCGCGTCCGGGTTCGCCGGGGACGGCGGGGCGGGATCTGCGTCACCGTCACGGACAACGGCTGCGGATTTGACCCCAAACACCGTCCCCGGCAGAAGGAGCACCGATCCGTGGGCCTGCAGAATATTGCCGAGCGCATGGAGCTCTCCGGCGGAAGGCTGGACGTATTCAGCATTCCCGGATTGGGCACCACTGCCCGCATCACAGTAAAGGAGCACACAGCATGATCAAGATCCTGATTGCGGAAGATGAGGTCCGCAGCCGGACAGCCCTGGCTTCCCGCCTGCGGGAGATCCTGGGAGAGCAGTCCCTGATCGAGACCGCCTGTGACGGCAATGAGGCGATCCTCAAGGCCCGGCAGGTGGAGCCCCAGCTGATCCTCATGGACATTGAAATGCCCCACAAAAACGGTCTGGAGGCCGCCGCCGTCATCAAGCAGCAGCTGCCCCAGACCCACATCGTATTTCTCACCGCCTATGACCGCTTTGACTATGCCGTGGGGGCCATGCGCTCCGGAGGGGAGGACTACCTGCTCAAGCCTCCGGCAGACGCGGAGCTGCGGGAGCTGGTGCAGAAATTTTTCAAGGTCTCCCCGGAGGCTTCCCGGGGCGCATCCTCCTTTGAAGCGGCTCTGTCCGTGTGGATCCGCAGCCATTACACTCAGGACGTGACCCTGGAGGAAGCCGCGGAGAGCATGGGAATGAGCCCGTTTTATTTTTCCAGGCAGGTGAAATCCGCCACCGGGAAAACCTTTCTGGAGTTCTTTACCCTCTACCGCATCGAGATGGCCAAAAAGTGCCTGCTCTCCACGGAGATGCCTGTCAGTGAGGTGGGCCGCTCCGTGGGGTACGGAGACTCCAACTACTTTACCAAGGTCTTCAAGCGGGCTGTGGGCTGCACCCCCTCCGTATACCGCAGCCGGCAGCAGCCGGACAGTTGATCTGCTGCTTCCCAGCTTTTTTCCACGATTGATTTGAGGTGTCAAGATGAAGAAAGTCATAGCCCTCCTCTCCGCTGCGCTGGTACCGCTGATCCTGGCCGCCTGTGCACTGGCTCCCGGCCAGGAGTCCTCCGCGGGGACCGGGGCCCAGACCGATACGGACCATGTGGTACTGCGACTGGCCAACAGCCACAATGCCCAGCATATCACCAGCCAGGCCTGCCAGATGTTTGCCGATCTGGTGGCGGAGCGGACCGACGGCCGTATCACCATCGAGTGTCATTTTGACGGCGAGTTGGGCGATGAGCGCTCCACCATCGAGCAGTGCCAGTTCGGAGGGGTGGACTTCACCCGCGTGTCCTCCGGTGTCTCCGCCGAATTTGCGCCGCTGATGAACGCGCTGCAGATGCCCTATGAATATACCGATGTGGACCATCTTTTCCGGGTTCTGGACGGGGAGATCGGCCAGGAGGTCTTCGATACGTTCCGGGACAACGGCCTGGTAGGTATCACCTATCTGCACCCCGGTTTCCGCTGCTTCTTCAACGCCAGGAAAGAGATCCGCACCCCCGCAGACATTTCCGGTATGAGGATCCGGGTCTCCGAGTCCGATCTGATGCTCAACATGATGGAATGCCTGGGAGCTACCGGTGTGGGCCTGCCCTTCAACAGCACCTATTCCGCCATCCAGACCGGCATGGTGGACGGTGCCGAGAACAACATGACCTCCTATATCGAGATGTCCTTCTGGGAGGTGGCTCCCTACTGGACTTATGACAACCACTCCTTCATGCCCGACATGATCCTGGCCTCCAAGCAGACCATGGACAAGCTCTCCCCCCAGGACCAGCAGATCATCTTTGACTGCGCCGGAGAGGCGGAGGTCTGGCACCGTGACGCCTGGGAGGAATCCGAGGCCAAAAATGCCGAGATCGCCCGGGAAAAAGGCTGCATCCTTACCACCCTCACCGACGACGAACTCCAGCAGTTCAAGGACGCCGTGGCCCCCATGTACGACTCTTTTTTAAATGAAGAGCAGGCGGCCATTGTGGCGCGCGTCCAGGCTCTTGGCTGAATCTTCATGGTTTTCATCTGCGTCCGGCTGCCTGAAAAACAGGCAGCCGGACGCTTTTGCCTTCTCCCCCTTAACGGACCATTGACAAGCCTCTTTCTTGACTTTACTCCCGTGTTTCTGTATGATAGAGATGTAAAATTTTGTGCACTCCCAATGGTTTGCGCATTACGGAACCTGAAAGGAAAGGAGCCGGCCTGATGGAAGAAATTCTGCGCATGGAACACATCACCAAGCGTTTTGGGGATGTCTACGCCAACCGGAACATCAATCTGGATGTACGCAAGGGCGAGGTACATACCCTGCTGGGCGAAAACGGCGCCGGAAAAAGCACGCTGATGAATGTGCTCTTCGGCCTCTACCAGCCCACGGAAGGCAACATCTATCTCCACGGCAAAAAAGTCCGCATTGACTCCCCCGCCCAGGCGGTAAAGCTGGGCATCGGCATGGTGCACCAGCACTTCATGCTGGTGGAGGCCATGACGGTCTTTGAGAACATCATTCTGGGCGACCGCAACGCCAAGGGCATCTTCATCAACAAGGAGGCCCGGAAAAAGGAGATTCTGGAGCTCTCGGAGCGCTACGGCCTGGACGTGGAGCTGGACAAGCCCATCACCGACATTGCCGTGGGTGCCCAGCAGCGGGTGGAGATCCTCAAGGCCCTCTACCGGGGCGCGGAGCTGCTGGTACTGGACGAGCCCTCCGCCGCCCTGACGGACATCGAGGTGGAAGGCCTCTTCGACATCATGCACAAGCTCACCAGCGAGGGCAAAAGCATCATCTTCATCAGCCATAAAATGCGGGAGGTGCTGCGCATCTCCGACCGCATCACCATTCTGCGCTCCGGTGAAACGGTATGTACCCTGGACCGGGACGCCACCAACGGCGAAGAGCTGGCCAACCTGATGATCGGCCGGGAGCTGGCTCCCTCCCATTATGAAAAGGTGGAGCACCCCGGCGAGCCCGTGGTGGCCCTCACCAACGTGGACTACCACAAGGAGTCCAAGCACTCCGGCCTCAACGGCGTCTCCCTGACCGTGGGCCGGGGCGAGATCGTGGGCATCGCCGGCGTGGACGGCAACGGCCAGAGCCAGCTGGCGCAGGTGGTCACCGGCGTGCTGACCCCGGACGCCGGCGAGGTGGATCTCAAGGGCTCCCAGGTGGCCCAGTTCACCCCCAACGGCTTCATTCTGGAAAGCGTCTCCCACATTCCTGAGGACCGCAACAAGATGGGCCTCATCGGCAACATGTCCGTCAAGGACAACATCGTCCTCAAGTCCACGGACACGCCCCAGTTCTCCCACGCCAAGGGCTTCTTCCTCAAAAAGAAGGCCATTCGGGACTACGCCCTGAAAATGCAGGAGAAGTACGACATCCGCTGTGCCTCCATCGAGCAGGAGGCCCGCAACCTCTCCGGCGGAAACCAGCAAAAGGTCATCCTGGCCCGGGAGCTGGAGGGCGATCCCGACCTGCTGGTGGCGGTTCACCCCACCCGGGGCCTGGATATCGGCGCCACCCGCTTCGTCCACGACACCATGATCCAGGCCCGGGAAAAGGGCTGCGGCGTACTGCTGATCTCCGCGGACTTTGACGAAATCCTGGAGGTCTCCGACCGCATCGTGGTGATGTTTGAAGGCCAGGTCATGGGTGTGTTCCCCGGCAAGAACCCGCCCATTTCTGAGATCAGCCTGGCTATGGCCGGCAAGTAAGGAGGGAGACGGAACATGAAAAACAGCAACCGCATCATCGCTCTTCTGGTACCCCTCATCTCTGTGCTGCTGGCCTTCATCATCGGCTGCATCATCATGGCGGTGCTGGGAGCCAATCCCCTGACGGCGCTCCAGTCCCTGTGGATCGGCGCTTTCGGCAACCTGCGCAACGTGGGCACCACCCTCTCCCGGGCAACGCCCCTGATCTTCACCAGCCTGTGCGCCTGCTTTGCCTACCGCTGCGGCGTCTTCAACCTGGGCGGCGAGGGGCAGTTCATCATCGGCTCCGTGGCCTGCTGCTACGTGGCCACCCTCAGCGGCGTGGGCGGCGTCCCCGGCGTGATCTTGTGCCTGCTGGCCGGCGTCCTGGCCGGCGGCATCTGGGCTTTGATCCCCGGCCTTCTGAAGGTCTACCGGGGCCAGAACGAGATGATTATCTCCATCATGCTCAACTACGTGGCCACCCTTTTCATGGGCGTGGTGTACACCAACTGGCTGCGGGACGGCAGCGTCCCCCAGACCATTTCCGTTCCGGACTCCGTGAAGCTCAGCCGAATCTTCGGCCTGCGGGCCACCACCGCCTTCGTCATCGCCATCGTGGTGGGCCTTCTCATCTACTACTTCCTCTTCTACACCTCCAAGGGCTTCCAGCTGCGGGCGGTGGGCCTCAATATGACGGCGGCGGAGTTCAACGGCTTTGCCGTCAAGCGCTACATTCTCTTCAGCTTCGTCATCTCCGGCGTCATCGCGGGCCTGGGCGGCAGCGCCGAGCTGCTGGGTACCCAGTACCGCCTCATCAATGGCTTTGCCAGCGGCTACGGCTTTGACGGCGTGGCCATGGCCCTCATCGCACAGCTCCACCCCCTGGCCACCATTCTGGTCGCCATCTTCTTTGCGGCGCTGCGGGTGGGCTCCACCACCATGCAGGCGGCCACCGGCGTCCCCACCAGCGTCTCCGATATCATCCAGGCCCTGGTCATCGTGTTCACTGTGGCGGGTCTTGCCATGGTGAAGCTGCCTGGGTTTAAAGCCGCCATGGGCCGCATGTTTGCGAAAAAGGAGGTTGCGTGAATATGGATTGGGCATTTATCTCGAATCTGATCCTGGCCAGCATCCGCATGGCAACACCTCTGATCTTCCTGTCCCTGGCAGAGCTTTACTCCCAGCGGGCGGGCCTGGTTCACATCGGCCTGGAGGGCCTGGCTTCCATCGGCTCCCTGGTGGGCTTCCTGGTGAGCCTCATTACCGGCAGCCCCATGCTGGGCGTGGCCGCCGGTGCCCTGGTGGGTATCCTGGTGAACATGATCTTCGCCTACGCTACCGTCACCCTGTGCGCCGAGCAGATCGTCTACGGCATGGCCATCAACATCTTCGCCCCGGCCCTGGCAGCGTTCATCTACCGGGTCTACTTCGGCGCCGGCAGCGAGCTGGTGCAGGTGGAGCTGATGAGCACGCTCTCCAACAGCCTGGGCATTACCTCCGACAATTTCCTGGTGCAGCTGCTGCTGGATCAGACCCCCATGGTGTATCTGGCCTACGGCCTGGTGATTTTCACCGCCATTTACTTCAACAAGACCAGATCCGGCCTGAACTTCAAGGCCGTGGGTGAGTATCCCAAGGCTGCCGCCACCCTGGGCATCAATGTCATCGGCGTCAAGTATGTGGCCTGTGTCATCTGCGGCGCCCTGGCGGGCATCGGCGGTGCCTACCTCACCACCTGCTACGCCAACACCTATGTGGACGGCAATGTGGCCGGCCGCGGCTTCATTGCCCTGGCGGCAGTGATCTTCGGCCGCTGGAGCGGCGGCGGTGTGCTGCTGGCATGCCTGTTCTTCGGCTTCTGTGACGCGCTGCAGATCCGCCTGCAGGTCAGCAGCTTCGGTGTCCCCTACCAGTTCTTCCAGATGATCCCCTACATCGCCACCGTGGTGGTGCTGGCTCTCATCGGCATGAAGAAAGCCGGTCCCAAGAGCTCCGGCAAGCCCTACCTCAAAGAGGAGCGTTAACGGGCATCCGCCGCCACTCCGGCGGCTGTCAAATAGAAGCGTAAACACTTATATGGACTTTGGAGGAAAGAACATGAAAAAGATCTTTGCATTGCTTCTGTCCCTTGCGATGGTCCTGTCCCTGGCTGCCTGCGGCGGGACGGAGACCACCACCACTACGGAAGACGGCGGTGATGACACCGGCGCCGACTCCGGCAAGACCTACAAGGTGGCTATGATCTGCGATTCCAGCATCTCCGACGGCGGATGGGGCATGTCCTGCTACAACGCCATGATCGATGCCGCAGAGGCCAACGGCTGGGAGACCGCCTATTCCGACAGCATCGCCCAGTCCGCTTACTATGACACCATCGTCTCCTACTGCGACCTGGGCTATGACCTGATCTACGCCCCCGGCAACCAGTACACCGACGCTGTGCTCCAGGCGGCTGAGGAGTATCCCGACATCGCCTTTGCTCTGCTCAACGGCGGCGAGGATACCCCCGCTCAGGCCACCAACGGCAATGTCACCTCTCTGCTGCCCGACGCCCAGCAGGTCGGCTGGATCGCTGGTGCTCTGGCCGGCCTTATGACCCAGACCGGCAAGATCGCCTTCATCGGCGGCATGGAGCTGGACACCACCCTGGGCAAGTACGAGGGCTTCAAGGAAGCCGCTGCCTATGTGGGCGAGCAGGCCGGCAAGACCGTGGAGGCTCTGGACATCGTGTACTCCGGTGACTTCTCCGCCACCGACAAGGGCATCGAGTTTGCCAAGGCCATGATGGATCAGGGTGCCGACGTGTTCTTCGGCGACGCTTCCGCCGTGGACTCCGGTGCCCGTCAGGCCATCGACGAGGCTAACGCCGCCAGCGGCTCCGTGAAGGTGTACGACATCGCCCAGCCCTCCGACCTGCTGGGCCAGAACGAGTGCATCATCGGCAGCCAGGTCACCGACAACGCCTCTCTGGTGGGCCTGTGCATGACGGCTGTCCAGGACGGCTCCTTCGGCGGCGAGGTCATCTACGGCACGCTGCAGAACGGCGCCCTGTCCACCGGCGGCCTCAGCGATCTGGTGCCCGCTGACGTGCAGGATCAGTACCTGGCCTACATCGATCAGATGGTGGAAGGCACCTTCATGCAGTAAGGCAGTTCCCCACACTGACACAAAAGGCGCGCCGCAAAAGGCGCGCTCCTATAAGGAAGTAATTGAATTGTCGCAGGGCGGCATGGCTCAAAGGTCATGCCGTCCTGCCTTTTCTCTGCCACTCCACGGTCTGATCGTCGCTCGGCAGGTTGACTTCTCCAATGAAATTCCAGACCAGTTCAATCTTCTGCCTGCGGTGGCCGCTGGACTTGTCCGGCGCATAGACGATGATCTTCTTTACAAACTCATTGACGATGGTGGGCGTCAGTTCCCGGATGCCCACATATTTTCGCACAATGGCTGCAAAGCTGGCAAAATCGGCTTGATCCTGTTCAAAGGTTTCTACTGCGTCCCGCCATGCCTTGACCTGCTCCGTCAGTCCTTTTTGTTCTGCCTCATAGTCGGCGGAGAGTTTCAAGAAGCGTTCATGACTGATTGCCCCACTGATGTCGTCCTCATAGATGCGCTTGAAAATGCGGTCAAGCTCGCCAATGCGCTTTTCTGCTTGAGCAATTTCACGCTTGCGCTTCTTGGCCTCTTTTTCGGCTTCTTGAAAGCGCTGCTTTCTCGCGGCTTCCTCAAATGCCATAGCATCATCAAAGAACAGCGCCGTCACATCGAAAATCCGCTGCAACACAAACAGTTTCAGCGTTTCTTCCCGGATAAAGTGGGCGGAACAAGTTCCCGTATTGCTCTTATAGTTGGAGCATACATAGTGGTCTTGCTTGGGCGAAAAGCTGTTTGTCGTACAGAAATACAGCTTGTCCCCGCAATCCGCACAATAGAGCAGGCCAGAGAATAATCCTTGCTTCCCCGTCTTACAGGGGCGGCGCTTGTTCTCCCGCAACTCCTGTACCCGCGCAAAGACTTGTTCTTCGATAATGGCGGGCTGGGTATTGGGAAAAATCCGCTGGTTCTCTGGGGCATTATGCAGCCGCTTTTTCAGCTTGTGGGACTTGGAATAGGTCTTGAAGTTCACCGTGCAGCCGGTGTACTCTGGCCGCTCCAAAATTCCCGCAACAGACTTGGGGCTCCACTTGTAAGGCTTCTCCGGCAGCGGCTTTCCGTCCCGCTGGGCGTAGTGAGCCTTGGCGGTCAGGACACGTTCGGCAGTCAACAGTTTGGCAATCTGCATGGGGCCTTTCCCCGCAATGCACAGGTTGAAAATCCGTTTGACGATCTCGGCGGCTTCCTCGTCCACAATCCACTTCTTTTTGTCCGCCGGGTCTTTCTGATACCCATAGGGCGGATTGGTGCAGAGGTGTTCCCCTGCGTTTCCTTTGGCACGCATGACGGCCCGAATTTTCTTGCTGGTATCGCGGGCGTAGAAGTCATTGAACAGATTACGGAAAGGGGTAAAATCGTTGTCCCCCTTGTCGCTGTCCACGCCGTCATTGATGGCGATATACCGAATATCTCGCTCGGCAAAAAAGCTCTCGGTATAGTAGCCCACTTTCAGATAGTCCCGACCCATGCGGGACATATCCTTGACAATGACGGTTCTAACCTTTCCTGCTTCGGCCAGCCGGATCATCTCATTCCAGCTCGGACGGTCAAATGTTACCCCGGACACACCATCGTCAATGAAGAACTTTGGATTAGGGAAACCGTTGTCGGTTGCGTACTTCAAAAGGATTTTCTTTTGATTGGCTATGCTGTTGCTCTCGCCGTCCAGCGTGTCCTCTTGGGACAGGCGGGCGTATAAAGCGGTGATGTTGTCGGGATAATTGGTGTTTGCTGTCATGGTTCATTCCTCCTGTAATGAACGCCCGACAAACAGGTTGCTGTCCTTATTATACTGCGGTTTGTCTTCTTTGTCAGCAGATGCGGCAATGGCTTCCGAGCGAATGAGTCGCACCATTTTGTCATAAAGCAGTTCCGTCCCACCGCAGGAAGTATGTACTTCATATACCGTCCCGCCGAGCCTGTAACAGACGGTTTCTTGTAGCGGATTTCCCCGCTTTGGCAAATAATCGTTCTCTTTCTGGGTTCGTTTCTTTTCCATTCCGTTCCCGTCCTTTCCGGGGAAGTCACAACAGAGCAAGCATAGGAAGTGTGGCCACACTTCCGCAAAATCTCCGTTTCCGGCCTGTTGCCGGAGCGGAGATTTTTGCTTATTGGGACCTTCCCAACCCCTTGTTTTTTGCTTCGCCAATATTACGCTTGAAAGGACGGAAACTGCCCGCTAAATGAAATTGGCACAGTAAAATTTGAAAAAAATATTCTACCAAAACGCTTGCTCATTACGTAACGTAATGAGATATACTATAAGCGAGAGGTGGTAATATGGAAAAACATAAGGCTATCCCGCATGGGTATATGACTGTTGGCGAAGTTGCAAAGAAGATGGACGTGACTGTGCGAACATTACAACATTACGATAGAGAGGGGCTGCTTTCCCCATCTGCGATAAGTGAGGGAGGGCGGCGACTATATACAGATAAAGATATTGTAAAGCTCCATCAGATTCTATCGCTCAAGCATTTGGGGTTTTCGCTGGACGATATAAAAAATCGGCTTATTCCCCTTGATACACCGAATGAAATTGCTGCGGTTTTGGAACAACAAGCGACAGCCGTACAGAAAAAAATAAATAGTCTGTCTGAATCGTTAAGAGAGCTCGAAGCATTGCGGGCAGAAGTCTTGCAAATGCAATCTGTTGATTTCAAAAAATATGCCGATATTATTGTGAATTTGCAGATGAAAAATGATTACTATTGGCTAATCAAACACTTTGACGACCAAACGCTTGACCATATTCGCAGTCACTTTGACAAAGATAGCGGGAAAGCGTTTATGGATACTTTCGTACAACTTCAAGACGAGGCAATGCGGCTACAAAATGCAGGCATTCCAGCCGATAGCGACGAGGCCCAAAGGTTTGCAAAAGCATATTGGGATATGATAACAGAGTTTACCGGTGGCGATATGAGTATGCTTCCCAAACTAATGGAATTGGGACAATTTGAGGGGACTGATCCTAAGTGGCAAGAAAAACAATCACTTGCCAATGTTTATGTTGGACAGGTATTGGAAGTGTATTTTTCTCGCATGGGTGTTGATCCTTTTGAGGAGGGCAAATAATGGGCCATGCAATACAAATCAGCAATTTACAGAAAAGCTACGGAAGCCATGTTGTTCTGAATGGATTGAGCTTTTGTGTCCAGCAAGGCGAAATCTTTGCACTACTCGGCGTCAACGGCGCAGGCAAAACGACTACTCTTGAATGTATTGAGGGGTTAAGAAGATATGACGGCGGAAATATCGTTATAAATGGGCAAATAGGTATTCAGTTACAGTCAGCTTCTTTGCCGGAACATATCAAGCCATTGGAAGCGGTAAAACTGTTTGCCAAGTGGAATAAGACTTCTCTTGATAAAGCAACGCTAGATGTCCTCGGCATCTATGGATTTGCAAAAAAGCAGTATTTCCAATTATCAACCGGTCAAAAAAGACGGCTTCACTTGGCACTTTCCCTGACACGAAATCCAGATATTCTTTTCTTGGATGAACCAACGGCTGGACTTGATGTTGAAGGTCGGATTGCTCTGCATGAACAAATTCGACAGTTAAAAGCAAGCGGTAAAACCATCATTTTAGCAAGCCATGATATGGCCGAAGTAGAAAACTTATGTGATCGGCTTGCCATTTTATCCGGGGGCAAGATCACTTTTATTGGTACTGTCGAACAGCTCAATGAAACGGTGGGAAAACATTATAACATCACAATTCAGACTGAAAAAAGAACCGAAAATTATGAATCTGATAATATCGGAGAAACACTGCTTATGCTGCTTATGCAGTATAAAGAAAACGGGGAAACCATTTTGGACATACAGGTAAATCGTGGCTCTTTGGAACAGCACTTTATAAAAATTGCAAAGGGGGCGTAAAAATGGATGCATTTCTATACGGAGTTTCCTTGCAATGGAAGTTGGATATACGCAGTAAAACATTACTCATAACCTGCTACATTGTTCCCCTTTTGTTTTTTGCAATTATGGGTGGAATTTTTACTTCGGTCATGCCAGAAGCAAGGCACACACTTATTCAATCCATGACAGTTTTTGGTGTAACAATGGGTGCGCTGATTGGTTTGCCACCCTCACTGGTTGAAATTTACAGAAGTGATATAAAAAAAGTTTATAAAGCAAATGGAGTGCCGCTATATCTTGGCCTTGTTTTAACAAACATTTCCGCATACATCCATTTGTTTATTATGAGCATAATTCTATATTTTGCTGCGCCGCTTGCTTTCAATGCCAAAATACCTGACAATCCGGGACGGTACTTTATCACCCTTGCTATTTTTATTGCGATATCACTTAGTATCGCCAGCATAATTGGATTGGCCGTAAAAGATCAGGCGAAAACATCCATGGTTTCGATTATCATCTTTCTCCCCTCTATCATGCTCTCTGGAATTATGTTCCCGATTGAACTGCTGCCAAAGGCATTTGAAACAGTAGGAAAGATCTTTCCGGCCTTATGGGGATATAAACTGATGACAGACAGTGCATTTCGATTTGAAAATCTGTTGCCGTTGATGGCAATTCTTGCGTTAGCTATTTTCGTGTGCATCATATTGCTTCGTAAGATTGACAAATGAAATGCAGCATTTTTATAATAGTGATTTTGTCCCGTGTACTTGAAGTATTAAACTTTGCATTGTAATAAAGTATGTGTCTGCCGGACGACGGCAAAGAAAAAAAGCCGTCGTACAGCAGCCCTTTTGACACGCCCATACGACCTGCGGCGGCTTTGAGTACTCAAGGCCGCCGCTTTCATTTGTCCGTGCAGAATCGGCGCCCCAAGGAAGGAGCCGCCATGCTGATACGACCTGCTTTTCAAAGGAATAAATTCTTAAAAAAAGCCTGTGCCCAGCAGGGGACAGCTCCGGTCAAGAATATGTACTATACCATGCAAGAAAACTGCATTGTACCTTTATTTTCGCCCGGTGGGGCTACGACCTGCCGGGCGAATTTTGTCGGTTCCTGCGGCCTTGCGGTGCGGGCCGGAGCTGCCGCAGCAACGTAGACACAGGGGGCAACGCAACTAGCCCCGGCTTCTCACTCTCCCGCAGATCGGGGGTGAGAAGATGAAGTACATCTCTGATAGTTATGGAGAACGCTGCCGGTTTGACACTTTTTGCAAAACTGTTCTCCGCAACGAGGCCAGAACCCACCTGCGGGATTTGGCCCGCCAGCGGAACCGGGAAACCGAGTTCAACGCCTTGCCGCAGCATGAAATGGACAAGCTCTGCACGTTGGACGAATATCCAAGCGACAGCGTTGTGTTTACGGCATTTGGCTGCGACCTGCATATCCGGGACGAGCTGATGGCCGATGCCTTTGCAAGCGTGCCAGAACAGGAACAGAGCATTTTGATCCTGTATTGTGTGTTGGAGCTGCCAGACGGTGAGATCGGCGGTCTTGTGGGAATGTCCCGCAGCGCCGTCCAGCGGCACAGAACAAAGACACTAAATGAACTGCGAAGAAACTTGAGATCCAAAGGAATGAAAAAATGATATGAAACAGCCAACTTTTAACGGCAGAGTGCTTTTGCCCATGGACGTGATTGAAGCCGCCCGTGCTGGTGATCCGTTAGCATTGGAGCGTATCTTACGGTACTACGACCGCTACATCAACAAGATTTGTACGCGAACGCTTTATGACAAAGATGGTTTTCCACACATCGGCATTGATGAGTACATGAAGCACCGCTTGCAGGCAAAACTGACGGAAGCCATCGTGGTAAAGGAATAGCAAAGCCAAAGGAAGCCATCAAGGGTCAAGATGAACACTTCGCGCCCTTGACGGCTTCCTCCGTCTTTGCTGTGTGGTAACCAAGCGGGCATAAGCAGAAATCCGCTTGCGCCCGCTGCTATTATGGTGTTTTTGTCTACGCATTTAAAGGATAGAATAGTCCGATGTTATCGGGGCTTTCTGGCGTGGTTAGGTTGCCGGAAGTATCTTACCATTCACCCCCTTGTAAACACTGTTTGAAATGCGTAGAAAATTGTATAATAGATTTACTATTAGCGATACAAATCGCGTACATCCCATGGCATCAACATCCAATTTCCATTATTTCGCCAAGGTACCCCAACACGATCACTATTGCTTTCATATACGCAACCAAAAACTAAGGTAGCTTCTTTCGGTTCTATATCTGTTGTAAAAGAAACTCTAACTACAACTTTTGATAAAGCACAGGCTCGTTCTTCAACTTCGATAATTTCAAAACAATTAAGAATTTTATTCTCAAATATTTTGCGACATTCACCTGCTCGTTTTCCTGCTGATAGACTTGAAGGAAACATCCTTTGCAAATATATTGATAGTTTCCCGTAATTTCTGCTCTTCCATGCATCGAGCATTTCCACAATCTTAACAATATAAGGATACTCGGTATAGTCTTCCGCTTTACCTGAAGCAGGAATATCTTCCCCCACAGTAACAGACCTTTTTCTCCATGATGAAATTTCTTCTCTTATCTTTTTGTTTTCTGCTAAACGTAATAGAGATTCTCTTATAGGTGGAGGATTGAGTGATTTTTCGTATTTCTCTTTTCTTGTCTGCTCGCTATTTTTCATTTTCATCCAATCAGCAATAGCAAACATAAGAGCTACACATTTACATGACACATATTCATTGGCATAATTGAGGTCGCGCCCATGCAAAATGCCGTTACGATAAGGCAGTGTAATCCTTTCCGTGTTCGTCTTTGTACGATTCTGATTAAATATCCCCTTTAGCTTAGATAATCCGTCACTACACCCAACTAAGCAATCCCACGCGTCAACAGATGTTCCTTCTGCAAAGAAACCCTTGCTTTTTGTGAAGTCGTTAACTGCTCCATCCACTATAATCAGAGCAAGAGGAACACTTGCGTAATATCGTCCTGCAAAATGGTCTTCAAAAAAGCGCTCAATCAAATTGTTCCTTACAAAAAATGCATCCGAGCTATTCTTTATCCAATGAACAATTTTACTAACATCGTCTGTATAATAGTTAATTAAGACTTGTTCGGCGGCTTCAATTCCACTTTTGTCAAAAGCGTCATTTGCGCTTTCTATAAGGGCAAAACTCATACTGTCATAAGCGCACCAACCGTACGAAGAAAATCTTTCGTTGAAAGTGGCAGTTTGAGTAAGCATATTATCAAGTTGCTTTTCTAAATTCCGCAGTTGTTCCCTTTGATCTGGTTTTAGAAATAGAGCCAATAATTTCATTGTTTTTATATCGCTTCGCAATTTGTTTAAGGAAAGCAGATTATCCTCCATGCTTCTTCACCGCCTTTCATAATATATTCTATCACAAAACACCTCCGAACGCATTACGCATTCGGAGGTGTTTTGGTTTCAACCTATTTGTCAGTGGCTAAAGTAATCAGTTATGCTTACTTCCTTATTGGTGTTCACCTAATGCGGTGCGCCTTCTTTTTTCATGTAATGCCGATACGGCGGACTGCCTCATCCACAGCCGTATATGCACGCTATCCGCCTTTTCTCCATATCCGGGGCCGCAGAGCGCCGCCGGATGGCGGGGATCACTGTAAAATCCGGCGCACCTGGGAAATACCTCCCGGGTGCGCCGGTCTGTCTGTAAACCCTCAGTCTCCCACCTTGCGGGTGAAATTGCCGTAGATCCGGGTGCCCTCCTGGGCCGTCACAAACGCATGGGGATCCATGGTGTGCACAGCGTGGAGCAGCTCTTCGATCTCGAACTTGGAAAGGCACACGCACAGCACATGTACGCCCTCTCCGGTATAGGCGCCCACACCATTCCAGTAGGTCACGGAGCGGCCCAGCTTCTCGATGATGAACCGGGCCAGGGCGTCCTGATCCTCCCGGGTGAAAATCAGCGCCTGGACGCTGACATTCTGCTGATGGACCCGATCCAGCACCATGGCGGTGAAGAAGTTATAGATCACCGAGTAGATGGCCACTGCGGGGCTGAAGAGGATCAGGCAGGCGGCGTAGAGGAATGCGTTGAAGGAAAGGGAGAATTTCCCCACCGTAAACGCACTGCCCCGCTTGCTCAGGCATAGTCCCACAATATCCAACCCGCCGCCGCTGCCGCCGCAGGTGAGGACGATGCCGCTGCCCACACCCGCCAGGATGCCGCCCAGCAGGCAGGCTGTCAGGTAATCCTCCACGATGGGTGTGGCGGGAATGGGGATGAGGCTGTAGAAGAGGGAATAGGACGCGGTACAAATCAGCGTTTTGAGGACAAAGCTCCTGCCCAGCGTCTTATAGGCGAAGAGCAAAATGGGGATATTGATGATGAAGTAGAAAATGCCGGCTACATCGTAGGCGCCAAAGCTGATGTGCAGGTATTCCTGCATCAGGGTGCGGATGATCTGGCACAGGCCCAGCAGTCCGCCGTTATATAGGTTCAGCGGCACAATGAACAGATTCAGCGCGGCGGCGGAAATCAACTCTCCCACCACAGCGGCGATCAGCCGCAGCCAGCGGTGGTGCAGGGTGTTGTACAGCATGATACGCTCCTCCTCCAGGCAATGGCCCTTCGCTCCTTAGGATATCCCGTTCACTTCGATTATACGGGCTTTATGCCAAAACCACAAGAGGAACTTTCCGCCCGTCTAAAAGCTGTACCGCAGGCACCGGTACAGCCGCTCCCGGGCCCGGCGCAGTGTCCGGGACACTGTGGAGCAGCTCACATGCAGCTCCCGGGCGATCTGGGGCATGGTCTTCCCCTCCTCAAAATACAGCCGCAGCAGCAGCTGCTGGCGCTGCGTCAGCTCTGCCGACCGGGCGTAGCGCAGCTTGGTACGCAGACGATCCAGCTGTTCCCCGTTGTCCGAGGCGTTCTGCCGCAGCCAAACCGTCAGATCCCCCATCCACTCGCTGCTGCGGGAATCAAAGCTTGTAGCACTCATAGGCATGATAACTCCTGTCATAGTACCGGGCGGTGACCACCGCCAGCTCCCGGGCCTCCCGCAAAATGGGCACCAGCGCCCGGATCCGCAGTTCCAGGGCCTGGGCCGCCTCCGGGTCCGCAGTATTATGCACCTCGCCCCGCAGGCGCGCGATGCGTTCACAGATGGCCTCCGCGCTGGCAGCGTAGGAGGCAGACATCTCCAGCAAGGTCAAATTGCTTCCTCCCTTCCCCGCGTCTGCCGGTAGGGTGCCAGCTCCAGCCGGGCAAACTCCGGCAGGCAGTCCTCACACACGCTCTCCCCGTTGAGATACCAGTAGGGCGCGCCCCGGGGGATCTCCCCGCCGCAGAGGCTGCAGAGCAGGCGCCCGCCTTTCCGGCAGCGCCGAATTTCACGCAAACAAGTCCCTCCTTTGCCTTCCCGAAAAAAAATCAGGAAAACGATAAAATATTTGTTGACAAAGCCTGTTTCTTCTGGTAAGATAGGTTCTGCTGTTGGATCTGCTGGTGTAGCTCAGCTGGTAGAGCAGCTGATTTGTAATCAGCAGGTCGGGGGTTCGAATCCGTCCACCAGCTCCAAATTTCATATGGGGGAATTCCAGAGCGGTCAAATGGGGCAGACTGTAAATCTGTTGTCACTGACTTCGGTGGTTCGAATCCACCTTCCCCCACCACATCGGAGTAAGCACATGCGTGCTTACTCCGATTTTTTTTATCTCCGTGCCTGCCGCTCCCACTCCGGAAGCACTTGCAGGGACGTCCCATTTTGGGGCGGAAGGTCACAAGCTTCTTGTCACGTTGATAGGGTATCACAAGTATCTTGTTTTGTCAACCCAGATTTTACAAGTTTCTTGTATATTCGGTTGACAAATCTCCAAGAATTCGATAGGATAAAGAAAACGCAGGCAAAGGAGGACGCGCCATGGGCTTTGGAGAGCGGATGCAGCAGCGCCGGGAGGAACTGGGGTTGTCCCGAACGGATCTGGCCAAGCGGCTGGGTGTCTCCCTTTCGGCGGTGAGCAACTATGAGCTGGGCGTCAGTTTTCCGAAGGCAGAGGTGCTGCTGCGGCTGTTCGACTGTCTGGAAACGGAGCCCAATGTCCTCTTTCAGGATAGCTTTCAGGGCGGCAGCCAGGTCCTAAACCACTGGGAGCGCCGCCTTTTGGATCAGGTGCGGGGTCTCTCCCCCCAGGGGCGTGAGGCGGTGGGCTCCGTGGTGGGGACGCTTTGCGCCTACCGGGACGAACTGGATGCTGCCCCCCAGACACCGGAGCCCCGTGTGATCCCCCTGTACCGCTCCCCCGCCGCCGCCGGCTATGCTGCCCCGGTATTCGGGGAGGATTTCGACTATATTCAGGTCACCGGCGACGTACCGGCCGCCGCAGAATTTGCCGTGCGCATCCAGGGCGATTCCATGTCCCCCTGGATCCCCGACGGTTCTCGGGCTTATGTAAACCGTGATCCCCTGAAGCCCGGAGACGTGGGCATCTTTTGTGTGGACGGCGAGATCGTATGCAAGCAGTACTACAAGGATCCGGCGGGAACGGTCTATCTCTTCTCCCTGAACCGGGAGCGCGCGGATGCCGACGTGGTGCTCTTTCCCACCTCCGGCCGGACACTGGTGTGCTTCGGCCGGGTAATCCTCCACGCGCCGCCTCCCCCGGGGCTGGACTGAGGGCTCCGGTTCAAAACCCACACATCTTCTGAACAGCCTTCCCAGGTGTCCCTCTTGCAATTTATCGGAAGCTGTGGTATCCTGAATCAAGTAGTGATCTGGCCCATCGGCCAAGGAAGGAATCGTGAAAACACTGTGGACCAACCTCCGTTGCCCACGCATACATACATGCTGATCCAAGGACAGTCTGACCCCATGGAGGGGTGAGGCTGCCCTTTTTCGCGCCTTTCCGGGATTTTGTTGATATTTTTAAGGAGTGATTTTGCCCATATGGACAGTTCCAGTACCCCGATCATGACGGTTGCCATCATTCTTCTGGTGTGCATGTCCGCATACTTCTCCGCCACGGAGACCGCCTTCTCCAGCCTCAACCGCATCCGCCTGAAAAGCTGGGCGGAGGATGGGAACCAGCGTGCTGCCCTGGCCCTGCAGCTCTCGGAGGACTATGACCGCCTGCTCTCCACCATTCTCATCGGAAACAACATCGTCAACATCACCGCCACGGCGGTGGGCACCGTGCTTTTTACCAATCTGGTGGGCACCGCATACGGCCCTACCGTCGCCACGGTGGTTTTGACGGTGGTAGTGCTGATTTTCGGCGAGGTCTCCCCCAAGTCCATTGCCAAGGAGAGCCCTGAGCGCTTTGCCATGGCCTCCGCGCCGGTGCTGCGGGTGTTTCTGGCTATCCTGCGGCCGCTGAACTTCCTCTTTGCCCTGTGGAAGCGGCTGCTGAGCCGCTTCCTGCACACCGCAGATGATGCCGGCATCACGGAGGAGGAGCTCATCACCATGGTCTCCGAGGCAGAGAGCGAGGGCGGCCTGGACCAGCACGAGAGCCAGCTGATCCGCTCCGCCATTGAGTTCGGCGACCTGGAGGCCGGGGACATCCTCACCCCCCGGGTGGATATTGTGGCGGTGGAGGATTCCGCCACCATGGACGAGATCGCCGCCACCTTTGCTGAGAGCGGCTACTCCCGCCTGCCGGTGTATCACAAGGACGTGGACGATATCGTGGGCGTCATCCACGAGAAGGATTTCCACGCCGCCCGCTACCGGGGCCAGACGGACATTGCCGGGTGCATCACCCCCGTCCATTACACCACTGCCAACGCCGAGCTGGGATTGCTGCTGCGGACGCTGCAGAAGAAAAAGACCCACATGGCCATCGTGGTGGACGAATACGGCGGCACGGCAGGCCTGGTGACCCTGGAGGATATTTTGGAGGAACTGGTGGGCGAGATCTGGGACGAACATGACGAGGTCATCGAGTCCTTCCGCAAGCAGGAGGACGGCAGCTATCTCATTTCCGCCAGCGCCGATCTCACGGATCTCTACGATCTCTTCTCCATCAGCGGTGAGTGCGATGCCAGCACCGTTTCCGGCTGGGTCATCGATGAGCTGGGCCGTCTGCCCCAGGTGGGAGACCACTTCCAGGCGGAGGGTCTGGACGTCACCGTCACCCAGGTGGATCACCGCCGGGTCCTGGAGATCCGGGTGGCGGTGCTGCCGGAGGACGAAGCCAAAACCACCGAGGAAACCCGCTGACCATGCAAGGGCCGTCCGGGACCGGACGGCCCTCTCGTGTTTTTTTGAAAAGGAGCATTCATGCATTTCTATACTACGGGCCAATGGGTCCTTCTCTTCTTTTTTTACTGCTTTTGCGGCTGGGTGTGGGAATCCTGCTACGTCTCCGCCTGCAAGCGGCAATGGGTGAACCGGGGCTTTCTCCATGGCCCTCTGCTTCCCATCTACGGCTCCGGCGCCATCATCATCCTCTTTGTGACGCTGCCGGTGGAGCAGGATCTGCGACTGGTCTTTCTGCTGGGCATGATTGCCGCCACAGTGCTGGAATACGTCACCGGTGCCGTGATGGAGCGGCTGTTTAAAGTCCGTTACTGGGACTACTCCCACCACCGCTTCAACCTCAACGGCCACATCTGTCTCACCAGCTCCCTGGCCTGGGGCTTCTTCTCCATTTTGCTGGTGCGCTTCATCCATCCCCCCATCGCCGCCCTGCTGGGGGATGTGCCCAGCTGGCTGGTGGATCCGCTGGCCCTGGTGATCACCGTGGCCTTTACGGTAGACGTGGTCCGCTCCGTTCAGGAGGCTCTGGATCTCAGGGAAGTCCTCACCCGTCTTACGGAGGAAAACGAGGATCTTCGCCGTCTTGCCAAGCGGGCGGAGGTGGCTGCCGCCTTTGCCGAGGATGACCTGCGCCGATTCCGGGAGCGGGTGGATCTGAGCCGGATGGAGCTGCAGGAGCGGATGGAGGCCGGCCTCCAGCAGCACCAGGAGGCCAAGCTCCGGCGCTCTGCCCGCCGCAGGGAAGAACTGGAAGAAGCGCTGCGCAGCCGCACTTCCGCCAAGCTGGAGACCCTGCGGGCTATCCAGGAGACCCTGGAACGTGCCCGGGACAACCTGGAGGACGCGGTGGATATGACCCAGGAAGCCCTTGCCGCCCGCCGGGCGGAGCTGGACGATGCCATCGAGCATCTGAAGAACCGGGAAGCTTCCATCCGCTCCCGCACGGTGCGCACCTATCGTGCCTCTTTGCGGATCCTGCGGGCCAACCCCTCGGCCAAGGCCCGGGACTTTTCCGAGGTTCTGGAAACCCTGCGCAAGTTGGGCGACCGCCGCTGATACAAAACAAAAACGAGGACGTCTGGATGTTCAGACGTCCTCGCTGTGTTTTTCGGGCATTCTGTTTCCTCAAGTTCCCGCTTCCTGACGGTGCAGCTGCCGGTCTGTCCGCAGGATGATATACACCGCCGCCAGGAAGGTCAGCAGCGCCGCACAGGGCATGGAGGCCAGCAGGCCATAGATGCCGTTCACCTCTCCCCAGATCCCGGCAGCCGCCCAGGGCAGGAGGATCGCCAGGGGGATGGACAGCACCACCTCCCGCAAAAGGGAAAGCAGCGTGGACTCCACAGGCTTGCCCAGGGATTGCAGGAAAATAAAGGCCGCCTTGTTGACACAGTCCAGGATCATCATGCAAAGATACATCCGGAAAGCCAGCTTGGCAAAGTCGAAGTACAGCGGGCTGTTGTCGGTGCCGAAGATACTGATAAGCTGTACCGGGAACACCTGAAAAAGTACCAGGGCCACGGCCCCCACCGCCGCCTCCGCCCACAGCAGCAGCCGCATCATCTTCCGGCAGCGGCCATAGCACATGGCGCCGTAGTTGAAGCCTACTACGGGAATGCAGCCTGCCGCCATGCCCACCACCACGGAGATGACGATCTGGTAGAACTTCATCACGATGCCCAGCACCGCCATGGGAATGGTGGCGGTGCTGTCCGTCGTAAAGGCAGATACTGCCCCGTACCGGGCCACCATGTTGTTCATAGTCATCATGGACAGCATCAGGGAGAACTGGCTCAAAAAGCTGGTAAAGCCCAGGGGAATGAATTGGGCCACCAGCTTCCACCGCACCAGAAAACTCTCCCGGGTGAGATGGATGAGCTTCATCCGGAAGAGATATCCCAGGGAAATGACGGCGGTGATGACCTGTCCCGCCACCGTGGCCACGGCAGCCCCCGCCACTCCCCAGTGGAAGCAGAAGATGGCAATGGGATCCAGCACCACATTGGCGGCGGCCCCGGCCACCGTGGCCGCCATAGCCAGACGGGGAGAGCCGTCAGAGCGGATAATGGGGTTCATAGCCTGGCCGAACATATACACCGGAATGCCCGCGCTGATCCAGAAGAAATACTCCCCGGCATACTGCCGGGTGGCGCTGTCCAGGTTGTCATTGGCCCCAAAGAGCCACAGGATCTGGTTGTCCCAGAGGAAATACACCGCCGTCAGCACCAGTCCCGCCGCCACCGCCAGCACCACCGCATTGCCCACGGCACGGCTGGCACTTTGGTGGTCTCCGCAGCCCATGCGGATGCTGACGAAGGAACAGGCGGCATCCCCGATCATAGTGGCAACGGCCAGGGCCAGCACCGTCAGGGGAAAGACAATGTTGGTGGCGCTGTTGCCGGCGGCTCCCACGCCCCAGCCAATGAAGATCTGATCGACGACATTGTAAAGCGCCGCCGTCAGCAGCGAGATGATGCAGGGAACGGCATATCCGCGCATCAACTTTCCCAGGGGCGCCTCCAACAAGAAGGTATTTTGTTGTTCCATGGTGTTCACCTCACAAAAAATTGAAAAAAGAAAACGCGCAAGTCCGGTTTGGACTTACGCGTTTTCGCTACACAACGGTAGTATTTTACCGCCTTCTCCCCGGAAAAGTCAAGGGAGAACGGGCCCGTTTTCCGTACGCTCCGGCTGTGAAAAGTGCAGCACCCGACGGATAAACAAAGCGTACACCGCTATGCTGACGATGGGGCCCAGGATATCGGAGACAGGCTCGGCATAGAAGGCGGCCCGGGCGCCGTACATACCGGGGAGCAGGAACAGCGCCGCAAAATACACCGCCTTGCGGAAGGTGGAAAGGGGCAGCGACAGCTGCACCTGGCCCATGCCCGTAAAGCCGTCCACCAGGGCGTACTGAACGCCCAGGGGAATGATGGCCAGGGTGCATACCCGGATGGCGTCCAGAGCCTCCGCCGCCAGGGAGGGTTCGGTGGTAAAGAGCCGCACAAAGAGGCTTCCGGCCACCCGGGCCAGGATGAAGAGCAGCGTCACATAGGCCACGCAAAGCAGGGTGATAAACTTCTGGGCCGAGAGGATCCGCTCCTTGTGCCGGGCGCCGTAGTTGAAAGCCAGAATGGTCTGGGTACCGCCGGAGATGCCCCCCAGGGGCATGGTCACCACCAGCATAAAGCTCTGGGCGATGGTGGCGCAGGTGATGAGCCGGTCCCCCAGCTCCGCCCCGCCATAGCGCTGCAGCACGGCGTTCATGGCAATGATCATCACATTGTCCACGGCGATGATGAGAAAGGGCGTAAGGCCCGTCAGGAGGATCCTGCCCATGAGCCGGGGCCGGTAACCGCCGAAGCTGATGGGAATGGGCACCTTTTTCCCGAAGAGGAAGGTCAGTACATAGATACAGCTGGCCAGCTGGGAGAGGACGGTGGCCAGGGCGGCCCCCACCACGCCCATGTCCAGGGCGAAAATGAACACCGGGTCCAGCACGATGTTCAGCACCGCCCCGATGATCACCGAGAGCATTCCCTTCTTGGCAAAGCCCTGGCAGATGATGAACTGGTTCATCCCCAGGGAGAGAAGGTTGAACACCGTTCCGCACAGATACACGGTAAAATAGGACTCGGCATAAGGGTAGGTAACGCCGCTGGCGCCGAAGAGCAGCAGCATGGGCCGCCGCAGGGGAAATACCGCCGCCGTCAGCGCCACCGCGCTGACACACAGCATCAAAAAGCTGTTGGAGAGGATGCGCCGGGCCTCCTCTGTCTTCCCCGCCCCCATGCGGATGCTCATCAGGGGCGCGCCGCCCACGCCGATGAGGGAGGCAAAGGCGCCGATCATGGTGACCACCGGGCCGCACACGCCCACGCCCGCCAGGGCGATCTCACCAATCTCGGGAATATTGCTGATATAGATGCGGTCCACGATGCTGTATAGCACGCTGACGAACTGCGCCAGCATGCTGGGAATGGCGATGCGCAGCACCAGGGACCGGATGGGGTCCGTCCCCAGGTTGTTCTCCAGCTTCATAACAGGATCCTCTCAAAACACACATGAAAATGGGGCCGTCCGCCGGACAGCCCCATTATTATAATACAGCTTCTGTGGTTTTCAACCCCAATTTTCTTTTCACCCGTCACACGCCGGAGCCGTCGAAATCGGGGGTATACTCCTCCCGGGCGGAAGTGCGCTCCTGGGTGTAGCCGTCGGTGATGCCGCAGTTTTCCATGTAGGCCACCGCCGCCCGGTACTCCGCTTTCGTAACGTGGCGGCGAAGGTTCCCCTCCGCCCCCGGCTGGGGGGTGTACTGGCTCATCAGGGAGAACAGCACATCGCCGGGTCGGAAGTGCTCTGCCACCCAGTCGAGACAGCGCCGGGTGTTCTCCAGCTCCCCGGGCAGCAGCAAATGGCGGATCAGGACGCCCCGTTTGAGCTGACCGTCCTCCATCACATAGGGCCCCGTCTGACGGAACATCTCCAAAATGGCGGGAGCGGCCCAGTCAAAGTAATCCGCCGCGCCGGAGTACTTCGCCGCCGGGCCCGGCAGGGCGTATTTGAGATCCGGCAGGTACACCTGCACCTTCCCCTCCAGCAGCCGCAGCGTCTCCGCCTTTTCGTACCCGCCGCAGTTCCACACCACCGGAACCGGCCAGGGCTCCTCCCCCAGGGCCTCCAGAATGGCGGGGACAAAGTGGGTGGGGGTCACCAGGTCCAGGCAGGCTGCCCCCTGGTCAATGAGCTCGTGGAAAATGGCCCGCAGCCGCTCCACGGAGACGGCCTTGCCGAACCCTCCGTGTGAGATAGGCCCGTTCTGGCAGAAGCAGCACCGGAGGCTGCACCCGGAGAAAAACACCGTGCCCGCTCCGTGCGCTCCCACCAGGCACGGCTCCTCCCACTGGTGGAGCATGGCCTTGGCCACCACCGGCGTCTCGATCTGGCCGCATACGCCGCCAGCTCTCTCTGCCGTGCGCTCCGCCCCGCAGTTCCGGGGGCACAGGCGGCAGATCATGTCCGCTCCCTCCCGAAATCCGGCCCCAAGTCTCCCGCCATCCAGTGACGGCGGCAGAGGCTGGTGTAGCGCTCGTTGGCCCCCAGCTCCACCTGCTCGCCGGTCTTGAGGACCGTTCCGTCGGCGTCAAACCGGGCATTGAAGGCGGCCTTGCGGCCGCACCAGCAGACAGCCTTCAACTCCTCCAACTTATCCGCGTAGGCCAGGAGGGCGGCGCTGCCGGGGAACAGATCCCCCTTGAAGTCCGCCCGCAGGCCGTAGCAGATAACGGGAATGTCCAGCTCGTCCACCAGGCTCACCAGGTAGAGGACCTCCTCCCGGGTGAGGAACTGGGCCTCGTCCACGATGACGCAGGCATTTTGCTGCAGCTCCATGACGGAGAGCTGCTGCATCTCATCAAAATAGATACAGGGGTGGGTCAGGCCGATGCGGGAGACCACCTGGTGGTCCCCGTCCCGGGTATCCAGCCGGGGCTTCACCAGCAGGGTCTTCTGCCCCCGCTCCTCATAGTTGAACCGGGTCATCAGGGCATTGGCGGTCTTGCTGGATCCCATAGCCCCGTATTTGAAATAAAGCTGTGCCATGAATCAGTTTTCTCCCTCGTGTTGGTTTGCCTGCTGCGCATAGTCGCGCAGCTCCTCTGCATAACTTGTCTCTTCCGGCTCCGGCAGATCCAGAACCAGTTTGCGGCACTTTGGACAAGTCCAGGCAATCTTGTAGTCGCACCAGAAGGTGCCGTCTCCCCGGATGTACAGGGCATCTTCAAAGATCCGCAGCGCGCCCGGACGCTCTCTCACCAGGCGTACCGCGTCCCGGCCGCCGATGAGGTACCCTACTTCCATCTCCCCGCCGCACCAGGGGCAGGGAATGGGCTCCGGAGGAACCTCCCGCCGGGCCTTTTTCTCCTTGCGCTCTTCGTTCCAGGCCCGCAGATCATCCAACAGGCTCCCGGCATCCGGATCCTTTTCCCCTTCTTCCTCCCGGACGGCAGGGCGGCGCTTGCTGGGATCCATGTCCCAGGGGTCCTCGCTCTTGTTCCAAAAAGCCATGTCACTTCCGTCCTTTCGCCTGCTCCGCGTACCGCCGGAACTCGTCCCAGCACTCCTGAGACGAAGGGCGTGCTTCGTTCGACAACTGGACCACCAGTCTCCCGCAGGTGCTGCAATGCCAGCACTTCTTATACTGCGCGATCACGCCTTCGTCGCTGACATAGATCTCCCTCCCGGCAGAAAGCACTCCCAGGAAAGCCCCCGGCTCCTGGTCCACCCACAAGATGCACTCTTTGGAGTACAAATACCCCAGCTCCATCTCCCGGCCGCACCAGGGGCAACGCATGGGGGCAGCAGGCGCCTCCCGGTTTTCCTCCGCCTGAGACCCTTCTGCCCCGGCCTGCGGCGCATCCGCAGGGCACACCGCATCCGGATTGTTCTCCGCACTCTCCTCCCGAACGGTGGGGCGGCGCTTGTCGGGGTCCACGTCCCAGGGGTCCTCGCTCTTCTTCCAAAAGGCCATGCTCATTCCTCCCCATTCTCCGGCGGAGTGGTCAGGTCCGGCCACTGGCCGATTTTATCAAGGCCCGCGGTGTCCACCACCAGTTTCCGGCACACCGGGCAGTGCCAGGCGGTTTTATAGGTGTGCACGGGGCCGCCTTCATGGTCCAGCCGGAGCCAGCCTGCTCCCCGGATCAGGTATTCCACCATACCGGGCTTCTTCTCTGAAAAGTAGACGGCGTCCCGGCCGCTGCTGAGATATCCGCGCACCATCTCTCCGCCGCACCAGGGACAGTGCATGGGGGCGTTGGGCTCCTCCTGAGCGTTTTTGTTCCAAAAGGCCATGGCTCATTCCTCCTTGCCGCGTCCGGTCTGATCCACGTGCTCGTCAAAGGTCCTGCCGCTGCGCCGGGGCAGGAAGGAAATGGGCTCCGGGGTCTGCCGCCCGTGGTGATAACACCACAGCCACCGGAAGCACCAGATGAGCTTGCGCACAAGCAGCAGCAAGATGGCCGCCAGCAGCACATTAAGAAGCTCCATGATCCTCCTCCTGCTCATCCTCTACATCCTCATAGTCTACGGTGTACACGGGCCCGTGAAACTCCGGGCCGTCAGAGGGCGTATCTTCGCCCCGGCGGGACTTCCGCCGCCGCAGGAGCCAGATCACCAGGACGATCACCAGGATGGGCACCACCAGCCGCACCAGCAGCATCACCGCCCACACCAGCATCCGAAAAAGCCCCAGGGGCAGTCCGATCAGCCATCCCATACTGTCGCCTCCTTTGTGTATTCCAGCGCCTGGGCATAGTACCGGGCAAAGGCAGAGGGCACCGCGTGCGCCGCCAGGCCCGTTGCGTCCACCCACAAAAAGTCCTCCGGCCCGTCTCCCGTGACCTCCAGGCCGTAGCCGGTCATCTGCCATTCCACATGGGTAAAGATATGCTTAGCCGTCAGGCGGCTGCGCCAGGCCCGGGGCGTCAGGCCCCAGGCGGAGACCGCTTCTCCGGCCTCCTGCTCAGCCAGGGAGCCTTCCACATTGGGGAACTCCCAAAGGCCCGCCAGCAGTCCCGTATCCGGGCGGCGCCGCAGGGCCACCTGCCCCCGGCGGAAGAGCAAAAAGACGGTCTTCTCCTCCACCCGGCGTGCTTTCTTTCCGGTTTTCACCGGCAGCGACTCTGCCGTGCCCCGGAGGCGGCCCAGGCAAAATTCCGCCGCCGGACACTGCTCACATTTGGGGGCGCCATTGGGCACGCACACCGTGGCCCCCAGCTCCATGGTGGACTGGTTGAACACCCGGATGGCCACCTCTTCGGTGGGCATCACCGCCTCCAGGGCCGCCTTCACCGCCCGTTTCGTTTTGGGCAGGGCAATATCCTCCCGGCAGTCCGTCACCCGGGACACCACCCGCAGCACGTTCCCGTCCACGGCAGCGGTCCGCAGTCCGAACGCCGCCGAGGCGATGGCCCCGGCGGTATACTCCCCGATGCCCGGCAGAGCCAGGAGGCCCTCATAGCTCTCCGGAAAGCCTCCCTGCTGCGCCACCAGACCGGCGGCCTTCTGCAGATTCCGGGCCCGGCTGTAATAGCCCAGCCCCTCCCAGAGCTTCATCAGCTGCTCCTCCGGCGCCGCCGCCAGAGCTTCCACCGTGGGGAAGGCTGTGAGAAACCGGGCATAATATCCCAGCACCGCCGCCACCCGGGTCTGCTGGAGCATAATCTCCGACACCCAGATGCGGTAAGGGTCCTGAGTACGGCGCCAGGGCAGATCCCGGGCATTGGCCTGGTACCAGGCGGGCAGCACTGCCGCCAGCCGTGCAAGACGCGTTTGTTTTTCCTGTTTCATGGTTTCCATGGGGCTTATTGTACCACAAAGGGACTGCCCTTCCCACCCCCCGACAGGATTTTTTTCAAAACCCCTTGACCTTCCACCGGATAGAAGGTATATCATCGTACCAGAGGTGAGAACAACGAAGATCAACGAAGTGGAAGCCCTGGTGGGCATCACCAAAAAGAATATCCGCTTTTATGAAGCGGAGGGCCTCCTCTCCCCCCGGCGCAACAGCCAGAACGGCTACCGGGACTACGGGGACGCGGAGGTGGACGCCTTGCGGCGCATCAAGCTGATGCGCAAGCTGGGCGTTCCTCTGGAGGAGATCCGGCAGATGCTCTCCGGGGCCCACACCGTGGCCGACGGCATGCGCCGCCATCTGGTGACGCTGGAGCGGGAGCGCAAGAACCTGGAGGAGTCCATGGCGTTGTGCCGCCGGCTCAAGGAGCGGGAGGAGCCTCTCTCCGCCCTGGATGCCCAGGCGCTGCTGGAGGAGATGTCCTCCATGGAGCACCAGGGTGCCACCTTCCCCAACCGCCAGGCGGGGGATGCCCGCCGGGTGCGGTATATTGCCCCCTGGGCCGTCACCGTCATCATGGTGGCCTTCATGGGCGGCCTCATTGCCCTGATGCTCTGGGGCTTTTCCGTGGATGCCGACCAGGCGCCGCCTCTGCCTTTGATCATCGTCCTGGTGGCCATTCCGGCGGTGGTGATCCTGGGTGTGGTTCTGGCTCTGGTGCAGCGGCTGCGGGAGATCGAGAAGGGAGAGATCGACGATGCCAAACAATACTAAGGGCCGCTCCGGCATCCGGGGCGCGGTGCTGGCGGCTGTGGGAACTGCCCTGGTGGTGCTGGTATTTGTGGGATCGCTGCTGTGGACCATGGTGGAGGAGGATCCTCTCCCTGCCGCCCTGGGCATCATGGCGGTATATGCCCTTTTCGGTGCAGCCGTGGTCATCGGGGTGGTGTATGCCCTGGTACAGCGGCTGCAGGAGATCAAAGGAGGCGAAGCGGATGAAGCCCGCAAGTATTGACTCCCGCAAGGCCCGCAGGAAGCGGGAGGCCGTGCAGGGCGTGGTGTTCTTTGCCCTGCTCCAGATCGCCTGCGTTGTAGGCTTTGCGTCTTTGTGCTGGATCCCAAATCTGCCCAGGTGGGCGTTTTACCTGTTCGCGGCGCTGGCCGTGGCGTGTTTGCTTCCCCTGCCGGTAGCCGTAAAGGTGCTGCGGCAGAGGTTCAAAGAAATTGAAGGAGGAGAATTGGATGCTGCTGGTCAATATTGATTACATTCCCGGAAAAGGATTGGAGGTACTGGGCCTGGTAAAAGGCACCGCGGTCCTTTCCGCCTTGGCCGCCTAGTAACCGACGGGATTTTCAGAGAGGAGGCAATCCCATGTTTTCCAACATGTTTTCCAACCTTTCGCTCATTCTCGATATCTCTTCCCAAACCCCGGCGGTGCCGGTGATCGTAGTCCTGCTTCTAGCGGCGGAGTTCGTGATGATCCACAAAAACAGACTGCCGTGGCTGCTGCCGCTTCTCAGTGTAGCGGTGTTTGCAATCTCTTCCCTGGTGTATCTCGCCCGGGGGATTTACCCGGGATACGAGGTGTGGATCTATTCCAGCGGTGTCCTCATGCTGGGAAACCTCATGATCTGGAGCCTGGTGGGATTCTTTCACCGGAAATAGCGACCGGCCATACAACCAATCGGCGGTCCCGGCAGATGCCGGGTCCGCACATTCAAAAATCTGAAGGAGGAATCAGAATGCTTCTTGTGAATATTGATTACATTCCCGGAAAAGAATTTGAGGTGCTGGGCATGGTGAAAGGCACCGTGGTACAGTCCAAAAACTTCGGTAAGGATTTCATGGCGGGCATGAAGACCCTGGTAGGCGGCGAGATCACCGGCTACACGGAGATGCTCAATGAGGCCCGCCAGATCGCCGTCAAGCGCATGGTGGATGAGGCGGAGCGCCTGGGCGCGGATGCCGTCATCAACATCCGCTACGGCTCCTCTTCCGTGATGCAGGGCGCCGCCGAGGTCATCGCCTACGGCACGGCGGTGAAGTACCGGTGATGCGGGTGACGTTCCTGGCCCACAGCGGCTTTGCGGTGGAACTGGAGCATGTGTGCCTGCTCTTTGACTGGTGGAAAGGGGAGCTTCCTCCCCTGCCGGCGGATAAGCCCCTGCTTATTTTTGCCAGCCACCGCCACGAGGATCATTTCAATCCCGCCGTCTTCTCCCTGGATGACGGCAGCCGCACCGTCCGCTTCCTGCTGGGCCACGATATCCGCCTGACGGAGCGGAACCTCGCCCGCTGGCGCGTTCCGGCGGAGACGGCGGAAAAATGCCTGTCTCTGGGCGGCAACGACCGGGCGGAGCCCCTGTCCGGCATTGCTGTTGAGACGCTTCCCTCCACCGACGAGGGGGTGGCCTTTGTGGTGACGGCGGAGGGCCGCACCATCTACCACGCCGGTGACCTCCACTGGTGGCACTGGGAGGGGGAGGACAAGGCCTGGAACCGCAACATGGAAGTGAATTTCAAGCGGTATCTGGCCCCTCTGGAGGGCCGGACGCTGGATCTGGCCATGGTCCCTCTGGATCCCCGGCTGGAGGGCGCCGCCGACTGGGGCCTTACCTATTTTCTGGCGCATACGGATCCCCGCCGGGTACTGCCCATGCACCAGTGGGGGGATTTTGCCTTGACAGGGCGGTTCCTGGCCCGGCATCCCCAGTGGGCGGACCGGGTGGTCCCCATTACGGCGGAGGGCCAGCAATTTACATTCTGACGGGAGGAAGCCTATGAAAATCGACGGCAACGAATTGGCCATCCGGCAGGACCAGCTGGAGAAAGAGGGCCGCCATCAGGAATCCTGGGCGGTGAAGCAGGAGTTTTTGCGCCAGGTCCGGGAGGCGGGGGATCACTGCCCCTGCCAGGAAGCCTGTCCCCATCACGGCAACTGCTTTGAGTGCGTGACCCTCCACCGAGGCCACCGGGATCATCTGCCCATGTGCATGTGGGACATGGTCAACGAGCGGCTCCACCAGCTCTCCCGCCTGACGGAGGGCACCCTGCAAAGCTATGAGGAGGCCCTCAAAGGACCAAATGGCAGATAAAAAACAGGACGCCGGTTCCGCTACTCCTGATAGGGGTATCTTGAGGCGTGTCCTCGGATTAGGCAGGCAGTGCAGTTGCACTGTCTGCCTTTTCTGTTGTCTCCCCGCAGAGAATCACATCGTCTGTTTCGTTGAGGTTGAAGTCCCGGAAACAGATTTGGATTTTCTGCGGTGCGTGCTTGGAGTATTTGACCTCTTTTTCATACACGATGATCTTCGCTACGAAGGTACGGAGCAATTCCGGGGTCAGTTCTGTCATGTCGGTAAACTTTCTGGCTTTGGCGATGAAGTTCTTGGCATTGGCCATGCTGCTGCGCAGTTTCTCCAGGTGTTCCTCTGTGGCGGGAATGTCTTCGGCCAGCTGCGCTTTTTCCTTGGAGTATGCCTCAGACAGCAGGCGGAACTGCTCATTGCTTACCCGTCCCAGGGCACTGTCCTCGTACATTCGCTTGAACACCATATCCAGTTCCCTATCCCGTTTCCGCATGGCGGACAGCTCTCGCTCTAAGACCCGGATCTCCTTTGCCACCTCAGTGGATTGTTTCTGCTGGATGTAGGCTGCAAACCGCTCCGGATCGCTTCTGGCAAACTGTGTGGCTCTGCGGATCGTTTCCAGCACGATTTCCTTCAATGCCACTTCCCGGACATAGTGAGCGCTGCATACATCTGCCCCATCCTTCTTGTAGGTGCGGCAAGTGAAATTGTTTTGTTCCGGCTTCATGGTGTGCGCCCGGTGCAGCACCATGGGCATACCGCAGTCCGCACAGTACACTAATCCAGAGAACATATTCTGCTCATCCATATTTGTCCGGCGGCGTTTATGGGATCGTACCTCCTGTACGATATCCCAGGTTTCCTGATCCACCAGCGCCTCATGGGTGTGCTCAAAGATGAGCCACTCGGATTTAGGGCGCTCACGCTTCTTTTTGTCCTTGTAAGACTTGGTGCTGTAGCGGAGGTTGACCGTGTGTCCAAGGTAGACCATGTTCTGAAGCATATCCGCCACCATGTCGCCGGTCCAGTTATAGGGTCGCTCTGTATTCAGCCCGGAATGGGATGTACCGAATTTCGTATAGGCGTACATGGATGGACTGTAGATGTGCTCTTTCTTAAGCTGCTTTGCAATTTGGGACGGTCCCATTCCACCGGCGCACATGGCGAAGATGCGTTTGACGACAGCTGCCGCTTCCTCGTCTACCAGCAAAGGAGAGTCTTTTGTTGCACCCTTGCGGTAGCCGTAGGGAGCTCGTGTCCCCACTCGGATTCCCCTCTGTGCCTTGGCATTCACCACATTCCGTACCTTGCGGCTGCAGTCTCGCACATGCCACTCGTTGAACAAATTCTTGAAGGGCATTAGTTCGTTGCTGTTTTCATACTTGGTGTCCACATTGTCATTGACAGCGATGTAGCGTACATCGTTGGAGGGGAAGATCTCCTCGATATAAAGACCGGTGTGAAGCTGGTTTCTACCAAGGCGGGAGAGATCCTTCGTAATGATGACGGCGATGTCGCCGTTGCTCATGTCATCCATCATCTGCTCAAAGGCCGGGCGATTGAAGTTTGCTCCGGAATAGCCATCGTCCACATAAAATCTGGTATTCTGGAATCCATTCTCATCTGCGTACTTTTGTAGGATGAGTTTTTGGTTCTGGATGCTATTGGAGTCGCCCTCCAGATTGTCGTCTCGGGACAGACGGCAATAGAGTGCCGTGATCTTTTGGTTTGGCTGTAACATATTGACCTCCTTCATAAAATGCCAAACCGATTGAGAGATTGCAACCATACAATACCCTCAATCGGTTTGTTTGTCTATGGGAACACACTTTTCAGGCGGAAATATTTTTTGCGTCTTCCTCCAGATCAATGACTTGCTTCAGAAGTTCGACCGTAGATTGCGTTCCTCCGAAACCGAATTCCGCAAGCACAATGTATTCTCTGCCGCATACACTTTGCCGGCGGCTTTTCATGAGTTTACCGTTCCGTTCTTCCACTGCGGTATCCCGCACCGCCTTGGCGGATGGAATGTCCTCATCTCCATGCAGTTCCTCATGAGCGAAGCGGGGACGCTCATTGTATTTGAATTGATACTCCATATTGTTCCTTTCCCCTGACCTGCGGTCAGGCAACAAAAATAGCAGACCGTCACATGGTCTGCTGCCAAGTTGGTTCTTCTTCGTGATCGTCCTCCTTGTGACCGAGGGCGATTTTTATTTGCCGTTCCCGACGGAGCGCTTTCCGGTCCGTGTGCTGGTGCATGGTGGTGGCATCCCTTATGGGATCAGCAGCTTGATCACGCTCCAGAGAGCGGCCAAGCCGGACCAGATCACCTGCAAGACCACCATACCCACCATGGTCCCCAGCAAAATCAGAGCCAGCCATATCATCACTGACATTGCAGTACCCAGACTGGGCGGAGAAACAGAAATCTCTTTCTTCTTCCCAGCCTGTTGCAGCAGCCGCTGTACTTCCGCCACATCCCGCGTCAGTGCCTCCATCTGCGCCTGGGTGGGGCACGGCTCCCTCCGGCTGGAAGCCTCCCGCAGAAGGGCTGTGTGGGCCGCTGTGTGCCGCTCCAGCTCGTCCAGCCGATGGAGCAGCTCCTGCCACTCCTCCTTGCTGGGACAGTTCTGCGGTATCATACTCTGCGGAGCATTCCTCCGCTTCAATTCCTCCATGGGCAAGCGCTGCCCGGATTCTGAACTCATGTTCCATGACCTCCTTTGTGTACTTCTCCTCGTGGAGCCGGTCGTCCCGGCACTTCATTCCCGTGGGTGTGGTGTAGGTGATGTTCTTCCGGCTGTCCGTCCAGCGCACCTGATACCCCTCACTCTCCATCAGAGAGATGAATTCCTCCTTGCTGGCAGCGTACCGCATGCACTGGTCGATGGTGTTCATGAGCCGGAACTTCCAGCTCTCGCCCTTTGCGGCGGAGCGGTACTCCCTGGTGCTCATCCGCTTTTGCTTGACCTGCTTCTGCGGCGGCGGAAGGATCTCCAATCCATGGGCAGCACATATTTCATCGTTGGCCATCCGGTGGGCCTGCAGGTCGGCGGCACTCTGGTGGAGTTTGCGTCCATCTTGAAAGCTCACACTGTTCACCACAAGGTGGCTGTGCAGGTGGTCGGTGTCAATATGGGTAGCCACCAGTACCTCGAAGTTTGGGAACTCACGCTGAACCAATTCCAGCGCAATGGCGTGGGCCTCCTGGGGCGTCAGATCATCCCTCTCCGCAAAGGACTGCACGAAGTGATAGTACTGTCTGCCGTCTGTCTTATGGAATCGCTCCTTGGTGAGCTGCATTTCGGAGCAGACGCTTTGGGCGGTGCAGTTCCAGCCGGAGACCAGCCGACGATCTTCCCATGTGGTTTTCTCTTCCTGCTGGACATAGCGCAGCACACCGCCCAGAGCACCTCTGCCACCGCCACGATTTTTGATTGCGGTGAAGGTTGCCATCAGGTCACCTCCCGCAGCAGCTCCCGGAGCTGTTCATAAATTTTTCCGTAGTTTTCTGCCAGTGCGTCACCCTTCAGAACTGTTACCCTCCCCATGTTGGCCAGGGTAGTGAGTTGATTTAGATTTCGCCCCTGGGCTTTCAGTTCAGACAGCACCTGTTCTAACCCTTCCACCCGCATGATCTCTTTTCCCAGTCCACTGTAGCACAGGTAATCAGTGACTGTCAGGCCAGCAGCCTTGGCTCGTTCCCGGATAGCTTCTTTCACACGGGGCGTCACCCGCAGGGTGATGATCTCACTCTTTTTTACTCTCTGCATTACTCCTCCTTCTCCTCGTCGTCACAAGCTCCACATCTCTCGCTACTGCCGCTTGCGGCAGAGCTCATCCGTTTCGCTGTTCCTCCTCTCCCCACGGAATTTCGATTCCGTGGGGGCCCCGTATTTGGGCCGGGTACGGGGCAGCGCCCCGAAACTGTGCGCGGCGTATAGCCGGGCGCGATGCTTGCCCTCCCCGAAGGGAGGAATCCGTCTCCACGGCCCCCGCCGCACCCTCTCCAGACGGTTGGTCAACGGCAGCAGGGTCGATAGGGACGATTTTTCCGGCACCCTCCAAATCGACACTATCGGCACGATTCAGCTCGATCACACGCTTGCCGTTGCTTCGGCGGACCACTGCAGCAATCCCGTTTTTCCTTAGAGCCTCAACGCTTTGCAGGATCAGCCTTGAAATCTTTTTGGGCGTTACTCCTTCGGCCTTATCAGGGTCGATCTTTTCGGAGAGTTCCGTGGGAGTGCCGATAAATATTGTTCTGGTGCTCATAAATGCAGAGAGGAGAACAACGATCCGATCCTTACGCAGCACGGGTTCTTCTCTGCTGTCCGAAACCAACTCCCACACATTTTCCTCGCTGCGTCGAAGCTCCAACTCCCGGTATTCGATGTCCCGGCCCACGCAGGTCAGTCTGGCTCTGCCGCTGCCCCGCTTTTCTTCCACCAGTGTGAAGCTGGAATCCACTGCGCCGCTGATGGCAGTGGTGCCGGAGATCCGGTGGAACACATCTTCCGCCTTTTCTTTCCGCAGATGGTGGATGAGCAGGATGGCAATGCCGTGCTTGTCCGCCAGCCGCTTGAGCACAGACAGATCCCGGTAGTCATTGGCGTAGGTGGCGTCGTGGACCGGACGGACCATCTGCAGGGTATCGATGATGACCAGCACGGTGTCCGGATGAGCGGTGAAGAATGTTTCCACCTGTTCCTCCAGTCCCTGACCGATGAGGGCGCACTCGGTACAGAAGTGAACGCTGTCCGGTGCGTCCTCCGTGATCTCAAACAGCCGGTTCTGGATACGGAGGACGGAATCCTCCAGACAGAGATAGAGGCTGGTACCCTGCCTGGTGGTCATGTTCCACACCGGTTCTCCCTTGGCCACTGTCACGGCCAGCCACAGAGCCAGCCAGGACTTGCCCACCTTTGGTGACCCTGCCAGGATGTGCAGGCCCTGCGCAAGCAGGGTGTCCACCACAAAATTGGGCAAGTGAAGTGGTTGGCTCATCAAGGTTGCTCCATCCACTGTGCAAAGCGGTGCGTTGTTTTTTCTCATAGTCCATTCCTCCTTATTTTGAATATGAAAAGCGCCCACCTCAGTGAGCGCTTCCGGGAAAGGGATTTTTCCTTTCACTTGATTATTCTGGGAGTTTTGATAAAATGAGAATATCACAAGACAGGGCCAAAATGGATATAGGACAGGAGGGGGACACATGCCGCTGGGGATCAAGCAGAACAACAACCTGCTGTACCTCACACTGGACGTGTGGCAGGATTTAGTTTTTCTGAACGAGCAAGCCTATCCCGCCGGATATTTTGCGGCCAATATCATGAATCAGGATCAGGCAACCCTTCAGGCCCTGATCCATTACGGCGGTGCCATCAGCAAAGAGGCGGAAGCACTCCTGAACGCAGATCGGGACACCTTTGCCCGTCTGCTCCCACAGGTGCGCTCAGATGTGTCCGCCCTGCTGGATGTGCTGTGGACATACCCGCCCTTCTGCTTCCTGGACAAGTCTGGAGAACTGGAGGTGCTGGATCAATATTGCCGCGAGAACATGGTGGATGCCCTGATGTCGACCGAGGCCCCGTATCGGGATTTTTTCTTGCACTACCTGGCCGCCGCCTTTGCGATCCCCCTGGGGATCTACCATTTTGTTGTAGCGGCGGACTACTTTGAGCGGGGATATCTCTACCGGCTCAAGGAGCGGAACGAGACTTTCTTTGCCATTGCTGCCCACGACTGTTTCACCAGCGACGACTTCTGGCATGTGATGGACGCTCTTCCCTTGCCGGATATTGAAAAATTTACGGTGTCCCCAGTCATGGAGTCCACATACATCTTTGCCAGGAACCCTACCCAGAAAGAAAAGATGGTGTTCGTCCAGCGCGTCCGCTTCCACAGGATCATGTCGTTCTACTGCTTCGACTTGATGAACGGCCTGCACCACGGCCACGCCCCCTGCGTCTGCCAGAATTGCGAGCGGTATTTTCTTACCCGCAGCGGGCACAAGCCCAAATACTGCAGCGGCATAGCTCCCCAGGACAGCCGTCTGACCTGCCGCCAGTACGGAGCCATGATGCACCAGAAGGAGCAGAACAAGCAGCACCCTGTCTACCGTCTGTTCAGTACCCGCACCAACACCATCCGCAAGCATCACCAGAGAGGAAAAATTTCCGACGAGCTGCGGCGGGAAGCACTGTATCTCGCGGAGGCCTATCGGGACCGGGCGCTTATGGACAACGACTATGCTGCCGGAGACTATGCCCACGACATGGAACAGGAGACGCTTTATGCTCAGGCGAAAGCACGCCTTGCTCAGGAGGACAAACCATGAGCATGTATCTCTGTGATGCTCCCTGTCCCAGCAACGAGGAGCTTGCCCGGCGTATACAGGAAGGCGATCCAGAGGCCGCTTCGCTTCTGCTTTCCCAGAACGAGGGATTCCTGACCATGCTGGCCGCAAGCTACTGCGAACAATTTTCTCAGGATTTTCTGGCGGACGATCTTAAGCAGGAGGGTGCGCTGGCACTGCTGGACGCGGCACAGCGGTTCGATGTTTCCATGGGAACCAGGCTGCTGACCTACGCCACGCCCGCCATTGAAACGGCCATGAAGGACTGTGCCGCCCAAAGTTCTTTTTCTCTGTCACTCCCGCTGGACCGTTACTACCAGCTGCGTCAGGTGGCGTTCCTCTATGCCGCACACGAGCAGGACACCGAAGCAGATCTTCTGACCGCCATTCAAGAGAAGCTGGAAGTTTCCGTCAAAGTGGCCAAGCGTCTGCTGGAGGAATACCGCACCGTGTTCCAGATCGAGTCCCTGGGTGAGCGAGTCTTTGATATTAGTTTTGGTGGTGATCCCGCCAAGGCCTATGACCGTTTCATGCGCCGGACGCTGCTTCTCCAGCGCGTGGAGGAGGTACTCAAGCCCAGAGAGCTGAACTTGGTGCGCTGTTACCTGGGGATCGGCCAGCCCAATGAGCAGGGCATGACCTTTCAGGAACTGGCCATCCGGCTGAACTACAACGGCCCCAGCGGCGCGGAGAAGGCGTATAAGAGCGCCATCCGGAAGCTGAGAAAGCAGCGAAACGGCGGCGCTTACGGTCGGTGGCTCTCCATCCGGAAAGCGATTCAAACCGCACGCCGGGAGGCCAGCAGAGAGATAGGATACAGTTCACCCCAGTCCACATGGCTGGATGAACAGGAGCTGATTCGGGGATTTTTGTGTAAGACAGCGGTGTTGCGCCGTGTGTATCATATTCTGCACACGGCAAATGAGGAGAATCCAAACGGGTAGCCTAAAGCAAAAGGAGGGACCGGAATTTCCGGCCCCCCCTGTTTTCTGGGGTTTATTTTATTGTAGGATGCTTATGTCTACTATTCCCGCCACAGGAAGGTCACGGCCTGAGCGCGGGACACCGCCGCATCGGGGCCATAGGCGGTGATACTGATGTCCTTGGTGATACCTCCTACTACCACCCAGGTCATCGCGTTGAGGTACTGGAACGCTTCTCCCGAGCCACCACTACAAATCTGCCGTCCTCGGTATGATAGCTGCAGGTGGACAGGGTCAGCAGCCGGTCTCCATACTCTGCCGTGACACCCAAGTCGTATAGAGAAGCGGACATAACTTCCTCTATGTAATACTGAAACGCATCAGGGTCGGAAAGATCTGTGCCGTAATAGTATCGAAACACATTTTCCTCGTCCACCGAGTAAATGCGGCTGTAAAAAGCTGCCATGACTTCAAAGGTCAACCGCTCATAGCTGCCGTCCGGCTGAATCAGGTCGTAGATGATTTTCTGGTGTTCTCTGGCGTAGTCCTCATCTGCATAGGAATCCAGGCTTCCAAACATGGAGTCGTCCTTCATGTTGTGTCCATAGATGATGATATTGCTTCCATCCGGGAAACTGTTGGCTCCGATGAACAGGCTGCCGCTCAGAGCATAGCTGCCGTCAAACGCCCTTCTCAGATAATACTCCGGCTCCTCCGGGGTATACAAAACCGGGTAGTCCACTTCGGTGTCCTCCATCATCAGCCAGGCCGCCAGGTGGCTGTTCTCCTGAATAAGAGGCTGGTAATTGCGTTCCTGCTCTGATGTCTGGGCGCTCGTAGAATTGCCGCTGCTTGTTTCAGAAGTACCTTCACCCAGGGAAACCCCCTGCTTCACTCGCTGGACCAGCGCCTCATTGGCTGCCTGTTCACGGGCAGAGCGAACAAAATCATGGATCAGCATTCCACTGGAGAATATAAACAGCAGTACAAAGGCCACCGTCAGTCCTTTCCGTCGAGCAGAAACCTTCTTTCCTTGGCGCATTGATTTCCTCCTAAAAGCTGTGCCGGCGAGAAAACTCGCCGGCACAGTGGAAAATACTATTTTTCCCGGATCCGCTTGCCCCGATAGAACATCTTGCTCTTTTGAATAAAGACAATACCTCCCAAGGAGATCAGGCACAATATGGCCCACAGGCCGGTTCTGCTGGAGTCTCCCGTCTGAGGCGTATCCGAATCATTCGGGGTGTCGGGGGTGTCCGGCTGATCGGGACGATTAGGTTCGTCTGGAATATCGGGATCGGGGTCCGGGTCAGGATCGGGATCCGGGTCAGGATCGGGGTTCGGGTCAGGATCGGGGTCCGGGTCAGGATCGGGATCCGGGTCAGGATCGGGATCAGGGTCCGGGTTAGGGTCGGGATCAGGATCTGGGTCGGGTTCCGGATCTGGGTCGGGAGTTGGACCAGGATTGGGGGTGCCATTTTTTTCGTTGGTAAAGGCTGCGGTGGCAGTCTGCCCTATTTGGATCGTTCCTGTGCCGCCGGTGTAGGTGGTGGTGTAGCCGTCCCTATCGGCCCCCTCCTCGGTCACTGTATAGTTGAGTCCTGCGGGCAGGCCAGTGGCCGTCTTGCTCTCATTGTGTTTGAGCTTGAAGGTGGCCACGCCGTTGTTGAAGAACATCCCGCCGTAGGTGCCGCTGATCGTGGTGTCACTTAGGGTCACGGTGAAATTCCATTCCTTGTCTGTGTCCCCGGCGGTACCGGTCACTTTTTTCGAGACGGTCAAGCTGCCTCCATCCTTCACATTTGTCACCTGCACCGTGCAGGTACCGGAAAAGAGACTGGTAATATCCTGAGTGTACAGATTTGTTTTCGGAGAATTCAGCTGCCCATGATGCTCCATGCACTGCTGGATGCTCAGCCGTCCCCAGCCTTCATCCACACGCAAGGCGACCGAGTCGCACGGATTACTGGGGCCGTATTCCAATATTTTGTCGTTCGCACTGTAACTCAAATGCAGGGCGGTGTTCCAGCTTTCTTCGTCCACCGTGCCCCATTCGATGCTGTTCCCCGTTTCCGTACCTGTCTGTAGCACGGCCTTGATGTCGTGGAGGGTTGCATCCACGTGGTCATCCACCGCAAACTGCACCATACTCTTGAGGATGGACCCCACGCCTCGGAACACGGCCACACCGTCATCCTTGTCACCCGCGTCGGCGTAGACGCCGGTGTCGTCTACGATGATTTTAACGATCTCATCACTCTTCACATATCCATCCGGAGCACTTGTCTCTACCAGATAGTAAGTACCGTTTACCAGATCCTTTTCCGCTCCAAAAATCGCGCCGCCCTCCATATCCGGTTTGCTAAGTTTACCGGTCGTCTGGGTATCATAGGCATTTCCAGTTATGGTACCGTCATCACTCACCGTGACTTCATTGGCGTCATATAGCGCAAATGTTGCCGGTGTTGTGATTGGGTTCCCAGTTTCATCCACCTTCTGCACCAGCAAATAGTTCTTGACATTGGGAATATAGAGATGGGTGGAGAACTGCCGGTCAAAGTCGTCGGTGTACAGTCGGGTCAACTTACCAGTCGGATCTTCATAATAATAATTGACGGTATATTTGGTCTCTTCATCGGGTTCCTGACTTTGCTGGAGGTACCAATAGTAGGTGGTGATGTCGCCGGGCAGGTTCTCCAGGGTCACCTGGAAGGCGCCGCCGGTGGTCAGTTCAAACTGGTTCTCTTCATCCTGTTTGTTTTTCTCAATAGCCGATTTGATACGTTCCGTAAGATCCACATCGGGATCATCCCACACTTTCCAGCCGTCCTCCGCATTGCCGGACACCGGCGCCCAGTTGTTCTCGTCAGTGACTGGTTCTTTCATATCCAACCGCTTGAATACCACGGCGTAGATCGTGGGGAAAGTCGAGTCTCCTGCAGTGGTACTGTCAAATATTTTATCTCCCTTTCCACTATCAGCCATCTTGTAAAGCTCTGTTGTGGCGGTGGTGGTGATCTTTGGCTGGGCGTAGGAGCCGGTGGACCAGTAATGATCCGAGAGGATCAGTCCGGTCGCTGGAATATATTCCAGATAGGTATCGGATACCTTTCGGTAACCGTCCGGCACCTCTTTTTCACGCAGGATGAAATGGTTCGTGTCATAGATCTCGGCCAGTTCCTGAAAGACCAACGGCGAATTGGTGTCTTCATCCCAGATGACCAGGCTGCCGTCCTTTCCGGTGGTTCCGGTCCAAATGGGATCATTTTCATAGTCCTTTTTGATAGTGTAGCTTTTAGTTCCATCGGTCGCTTTTTCAGCCGGATACAGTTCAAAAGTGATGCCCTCCAGCTTATCGCCCAGCTGGTCCACCTTGGTGATCTCACTTTCGGGAATGGGGATCAGATTGAATTTCAGGCTCATGTTGGAGTCATAATTGCCCCGCTCCAAATAGAAAAATTTCAAGGTGTGGTAGGTGTCGTCGGCAAAGGTGGTGTTGTTCCAGTCGTCGGGATCCAAGCCGTCATCGCCCAGAGCGGCCGCAAACTGCGCATAAAGTGTTGTGTCTTTCCATAGAGTATCACTGCCTTCATCATACAGATTGTCCCGATCTTTATCGGTATAGACCACGACCCTACCGGTCTGGAAATCAATCTGAACGCTGCACATGTCGTGAATGCCGCCCACGTCAGCCACCAGCACGCCGTCAATAAAAATCCACACATCGTTATCGCCGGAGAAGTTGTAGGTCACCGGCTGCTCTCCGTAAGTGTTTCCGCCGTTTTTCTGCACGAAGCGGGTGGACATGGTCAGGCCGAAGTAGTGATTCATAGCTTCATTTTCAGAAGTGACCCCCGTCTTCTGTGTCAGGTCGTTATCATTTTCCATAAACACCGTTTTCGGATTCACAAAGGGGAAAAACTGTCCATCCGGGCTGGTCCCCCTCCTTGGCACGCCCCAAGTATCATAGAGGACAAACTCTTCGGTTGTCTCATTGAACCAGGCGTAGTTCTCCTGACTGTTGTAGTAATAGTAACCGTCCTCATCAACCTGGAGTAGCCCGCCCACATTGGAGAAGGACTGCTTTCCTTCATTATCGGTTTTCGGATCAAACAGATAGGCAAGAGACTCATCATATTGATTGTTCAACTTATTCAGAGCCGGGTAGCCGTCCTCGCCCAGTGTCGTCTGCACAATGCCTGTCCATGGTTTGGCCGATCCAGTCCATTGGTTCCAACCACCCTGACCATTTTTAAAGAAAAGCAGCGCATGATCCTTGTTGATCCCCTGCTCTCTTAAATTTTGTGGTTCATCATCATCCGCATCGTCCCTGTTTGTCAGCCAATAGTCAAACAGATTGATGACCGTGCCGGAGGGATAAGTTTCCTCGGGCTCTATCACATACTGGGAAAAGGGAGTTTCTCCGGTGCCTGTGGTATCCTCGTCTGTACCGTCGTCACCGCTCAAAGTGTCTTCGCTGCCCAGCTTGACAGTGATCTCCAGAGGGTCGGCACCATTTGCCAGCGCATACTTGTCCGATGGCTCCGCCGTATTGCCGCTTCGGGTGCTGACGTCTCCAGCGGTGTTGTCCTCTCCGGCGGTGCTGTCCCCCTCCTCACTGGTTTCTGCCTCGTCAGAAGCACTCGTGTCAGCGTCACCATCCTCATCCTGCTGGGGAATCATACCCAGAGAGGCTGTGAGTGTATAGTCTCCGCTGACTGCGCCTGCTTCCGGAATCTCAGTGAGATCCCAAGCGAGATCCAGCGTTTCCGATGTCCCGTTGCCCATCGTAGCGTTAATCTGCATGGGCAGCAGTTTTTTCAGTGTGTCACTGGTCAACGGATTGTCCTGACTGACGCCGGGCATTTCCATCACCCAGACGCCATCGGATTCTTGGAGGGCATCCTGCTCATCCACCCATTTCCAGGCGGCTACGCAATAGGGACAGCCCACTGTGGCATACTTGCATGAGGAGTTATCTTCTCCGCACTCTTGTGTGTGTTGCGGATGGTGGACGCAACAGCCGTCAGGGTTTTCTTCCGCATGGGCAATAACACTGGGCAAGCACATGGAAAGCAATATCATCACAGCCAAAATCATGGCCTTTACCCTTTTCAGGTGTAACCATATATTCCTTTTATTTCTCATATACCTCATCCTTTATATTTTGCTGGTCCTGCCGGACACAGTTTACAGTACAATCCTCTCTTTCTGTGATGAACGATGGTGAATGTCCATACCATCCAACAACTGCACCAACCGCGCTTTTGCGGCCTGGGCCGTGTTCTCCGGCGGCGCACCGGTCAGGTAGTTCAGCGCATCGTTCCAGTCCTGAATATCCTCCTCCCGGGGTGTCAGCCGGTCCAGCTTTTGCGCCAGATACCGGCGCTGCTCCCGTGACAAAAACCGCAGATCAGACAGGCACATGCAGCCCATTTGAATGGCCAGTAAGTCCAGCAGTGATTGCTTTACCATCATACCTGCATGACCTCCTTTGTTTCCGCCAGCATTCACTCATAGTGGATTTTTTGCCATTGACGGTCCCCGCACAAACCGGACATCCTTTCTGGCGTTTTCTGACTTGGAAATACACACCTGCTTTCCGAGCATGGTCTTCTACACAGATCCACCAGGCCTTCTTATGGGCCCCCACCGTGACTATCTGCGTTGTCAGTTGACCATTGAGGCCAGGTGCCGCCGTGCCGCTATGCCGCTATTTTCGCAGGTGCCGGGGAAGATTGGCCTGACCGTCCCATTGGGCAAGCAAATCCGGAAGGTTTTCCCGACGACAAAAGGCAGTTAAGCTTTTCCCCATTTCACAAATCCCCCGGATTGGTGGGCTGCATGGCAAAGGCGCTATGTATAAGCTCCATAAACCGATACTGTTTCAAACGTTTTTGGCTGACTCGCCCGGCACAGATGGGGCAGCCGCACTTTTTTGGCCCTGTGCGGGAATAAATTGCCGCCTGCCATACATGGCCCTGCTCACATTCCCACCATACCTTGCGGTGGGAACCCCCGGTTACCATCTGAGGCGTCAAAGTACCGTTCAGCACAGGGTGCCACTGCCGGGCCACATCTGGGGTCAGCGTAGCCAAATCATTGAACCCAGGCAGCACCTTTCGTCCGGCACAGTAGGGACAGCCGCTGCCGCTCATGGTACGGGCCCCCCTATTGCGGCCAGGTATTCGTGACCTTTCTCACAACGCCACCACACTTTGCGGTTGGAACTGGGCGTGACCTGCTGTGGAGTAAGATTGCCGTTTTTTTCGGAATGCCACTGTGCAGCAATGGCCGGAAACTGACTGGCCAGGTCATTTTCCCCGGCCACCACCTTTTTCCCGGCGCATACAGGGCAGCCGCTTCCACCAGAGGTGTGAGATGCCACGGAAGCCTGCCACTCGTGCCCCTTCTCACAGCGCCACCATACCTTCCGGGAGGTGCCCGGCGGAATCTGCGCTGGGGTAAGACTCCCGTTTTTCGTGGGATGCCACTGGCTGGCGATCTGGGGGTACTGGGCAGCAAGATCGTTTTCAGCGGGGTGTATCTCCCGGTTAGCGCAAACCGGACAGCCGCAGCCGGATACCCGGGACTTGATCTGCGCCTGCCATTGGTGCCCTTTTTCACAAATCCACCACACCATCCGGTGGCTGCCGGGGAGCACCTGCTCAGGGGTAAGATCGCCATTGCGAGTGGGATGCCACTGGCGGGCCAGTTCCGGAAAGCGCGTGGCCAGATCGTTCTCACCCGCCTGAGCCACCTTACCGGCGCAGACCGGGCAGCCGGTTCCGCTGCCGGTCCTGGTATCTACCGTCGCCTGCCAGCTGTGGCCCTTCTCGCAATGCCACCAGACCTTGCGCTTGCTGCCGCGGGAGATAACAGCCGGAGTAAGGGGGAGATTTGTGTCCGCTGCCCATTCCTTCAGCAGCTCCTGCCGCCCTTCCCGTATGCAGAAGTCCTGCAGACTTTCCCGCATGGGCAATACCCCCCTTCTATGCAGAATCGACATTCTGAATAGAACTTTTTCTTCTTCCCGGGTAAATGAAAAAGACGGCATAAAAAATCGCCCGTCTTTCTGCCGGAAAGAGGGCGAAAGGGCGCAGGAAGCCAGGCCGCAAATGCAGAGTATGCTTGCGGCCTATGCTTTTGCGTCCAAAACCTGGAAAATGACTTGTCTTTCGTGTCCACGCCTGCTATAATGATGATGTATTATTCCATTATGTAGTCGATATTGGGACAGAATGTCGATTCTGTGACTACGACACAAGTCCCAGCCGGTCAATTTCCCGCTGATGCTCTGTGCCGGAAGTAACCAGGTAGATGCGTGTAGTTTCGATGTTGCTGTGGCCCAACAGGTCAGCCAGTTTGGCAATGTCCCGGCAGGTACGGTAGAACACTGTGGCAAACAGGTGCCGCAAATTGTGAGGAAACACTTTCCCTGGCTCCACGCCTGCGTACTTGCACAGCCCTTTCAGCTCCGCCCAAATCTGTCGGCGGCCAAGTTCTTTTCCGCTTTTGGTGCGAAAGATCGCGCCGGAAGCGGTTTTCTGTTTTTTGGCGTACTTCAGCAGCTTGCGGCAGAGCTTTCCAGGGAGCAGGATGGTGCGGATTTTGCCTTTGAGGGCGATCTCGGCTTTGCCCTGTTGAACAGCTTCTACGGTGATATACGCTACTTCGCTGACCCGGATACCGGTGGCGCCAATGGTCTCCACCAGAAGTCCCAGCCGTTCCCGCCCCAATTTGTAGGCCGTGTTCAGAAGACGCTGGTAGTCATCCTTTGTCAACTCGCGGTCGGCATCCCGAAACAGGCGGCGCTGGATTTTCAGAAACTTCACCCGGCACTCCCGCAAGTCGAGAAACTCCAGCAGACTGTTCAGGGCGGAGAGCATGGCATTGACTGTGGTCGGGGCATAGTCCTGGGACACAAGATGGGCTTTCCACTCCGAGGTCAGCTCCTTGCTGATGTCACGACCATCAAGCCAGCAGATAAACGCCCGGATATCCCGCAGATATTTCTCCATGGTTGCGCCGCTCTTTTCCTCCATCTGAAGATGATGGGCGTATGCTCGGATTTGTTGTTGTGTCAATTGATGATTCTTCATAGAGACCCTCCCATTGGAATGATATTGCTATTGTACAGGAAGTGTGGAGACAACAAAGCCCACAGCGGCAGATACCGCTGTGGGCTTTGTGTGCCGTATTGATAGGTTTGCCACTGGCACGGGAAAGATATACGCTGATTGGGTTCTTTTCTCATAGTATTCCATCCTCCTGAACTGTAAGGTTATCTTCTTGCCTGCGGGAACCGGTGAGGTTCTGCCACACACTGGTACAGCACTGCTCCGCAGCGGCGGCAGATCAGATACTTCAGTCGATTTCCCAGCAGTCCGTGATATTTGAAAGTAACCAGGGCTTCTCCGTGCTGCCAGCCCTCTCCGATGTCTTGTGAGCCGCAGTACTGGCATCTGGTAACGGGAACTTGTGTCATAGCATTTTTCTCCTCTCTGTGTTGATGACTGCAAACACACAATACCGAGAGACGATTCAGAAGTCCAGAGAATGTTGCTGCTCCAAATGTAGAAGTTCAGAGATAATGAAATTGCAATATACCTAAAAACATTGTGCGCCTGACCGCATAAAAATCAGGCATCTCTCTCCGCTTCTTCCGCTGGAAAGGGATGCCTGTCCGTTTCAAAGTGATTCAATTCGTATGCCAGTTCCCACGCCAATTTAAACCCGCAGTAGAAACTGTCCATGGAGCGTTCTTCCGCAATCAGACTCTGGTTATCCATGATCCGCAGCACCAGTTTTCTCTCTGGCTTTTCCAATCGCTCGATGAGCTGCTTGTGACAATCTTCAATTTCCTGCTCAGCTTCCGCCATGGGCAGTGGCGTGTAAAATCTGTTGTAGAGCTGTTTCAGAGCGTCGTTCATGTGTCCTACCTCCTTGCAGCAAGACACCATACCACAGGTCAGTTGAAAAAGCCACTAAAATATTTGAATGGTTCCTAATCGTTTGGACGCTTTGAAGTATAGGCATAAAAATAGCCGTAAGCCACGCAAAGTGGCTTGCGGCTATTTCCCCATTTTTGTCTGGGGCGACACCCCAGGGCCTCTCTCAATCGGTCATTCTTGGGTTCATCGCAAGATGTCCTTATGAGGAGTAGCCCTTGGCGTCCTGTTTTTTCTTTTTATGATGGTTCTGTCAGCAGATAGGGCTGGTCGCTCTCCGCCGGGATCGCCGTCAGCTCAGGGATCAAAGCCGTGTCCTCCCCGGCAGCCTCTACCGCCGCCTCCAGAGCGGGGATGGAGCCTTCTGTGGTCTCCGTATAGATCCGGTCCACCAGGGGCGCGATCTCCGAGAGAACCAGTCCGGCAGTCTCATCCTGCCCCAGGGTGATGACGCTCTCCGGCAGCTCCACGGACAGTTTCACATCGGGATACGCTGCCAGCGCCGTATCCATGGCCATGAGGAACGCCCGGATGCTCTCCTGCATCCCGGCCCCGGGATAGGCGATCTTGTTGAGCTTGCCCTCCGTGGGGAAGCTGACATCCGTCAGCAAGATCTCGTCAAAGCCCATGGAGGCGCACTCTTTCACCAGGCCGCCCAGATACTCCTGGGTACCGGACTTGGACGGATCCAGCCAGTTGAGGTTGTTGCCGTCGTAGAAAATATAGCCGCCGGTGTTCTTGAGGCCCATGCCCTCCACGTCGGCCCGGGCGGCCCGGGGATCCAGCAGGCAGCTGATCCTGGCCACGGTGTAGCAGTCCTCGCTGCCGGTCAGGGTGGAGAGCGCCGCGGCAGTGTCCGTCTCCGTCTGAATGGAAGCACTCGCCTGGGGCATGGCGCTGTCATAGTAAATGTATCCCTCGCTGTCCTTGAGGGTCACCACCACGCCGTCCCCTCCGGCACTCAGGGCCCCCTGGGCGTCTGCCGCCGTCAGCGGTGTCTGGGCAAGCGCGTGGAGCTTCACGCCGGTAACGGCAGGGGTGTCAATGGTGAGCTCCACATCCTCCGTCTCATCCGGCCCCGTTTCCTCCTGCTGGGACTGACTGCCGGGCAGCTGCAGATGGGGCGTGCCGCTGTCATCGTAGACCACAAACTGCTGGATGAAGATAAAGCCCGCGGAGGCCAGGATAATCAGCACCAGCACCACCGCCAGCGCGATCTTCCCCTTGGGCGTCCGCCCCCGGTATGTGTGGTATCCTCTGGCTCCCGCCATGCTCTTTCACCTCACTGGAATACGCGTAAACACTGGAACTCTCTCAGCCCTCGATGGCCATAATCTTGTCCACACGGCGGGCGTGGCGGCCTCCCTCAAAGTCCGTGGAGAGGAAGACCTCCACCATGCGCTCGGCCATGTTCTTGCCGGTAAAGCCGGCGCCGATGGCCATCATGTTGGCATCGTTGTGGCGGCGGGTCATCTCCGCCTGCAGGCAGTCGGCGCAGTGAGCGCAGCGGATGCCCTTGACCTTGTTGGCGGCGATGGAAATGCCGATACCGGTGGTGCAGATGACGATGCCCCGGTCACACTTGCCCTCCGCCACGGCACGGGCAGCCGCCTCGCCGAAGTCGGGATAGTCGCAGCTCTCCTTGGAGTAGCAGCCGAAATCCTCGTAGGTATGGCCGAGTCTTTCCAGTACGGTCTTGACAAACTCCTTGAGCTCATAGCCGCCGTGATCACAGCCCAGTGCGATTTTCATGATGAACGTCCCCCTTGTTTGAAATTTCGGTTTTATTGTACCCCCCGCAGGGGGAAAAATCAATCACAGTTCATGCCATACCGGCTTCCTGGCCGTGAAGGTGCAAAAGCGCCGGAAGCCGCACGCACGCAGCAGCGCCTGCCCCTCCCGAATGGCGCAGCCGACGCCGGATACCTGATGGGCGTCGGAGCCCAGGGTGATGATCTCACCGCCCAGGGAGCGGTACATGCGCAGCCACTTCTCATCCGGCAGCGGCGTATGGCCATGGTTGGTGTTGACCTCGATCCCCAGGCCCTGTTCCACCACCAGCCGCAAAATGCGCTCCATCTCTTCTTCAAAGCCGTCAAAGGTCAGATGAAAGCCCCGGCGCTCGTTGAGGTACCGCAGGGGCAGCGTCAGATGGCCCACCACCTGGAACTTTCCCCATCGGACCATCTGCTCCACCTGCTTCAGATAATCCCGCAGCCCCTCCCGGGCCTGCGTCTCATCCCCAGGTGCGAAGAAAGACAAATTGCAGTCCGCCGGAGGGGGCAAACTGTGAATGGAACCGATGATAAAATCCAGCTCTGGTGCACGCGCCAGCTGCCGCTCCGCCCACGCGAAATTCCAGGGAGCATCCCCCAATTCCATCCCCAGGCGCAGCCCAATCCGTCCGCCTGCGGCAGCTTTGGCCTCTTCGAAGGCATGGATGTGCGCTGTCCAGTCGTGGTCCTGGGTCTTTGGAATGGTGCAGTTCCACTCCAGGGGCTCCACATGGTCCGTGAAGCAGATCTCATCCATCCCTGCCGCGGCAGCCGCCAGAGCCATTTCCGCCATGGAATTTCTGGCATCCGGGGAGCAGCGGCTATGGGTGTGATAATCCGCAAGGTACATCTCTGTTCCTCATTTCTTGAACTTCTTGAAGAACTTCTTACGCTCCTCGTAGTTGTTCTCGCCCACGCTCTCGGCAAACTTTTTCAGGGCTTCCTTCTGCTCTTTGTTGAGGTTGCGGGGCGTCTCGATATAGACGGTGACATACTGGTCGCCGCGGCCCCGGCCGTTGAGGGAAGGGATACCCTTGCCCTTGAGGCGGAAGGTGGTGCCGGACTGGGTGCCCTCCGGCAGGGTGTATTTCACCTTGCCGTCAATGGTGGGGATCTCCAGCTCCGCACCCAGGACCGCCTGGGCAAAGGTGATGGGCGCCTCGCACAAGACGCTGGTGCCCTCCCGGCGGAAGAGCTCGTGGGGCCGCACGGTGATGGTGATCAGCAGATCGCCGGCGGGGCCGCCGTTCTTGCCGGCGTTGCCCTGACCCCGGATGGAGATGGTCTGCCCGTTGTCGATGCCTGCCGGGATGCTGGCCTGGATGGTCTTGCGGCGGCGGATGAAGCCGGTGCCCCGGCAGTCCTTGCAGGGCTGATGGATGATCCGGCCCTTGCCGCCGCACTTGGAGCAGGGGGCGGAGGTGGCAAAGACGCCCATGGGAGTCTGCCGCCGCACCTGGACGGTGCCGGTGCCGTGGCAGTCGGGGCACACCTCCGGCGAGGTTCCGGGGGCGCAGCCGTTGCCATGGCAGGTATCGCAGGTCTCCATGCGCTCCACGGTTACCGCCTTTTCGCAGCCGAAGGCCGCCTCCTCAAAGCTGATGGTCACGGACATGCGGATGCTCTCACCCCGCTGGGGCGCATTGGGGTTGGTGCGCCGTCCGCCGCCGAAGCCGCCGCCGAAGAAGCTGCCGAAGATGTCTCCCAGGTCGCCGAAGTCGAAGCCGCCGTCGAACCCGGCCCCGCCGGCGCCTGCGCCGAAGTTGGGATCCACACCGGCGTGGCCGTACTGGTCGTAGCGGGCCCGCTTGTTGGAATCAGAGAGAACCTCATAGGCCTCATTGACCTCCTTGAACTTCTCCTCTGCCTCCTTATCCCCGGGGTTCAGGTCCGGATGGTACTTCCGGGCCATTTTCTTATATGCTTTTTTGATCTCATCCTCCGAGGCGCCCCGGCTGACGCCCAGCACCTCGTAATAATCACGTTTCTGTTCTGCCATAATGATCTCCTATCGCTTGGAAAATTGGAAATCCGGAACGAACAGCCCCAGAGGGGACTTTCCGTTCCCGGTTCCCAATTCCCCGTAAAACGCCCCCAATGGGGCGGGGCAAAGCGCCCCGTCCCATTGGATGCACACCATTTACTGCTTGTTCTTATCGTCGTCGTCGACCACCTTGTAGTCGGCGTCGTAATACTGACCCTGGGTGCCTGCGTCGGTGCCGCTCTGGCCGCCGGCCTGAGCGCCCTGGGGGTTGGCCTGCTGATAGAGCTTCTCGCTGACAGCGTAGAAGGCCTGGGTCAGCTCGTCGGTTGCGGCCTTGATGGCGGCGGTATCCTGGCCCTTCAGAGTCTCCTTGAGCTTGTCGATACCGGCCTGGACCTTGTTCTTGTCATCAGCGGGAATCTTGTCGCCCATCTCAGAGAGGGTCTTCTCGCTCTGGTAGACCATCTGGTCGGCCTGGTTGCGGACCTCCACCTCTTCCTTGAGCTTCTTGTCCTGGGCGGCATACTGCTCGGCTTCCTTCACGGCCTTCTCGATGTCCTCCTTGGACATGTTGGAGGAGGAGGTGATGGTGATGTGCTGCTCCTTGCCGGTGCCCAGATCCTTGGCGGAGACGTTGACGATGCCGTTGGCGTCGATGTCGAAGGTCACCTCGATCTGAGGCACACCGCGGCGGGCCGGGGCGATGCCGTCCAGATGGAAGCGGCCCAGAGACTTGTTGGCAGCGGCCATCTCACGCTCGCCCTGGAGGACGTTGACCTCCACGCTGGTCTGGTTATCCGCGGCGGTGGAGAAGATCTGGCTCTTCTTCACAGGGATGGTGGTGTTGCGGTCAATGAGCTTGGTGAACACACCGCCCATGGTCTCGATGCCCAGAGACAGCGGGGTGACGTCCAGCAGCAGCAATCCCTTGACGTCGCCGGTGAGGACGCCGGCCTGGAGGGCAGCGCCCATGGCCACGCACTCATCGGGGTTGATGCCCTTGAAGGGCTCGTTGCCGGTGAAGTTCTTCACAGCCTCCTGCACGGCGGGGATCCGGCTGGAGCCGCCCACCAGCAGCACCTTGCTGAGGTCGCTGGGCTGCAGGCCCGCGTCGGACATGGCCTGGCGCACGGGGCCCATGGTGGCATCCACCAGATGGGCGGTGAGCTCGTTGAACTTGGCCCGGGTGAGGGTCACGTCCAGGTGCTTGGGGCCGTTGGCGTCGGCGGTAATATAGGGCAGGTTGATGTTGGAGGTGGTGACGCCGGAGAGCTCGATCTTGGCCTTCTCGGCGGCCTCCTTCAGCCGCTGCATGGCCACCCGGTCGTTAGACAGGTCCACGCCGTCGGTGCGCTTGAACTCGCTCACCAGGTACTTCATGATGCACTCGTCGAAGTCGTCGCCGCCCAGACGGTTGTTGCCGGCGGTAGCCAGAACCTCGATGACGCCGTCATCGATATCCAGGATGGAGACATCGAAGGTGCCGCCGCCCAGGTCGTAAACCATGATCTTCTGGGACTGCTCCTTATCCACGCCGTAGGCCAGGGCCGCGGCGGTGGGCTCGTTGATGATCCGCTTGACATCCAGGCCCGCGATCTTGCCGGCGTCCTTGGTGGCCTGGCGCTGGGAGTCGGTGAAGTAAGCGGGAACGGTGATGACGGCCTCGGAGACGGGGCTGCCCAGATAGGCCTCAGCGTCCGCCTTGAGCTTCTGCAGGATCATGGCGCTGATCTCCTGGGGGGTGTAGGACTTGCCGTCCACGGTGACCTTGTAGTCGGAGCCCATCTCACGCTTGATGGAAGAAATGGTGCGGTCGGGGTTGGTGATGGCCTGGCGCTTTGCCACCTGGCCCACCATACGCTCGCCGGTCTTGGAAAATGCCACCACAGACGGGGTGGTGCGGTTGCCCTCGGCGTTGGGGATGACGACGGCTTCGCCGCCCTCCATCACTGCCACGCAAGAGTTTGTAGTACCCAAATCGATGCCGATTACCTTAGACATAATGATTGCCTCCAAATTATCTGAATTTTTATTGTTTGCTATTTAGTATTTCCTTGGCATAACCGTCATGGCGATCAAATAGGCCGGAAGTCCGATGCCCAGCAGGGTAAGTGCGATCCAGGCAGCCCGTACCCGCATGCGGTCCCAGCCAAAAAACGCTGCGATTCCGGCACAGACGCCGGCTACGACTCCATTTTGCGGATCACGGTACAGACTCTTTCCCATTTTTTCACCCTCCCCTTCAGTTTGCCACCTGGACGATGGCGTGGCGGATGACCTTGTCACCCAGCATGAACCCGGTCTGGAACACCTGGGCCACCACATTCTCCCCGAAGTCCTCGCTGTCCACATGCATGACGGCGTTGTGCTTCTCCGGATCAAACTGGGCGCCCAGCGCCTCAATCTCGGTGACGCCCTCCTTGGTCAGCAGATCCTTGAACTGCTGGAAGATCATCTCCAATCCCTTTCTGTGGGGGGCCTCCGGATCCTCCCCGGCGCAGGCGGCCACCGCCCGCTCCAGATTGTCGTACACCCCCAGGAACGCCTTGATGGTGTCGGCCTTGGCATCCTGGTACAGGTTGTCCTTTTCCTTGGCGGTGCGCTTGCGGTAGTTGTCATACTCCGCCGTCAGCCGGACGAACTGATCCTTCACGGACTCCAGCTGCTTGGCGGCCATCTCCGCCGCCTCCATCTGCTCACGGGTCAAGGTGTAGGTCTTTTCCTTTTTCTTCTTTCCCTTGCCGCCCTTCTCTTCCGGTTCCGGCTTCGCCTCTTCCTGGGCGGGCTGCTCCTGGGGAGCCTCCTGCTCCGGCTGCGCCTCCTCCGGTTCCGGGCGCTTGGTTTCCTCGCTCATTGCTCTTGTTCCTCCTTCGGGGGTAATTCCTGTTTTCCGAACAGCCGCGTCAGGCCCTCGGCAAAGCCGGTGAGCCGTGCGGCCACTGTGGCATAATCCATGCGGGTGGGGCCCACCACGCCGATGAGGCCCCGCATGTCGTCTCCGATATCATAGCTGGCCACCACTACGCTGGCATCCTTCAAGGCCTCGCTGACATTCTCCGGCCCGATGAGGATCTTCATGGGTCCCTCGTCCGGCATGGGGAGGTTCTCCTTGCTGTCGGTGAGGAAGCTCATGAGCTCGTGGGCCTTGTCGGCGTCCCGAAATTCCGGCAGCTTCAAAAGCTCCTTGGCGCCGGAGGTGAACACCTCCCGCTGCCCGGCCTCCTCCAGCACATCACCGGCGTAGGCCACGGTCTGGCTCAGCAGCAAAAACAGCTGCGGCGTCACCTGGTCCGCCAGGGTCATGAGCCGTTGATTCATCTCATCTGTGGAGACGCCTGTAAAGTGGGTGTTCAGCAGGCTCACCAGATTGGGGATCTGCTCCGGATCCACCCGCAGCTGCAGCCGCAGCAGCTGGCTTTTTACCCGGTTATCCCCCATCATCATCACCACGATGCAGCTGCGCTCATCCACCGGCAGCAGATCAAAGCGCCGGGCCGTGATGGAGTGCTTTCCTGCGGCAGCCACATAGGCGGGATAATTCACGAAAGCGGATACCGCCCGCCCCGCCTGGGAGATCACCCGGTCCAGCTCCTCCATCTTCATATGGAGAGAGGCGTTGATCTTCTCCGTCTCCGCCACGGAAAGCCGCTGGCGCTCCATGAGCTCGTTGACATAGAGGCGGTAGCCCTTGGGGGAGGGAATGCGGCCCGCGGAGGTGTGGGGCTGTTCCAGATAGCCCAGCTCCACCAGGTCGGCCAGCTCGTTGCGGATGGTGGCGGAACTGACGCTGCCGCCCATATCGGCGGCGATGGCCTTGGAGCCCACCGGCTCGGCGGTGCGGATGTAATCCTCCACCACCACTTTCAGTATTTGCTTTTTCCGGTCGGTCAGATCCAAGAAAAGCACCTCTTCTGTGGGATTTCGCAGTTTTAGCACTCGCTATCCCTGAGTGCTAAAGTGAGTTTACCACCGGTGCAAACCATTGTCAATGGATGGATATAAACAATTTGTAAATAAAAAGCGGCAGTTTTTTGAACTTTGCCGGATAGGCTCCCTGTTGGGATTTTGACCGTCTTTCAACGCAAAAAAGGGACCATCCCGAGGATGGTCCCTTTCCAATCAAAGCAGGTCTGCCGCCCGGCGGACTTCCCCCACCAGGTACAGCGAACCCAGGGCGCACACTGCCCCGTCGGTTCCCGCCGCCTCGGCGGCCGCCTGAAGCCCCACCGCCACACCGGCACAGGGCACTGCGGGGACACCGTACCGGTTCACCAGGGCCGCCAGCTCCTCCGCCGGCATGGCCCGGGGGCTCTCCGGCCGGACGGTGAACACCTGCCCGGCAATGGGGGCCAGCAGTTTCAGCATGTCTTCCACGTCCTTGTCCGCCATGACACCCATGAGGATGGTGAGCTTTTTCCCGGGGAACAGCGCCCGGAGGCTCTCCACCGTGGCGGCCATGCCGTGGGCATTGTGGGCCCCGTCCCGGAGGATTACCGGGCCCGCCCGGCGCACAACCTCCAGCCGTCCCGGCCAACAGACGGAAGCGAGGCCCTGCTCCAGGGCCCGGCGTGAGATCTCCCAGCCCCGTTTTTCCAGCACTTCCACCGTGGTGACGGCCACGGCGGCGTTTTTGGCCTGATAGAGCCCCACCAGAGGCACATGGAGGGCTCCATAAGGGGCAAACTCCAGATCTGTGCCGTCCAGGCCGGTGCCCACGACCCGCAAGCGGGAAAAATCAACTTCCGTCAGCTGCGCCCCCTGCTTCCGGCACCGCTCCCGAATGACGGCATCCGCCTCCGGGCAGCCGCCGAAGCTCACCACAGCCCCGCCGGGCTTGATGATCCCCGCCTTGGCTGCGGCGATATCCCCCAGGGTGGGGCCCAGAATAGCGGCGTGGTCCATGCCCATGGCGGTGATCACCGCCGCCTCCGGCACATCGATGACGTTGGAGGCGTCCAGGGCACCTCCCAGGCCCACCTCCAGCACCACGATATCGCAGCGGCAGTGCCGAAAATACAGCATGGCCACCGCCGTGATGAGCTCAAATTCCGTGGGGTGGTCCCCCATGGCCTCCGCCGCAGGGCGGGCCAGCTCCGTCAGCTCCCCCAGGGTCTCCGGGGGGATCAGCTCCCCATCCACCTGGATGCGCTCCCGAAAGTCCTCCAGAAAGGGAGAGGTGCACAGGCCCACCCGGTACCCGGCGCACCGCAGGACGGAGGCCAGATACGCGCAGACGCTGCCCTTTCCGTTGGTGCCCGCCACATGGACGAACTTCAGCTCCTTCTGGGGATCCCCCAGGGCGTGCAGCAGGGTACGGATCCGCTCTAGCCCAGGGGCGTGGGCCTGCCACTGAAAGGTATCGATATAGGCAACGGCCTCCTGACCGGTCATGGGCCTCCCCCTCTCACGCCCGGCGCACCGCCACCTGGCGGCGCAGCAACTTCACCATAGGCATCGACACCATCGCTACCAGCACCGCGGTGATGACACCTACTGCCAGCCGCAGCGCCAGATTTCCCAGCACATAGCCTGGGAAATAGTAGCCGTAGAGCACGCTGTCTGCCCACAATATCAGAGAATTGACCAAGGTGGTCACCAACGCGGCCCCCACGCCCACCGCATAGCACACTGCCGTCCGTTCCTCCAGACGCCGTCCGGTACGGGCCAGGCGGGATGCCGCCAAGCCGATGAGAAGGCCCCGCAGCACCGGCGGGATCACCCACAGCAGCGTGGTGGCGGTAAAGCCATAGGAGAGCAGCTGCTTGAGAAACTCTCCGATGGCGGCGGCAGCCACCGCCTCCACCGGGCCCGCCAGCATGGCCAGCACCGTCACCGGCAGGGAACCGAAGGACAGCTTCAACGTCCCGATCTCAATGGCCATCCGGGCCAGGGGCAGGTACAGCGCCGCCATCACCGCTACCCGGCACATGGCGTAGACACTGGCGCCCCGGGGGGAAAGCCGGGGCTGGTCGTGTTTGTGCATAAAAAATACCTCCTTCTGTTTTGGCAGTCCGTAACCGGAAATGCCGCACAGAGGAAGGCTTCCACAATTCCCATATGCGGCAGCGGGATGCGGAACACACACTGCAGGCGCTCGCTCGCCCTTTCGTCCGGAAAACAACTCCCCGTTTTTCCGGCACTCTTTCACACGTGTGTTCCTACTCTGCCTGAACAGCACCCATTATAGCCCCTGCACAGAAAAACGCAAGTGGCACTTCTCACAAGAATCGCCAAAATCCGGCTCTTTTCCACTTGCAACTCCCGCCATGTGGAAAAATCTTCAGTGGACAGGGCAAAAAAACCACCGCCCCGGAAAAATTTCCGGGGCGGTGTAAATGAAAATGAGGTGAAGATTACTTGTCCTCGGCGGGAGCGGCAGCAGCAGCGGCCTTGGCGGCAGCGGCCTTCTCGGCCTGAGCCTTCTTGATGGCCTTGTACTTCTCCTTCTCCTCGGCGGTGGCAATGGGGAGGATGGCATCCCGGGGGCAGACCTTGGTGCAGAGCTTGCAGCCCACGCACTTTTCGTAGTCGATGACGGCCACGCCGTTCACCACATGGATGGCGTCCTTCTTGCACTCCTTCTGGCACAGGCCGCAGCCGATGCAGGAGTTGGCGCACACGCTCATGGCGGCCTTGCCCTTGTCCTGGTTGGCGCAGGCCACGTGGACCTTCTTGGACACGGGGACCTCCGCGATCAGGTGGCGGGGGCAGGCAGCGGCGCAAGCCATGCAGTCGGTGCACTTATCGGGATCCACCACGGCGGTACCGTTGGGGCCGATAGACATGGCGCCGAACTGGCAGGCCTTCACGCAGGAGCCGAAGCCCAGGCAGCCGAAAGCGCACTCCAGAGGACCGGCAGCCACCTTGGTGGCGGAGATGCAGTCCTTGACGCCCCGATACTCATAGCGCTTGACGGCGTTGGTGCCGCCGTTGCAGCGGACGAAAGCAACCTTCCGCTCGCCGGAGGGAGCCTCCTGGCCCATGATGGCGGCGATGGCCGCAGCATTTTCAGGGCCGGCGGGGGCGCAGGCGTTGACGGGAGCGGTACCGGCCAGGATGGCGGCAGCGCAGCCGGCGCAGCCGGGATAGCCGCAGCCGCCGCAGTTGGCGCCGGCCAGGTGGCTGAGGATCTGCTCCTCACGGGGATCCTTCTTGACCTCGAAAACCTTGGAGGCCACGGCCAGGATCAGGCCGAACACACCGCCCAGGATACCCAGAACCAGGACAGCGTACAGAACATTCATCATATCCATAATTCAGACCTCCTTACCAGACCTTCAGGCCGGAGAAGCCCATGAACGCCAGAGCCATGAGGCCGGCGGTCACCAGAGCGATGGGGAAGCCCTCGAAGGCCTTGGGATAATCCGCGAACACCAGGCGCTCACGAATGCTGGCGAAGAGCACGATGGCCAGCAGGAAGCCCAGGCCGCCGGTGATGCCGTACACCACAGACTCAATGAAGTTGTAGTTGTTCTGCACGTTCAGCAGCACCACGCCCAGCACGGCGCAGTTGGTGGTGATCAGAGGCAGGTAGATGCCCAGAGCCGTATACAGGGAGGGCATGGACTTCTGCAGGAACATCTCGATGAACTGCACCAGAGCGGCGATGACCAGGATGAAGGCCACGGTCTGCATATACTCCAGGCCCAGGTTCACCAGGATCAGGTTGTTGACGACGAAGCACACGGCGGACGCCAGGCCCATGACGAAGGTCACGGCGATGCCCATACCAACAGCGGTATCCACCTTCTTGGAAACGCCCAGGAAGGGGCAGCAGCCCAGGAACTGGGAGAAGATGAAGTTGTTGGAGAGAATGGCGCCCAGCGTGATGGCAAGAAGATTATAGATCTGGTCCATTATTTGCTCTCCTCCTTATTCTTGGATCTGCTCAAAGCCCACTGCATAGCCGCAATCAGGCAGGCCAGCACCAGGAAGCCGCCCACAGGCAGGGTCAGCATACCGGCGGGGAACTGAGAGGGCAGGATCTGGATGCCCTTGCCGTCGGGGCCCAGGAGGCCGCCGCCGAAGGTACCGGCGCCCAGGAACTCACGGATGATGCACATGATCAGCAGAACCACGGTATAACCGATGCCCTGGAAGATGCCGTCAAAGAAGGAAGCAGCGATGCCGTTCTTATAGGAGAAGGACTCCGCACGGCCCAGGATGATGCAGTTCACCACGATCAGGGGGATGAACACGCCCAGGGAGGCAGCCAGATCCGGCACAAAAGCCTGGATCAGCAGGTCCACGCAGGTCACGAAACCGGCGATGACCACGATGAACATGGCGATACGGATCTTATCGGGCACGATCTTGCGGATTGCGGAAATAATGACATTGGAGAGGGTCAAAATCACCGTAACGGCCACGCCCATGCCCAAACCGTTGAAAAACGAGGTGGTGATTGCCATGGTGGAGCACATGCCCAGCACCTGCACCAGCACGGGGTTGTTGGTAATCAGACCTTCCTTGAATTGTTTACCCAAATTCATAAGTAGTGTGTCCCCCTTTCTCAGCCCAAAGCGGCCACGGCGGCCAGGGCTGCGTTGATGCCGGTGGTCACGCCGCGGGTAGACACGGTGGCGCCGGTGATGGCCTCCACGTTGGTGCCCACAGCCAGCGTACCGTCAGCGGCGCTCTTGCCGGCAAACTGATCCAGCACGCCGGTGCCGCTGGCCAGAGGCTCGTTCTCCATGACCTTGGAGCCGATGCCGGCGGTCTCGGAGTTGTCCACGATGGACACGCCGGTGACGACGCCGTCGCCGTCCACGCCCACCATCATCTCGATGTTGCCCTGAGAACCGGAGGCAACCACCTTGAGCACATAGCCGGCGCCCTGGCCGTCATAGAGCTCGGTAAGGGTGCCGCCGGCAGCGGTAGCAGCGTCCACAGCCGCCTGGGGCAGCTCCGCCACAGCCTGGAAGCTGGAGGGATCGGAGACCACCTCTGCCATGGCCTGCTCAGTCTTCTGCTGATTGATTTGGGCAATGGGGCCCGCGGTAACGCCGTTGACCAGACCCAGCAGGCCTGCCACGATGATGCAGGTCACCAGCAGCGTAACGGTGAGCTTGGTGATGTACTTGGGATCCATATCGACCTTTTCCTTGGTCTTCACTTCGTTGCTCATTTCGCAGCCGCCTCCTTCTTGTTGGACTTTACGACGCCGAAACGAGCGGGCTTGACGCTCTTGTCAATCAGAGCCACGAAGAGGTTCATGACCATGATGGAGTAGCACACGCCCTCGTTATAGGAGCCGAAGTAACGGATAAACACGGTGAACAGGCCGCAGCCGATGCCGAAGATCAGCTGGCCCTTCTTGGTAACAGGAGAGGTGGCGTAGTCGGTGGCCATGAAGAAGGCACCCAGCATCACGCCGCCGCTGAAGAGGCTGCAGAGCATCCACTCCACGTTGGAGGCACCGGCCTTGGGGAACAGGAGGGTCAGCACGGCCACGGTGGCAAGATACCCAACGGGGGTCTGCCAGTTGATGACCTTGCGCCAGATGAGGTACACACCGCCGATGAGGATCATCAGGGCGGAGATCTCACCCATGGAGCCGCCGCAGTTGCCCAGGAACAGGTCGGAGATCTGATAGTTCTCCAGCAGGCCGGCCAGATCGCCGGACTTCATGTAGGCCAGCGGGGTGGCGGCGGTGACGGCATCCACGGTGCCGCCGAAGAGGGGCGCCTTGCTCTGAGCGGGATCGATCCAGGTGGTCATGACGCTGGCGTAGCTGCCCAGCAGGAACGCACGGCCGGCCAGGGCGGGGTTGACGAAGTTCTTGCCAATGCCGCCGAAGAGCTGCTTGACCAGCACGATGGAGAAGAAGCCGCCCACCACGATCATCCACAGCGGGGTGGAGACGGGGCAGACAAAGGCCAGCAGCATGCCGGTGACGACAGCGCTGAGGTCGCCCACAGACTGGGGCTTCTTCATGAGCTTGCGATAGAGCCACTCCCAGAACACACAGCCCACCACAGACACCGCCGTCAGCAGCAGGGCCTCGATGCCGAACTTCCAGATGGCCCAAGCCAGAGCGGGCACCATCGCGATGATGACGTCCAGCATGATGGAGCGGGTATTCTCAGAAGCACGGATGTGGGGGGAAGAAGTGGCAATGAGTTTCAGATTCTTGTAGTCCGTCATTTGTTAGCGGCCTCCTTCTTCTCTTCCTCGGCCTTCTTGGCCGCGGCGGCCTTCTCAGCAGCGGCCTTATCCTTAACCAACTGCTTGCCGGTCTTGAACATATGAGTCAGATGCACACGGGCGGGGCAGATGTAAGAGCAGGCGCCGCACTCCATGCAGTCCATGATGTGGGCTGCCTCCAGCTCCTCCACCATGCCCTTGGAGGCATACTGGAACATAAACAGAGGCTCCAGGTGCATGGGGCAGGCGGCCACGCACTTGCCGCAGCGGATGCACTGGGGGTTCTCCACGGTCTTCTCCTCGTCCTCGCAGAAGGCCAGCATGGCGCCGGTGCCCTTGGCGACGGGGATGTCCGCGGTATACTGGGCCATGCCCATCATGGGGCCGCCGCAGATCAGCTTATAGGTGCCGTCCTTCAGGCCGCCGCAGGCATCGAACAGGCAGGAGACCGGGGTGCCGATGGGGCACTCGATGTTCTTGGGCTCCACCACGCCGGAGCCGGAGACCGTGACGATCTTCTTCACCACGGGCATGCCGGTGGTGATGGCCCGGAAGATGGCGCAGGTGGTGTTGATGTTGAACACAGCGCAGCCGATGTTGGCGGGCAGACCGCCGGGAGGCACCTGCTTGCCGGTGATGGCCTGGCAGAGCTGCTTCTCACCGCCCTGGGGGTAACGGCAGCGCAGGGGCTCCACCACCACGGGGGCCTTCTTCTCGGCAATGACCTTGTTCATGGCGTCAATGCCGTTTTGCTTGTTGTCTTCCACGCCGATGATGACCTTGTCCACGCCGAACATCTTGGCAAGGTACGTAGCGCCGCCGATGATCTCCTCGGGACGCTCCAGCATGGTGCGGTGGTCACCGGTGATGTAGGGCTCGCACTCGGCACCGTTGATGATGACGGTATCCACCTTACCGATGCCGCTGGTGATCTTCACGTGGGTGGGGAACGTTGCGCCGCCCATACCGACGATGCCGGCGTTCTTCACGATCTCGATCATCTCGTCCACCGTCAGCGCGTCGGGGTTGGCGGGGGCCTGGACTTCCTCAGACAGTTCGTCCTTGAAGTCGTTTTCAATGACGACGGACATCATGTTGCCGCCCATGGAATAAGGACGGGGCTCCACTGCCTTGACCGTGCCGGAAACACTGGCGTGGATCGGCGCGCCCAGACCATGGAACTCGCCGATCTTCTGGCCCACCTTCACGTGGTCCCCGGCTTTGACCAGGGGCGTGCAGGGCGCGCCAAAGTGCATCGACATGGGAATGACCACAACAGCGGGCGGTGCCAGCTGCTCGATGGCCTTTTCATTGGTCGCGGCCTTCATATCATGGGGATGAACGCCGCCAAAGAAAGCTTGTGCCATTGTCTTCACCTCATTTTTACTCCTGATAGTGTTCCGGGCCGCCGCCGCCTCCGTTCCGGCGTAAAGGGCACGGGGCGCACCCGGGTGATACTACCACATACTGCGCTTTATTCTACACCCAACTTTAAAAAATGTCCAGACTGTGAACGACGGTTTTTGTGGAAAAAACGCACTTTCTCGGGGAAACTTTTATAGCTTTCCACATATTTCCTCCTTTTTAACACTTCTTAACGCCTCCTTCCCGCCAGAGCCGCACTTGTCAAGGCACTTGAAACATGATACACTGAAACGCAACAAAGATTCCGCCGGGATGTGCCCGGAAAAGGAGGTCTTCCCCTGACATGATGGCACAACTCATTGACCGCAAGGCCCTCAAGGCCCAGATGAAGGATCTGCTGCGCACCGCCCAGGTGAGTGCCGTGGGCATGACGGCGCTGTATCTGGCGCTTACGCTGGCTTTGAATTTTGCAGACACCGTGGTGGGTGTCTCCGCGTGGGATCCCCTGGGCACCGCCGGTTCCTCCGTATTCCTGAATCTCTTTGTCTCCATCCTCACCTGGATGATGGGCATGGTGCTGGGCGCCGGCTTCGTCCTTTACTGCATGGCCGTCCGCCGGGGAGAGCGGGCGGAGTACATCACCCTCTTTGACGGGTTCTCCACCGTGGGCCGGATCCTGGGGCTCAACATCGTCATGAGCTTTTTCATCGTGCTGTGGTCCATGCTCTTCGTGATTCCCGGCATCATTGCCGCCTACCGCTACCGCTTCGCCCTCTATAATCTGCTGGAAAATCCGGACATGGGCATCCTGGAGGCCCTGGATCGCAGCAAGGAACAGACTTACGGCTACAAGGGCCAGCTCTTTTTGCTGGATCTAAGCTATCTGGGCTGGGGGGTGCTGGCCGCTCTGCCGGCTCTTGTCATCAACTACTCCGTCACCACCCAGTCCATGTCCGCCCTGCTGGCAAATACCCAGGTGGCCTACACCGGCCTGGCGGCCCTCTCCACGGAGGTCACGGCCCTGGTGTGCGGCATCTGGAGCCTGGTGGTGTCCCTGTTCTACCTGCCGGTGTACCAGTGCACGGATATCGGCTATTATGAGATCGCCAAACAGACCTGGACCGGCGGCCAGGATTCCGCCCCCTGGAGCGGCTGGAACCGGGACGACGGTCCCGACGGCCTGTGATCCCTTTTCCCAGCGTACAAGTCCCGGACGGGTTTTAGAACCCGCCCGGGACTTTTTTCTCTTCCGTCAGCCGCCTGTCAAAAATACCATGGCAGGGATATTCCGAATATGGTATGATCAAATCACGCAAAATACCTCCATTCTTTATGGTCAGAGAGGAGGGTTCCCATGCTGACCTATTCCATGGATGCCCGGGGCAATACGCCCCTGTACGAATACCTGTACCGGTGCATCCGGGACGACATTCTCTCCGGCGTGCTGGCCGCCGGGGAAAAACTCCCCTCCAAGCGGGCCCTGGCAGATCACCTGCACCTGTCCGTCATCACCGTGGAGGGCGCCTATCAGCAGCTGGAGGCGGAGGGCTATATCCGCACCAGCCCCCGCCGGGGATTTTTTGTGCTGCCGGTGGAGCGGACGGCTCCCCCGGCAATCTCCGCCCCTGCCGCGGCGCCGGAGACGGCGGGGAAAACCTGGCGTCTGGACCTCAAGAGCAACCGGGTGGACACCGCCCGGTTTCCCGTCTCCGTCTGGGCCCGGCTCACCCGGCAGGTTCTCAGTGAGGACGGCGGCGCCCTGCTGCGGCCGGTGCCCCACCAGGGCCTGCCCGCCCTGCGGCAGGCCATCGCCCGGGACCTGCGGGACTACAAGGGCATGGCCGTCTCGGCAGAGCAGGTGGTGGTGGGCGCCGGTGCGGAGTATCTCTATTTGCTGCTGGCCCAGCTGCTGGGCCCGGACACCGTGCTGGCGGTGGAGGATCCGGGCTATCCCAAGATCCGCCTGGTATACGGCAAGTGCGGTGCCCGGTGCCGCCCGGTACCTTTGGACAGCCAGGGGCTGGATATGAGTGCCCTGGCCGCCTCCGGTGCCACCGCCGTACACCTGTCTCCTTCCCACCACTATCCCACGGGGCTGGTGACCCCCATCGGACGGCGTCAGGAGCTGCTGCGCTGGGCATCGGACACCGGCGGTATCATCATTGAGGACGACTACGACAGCGAGTTCCGCTTCTCCGGCCGCCCCATCCCCACCCTTCAGAGCATCGACGGCGAGGGCCGGGTGATCTACATGAACACCTTCTCCCAGACCATCTCTCCGGCCATGCGGGTGGGGTTCATGGTACTGCCTCCCCGTCTGCTGGAACGCTACCGCCGGGAGCTGGACTTTTACGCCTGCACCGTCCCGGCCCTGGATCAGCACGTGCTGGGCCGCTTTCTTGCCGGAGGCCACTATGAGCAGCATCTCTCCCGCATGCGCAAGGAGTACCGGGACCGCCGCGCAGGCGTTCTGGAGGCCTTTCGCTCCAGCCCCTTTGCCGGGCGCATCTCCATCTCCGAGCAGGGAGCGGGGCTCCACTTTCTCCTGAACCTGCGCACCACCCGCTCCGACCAGGTGCTTCGGGCTCGGGCGGAGGAACTGGGGGTACGGCTGGGCTTTTTGTCGGAGTACGCCGCCGTGCCCGACCCCGCCTACGCCCACACCCTGGTGATCAACTACGCGGGGCTGGACGGCAGCCGCCTGCCGGAGGCCATGGATCTTTTGTCGGAGGTCTTCGCCGAACCCTGAAAACGCAGAATGGCCCCCGGGCTAATGCCCGGGGGCCATTTTTTACAGTTCTTACAGGTTCTTGTTGAGGATATCCACAAAGACCTGGCCGGGCATGACGCCCACCTTGCGGTCGAACTCCACGCCGTTTTTCAGGAACACCACGGTGGGGATGCTCATGACGCCGAACTGACGGGCCAGATCCGGCTCCTCATCCACATTCACCTTGCCCACCAGGACCTTGCCCTCAAACTGCTGGGCGATCTCCTCCACCACGGGAGAGAGCATCTTGCAGGGGCCGCACCAGGAGGCCCAGAAGTCCACCATAGCCACGGGAGCGGCGCTGACTGCCGCCTGGAACTCAGAAGTCTTCAAATGCTTGATTGCCATAATGATCATTCTCCTTATATTAAATGTATATGATTTAGGATGGATAGGATTCTCACAGGATATGCGGAATCCCTCCGATTCAACCCTGTTTCTTTTCCGCCCGCAGCAGATCCGCCACATAGGCCGCGGCGCTCTGTCCGGCGATGAGCCCTTCTCCGGCGGCCTTGGACACCTGGAGGGGGCCTCCGGTGCAGTCTCCCGCCGCGAACAGGCCCGGCAGGTTGGTGGCCATCTTCCGGTCCACCGCCACATAGCCGTTCTCCAGCGTCAGGCCCGGGAACAGGTCTCCCGGCGCTGCCGTGGGCCTGAGGATGAACACGCCCTCCACCTCCGCCGTTTCGCCGTCGCAGGTGACGGAACTCACCTGTCCGTCGCCCCGGATCTCGCAGGTTCTGGGATTGTTGAAATAGGTAACGGAGCAGCCCAGCCCCCGGAGGAAATCCGCCTCCTTCCGGGCGGTATCCGTATACCCTAGCACCGCTACGGCCTTGCCCCGGTAGAGCATGCCGTCGCAGGTGGCGCAGTAGCTGACGCCCCGGCCCAGATGCTCCGTCTCGCCGGGGAATTTCTTCCCCCGGGAAACGCCTGCCGCCAGGATCACCGCCCGGGCGTTGTACATGTCGCTGCCCACGCTGACATACCAGCTGCCGGACACCGCCATGGCCGTCAGGGCCTTGCCGGAGAGGAATTCCACCCCGTCCCGCTCCGCATGGGAGCGCATCTCCCGCAGGAGCCCCGCGCCGCTGCGGCCGGGCATCCCCAGGTAGTTTTCCACCTTTTCCGCCCGCCACAGGGGATTTTCCTCCAGCGGATTGGACACCACCAGGACGTTGCGGCCCCGGGCCCGGGCATTGATGGCCGCCGACAGCCCGGCGGGCCCGCCGCCGATCACCAGGATCTCACAGGACATAGCCGGATACCTCCTCCCCCATCAACGCCGCCACCAGAGCGGCCACCTCCGCCGACGCGGCGTGGTAATAGACCTCGTTTCCCACCCGCTCGGCGGTGACGATCCCTGCCGAACGGAGCTTTTGCAGATGCTGGGAGATACAGGACTGGGACATCCCGGTCCCCCGCTCCATACAGCCCACATTGCGGCAGCCCATCACCAGCAGGCTGTGGACGATCCGCAGCCGCACGGGATTGGATAATGCCTTCAGCAGCGCCGCCCGCTCCTCGTAATCAATGTTCGTTTCCATGGGCTTCACCGCCTTCCTGTTTGTTTATATTAGAATATCATAATGTTCTCATTATAGAAGTGGTTTATGCAACACTTTCCCGTTTTTTCAGAAATTTCCTCCGGGCTTGTCCCACGGCAAAAATTCCGCCTGCCGCCCCGGCGGGACCGTTGCTTTTAGGCCGGGAGTCTGGTATCATGAAACCAACAGCAAATTGGGAGCCGGCAGGAGATCCCGCCGGCTCCCTATTCAAAAAAGCGGCGGGCCCCGCGCCGGGGGCGGACGCTGCGCGAGGTAAACAACCGGGGGGCCACCTGCCGCTTGCACCATCCTATGCGCCCGCGTTTTCCTGCGTCACCGGGCCTGGCCCCCATGTCCCGGCGCCTGGCCGCCGGAAATCAAAAAAGGGAGTGTTTTTTATGGTCAAAATCGCACCCTCCATCCTCTCTGCGGATTTTGCGAATCTGGAGCGGGATATTCAGCGGATCTCCACCGCCGATTATGTCCACGTGGACGTGATGGACGGCATGTTCGTCCCCAACATCACCATCGGCATCCCGGTGGTGAAATCCATCCGCCCCACCACGCAGCTGCCTCTGGACGTGCATCTGATGATCGTGGAACCTGTGCGGTATGTGGAGCAGTTCTGCGACGCCGGGGCGGATCTGGTGACAGTCCATGTGGAGTCCGACACAGAGGAGAACATCCACGCCGCCATTGACAAGATCCACGCCAAGGGCAAGAAGGCCGGCATCGTCCTCAAGCCCAAGACCCCGGCGGAGGCGGCCCTTCCCTTCCTGGAAAAGGTGGAGCTGATCCTGGTGATGACGGTGGAGCCGGGCTTCGGCGGCCAGAAATTTATGGCGGACATGATGCCCAAGGTCTCCACCCTGCGCAAGTGGATTGATGAGAAGAATCCCGCCTGCGAGCTGGAGGTGGACGGCGGCGTGGCCCCGGACACCTGCAAGACCTGCATTGAGGCCGGTGCCAACGTGCTGGTGGCCGGCAGCGCCGTGTACAAGGCGGAGGATATCCCCGCCCGCATTGCCCAGCTGCGGGGCTGAGAATCAGGAGGTACTTTTATGGCAAATACCACGCTGCCCCGGGTCTCCCTGGGCGTCTACCCCACTCCTTTTTATAAATTGGAGCGTATCAGCGCCCAGTACGGCCGGGACATCTGGATCAAGCGGGACGACCTGTGCGGCGTAGCCCTGGGAGGCAACAAGGTCCGCAAGCTGGAGTATCTGCTTGCCCAGGCCCGCTCGGAGGGCTGCGACACGGTGTTCACCACCGGCGGCGCCCAGTCCAACCACGCCATGCTCACCGCCGCCTGTGCCGCCCGGCTGGGGATGCAGACCATCCTGCTGCTGAAAAAGCGGGGCGTCACCGAGCGCCGGGGCAATCTGGTGCTGGACGACATCTACGGCGCCCAGGTGCGCCTGGTGGATACCGACGACTATCAGGACATCTACCGGGAGATGGACCGCCTCAGTGGGGAGCTGGCGGCCCAGGGCCACAAATGCTATCCCATCCCCGTGGGCGGGTCCACAGCCTTGGGCGCGGTGGGCTATGTCCACTGCGTAGAGGAGATGGCCGCCCAGCTGCCCCAGGGTGTGGAGATGGGCCACATCGTCTCCGCTACCGGCTCCGGGGGCACCACCGCAGGGCTCCTGCTGGGAGTCTCCCGCTGCCTGCCGGGAGCCAAGGTCACCGGCATCGGCGTGGACGATGATCCCTTTGAGGACATCGTACCGGAGCTGGCAGCCGGAGCTGCAGAGCTGCTGGGGTGGGACCTGCCCCGCCGGGATGGCGACTTTGAAATGGTGTACCACGTAGGCCCCGGCTATGCCATTCCCAATCCGGAGGACACCCCCTATATCCAGGAGCTGGCCCGGACGGAGGGCATTTTGCTGGATCCGGTTTACACCGGCAAGGCCTGGGCGGGGATGCTGCGTTTTCTGAAAGAGGGCTATTTCACCGGCGACGCGCCTCTAGCCTTTGTTCACACCGGCGGCGCCGCGGCCCTCTTCGCCATGGACCTGCCGGAAGCCTCGAAATAAAGGAGCGTAAGGTACACCATGGAATATTTCCCCGCACCTCTTGAAAAACTGGTGGAGCAATTCGCCCGGCTGCCGGGCATCGGCGGCAAATCCGCCCAGCGCCTGGCCTTTTATGTGCTGGGCCTGCCGGAGGCGGAGGCCCAGGAGTTTGCCGACGCCATCGTGGACGCCAAGAAAAGTGTCACCTGCTGCCCGGAGTGTCAGAACTTCACCGCCGGAGGGCTGTGCCCCATCTGCGCCTCCCCGAAACGGGACCCCTCCGTCATCTGCGTGGTGGCGGATCCCCGGGACGTAGCCGCCATTGAGCGCAGCCGGGAATTCAACGGCCGCTATCATGTGCTTCACGGCGTCATCTCCCCCATGAACCACGTGGGCCCCGACGACCTTTCCATCAAATCCCTGGTGGAGCGGGTGGCCAAGGGCGGCGTGGAAGAGGTCATCATGGCCACCAACCCCGACACGGAGGGAGAGGCCACCGCCATGTATATCGCCCGGCTCTTAAAGCCCTTCGGCGTCCGGGTGACCCGCTTGGCCTATGGCATCCCCGTGGGCGGACATCTGGAGTTTGCCGACGACGCCACGCTGATGCGGGCCCTGGAAGGCCGCCGGGATATTTAACATTGAAAAAGTGCTTCTGCACTTTTTCGAGAGGGATACAGCCCGCTGCGCGCATAATTTGGCCGTCATAGCAAAGCGGGGACCGGTGATACCGGTCCCCGCTTTATCATGGCTTGGGATAGGGCGTGGGATCATCTGTAAAGTCCACTAGAAAATCAATGCTGGTCCCATAAAACTCTGCCAGTTGAATCAAGGCCGCAACCGGAATGTTCACATTCCCCAGCTCGTAATCAGAATAGGTCGTCTGGTGCACTTGCAAAAGTTCCGCCATCTGCCCTTGCGTCAAATCTCGGTCCTCCCGCAGAGCCCTCATATGCTGATACATGTCGCTCACCTCAAGAAAACCATATCATAAGGGAAATACCCTTATTGACTTTTAAGGTTATTTCCCTTATAGCGGTCCTGAGGTGGTTGAAGATGGCTGAGACCTACCAAACCTGCCGGCACTTCCGCCGGCACTACGTAAAAATGGGCTGGCGGTACGACCCCATTTCCCAGGGGCACTGCGTCTATCCCCGGCTGAAGCCCCGCCGGGCGGACACCCCTGCCTGTCCCTGCTACCGTCCCCGGGAGGACGCATAAAAAAGCGGACCGGCAAAAGCCGGTCCGCTTTTTATAACTTGTTATCAGGCGCTCAGCACTTCTCGAAGACAGTGGCAGTGCCCATGCCACCGCCGATGCACAGGGTAGCCAGGCCCTTCTTGGCCTCGGGACGCTTCTGCATCTCGTGGAGCAGGGTGACAATGATCCGGGCGCCGGAAGCACCAACGGGGTGGCCCAGAGCGATGGCGCCGCCGTTAACGTTGACCTTGCTCATGTCGAAGCCCAGCTCACGGGCAACGGCGATGGACTGAGCGGCGAAAGCCTCGTTGGCCTCCACCAGGTCGATGTCGTCGATGGTGACGCCGGCCTTGGCCATAGCGTTGCGGGAAGCAACCACGGGGCCGACACCCATGATCTTGGGATCGACGCCGCCCTGGCCCCAGCCGATCAGCTTGGCCATGGGCTTGAGGCCGTACTTCTCAACAGCCTCACCGGAGGCCAGGATGATGGCGGCAGCACCGTCGTTGATACCGGAGGCGTTGGCGGCAGTGACACGCTGGGTGCCCTTGTCCTCAGCATCCTGGATGCCCTTGGGCTCGAAGGTGTGGACAACCTGGGGGTTGGGGGACTCGGGGCCCACGGGGAACGCGCCGCGCAGCTTGGCGATGCTCTCAGGGGTGACGCCCTCCTTGGGATACTCGTCGCGCTTGAACTCCACGATCTCCTTCTTGACCTTCACGGGGACGGGAACGATCTCGTCGTCAAAACGGCCGGCATCCCGGGCAGCGCAGGCCTTCTGCTGGGAAGCAGCGGCGAACTCGTCCTGCTCCTTGCGGGTGATGCCCCAGATATCGTTGATGTTCTCAGCGGTGGTGCCCATGTGATAGTTGTTGTAGGCGTCCCACAGGCCGTCCTTGATCATGGTGTCCACCAGCTTCTTGTCGCCCATGCGGGCGCCCCAGCGGGCATCCATGGAGGCGAAGGGAGCAGCGCTCATGTTCTCGGTACCGCCGCAGACCACGATGTCGGAATCACCGGCCAGGATGGAACGGGCGCCCTCGATGACGGACTTCATGCCGGAGCCGCAGACCATGCCCACGGTGTAGGCGGGAACGGAGTAGGGGATGCCAGCCTTGATGGAGACCTGCCGGGCAACGTTCTGGCCCTGGGCAGCGGTCAGGATGCAGCCGAACATAACCTCGTCCACCTGCTCGGGCTTCACGCCGGCACGGTTCAGAGCTTCCTTCACCACGATGGCGCCCATCTCAGCGGCGGGCGTGTTCTTCAGGCTGCCGCCGAAAGAGCCAATGGCGGTTCTGCAGCAATTCACGACATAAAGATCTTTCATGATGTTCCTCCGTTTTGTTTTTTTGTTTGATTGGCAGCGGTGCGAGCCGCCGCCGCTGTTGCCAAATATGGATCCGGCAAGGAGTTCCGGGAGATTGTCAAGTTTGTGACATTATTGACAATTTTTTGACAAATCAGTGGATGCTACCCTGCTGTACTTATGATTATAGAGGGTCCCTCCCCCGCCGTCAATGCAAATTTCTCAGTTTTACGCAAATTTGTTAAATCTTTGACAAAACCACAGCGGTTTTCGTCATCTTGACGAAAACCGCTGTGAGGAGCTCACAACGCCTCCCGCTCCCGGCAAACGGCGTCGTAGAAAGCCGGAACCGACAGGGTTTCCAGCTTGGCGCCGGGCTCCGTATCCGCCTCTCCGGCTGCCGTCAGGAGCCGGCTGTCAAAGCAGTCGGCCCGGATGGCGGCATCATCCACCTCCTGGCGCAGCAGCAGATAATAGCCCTCCTCGGTCTCCACCACGCCGCTCCACTGGCCCACCGACAGGGCCCGCAAAGCCTCTTCCGCCGCCTGGGGCAGCGTACCGTCCCCGGCGGCAAAGGTACCGGGCTGGGCCGGGGCATCGTTTTCCGTCTGGGCCAGACGGGTGAACTCAGCCGCCCCGTCTGCCGCGCTGTTGATCTGGGAGAAGATGCTCTCTGCCCGGGTCTTTTTGTCAGCCAGGGCTTCGCTGTCCTCCGCCGCCACGCCCGCCGTGGATACCAGAATGCAGGAGGCCGCCAGATACTCCCGCCCGGCGGCAAACTCCGCCGTCTCCTCCGGCGTCACATAGAGGCCGCTGGATGCGTCACCGGAGCGTTCCAGCAGCTTGCGGTACAAACACGCATCCTCCGACAGGGCCTGGGCCTCCTCCCGGCCAAGTCCCATGCGCTCCAGGGCCTGGAGATACGCCTCCTCCCCACCGTACTCCGCCACTTTCTCCTGCCACTCCCCGTCCAGCTGTGCCTGGTCGTCCTCTGTCAGCGTCACGCCGTTTTCCTCCGCCAGGGTCTCCACGGTAGCGTAGAGGGCGGTATTTTCCAGGGCCTTGCGCCGGGCGTAATCCGCCAGGGGCTCTCCGGAGAGGGTCTGCTGCCAATCCAGGGTCCGGCCGGCGTCGTTCCAGGCAGTGCGGATCTGGTCGCACACGGCGGTGAGCCAGTAGAGGTACCGCCAGGCGGGCACCTCCCGGCCATCCACTGTCAGCAACACCTCGTCGTCGGCAATGCCGGAAGCCCGGCTTAAAAGCCCGCCCGCTCCGGCATCGGTTTTCCCACAGGCGCTCAGCAGCAGCGGCAGGCATACAAGCAGAGCAAAAATGCGTCGTTTCATCATGTTCAGGCTCCTTTGCAGGTCGTCCCCCCATTCTATTCCACGGCTGTAAAAAATATGCGGCCCGGCATTTCAGCCGGGCCGCATCTGTCACTTTTATGGCTTTTCAGGATTCTTTCTGCTCCGACGCCAGCTTCAGATCCTCCACCAGGGTCAATGCCGTCTCCAGCACATCCTCGCCGGGCTTGAGCTTGAGGGTCAGGGAGGGCTGCTCCCCGGCAGAGAGGGTCAGGCGGTACTTGTACTTGCCCAAGCCGCACACCGCCACCAGCGCCTCCGGACGGAACACTGCCAGGGTAAAGCGCAGAGAACTGCCCTTCTGGGAGATGTCGGACACGCCCGCCTTGGCGGCGGCAGCCCGCAGCAGCGCCACATCCAGCAGCGCCAGCACGGACTTGGGCGCCTCGCCGTAGCGGTCCATCATCTCGTCCAGCAGGTCGGAGGCATCCTCGTCGGTGCGGATGGCGGCGATGCGCCGGTAGAGGTCCATCCGCTGCTCCGGAGCAGGGACATACCGCTCCGGGATGTTTGCGTTGACGGTGAGGTCCGCCGCGCACTCCGTCTCGATCTTCTTCTGCTGACCCTGTTCCTCCAGCACCGCCTCCTCCAGGAGCTTGAGGTACAGGTCATAGCCCACGCTCATGAGGTAGCCGGACTGCTCGGGGCCCAGCAGGTTGCCCGCGCCCCGGATCTCCAGGTCCCGCATGGCGATCTTGAAGCCGGAGCCGAACTCCACGTACTCCCGGATGGCCGCCAGACGCTTGGCCGCCGTCTCCTGGAGGATCTTGCCCCGGCGGTAGGTGAGGTAGGCGTAGGCCCGGCGGGAGCTGCGGCCGATGCGGCCCCGCAGCTGGTGGAGCTGGGCCAGGCCCATCTTGTCGGCGTCCTCGATAATGAGCGTGTTGACATTGGGAATGTCGATGCCGGTTTCGATGATGGTGGTACACACCAGAATGTCCGCCTCCCCGTCCACCATGGCCTCCATGACAGAGGAGAGCTCCTGTTCGCTCATCTTGCCGTGTCCCACCACGATGCGCACGTCCTCCCCCAGCATCTTCTGGAGCCGGGCGGCAGTGAGGTCGATGGACTCCACCCGGTTGTGGAGGTAGTAGATCTGGCCGCCCCGGGCCAGTTCCCGGCGCATGGCGTCCTCCAGCACCGCCCAGTCGTGCTCCATCACATAGGTCTGCACCGGCTGGCGGTCGGCGGGAGGCTCCTCCAGGGTGGACATGTCCCGAAGGCCCGAGAGGGCCATGTTCAGCGTCCGGGGAATGGGGGTGGCCGACAAAGTCAGCACATCCACCTGGCGGCTCATCTCCTTGAGCCGCTCCTTGTGGGTGACGCCGAAGCGCTGCTCCTCGTCGATGATGAGGAGTCCCAGGTCCTTGAACTCCACGCTCTTTTGCAGCAGCTTGTGGGTCCCGATGAGAAGATCCACGCCGCCGGTTCGGGCCAGGCCCAAAATCCGCCGGGCCTCCCCAGGGGAGGTAAAGCGGGAGAGCACCTCGATCTTCACCGGAAAGTCCCGGAACCGGCTGCAGGCGGTGGCGTAGTGCTGCTGGGCCAGGACGGTGGTGGGCACCAGGATGGCGGCCTGTTTGCCGTCCAGCACGCACTTCATCACCGCCCGGAGGGCCACCTCCGTCTTGCCGTAGCCCACGTCGCCGCACAGCAGCCGGTCCATGGGCCGGGGCTTTTCCATGTCCGCCTTGATCTCGGCGATGCACTTGAGCTGATCCTCCGTCTCCGCATAGGGGAAGGACTCCTCAAACTCCCGCTGCCAGGGGGAGTCCGGAGAGAAGGCGAAGCCCGGCTGGCGCTGGCGCTGGGCGTAGAGGGCGATGAGTCCCTTGGCCAAATCCTTGACGGCCTTGCGGGCCCGGGTCTTCTGCTTGGCCCACTCGGTACCGCCCAGTTTGTTGAGCTTCTGCCGGCCCTCCTCTTCCCCGCCGCCGATGTATTTGCTGACCATGTCCAGCTGGGTGGCGGGCACGTAAAGGCAGTCTCCTCCGGCGTAGTCGATCTTGATATAGTCCTTCTCCACGCCGTCCACCGGCAGGCGCTGAATGCCCACGAACCGGCCTACACCGTGGTGGACATGGACCACCAGATCCCCCGGCGTCAGGTCCGTGTAGGACTGGAGCTTTTGGCGGTTGGAGTCCTTCTTGAGCCGGGTGCGCCGCCGCACGCCGGCGGCGGTGAGCTGGCCCTCCGTCATGACGGCCAGGTGGAGCTGGGGCCACTCGCTGCCGGCGGAGAGGGCACCCAAACTCACCCGCACCTCTCCGGGGCCCGGCAGGGCGGTGCCCCGCAGGTCCGGCACTGCAGGGATGTCCCGCTGGCGCAGCATATGCAGCAGATTCTCCGCCCGGGCCTCGCTGCCGCAGAGCACCAGGGTACCGCTGCCGCTGGTGCGGTAATGCTCCAGATCCGCCACCGCCGTCTCCAGGCTGCCGCCGTAAGAGGAGAGCTGCTTGGCGGTGATGGCGCTGATGCTCCGGGGCCGCAGGGGCAGCCGGGAGGTGGGCAGGGCATCCGCCATGATGACGGGGAATTCCTCCAGGGCGGCGTACAGCTCCTCCGGAGCCAGGCACACCCGGGCGTACTCCCCCGCCAGCTCTCCGGCCTCCATCAAAGCCTCCGCGTCCTGTTTGGTCTGGGTCAGGGCCCCCCGGGCCCGCTCGTCCACCCGGCCGCTCTCGCACAAAAACACCACCGCGTCGGCGGGCAGATAGTCCACGCCGGTGGTCATCTCCGGGTACACGGCAGCCAGATACCGGTCCAATCCTCCCACGGTGCCGGTATTCTCCAGCTGCTCCGCGTCCCGCCGCAGGGCGGCAGCAAGTTTGGGGTTCTTCTTCTCGGCCTTGTCCGCCTGACGACGCAGGGTCTGGGCCAGGCCCACCGTACCGCCGGGGGCGCTGTGGGGCAGGACCTCCGCCGCCGGCAGCAGCAGCGCCGTCTCCACATTTTCCGTCCGGCGCTGGGTACCGGGGTCAAAGGCCCCCATGGAGTCGATCTCATCGTCAAAGAACTCGCAGCGGACCGGCCGCTCCATCAGGGGGGAGAACACGTCCAGAATGCCGCCCCGCAGAGCGAACTGGCCCACACCCTCCACCTGGTCACAGCGGGTATAGCCTGCGTTCACCAGGCGCTCCGTCAGGGCCTGCAGATCCACCTGCTGCCCCATCCGCAGCTCCATGGCCAGGGAGGCCAGCAGCCGGGGGGGCAGCGTCCGGGCCATGAGGGCGTCCACCGTGGTCACCACGGTTTTGGCTGCCCCCTCTCCGGAGAGGGCGTAGAGGGCCGCCAGACGGCTGCGCTCCCACTCCCGGGAGGCAATGGCGCCGGGGCGGAACTGCCACTCCCGGGCCAGAAGCACCACCGGCTCTGCCCCGGTCAGAACCCCCAGGTCTGCCGCCAGGGTCCGGGCCTCCCGCTCATCGCCGCAGACAAAGACGCCGGGGCGGCCCGCTCCCAGAGCCACCGCCGCCCCCACACAGGCCCGGTGCACCGGCTGGAGGCCGGTGACTGCCGCCGGACAGCCGCCCTCCTCCACCCGTCCGATAAGCTCCGCCACCTCCGGGATGGTATTGAGTTTTCGCAAGAACTGTTCCATAGGGGCGCCTTTCTCTGTAAAAATATGGAAATTGTGGGCATGGGCAAACCCCCGCCGTCCCGCATGGACGGGGGGTTCACCCTGTATTTATGGGATTTGAGAGGACACTATGCCTCAGTTGAAGTCGTTTTGGGCCTTCTGCACGCCGTGCTCCAGGATGCACGCGGCCGCCTGGATGGCCCGTTCAAAGGACTCCAGCAGTGTCTTGCGGTCCGCCTGGGAGGGCACGCCGATGACCCAGTCGATCATATCGCCCCCCTCACCGGGGGCGCCGGTGCCGATCTTGATGCGTGGGAAATCCTGGGTGCCCAGGTGGGCGATGATGTTTTTGATGCCGTTATGGCCGCCGGCGGAGCCGGTAGGCCGCACCCGGATCTTCCCCACCGGGAGGGACACGTCGTCATAGATCACCAGCACCCGCTCCGGGGGCAGTTTATAGAACTGCACCGCCTCCCGCACGGCCTCGCCGGAGAGGTTCATATAGGTCTGGGGCTTCATCACCAGGCACTTGCACCCGGCGAAGGAGAGGATATTGTAGGCGGACTTGAACTTCACCTTGTTGAGCTTCACACCCTTCTGCTCCGCCAGCAGGTCCACGGTGAGAAAGCCCATGTTGTGCCGGGTGTTGGCGTACTTCTGGCCCGGATTGCCCAGGCCCACGATCAGCCAGTCCACCGCGGCGGATTTGCTTCCAAACATATGGTGCTCCTTATCAAATATAGGGGTCATCCGAATCCTGGCGGTCGTCAGCAGCTCTGCTTCCGGCTTTCCAACGGCCGCAAAGGCGGGAAAGCAAGCTTTCCCGCCTTATATGGTGATATGGTGCTATCTTCTTTTTTCCGCGGGACAGGTCTCAGCGGAACAGCTTGGAGATGGAGATCTCCTGATAGATGCGCTCGATGGCCTCGGCAAACATGGGGGCCACAGGCAGATACTTGATCTTGCTGCTCTTGGCCGGGTCGATGGCGGGGATGGTATCCAGCAGGGCCAGCTCCGTGATGACGCTGTTGTTGACCCGGTCAATGGCGGGGCCGGAGAGGACGCCGTGGGAAGCGCAGGCGTGGACACTCTTGGCGCCGCCCACTTCGATGAGGGCCTGCGCAGCGTTGCAGAGAGATCCGCCGGTATCCACCATGTCGTCAAAGAGGATGCAGTCCTTGCCCCGGACGTCGCCGATGACGTTCATGACCTCGCAGCTGTTGGCCTTCTGACGGCGCTTGTCCACGATGGCTAGATTCATGTGCAGCTTCTGGGCGAAGGCGCGGGCACGGGCCACGGAGCCCACGTCGGGAGAGACCACCATCATGTTCTCGCAGTCCGCACCGAACTTCTTGGCATAGTAATCCACAAAGATGGGGTTGCCGGCCAGATTGTCCACGGGGATATCAAAGAAGCCCTGGATCTGGGAGGCGTGGAGGTCCATGGTCAGCACGCGGTCGGCACCGGCAGCGGTGAGCATGTTGGCCACCAGCTTGGCGGTAATGGGATCGCGTGCCTTGGCCTTGCGGTCCTGACGGGCATAGCCGTAATAGGGGATCACGGCGGTGATGCGGCCGGCGGAGGCGCGCTTGAGCGCGTCGATCATGATGAGCAGCTCCATGAGGTTGTTGTTGACGGGGGTGCAGGTGGACTGGACCACGAACACATCGCTGCCGCGGACGGTCTCGTACAAAGAAACGAAGATCTCGCCGTCGGAGAAGGTTCCGACTTCCGCCTCGCCCAGCTTGGTACCCATCAGCTTGCAGATCTCATCCGCCAGCTTGGGGTTCGCGTTGCCTGTGAAAATTTTAATATCCTTGCCGTGAGAAATCATCTTTCAACGCCTTCTTTCTCTGTTCTATCAGTATTTTCCTGAATTTTCTCTTCTATGCTTCTCTATGATCGTCTCCGGATCACTTCTGGTGCATCTTGCGCCGGCGGGCCGCCCAGCCCTCCTTGTTCTCCTGACGCACCCGGCCCACTGTCAGAGCATCGGGAGGCACGTCTTTCGTCACCGTGGTACCGGCGGCGATATAGGCGCCCCGGCCCACCGTCACCGGGGGAACCAGGTTGGTGTTGCAGCCCACAAACACGTCGTCCTCAATAACAGTGCGGTGCTTTTTGAAGCCGTCGTAGTTGGAGGTAATGGTGCCGCAGCCGAAGTTCACCCGCTCACCCACGTCGGCGTCGCCCACATAGGTCAGGTGGCTCATTTTGGTGCCTGCGCCCAGCACGCAGTTTTTCAGCTGCACGAATGCGCCCACATGGCACTTCTCGCCCACGGTGCAGTTAGGACGAATATGCGCGTAGGGGCCCACATCTGCGCCGGCACCAATGGTGCTCTCATAGGTCTGGGAGGCGTTGATGACCACGCCGTCGCCCACGGTGCAGCAGTCCACCAGGGCGTTGGGCCCGATGGTGCAGCCGCAGCCGATGCGGCTCTCGCCCCGCAAAATGGTGCCGGGCAGGATCACGGTGCCCGTCCCGATGGTGACCCGGGGATCGATATAGACGCTGGCGGGATCCATGATCCGCACGCCGGCGGCGCTGTGGCGCCGGATAACCCGGGGCCGCATCAGCTGCTCCATCTCGTCCAGGTTCTCCCGGCGGTTCACCGGCAGCCAGCCGCCTACCAGCTCCGCCCCCTGGACGGCGTTGGTCAGGCGCTCCCGCCAGGTGTTGCGCAGCTCCCGGCCGGGAGCCGCATAGGCGAAACCGGGACCAGCCTCAGCCGCAGGCAGGGCCGCCCAGCGGAACACCAAGGTGGTCTCATCGGTATCCAGGAAGGAAAGCAGCTCCTGGTGCTGCTCGGAAACCATGACTTCCGCGTCTGCCGGGAAGCAGTCCCGGGCCTCCTGGGCGAACCGCGGACCGCAAACAGCAAAAAACCGCTGCACGCCATCGGACCGCAACTTTTCACTCATCCAGCTCAGGATCGGGCAAAACAAAACGGTTTCCAGCATCAGCGGTTTGGAATACGCCGGTACAGAAGCATCTTCTTCCAGAAAAAACACGGCGCGCTGCGGACAATCCATTGGAATATCCTCCTTGCAATGGTGATAGGTAATTACATTATAGCAAAGATATGTGGAAAATCCACCCCCTGGGCAAAATTTATCTAAAAATTTCCCCCAAGAAAATGCGATCTTTCCGCTCTTTTTTTGTAAATGGCGGCTGTGGAATGCAAAATACGCAAAAATTTGTCTGTTTTTCGGCATTTCGCAGAAAATCCAAAGCGTCTGTGGTTATTTTTCCTGAAAATCAGCTTTTCCACGCACTTTACGGTTGAATTTGTGCAGGTAAAGGATTACAATGGGTTTCGCTTGTAACATATTTAATGGATAAAGGGGAATTTTCTGTTCATGCTCAATATCGTACTGGTGGAGCCGGAGATTCCGCAGAACTGCGGCAACATCGCCCGGACCTGCGCCGCCACCGGCTCCCGGCTGCACCTGGTCCGTCCCCTGGGCTTCGACATCTCGGAAAAGGCCGTGCGCCGGGCGGGACTGGACTACTGGCACCTGGTGGAGGTTTCGGATTACGAGAATCTGGAGGATCTTTTCACCCGCCATCCGGAGGCCGCTGCCGATCTGTGGCTCACCACCACCAAGGCTCCCCGCTCCTATCAGGAGGCTGTCTTCACACCGGACAGCTGGCTCTTTTTCGGCAAGGAGACCGCGGGCCTTCCCCAGGACTTCCGGGAGCGGTTCCGGGAGCGGTGCATCCGCCTTCCCATGGTGTCCGAAGCCCGGAGCCTGAACCTCTCCAACACCGTGGCAGTGTGCGTCTATGAGGCACTGCGGCAAACAGGCTTTCCGGGGCTGCAGGCCACCGGTGAGATGGCATTGTAAACCTTTTGTGACCCTGTCCGGACAGGGAGTGTCCGGACTGCTTATTCTATCATCAACCACCAACACCACAAACGGAGGAACTCATATGAATTATAATAAGAAGACCGTACGGGACGTGGACGTCCGGGGCAAGAAGATCTTGCTGCGCTGTGACTTCAACGTGCCCCTGGCCAAGGACGGCAGCGGCGTCATCACCGACGACAAGCGCATCCGGGCCGCCCTGCCCACCATCCAGTACCTGCTGGATCAGAACGCCGCTGTCATCGCCTGCTCCCACCTGGGCAAGCCCAAGAACGGCCCCGATCCGGCCCTGAGCCTCAAGCCCGTGGCCAAGCGCCTGAGCGAGCTGCTGGGAAAGCCCGTCATCATGGCCGAGGATGTGGTGGGCCCCGACGCCCAGGCCAAGGCCGCCGCCCTGAAGCCCGGTGAGATCATGCTGCTGGAGAACACCCGCTTTGAGAAGGGCGAGACCAAGAACGATCCCGAGCTGGCCAAGGAGATGGCCAGCATGGCGGAGATCTATGTGTCCGACGCCTTCGGCGCCGTGCACCGGGCCCACGCCTCCACCGCCGGAGTGGCGGACTACCTGCCCGCCGTGTCCGGCTTCCTGATCCAGAAGGAGCTGGAGGTCATCGGCGGCGCTCTGGCCAACCCCAAGCGGCCCCTGGTGGCCATTCTGGGCGGCAGCAAGGTCTCCAGCAAGATCGGCGTCATCAACAACCTCCTGGAGATCGCCGATACCATCATCATCGGCGGCGGCATGGCCTACACTTTCTCCGCCGCCCAGGGCGGCAAGGTGGGCGACAGCCTCCTGGAAGCCGACTGGGAGAGCTATGCCAATGAGATGGTGGAAAAGGCAGCCGCCAAGGGCGTCAAGCTGCTGCTCCCGGTGGACACCGTCTGCGCCGACGCCTTCGCCCCCGACGCCAAGAGCCAGGTGGTCAAGGCCGGCGAGATCCCCGACGGCTGGCAGGGCCTGGACATCGGCCCCGAGACTGTGAAGCTTTACTGCGATGCCGTGGCTGACGCCGGCACCGTCATCTGGAACGGCCCCATGGGCGTCTTTGAGTTCCCTCCCTTCGCCAAGGGCACTGAGGCTGTGGCCGAGGCTCTGAGCAAGACGAATGCCATCACCATCATCGGCGGCGGCGACAGCGCGGCTGCCGTGCAGCAGCTGGGCTATGCCGACAAGATGACCCACATCTCCACCGGCGGCGGCGCCAGCCTGGAGTTCATGGAGGGCAAAGAGCTCCCCGGCGTGGCCTGCCTGCTGGACAAGTAATGTTCATCTGACAGGTATTGCCTGCGGCCATATGTTGCGTGGGGCGGAAGGCCGTGCCCCAAGGAGCGGTACCTCCCTGGCAAAGTTCCCGTTTTTATTCTGAAAAAAGAGTCAAAACTCTTGACAAAGTGCAGATTTTGGGCTATAAAATAATAGTTTGCGTTACCGGGAAGTAGTTTTGGAGCCTCAGGCCCCGGCAGATACCCGGAACGCGTCAGTTCGTGAATCCGTCCGTGCTTTCCGCGGGCCAACGATACAGACATAAAGGAGTAATGATAATCATGAACCGCAGATATCGCAAGACCGTCATCGCCGGCAACTGGAAGATGAACATGACCGCCACCGAGACCAAGAAGTTCGCCGAGGATATGAAGAAGATCATGCCCCGGGTCAAGTGGTGCGAGACGCTGATCTGCGTCCCCGCCTGCAACATCTCCACCGCCATCAAGGCTTTCAAGGACCTGCGCATCTCCGTGGGCGCTGAGAACGTCTACTTTGAGGAGAAGGGCGCCTACACCGGCGAGGTCTCCGCCGACATGCTCAAGGACCTGGGCGTCAAGTACGTCATTGTGGGCCACAGCGAGCGGCGGCAGTATTTCTGCGAGACCGACACCACTGTCAACAAGAAGGTGCACGCCGTCCTCAATGCCGGCATGAATCCCATCATCTGCGTGGGCGAGTCCCTGGAGCAGCGGGAGACCGGCATCACCAACGAGTGGATCGCCCTGCAGGTCAAGAGCGCCCTCAACGGTGTGCCCGCCGACAAGCTGCGCCGCTGCATCATCGCCTATGAGCCCATCTGGGCCATCGGCACCGGCAAGACCGCTACCGCCGAGCAGGCCGGTGAGGTCTGCGGCAACATCCGCGCCACCATCCGCGCTCTGTACGGCGCCCGGGTGGCCCGCTCCGTCACCATCCAGTACGGCGGCTCCATGAATCCCAAGAACGCTGCGGAGCTCCTGGCTCAGCCCGACATCGACGGCGGCCTCATCGGCGGCGCCGCTCTGAAGCCCGATCAGTTCCTGGACATCATCAACGCCGCCAACCAGGAGTAATCCCCTTTACAACGGCGAATCGATGATTCTTGAAACGAGGTTTCTATGAATAAAACACCCACTACCCTCATCATTATGGATGGCTTTGGCCTCACCAACGGCGTTGTCGGCAATGCTATCCGCGCCGCCAGCACTCCCCGCCTGGATCAGTTCTTCCAGGAATATGCCCATACCACCCTCCGGGCCTCCGGCCTGGATGTGGGCCTGCCTGACGGGCAGATGGGCAACAGCGAGGTGGGCCACACCAACATCGGCGCGGGCCGTGTGGTGTTCCAGGATCTGCCCCGCATCACCAAGGCCATCCGTGACGGCTCTTTCTTTGAGAATCCCGCCTACAATCACGCCATGGACGCCTGCCTGGAAAAGGGTACTGCCCTGCACCTGATGGGCCTTCTGTCCGACGGCGGCGTCCACTCCCATCTGGACCACCTCTTTGCCCTTTTGGAGATGGCCAAGCGCAAGGGACTGGAAAAGGTCTATATCCATGCGTTCCTGGACGGGCGCGACGTCTCCCCCACCTCCGGCGCCGACTTTATGGCCCGGACGGTGGAGCAGTGCCGCTCCATCGGTGTGGGCAAGATCGCCACGGTGATGGGCCGCTATTACGCCATGGACCGGGACAAACGCTGGGACCGGGTGGAGATGGCCTATGACGCCATGGTCTACGGAGAGGGTTCCACCTTCAATCCCGTGCCCGTGGCCGCTGTGAAGGACTCCTATGCCGCCGGCGTCACCGACGAATTTGTGGAGCCTGTGGTCTGCGACCGGGACGGCACCATCTCCGATAACGACAGCGTGATCTTCTTCAACTTCCGCCCCGACCGGGCCCGGGAGATCACCCGTTCCCTGGTGGATCCCGAATTTGACGGCTTTACCCGTCAGTTCTTCCCCCTGACCTTTGTGTGCAACACGGAGTACGACGCCTCCATGCCCAATGTGGAGGTGGCCTTCCCCCGGGTCAGCGTCGCCAATGGCCTGGGCGAGTATCTCAGCCAGATGGGATTGACCCAGCTGCGCATCGCCGAGACGGAGAAGTATGCCCATGTGACCTTCTTCTTCAACGGCGGCACCGAGACGGTGTTCCCCGGCGAGGATCGGGTGCTGGTGCCCTCCCCCAAGGTGGCCACCTACGATCTCCAGCCGGAGATGAGCGCCGTGGAGGTCACGGACAAGTGCGTGGAGCGCATCGAGTCCGGCGCTTACGACGTCATCATCCTGAACTTCGCCAACTGCGACATGGTGGGCCACACCGGCGTCTACGAAGCGGCGGTGAAGGCTGTGGAGACAGTGGATACCTGCGTGGGCCGGGTGGTAGACGCCACCATGAAGATGGGCGGTATCGCCATGATCACCGCCGACCACGGCAACGCCGAGCAGATGGAGGAGCCTGACGGCTCTCCCATGACCGCCCACACCACCAATCCCGTACCCTTTATCCTCTGCGGTGCCGGCACGGAGCTGCGCTCTGACGGCCGTCTGGCGGACATCGCCCCCACCATTCTGGATGTGATGGGCCTGGCCTGCCCGCCGGAGATGGACGGAAAGACCCTCATCATCAAATAAAGTTCCGCATAGCAGAAGGGAGACGCCTGGAGCGTCTCCCTTTTTTGTCTCTTTGCCGCCGCCAAATTCTGTATAAATCCCGGAAAAAGCGCCCATACTTCCCTCAGACCCAATATGAGGGAGGTATTACATGGAAAACAAATTCAAGTCCCTGATGAGCGGGGCCTTTCCCGTGGTGCTGGCCGGGTGTGTGCTGGCCGCCGGGATCGGCGGCTACTTCTGGCTCTTCGGCGGCAGCAGCCAGGAGCCCCAGGCGGAAGAAGATGCCTCGGCTCCGGCGGTGATCCAGGAGGAGCCCCAGCCGGCACAGACCATCCCCCCGGAGACGGAAGAGGCCTCTGCCCAGGAGGAGATCCCCGCCAGTATGCCGGAGGAGCCTGTCACCGTGGAGGTGCCGGTGGTGGCGGAGGCACCGCAGCCGGTGGTTCAGCCTCTGGAGGGGGAGGTGGTGACGGCCTTCTCCGTAGATGAGCTGCTCTACAGCCCCACCATGGATGACTGGCGGATCCACGACGGCGTGGATATCGCCGCGCAGGAGGGGGACTCCGTGGTATCCGCCAGCGCCGGGACCGTCCTCTCCGTGACGGAGGACGCCCTGCTGGGCACTACCGTGGTCATTGACCACGGGGACGGCGTGGAGGCCACCTACGCAAGCCTTCAGGAAGGTCCCATGGTGACAGCGGGTGAGAGCGTCAGCGCCGGTCAGATCATCGGTACTGTGGGCACCACCGCCGCCTCGGAGGCCGCCCAGGGTCCCCATCTCCACTTCTCCGTCACCAAGGACGGAGACACCATGGATCCCAACGAATTTCTCTCCCAATGACCCCACGCAAAAAGAGTGCCTGACAATCAGGCGCTCTTTTTGATTGCTCTGTCACAGCCTCATGCCTCGGCGTCCTTGCGGGCAAAGTCTGCAGCCCGCTGGGCCATATAGGCATCGGCATCCCGGAAGGTCTTGCGCAGGAAGATGATACTCAGGGTCAGGCTCATGAGCTCGGCAATGGGGAATGCGCACCACACCAGCTCCAGCCGGCCTGTCAGGGACAGCAGCCACGCCACCGGCAGCAGCACCACCAGCTGACGGCCCACGGAGACCACCAGGCTGTACAGGGGGTTGCCGATGGCCTGGAACACGGAGCCCGCAATGATGCAGAAGCCGGCGAACAGGAAGGATACGCTGATGATCCGCAGGGCCACAGAACCGATCTCCATCATGTCGGCAGAGGCGTTGAAGAAGCCCAGCAGCGTCCGGGGGAAGAGCTGGAACACCAGCAATCCCACTGCCATGATGGCGATGGCAGTGCAGACGGAGAGCTTCACCGTCCGGCGCACACGCTCCGGCCGGGCGGCACCGAAGTTATAGCTGACGATGGGCACCATACCGTTGTTGAGGCCGAAGACCGGCATGAACACGAAGCTCTGGAGCTTGAAGTAGGAACCGAAGACGGCGGTGGCGGTCTTGGTGAAGCCAAAGAGAATCTTGTTCATACCAAAGACCATCACGGAGCTGATGGACTGCATGACGATGGAGGGGATGCCCACCCGGTAGATGACACCTGCCACTTCCTTGTTGAAGCGGATCTCCCGGGGACGGATGTGGATATCGTGGTTCTTCTTGAGGTTCAGCAGCAGGGCCAGCAGGGCGGCCACAATCTGCCCGGCCACCGTGGCAATAGCGGCACCCGCCACCTCCATCCGGGGAGCACCGAAGAGGCCGAAGATCAGGATAGGGTCCAGGATGATGTTGATGACGGCGCCGGTGAGCTGGGTGCACATGGCGTAGAAGGTGCGGCCGGTGGACTGGAGCAGCCGCTCAAAGCAGAACTGGCAGAAGACGCCCAGGGAGCACCCCAGGCAGATGGTGGCGTACTGGGTACCGTACTCCACGATGCTCTCCTCCCCTGCGGCCTGGGCCAGGAAGAAAGGACGGGAGAGGAAGATGCCGATCAAGGCGAATACCACGAAGCTGCAAAGGGACAAAAAGATACCCGTGTTGGCTGCCCGATCCGCCATGTCCTGGTTCTTCTCGCCCAGGGAGCGGGAGAGCAGGGCATTGATGCCCACGGCAGTACCGGAGCCCACGGCGATCATCAGGTTTTGCAGCGGGAACGCCAGGGAGACGGCGTTGAGGGCATCCTCGCTGATCTGGGCCACGAAGACGCTGTCCACCACGTTGTAGAGGGCCTGCACCAGCATGGAGATCATCATGGGGATGGCCATGCCCGCCAGGAGCTTGCCGATGGGCATGACGCCCATTTTATTCTCCTGGGGCGCTGCGGGAGTGTTGTTTTCCATGTCTTGCGATTCCTTTCTCTTTTTTTCCGGAAAAAGGACGCGGCCTTTCAGCCGCGCCTTTTCTTTGGGCCTGTATCGTTCAGGAGCATTCCGGCAGCGCTGGCCGGCCTGTGCGGACGCCATCCGCACACGCTCCCAGTCGCCTTATTTTTTCAGCTCGCCGGTGGCCAGCTGGGTGAGGTAGGCATTGATGAAGCCGTCGATATCGCCGTCCATGACGTTATCGATGTTGCCCATCTCATAGCCGGTACGGGTATCCTTGGCCAGCTGATAGGGCATGAAGACATAGGAGCGGATCTGGCTGCCCCACTCGATCTTCATCTGCACGCCCTTGATATCGGAGATCTTCTCCGCATGCTGCTGGGCCTTGAGTTCCATGAGCTTGGACTTGAGCATCTTCATGCAGTTGTCCTTGTTCTGGAATTGGCTGCGCTCCTGCTGGCTGGCCACCACGATGCCCGTGGGCTTGTGGATCAGGCGCACAGCGGAGGAGGTCTTGTTGACGTGCTGGCCGCCGGCGCCGGAGGCCCGGTAGACCTGCATCTCGATATCCTCGTCCCGGATCTCGATCTCGTCGTCATCCTCGATCTCGGGCATCACCTCCACCGCGGCAAAGGAGGTCTGCCGGCGGGCGTTGGCGTCAAAGGGAGAGACCCGCACCAGACGGTGCACGCCGTTCTCGCTCTTCAAAAGGCCATAGGCATTTTCGCCCTCGATGGAGATGGACGCGGACTTGATGCCCGCCTCGTCACCGTCTTCGTAGTTGAGGATCTGGTAGGTGAACTCATGCCGCTCCGCCCAGCGGGTGTACATCCGGTAGAGCATCTGGGTCCAGTCCTGGGCCTCGGTGCCGCCGGCACCGGCGTGGAAGGTCAAAATGGCGTTGTGGCTGTCGTACTCCCCGGAGAGAAGCGTAGCCATCCGGGACTCCTCCACCTTCTCCTCCAGGGTGTGGAACCCGTCCTTGAGCTCCTGGAGCAGTTCGGCGTCATCGGCCTCCTGGCCCATCTCGCAAAGGGCGGTGAGATCCTCCCACTCGTGGATGAGCTTCTCCTGCCGGGCCACCTTGTTCTGCAGCTGCTTGAGGCGCTGCTGCACCTTCTGGGAGCGCTCCAGGTCGTTCCAGAATCCATCCTGGGCGGTCTCATCCTCCAGCCGGGCGGCCTCGGAGCGGGCGCTGTCGATGTCCAGCGCCGCGGAGAGCTTCTCCAACTCAGGGCCCAGCTCCCGGAGCTTCTGCTTGTACTCGTCGTATTCGATCAGTGCCATTGCGTTACTCCATTCCCCTATTTTTACATTAGCTATAGTATTATACCGGAGAAATGATATATTGTAAAGGAAAACATGGAAAAAGCTGCACAAAAAGCAGGCAAAAAAGCCTCTTCCCCCTGCGCCGGAACGTTAACGGCGCACCATCAGGCGGCGCATACCCGCCTCCAGGCCGTCGGCGGTGAGCTGGTACATAGGGAAGATCTGCCCCAGCTGCCAGTGGGTCTGGGTCCAGTAGTCCGGCCGGCTGGGCATGGGCTCCGGGTTGAGCCAGATGAGATAGGGAAACTGGCGCCGCAGCCGCTCCAGCCACTCCAGGCCAGAGGGCCCGTAGGTCCCCCGTCCCCACTGGTACTGCTTTTCCCGCAGCTCGTAGGGACTCATGGCGGCATCCCCCACGATGATGACCTTGTAGGAGCTGTCAAAGTTCTTCAGCAGCCACTCCGTCTCCACCGCCTCATCCCACCGCAGCCGGGGAGAGCGGTAGACCTCCTCATAGACACAGTTGTGGAAATAGTAGGTGTGGAGCTCCTTGAAGTGGTTGGACCGGGTGGCGGCCTGAAAGAGGCGGCTGCAAAGTCCCGCGTAATACTCCATGGAGCCGCCGGAGTCCATCAAAAGCAGCACCTTCACGGTGTTCTTCCGGGGACTGCGGTAGCGGACCTTCAGCGTCCCGGCGTTGTCGCAGGTATCCCGGACAGTTCCGTCCACATCCAGCACCTTCTCGGCGCTGTCCGCCTGAACGGAGAGCTGACGCAGTGTCCGGAAGGCCATCTGGAACTGGCGGGTATCCAGGGTGTTGTCCCGGCGGAAATCCCGGAACTTCCGCTCCCCCGCCACCGTCATGGCGGTGCGGGAGTGCCCCTCTCCCCCGATACGGATGCCGCCGGGGTGCCAGCCGCCGTTGCCGAAGGGGGAACGCCCCTGGGTGCCCACCCAGTAATTGCCTCCGTTGTGCTCCTCCGTCTGTTCGTGGAGCCGCTGCTCCAAAAGGTCCAGCAGCTCCTGGAGGCTTTGATCCGGCAATCCCTGGGCCCGCAGCTGCTCAATGGTGCGGCGCAGGTCCTCGGAGGGGTGATTCAGCCAGTTCAGCAGGTCCTCCGGCAGTTCTCCCTTCCAGGGGATATCCCGGAAATACTCCAAAAACACCTGGTCGAAGCGGTCGTACTCCGCCTCGCTCTTCACCAGCACCGCCCGGCACAGCTGATAAAATCCCGTGAGGGAGGAGCGGTGGAGCCCCCGCTCCATCCCCTCCAGCAGCGTCAGCCATTCGTTGAGGGACACGTCCAGCCCCCGCCGGCGCAGCAGATAGAAAAAATCCGCAAACATAGGCTCACCGCTTGGCCCGGTGGAGGGCCGTCAGGTCCTTGTCCTTTTTCAGCAGCACGCCGGCAAAGGGGATCCGCCGCTCCAGCTCCTTGGAGTCGATGCCGCCGGAGGCCAGGGCCCGCAGCCAGTCCACCAGCTCCGAGGTGCTGGGCTTTTTCTCAATGTCCCGCAGCTCCCGGACCCAGTAAAAGGCCGCCAGGGCCTGGTTCACCAGGTTCTGCTCCAGGTCCGGGAAGTGGACCCGGACGATGCGCTCCATCTGCTCTTTGTCGGGGAAATCGATATAGTGGAACACACACCGGCGCAAAAAGGCGTCCGGCAGCTCCTTTTCCGCGTTGGAGGTAATGATGACCACCGGCCGGTGGTTGGCCTTCACCGTCTCGCCGGTCTCGGGGATGTGGAACTCCATCTGGTCCAGCTCCCAGAGGAGGTCGTTGGGAAACTCCAGGTCCGCCTTGTCGATCTCATCGATGAGCAGCACCACCCGCTCCTCCGACCGGAAGGCCTCGCCCAGCTTGCCCAGCTTGATGTAGCGGGCGATGTCGTCCACGCCGTGGGTGCCGAACTGGCTGTCGTAGAGCCGCTGCACCACGTCGTAGACATACAGGCCGTCCTGGGCCTTGGTGGTGGACTTCACGTTCCAGATAATCAGCCGCAGGCCCATGGCCTCCGCCACTGCCTGGGCCAGCATGGTCTTTCCGGTGCCCGGCTCGCCCTTGATGAGCAGGGGCTTTTCCAGCGTCACCGCCACATTCACCGCGCTCATCAGCTCCTCCGACGCCACATACTGGCTGCTGCCGGCAAAACTTTTCTCCATATGGTCTCCTCGCATTCTCTTTTGTTGTGGTCTCGTTCCCCACGCCCCGGCATCTGACCGGGCGCCCCGGGGAATCCCGGATCTTATAGTATAGCATGCCCCGGCGGCGGCGGAAAGGAAAACTTCCCCGTCCCGGGGCGGTTTTCCGGGGGCAGGCGGAAATTAGCCCTTACATTTCGGAAAAAAAGTGTGGTAAAATATGATTAACATTGGAAATAATCGGGTTTTGATAAGGAGGATGTATCATGTTTCAGCCAGGCGATCTGGTGGTCTACGGCCCCACCGGCGTGTGCCGGGTAGAGGCTGTCACCTGTCCCAAGCCGGCCCCGGGAGAGAAGGAGCGGCCCTATTACCAGCTGCGGCCCCTGCATCAGGACGGCGTCATCTACACGCCGGCGGATCAGGCCAAGATCCCCATCCGCCCGGTGATCTCCGCCCAGGAGGCGGAAGCCCTCATTGACGAGATCTCCTCCATCCATGCCACCGCCTACCACGCCCCCTCGCTGCAGCTGCTCTCCCGGCACTATCAGGAGCTGGTTCGCACAGGCAGCTGCCGGGATCTGGCGGAACTGGTGATGTCGGTCTATGTCAAGCGCCAACAGGCCATGGCCAAGGGCCGCCGGGCCGGGGCCGTGGATGAACGGTTTGCCAAGCAGGCCCAGCAGCTGCTCCACAGCGAGCTGTCCGTGGCATTGGGGATCCCCTGTGAGGAGGTCCCGGACTATATCGCCCGCCGGGTGGAGGCACACAAGTCCACCGGTGCATAAATGAAAACGAGCGTCCGGCCGGGCCGGACGCTCGTTTTTTATCTGTCGCCAACTCAGGGCAGATAGTTCAGGGGATTCTTGGCCACGCCGTTGTAGCGGACCTCGAAATGGCAGTGGTTGCCGGTGGAGTTGCCGGTAGAGCCCATACGGGCGATCTGCTGGCCCTTGTAGACATGGTCTCCCACAGACACCAGCAGGCTGGAGTTGTGGCCGTAGTAGGTCACATAGCCGTTGCCATGGCTGATCTGAACCAGGTAGCCGTAACCGCCCATCCAGCCGGCGTAAGTCACGGTGCCACCGTCAGCGGCGTAGATGGGTGTGCCGTAGCTGCCGGCAATGTCGATGCCCTTGTGGTTGGTGGAGCCGATACCGCCGGGAGAGGAACGGCCGCCGAAGTAGGAGGTGATCCGCCCGGAGGTGGGCCAGCGGAAGGTACCGGTGGGCAGCCAGGTGGGCCGCTCCTTGGTACCCTGGAGGCGCTGCTCGGTAACAGGCTCCTTGAGGGTCACGGAGGAGAGGATGGTACGCTGCGTCTCCTCGCCGTTGACGTAGGTGACGTTGGCCACCACATCCGCCGCGCCGTATTCGCCGGCGGATGTGACCTTGTAATCGCCCTTGTAGAGGTAGGCGCTGTCGGTGTACTCGATATCGTAGGGGATCTCGTCCACATAGTACTCCCGCTGCTGGACCGTCATGGTGAGGTAGGGCACGGAAGCGGAGAGGGTCAGCACCTCGCCGATCTGGAGCTTATCGATGTTGTAGCCGGGGTTCAGAGCCAGCAGCTCTGCGGAGGTGAGGCCGTGGTCCTCGGCGATCTCAGACCAGGTGTCCCCCTTGACCACGGTATAAGTGACCTCGGCGGTCTTGGTGGAGTAGAGCGTCTCCGCCAGATAGCCCAGGTTCATCACCTGATCGTTGGGCACATACTCATACTTGACTTCCACATCCTCCGCAAACTCGCAGGAGATGGTGTTCTCATTGGTGGCGGCGTCCTTGAGCTGCTGCAGCAGCTCCTCCAGCGCGCCCTCATAGGGGGTGGCGCCGATGAGCTCGCCGTCCACGTACAGGCAGTAGGCCTGGGTCACCAGGCCGATCTGATCGGAGAGATCCTCCTCGAAGGTCTCGCCGTCCACCACTTCCTGGCGGGGCAGCAAAGACGTGGAATACGTCAGCTTGGACGCATCGATGCTCCAGTTCTCCCCCAGGGTGCTGGTGGTCTGGGCCTCCAGATCCTGACAGGCGGCCTCCGCCGCGCTTCGGGAGCTGACCGCCGCCACAACCTGTCCATCATAGGTGACGGTGGTGCCCACCGTATAGAAGGAGAAGAACAGCACCACGGCGGCAAAGCCGCAGCCGGCGCCCAAAAAGGCGGCGGGGTGGATCTTCTTCCCGCCGAAGAGCTTGGGGAAACTCTTTCTGGCGCCCCGGCGGCGGCGATGATCCAGCCGCTCCCGCAGGTGAGCGCCCAGCATGGGCACCAGATTCCACACAAACAGCGCCAGCTGGATCACCATGCGCTCAGATTCCGGGAAGTTCCGTGCCCGGTTTTCCCGGATGATGTAGCGCCAGTGCCGGATCCGGCCCCGGATCCGCTGGCGCATGGCCTGATAAAACCGGATGAAGGGGCTCTCCGCCTCGTCGTCTCCCCGGCTCCAGAGCTTCACCCGCTCCGCCAGGCTCTTCTTTCTGGGGGGACGGGCCTCCTGGGCCTCATCCTGCCAGACCGGCGCTTCCTGGGTGGCCGCTGCAGCCGAACGGGGCTGGGCCTTCTCTTCCAGAGCCTGGGGCTCCTCCCCTGCGGCGCTCTGCTGGGCGGAGATGATCCGCTTGACGGACAGGCGCACCGTGTCGCTCAGGCGGGAGCCCGCACGGCCCTCTGCCTCCCGGGGGTTCCGGGCCAGGCGTTTGCCGCCCCGGCCGGAGGTTCCGCCCGGATTGTTACCTCGTTTCAAATCTTCGTTCATACAGTCTCCTTCGAAGGGTCGAAAGAAAAATAGTTACAATTTGTTACCGCTTTATAATACCCTCTTTTTCCCGGTTCGTCAAGCCTATTTTTACGAAAAAAGTTGCGAATTTCCAAATCTTTTACGATTTTTTCCAACCACAACCCCTTGTGGGCAGAAACATTGTTCGACACATCCCACAGAAGGACACCCAGGTGCAGTTCATTTTTTTGTTACGAAATTTTTATTTTTTAATTGACCGCCGGATTTTGCCGAGTATAATAAAAAATAGTATAATTTGTATTCCCAATCTGATATTTTTTCGGGAGGAAGACACATGTTTGAATTTCTGATTAAAAAGCTCAAGGCCCATCCCCGCAAGATCGTGTTCACCGAGGGCACCGATGCCCGTATTCTGGAGGCTTCTGCCCGTCTGCTCTCCGGTACGTTCCTGACCCCCGTTCTGGTGGGCAACCCCGACGAGATTCAGGCTGCCGCCGAGGAGATCGGTTTCAACATCCGCGGCGCCGAGATCATTGATCCCGCCACCTTTGCCGACATGGACAAGATGGTCGCCACCATGGTGGAGCTGCGCAAGGGCAAGATGACCGAGGAGCAGTGCCGTGCCGCTTTGATGCAGCCCAACTACTTCGGCACCATGCTGGTGAAGATGGGCTATGCCGACGCCCTGCTGGGCGGCGCCACCTACTCCACCGCCGATACCGTCCGTCCTGCCCTGCAGATCATCAAGACCAAGCCCGGCAGCAAGATCGTTTCCTCCTGCTTCATTCTGGTGCGTCCCTCCGCTACCGGTGACCGCGAGGTCCTGGCCATGGGCGACTGCGCCATCAACATCAAGCCCACCGAGGACGAGCTGGTGGAGATCGGTCTGGAGACCGCTGCTACCGCCAAGGTCTTCGGCATCGATCCCAAGGTCGCGTTCCTGAGCTACTCCACCCTGGGCTCCGGCAAGGGCGAGGACGTGGACAAGATGCGCAATGCCTGCGCCAAGGCCAAGGCCGCTGCTCCTGATCTGGCCATCGACGGCGAGCTGCAGTTCGACGCTGCCGTCTCTCCCCGTGTGGCTCACACCAAGTGCCCCGACTCCACCGTGGCCGGTCACGCCAACACCTTCATCTTCCCCGACATCAACGCCGGCAACATCGGCTACAAGATCGCGCAGCGCATGGGCGGCTTCGACGCTTACGGCCCCATCCTGCAGGGCCTGAACGCCCCCATCAACGACCTCTCCCGGGGCTGCAACGCCCAGGAGGTCTACTCCATGGCCATCATCACCGCCGGCCTGTGCGAGGACTGAGTTCTTTATACTTACAGCAAAAGAGAGCGGACGCCATGGCGTCCGCTCTCTTTATTTTATAATTGTATGTATATGTCGTGGATTCACGGCTCCCCCTCCGGCAGGGCCGGAAGATCCCCCAGGGCATCCCGGAAAAAGCAGCTGGTCTTCCACAGGATCACCAGCTCCGCCACCATGCAGCCGATCATTACCACAGCCGCCGCCAAAGCCAGCAGGACAAACAAAAGCCCCAGGCCGCCCAGACTGCCCAGCAGGATTCCCAGGATCAGGCCGCCCACCGCAGCTCCCAGGCTCCCCAGCACGCATTTGCGCAGCAGCCGCCAGTTGTCAGCCAAATGCTGGGGCAGGGACTGAAAAACACTCTGAAATGCGCCGGGCGGTGACGGGACGGCGCTTTGCTCCAGCTCCTCCGCCATAGCCCCGTAAAACAGGCACTGGACCACAAGACCCACCGCCAGGAGTCCCAGAACAAGCCCCAGAGCCCCCAGTACCACGCCCAACTGTGCATCTTGCGGGATCTGTTCCGCGGAGAAACGGTCTCCCGCCAGGAACATCCCCACCAGGAGGGCAACACTCACCAGCTGGAGTACCAACTCCAGCCGCCAGAGGGTACGCAGCCGCCGGGACAAAGGTGCCAGCTTCCAGTACACCACCAGAAGCCCCAGGCCGGTCAGCACCTCCACCACCGTCACGGCCCCCTGCAATCCCGCGGTGATGCCCAGCTGATCCAGGAGATTCACCGCCCGGGAGCAAAGAAGCACCCAGAACAGCACCGGCAGCCATTTGGCCAGCACGGGAGTCCGGCGGGCCATACCCGCCCGCCAGTGGGCCTGAAGCTGGGCCTCCTTCTGGGGCCACTCCTCCCGGCGGCACTGCGCCTCCTGTACCTTGGAGCAGCAAGGCCCGTCGCCACACTGGCCGCAATTCTGCTGCCCCCGGCTGTGGCAGCATGCCACCACCTGGCAGCTTCCCCAGAAGGGCTGCCCGCCGGACTCCAGGCAGCCCCGGCAGCCATACTCCTGACGCAGGGAACACGTTTCACACTCCCGCATACATACGCCGGCCATAAAAGTCCCTCCTCTGTACAGTCATTGGGGGTATTTTTTTCATTTTATCGGTTTTCCAGGCAGAAGTCATTACAAAGCAGTTACAGCCCGCCCTTGCAAAGCTGTACTCCGAATGCTACACTGGTGCCAAATTGGAAGGAGGTCCGGCTATGTTGGACTATCTGATCCGGAACGCACAGATTTTGGACGGCTCCGGCGCTCCCGCCGTCTCCGGAGACGTGGGCATATCGGGCGGCACCATTGCCGCAGTGGGCGACCTGGGAGATGTCCCGGCCCATCAGATTATTGACGCCGCCGGGCGGACCCTGACCCCCGGCTTTCTGGACATCCACCGCCATGCGGACGACGCCCTGTTCCGTCCCGGCTTCGGCCCTGCGGAGCTTGCCCAGGGCCTCACCACCGTGGTAAACGGCAACTGCGGCCTTTCCCTCTCCCCGGTGGACGGGCCCTACCGGGCCTCGGTGCTGCAATACCTCTCCCCCATTGTGGGAGAGCTGGAAGCCCGCCACTTCCCCAGCCTGGCCGCCTACCGCCGCCAGGCGTGCGCCGCCGGGACCGCCCTCCATGCGGGGACCCTGGTGGGCATGGGCACCCTCCGGGCCTGCGTAGCAGGCTTTCGGGACGGGCCTCTGACAGACGAAGAATACCGTCAGCTTCACGCTCTCCTGGAGCGGGCCCTGGGGGACGGCGCCCTGGGCGTCTCCCTGGGACTAGGCTACGCGCCCGAGTGCTTTTACGACACCCCCGGACTCATCCGGGCCTTGGAACCCCTGCGGGATTCCGGTGTGCCCGTCACCGTCCACATGCGCCAGGAGGGGGACGGCGTGGTGGAAGCCCTGACCGAGATGCTCACCGTGGCCCGGAACCTCCGCACCCCGGTGGAGATCAGCCACCTGAAGGCCATCGGGCGGCGCAACTGGCGCCGGGCGGTGCCCCGGATGCTGAAGATGCTCTCCCAGGCCCGGCAGGAGGGGCTGGACATCGCCTGTGACGTCTACCCCTATCCGGCTGGGTCCACCCAGCTGATCCATGTGCTGCCGCCGGAGTTTCAGGCCGGAGGCATGGAGGCCCTGACGGCCGCCCTCCGGGATCCGGGCAAGCGTGCGGCCATGCGGGCGCGCATGGAGACGGGGACGGATTTTGAGAACATCTCGCTGCTGGTGGGCTTTGAGAACATCCTGCCCACCTCCCTCCACGCCCCCGGCGACCGGCCTTACGAGGGAAAATCCCTGGCGGACATTGCCGCCCAGGTGGGCCGGGATCCCTACGACGTATTGTTCGACCTTCTGGCCCGGGAGCACTGCGCCGCCTCCATGATCGATCGCATCACGGATCAGGCGGACATCGACGACATCCTCCGTACCCCCTTCTCCTCTGTCATCTCCGACGCCACCTATCCGGTAGGCGGGCTGCTCCATCCCCGGGTGTACGGCACCTTCCCCCGGGTCCTGGAATCCTATGTCCGGGAGCGGCATGTGCTGACATTATCGGAGGCTGTCCATAAAATGACACGCCTTCCGGCGGACCGGCTGGGCCTTGTCCAAAAGGGCCGCATCCAGCCAGGCGCCGACGCGGACCTGTGTCTCTTCGACCCCGCCGCCATCCACGAGCGGGACACCTGGCAAAATCCGGAGCAGACTGACGCCGGCATGGACTATGTATTTGTATCCGGCGTTCCCGCCATTGCGGAGGGGCAATACACCGGAGAGCGGAAGGGAAAAGTGCTGTGAACGTGCAGCTTTCCCCGCCGCAAAGACTCTTTGCGTGACAAAAACCGCCCTTCCGGCGTACAATGGGGGAAGCAAAGGAGGCCCGGCCCATGAATGATATCGGCAAGAACATCCGCTTTTTGCGCCAGCAGCGAAACTGGAGCCAGGACCAGCTGGCGGAGGCCCTGCACGTCACCCGGCAGACGGTCTCCAACTATGAGACAGGCCGGTCCCGGCCGGACGTGGAGATGCTGACCACGCTGGCGGAGGCCCTGAATGCCGACGTCAAGGAGATTCTCTACGCTCCGGCAGACCGGGAATCCCACCTCCGGCGCCTGCGGCGGTTGGCAGTCAGTGCAGTGGTGACGGTCCTGCTGGGGGTATTCTATTTTTCCAGTGGCACGTGGGCACAGCGGCTGCTGCAGGAGCGATACTTAGCATTTCCCATATACATGGTGATTTACTTTGTAAAGCCCCTGTTCTATCTCGTACTAGGGTGGACGCTGGCCCGGGGCTGTCTGACACTGCTGCGGGCAGATCCCCCCACCCGCCGGTGGGCAGTGTGGACCCGGCGAGCCATTCTGGCAATCATTGTCGTGTGGATAATTGCGATGGCTCCCTGGTTTTGCTATCTGGCCCAGGGTCTGTGGGAGCAGCTGCAATATCTTTGGGGGAATGGGTCTTTTTCCCATACATCCAGCTTTCGCCTCAATGCGTTTGTGCTCTTTGCGGCCCGTCACCCCAAGGTACTCTCTTTGGGCAGCGCTCTGTGCGGCGCGGCGCTGGGGATCCTGGGTTTCCCCGGCCACAGGATGGTAAAAGCCACCGCGGAAGCAGATACCACACAGATAGAAAAGAGCAATTCCCCGGAGTAATTCTCCGGGGAGTTTTTCCGTTTTGTATTGGAATTTTGCCGCCGCAACTGCCGGTTGCGGCCTTGTCAAGGCCGCTGGATAGACATTTTCGCCGCCGGATGGTACCATAGCCTCAGAAACGCACCCAAAGGAGGCGGCGGATATGACTATGGGTCAGCGGCTTCTTGCCCTGCGTACCCAGGCAGGGCTCTCCCAGGAGGCCTTGGCGGAGCAGCTGGGCGTCTCCCGGCAGTCCATCAGCAAATGGGAGACAGACGGGAGCATCCCGGATCTGGACAAGCTGGTGCGGCTGAGCGAGATTTTCGGTGTTACCCTGGATGAGCTGGTAAAGGGAGTGGCAGCATCTGTTCCGATGTCACAATCCGGCACGGACTCCACCACGTCACCACCTTTGACAGCAGAATCATCTGAAATATTACGTCAACATCGGCAAAAGCTTGCGGGATTGTGCATTTTATTTTGTACCGTGGTACTTTGCCTTTTTCACGGCGGAGTCTCCGGGCTAATCTTTGTATGGCCTCTGGCGATTTGCGGAATTGCGTGTCTTCTGTGCAAACGGTCTCTAGGGCTGATCTGCGGATGGGGGGCTTGGCTTTACCTCTTTATAACCCTAGGGTCTGCACTGCTTTATTTTACTGGCGGAACCCGATTTGACCAACTTTTTGCTCTAATTGTGGCAGTCCCCCTGGGAATCTTAACAGGCTGCACCATCCACCATCCGCCCGCTTTACCGGTATGCTGGCTTCTCCTAGCGGTGTTTCTCTATCAATACCGCAACATGTGGTTTCTTCTGGAGCCCGTAACATACATAGACCTGTTCCGCTTTTCACAGCTGCCCGCCGGAGGAATCTTACTGACGCTGTATTGGATTGCAATGGGGCTTCTTTTATTGGTCTATACAGTACGTTTTGTGTTCCATCAGAAGTCACATACTTCCGGAGCACCGCATTGTAATCACTCAAAAAAGGAATCCGCAGAGTAATGCTCTGCGGATTTTTTACGTTCTGTATTCCCTTCAACCCTCTTTCCAGACAAACACCGGCATGGGCGGGTCTCCCCGGCGGTTGGCCCAGCGTCCCTCCAGAACGGTGAAGCGCCGCTGGTCCAGCTTTGCCAGATGAGCAAGCACCGCGTCCCGCTCGGTATAGCCGTTCTCCCCGCCGTAATAGAGGGCGATGGCCATGACACCGCCGGGCCGCAGCAGCTCCAGTCCCGCGTCGATGGCCTGGAGGGAACTCTCCGCCCGGGTGAAGATCTTGGGGTTACCACCCGGCAGACGGCCGAAGTTGAAGACCACGCAGTCCACCGTCTCCGGCTCGGCATACCGGGCCATGTGGGCATGGCTGTCCAGGTATACCTCCGCCTGGAGCACCTCTTGGGCCAGCAGGGCTTTGGTCTGCTCCACCGCCTCCGGTTGGATGTCAAAGGCCAGAACCCGCCCCGTCTCCCCCGCCAGGCGGCACAGCAGGGCGGTATCCCGCCCCTTCCCCGCCGTGGCGTCGATGCACACCGCGCCGGGACGGACGGTCTGCCGCAGAACTGTATGCACCAGTCCCAGAGTGTTCAGCTGCATGGAATCCCCCTTCTTTCAGTAACAGACCCCCGGGGTATGCCCCGGGGGTCTGTTTGTGTCTTTGGAAAACGCGTGCTTACTTGCGGCTCTCTGCCACGGCAACGGCCACAGCCACGGTGGCGCCCACCATGGGGTTGTTGCCCATGCCCAAAAAGCCCATCATCTCCACGTGGGCAGGCACAGAGGAGGAGCCGGCGAACTGGGCGTCGGAGTGCATGCGGCCCATGGTGTCGGTCATGCCATAGCTGGCAGGGCCGGCGGCCATGTTGTCCGGGTGCAGGGTACGGCCGGTGCCGCCGCCGGAGGCCACGGAGAAATACTTCTTGCCCTGCTCGATGCACTCTTTCTTATAGGTGCCGGCCACAGGGTGCTGGAAACGGGTGGGGTTGGTAGAGTTGCCGGTGATGGACACGTCCACACCCTCGTGGTGCATGATGGCCACGCCCTCCCGGACATCGTCGGCGCCGTAGCAGCGGACGTTGGCCCGCTCGCCCTCGGAGTAGCGGATCTCCCGGACGATCTTCAGTTCGCTGGTGTAGTAGTCGAACTGGGTCTGAACGTAGGTGAAGCCGTTGATGCGGGAGATGATCTGGGCAGCGTCCTTGCCCAGGCCGTTGAGGATCACCCGCAGGGGCTCCTTGCGGGCCTTGTTGGCGTTGCGGACGATGCCGATGGCGCCCTCAGCGGCGGCAAAGGACTCGTGGCCGGCCAGGAAGGCGAAGCACTTGGTCTCGTCCCGCAGCAGCATGGCGCCCAGGTTGCCGTGGCCCAGGCCCACCTTGCGGTCCTCGGCCACGGAGCCGGGGATGCAGAAAGCCTGGAGGCCCTCGCCGATAGCCTCGGCAGCGTCGGCAGCGGTGGCCACGTTCTTCTTCAGCGCGATGGCAGCGCCCACGCAGTACGCCCAGGCAGCGTTCTCAAAGCAGATGGGCTGGATGCCCTTGACGATTTCGTAGGGGTCGAAGCCGGCAGCCTTGCAGATGTCCCGGCACTCCTCCACGCTGGAAATTCCGTACTGAGCCAGGACGGAATTGATCTTGTCGATTCTTCTTTCGTAGCTTTCAAACAGAGCCATTGGTCAATTCCTCCTTTTCTTATTCGTGACGGGGGTCGATATACTTCACGGCGGCGTCAAACTGGCCGTAGCGGCCCTTGGCGGCCTCCATGGCCTCGTTTGCGTCCGTGCCCTTCTTGATGGCATCCATCATCTTGCCCAGGTTGATGAACTCGTAACCGATGATCTCATCGTCCTTGTTCAGGGCGATGCGGGTGACATAACCCTCGGCCATCTCCAGATAGCGGGGGCCCTTGGCCTTGGAGGCGAACATGGTGCCCACCTGGCTGCGCAGGCCCTTGCCCAGATCCTCCAGAGAGGCGCCGATGGGCAGTCCGCCCTCGGAGAAGGCAGTCTGGGTGCGGCCGTAGACGATCTGCAGGAACAGCTCCCGCATGGCGGTGTTGATGGCGTCGCACACCAGGTCGGTGTTCAGGGCCTCCAGAATGGTCTTGCCCACCAGGATCTCAGAGGCCATGGCGGCGGAGTGGGTCATACCGGAGCAGCCCAGGGTCTCCACCAGGGCCTCCTCGATGATGCCGTCCTTGACGTTGAGGGTCAGCTTGCAGGCACCCTGCTGGGGAGCACACCAGCCCACACCGTGAGTGAGGCCGGAGATGTCCTTGATTTCCTTGGCCTGAACCCACTTGCCCTCCTCGGGGATGGGAGCGGGACCATGGTACGCGCCCTTGGCAACGGGGCACATGTTCTGCACTTCGGTAGAATAGATCATGTTCGTGCGTTCCTTTCTTTCCTTCTCGATATATGCTTCGGAAACCAGCTGTTTTTCAGGTCTTCCGGAGGTTTTCCGCACAACATTATATCGGTAAACGATTACCTTGTCAAGCAACCCAAGGCATTTGGACCTCCCCGCAGAAAGGCCAAATTTTAGCCGCTTTTCCTGTGAAAAACGGCTAAAAACGGCCCGAGCGCTCATCGCCCGGGAAAGGTTAATCTTCCATCATATGGAAAAAGCCCCTCCGCCTGAGCGGAGGGGCTTTGGACATTTGAAACAGAAGATTCCGGCTTACAGGAAATTCATCACGTTGAAGGCCAGGATCAAACCGGAGAACACGATGGAAACCGTGGAGCAGAGCTTGATGAGGATGTTCAGGGACGGGCCGGAGGTATCCTTGAAGGGATCGCCCACGGTGTCGCCCACCACGGCAGCCTTGTGCTGCTCGGAGCCCTTGCCGCCGTGATGGCCGCCCTCGATATACTTCTTGGCATTGTCCCAGGCGCCGCCGGCGTTGGACATGAACACGGCCATGGCAAAGCCGGTGACAGACACGCCGCCCAGCAATCCCACCACACCGGTGGGGCCCAGGATCAATCCGGTGGCCAGGGGGACGATGATGGCCAGCAGAGCGGGAGCCACCATCTCATGCAGGGCGCCCTTGGTGCACAGGGCCACGCAGGAGGCGTAGTCGGGATCGGCCTTGTACTCCATGATGCCGGCGATCTCCTTGAACTGGCGGCGGACTTCCACCACGATGGACTGGGCCGCCTTCTGCACCGCGCTCATGGTAAAGGCGGAGAACACGAAGGTCAGCATGGCGCCGATGAACATGCCCACCAGAACCGTGGGGCTGGTGAGGGTGAAGTTGAGGGTCTCGGTGGTGTTCTCCTGAACGATGTTGACATAGGAGACCAGCAGGGCCAGGGCGGTCAGAGATGCAGAGCCGATGGCGAAGCCCTTGCCGGTGGCGGCGGTGGTGTTGCCCAGGGAATCCAGCGCGTCGGTGCGCTCCCGGACGGTCTCCGGCAGGCCGCTCATCTCGGCGATGCCGCCGGCGTTGTCGGCCACGGGGCCATAGGCGTCGGTGGCCAGGGTGATGCCCAGGGTGGAAAGCATGCCCACACCGGCGATGCCGATGCCGTAGAGGCCCTTGTTGAAGGCATCGGTAAAGGCGCCGGACTCATCCACGATGACGGTGGAGCCGCCGGCGCAGAAGTAGCTCAGCAGCACGGCCACCGCCACGATGAGGATGGAGGTCATGGTGGACTTGAGGCCCAAGGAGATACCGCCGATGATGATGGTGGCAGAGCCGGTCTCGGAGGCAGCCGCCAGCTCCTGAGTGGGCTTATAGGTATCGGAGGTGTAATACTCGGTGAAGTAGCCGATGGCGCAACCGCCGATGAGGCCGCAGAGGATGGCCACATACACGCCCATCTGGCCGTCCAGAATGATATAGGTGAGGGGCGCAGCCAGAATCGCCGCCAGGATGGCAGCGGTATAGGTACCGGTGCGCAGGCTCTTGAGCAGGGACTCCTGGGTGGCGTCCTCCTTGGTCTTCACCAGGAAGGAACCGATGATGGAGCAGATAATGCCGGTCACTGCCAGGGCCACCGGCAGCAGCAATCCGCCCCAGCCGTAGCCGCCCACGGCACCCAGGGCAAAGGTGGCGAGAATGGAACCTACGTAGGACTCGTACAGGTCGGCGCCCATGCCGGCCACGTCGCCCACGTTGTCGCCCACGTTGTCGGCGATGGTGGCGGGGTTGCGGGGGTCATCCTCAGGGATGCCGGCCTCCACCTTGCCCACCAGATCCGCGCCCACGTCGGCGGCCTTGGTGTAGATGCCGCCGCCCACACGGGCAAAGAGGGCCATGAAGGAAGCGCCCATGCCGTTCATGACCATGATGTTGCCCAGGGCAACGGGGTCATTCACGCCGAAGGCATAGCGCAGCAGGAAGAACCAGATGGTAATATCCAGCATGCCCAGGCCCACCACGGTGAAGCCCATGACGGAGCCGGAGGAAAATGCCACCCGCAGGCCCTTGTTGAGGCTCTCGGAGGCCGCCTGGGCAGTCCGGGCATTGGAGTTGGTGGCGATCTTCATGCCGATGAAGCCCGCCAGCATGGACCAGATGCCGCCGGTCAGGAAGGCAAAGGGAGTGAACTTGGAGAGCATCTGCCCGCCGGAGGCGAAGGCGATGATCAGCAAAATCACAAACACCACCACAAACACCTTGGCCACCGTGGTGTACTGATGCTTGAGGTAGGCGTTGGCGCCCTCTCGAATGGAAGCGGCGATCTTGCGCATCTTTTCAGTTCCCTCGGAATAAGACATGACCTTGCCCCGCTGGATCCATGCGAAGGCCAGGGCCAATGCCGCGCCGACAAAACCGATCCAAAACAGGTTTTCCATTTTCTTCACTCCTTATTTGGTTTTTGCTTTCCAGTGCATTTCTATTCTAGCATATGTGAACGTTTTTTCAAGGTAAGATTTTCATGTTTCTTACGCAAACGTTGTAATTTTTACGTTTTGAACAAAAAGTTTGTCTCGGTACAAACATTTTGCCCTCTTCAGGTGCAAAATTTGCGGAAAAACCCGGTTTTTTCCGTGCAAAATTTGCGTTCGTGTAAAAAAAATTCCCCTCCGGGCGGCAACCGCCAAGAGGGGTCGTAAATTTTGCGTGAAAAAACCGCTGTTTTTTGCGGAGAATTTGCGTACTTAATACAGCAGCCAGAAGTCGGTGAACACCCATTCCCCGTCTACCAACTGGTAGGGGAACGAGGCGCACTCCACACCCGTGACGGTCGTCTGGTCAGCAGCCAGCAGATCCACGGTGGCATTGACACAGTAGGATGTGTCGTCCAGCCGCTCTACCTGCGTGGTCAGGTTCCCCTTACGGCGATCCCGATCCCGGCCGCCGGCGGTGACGTACAGCGCGCCGTCCAACTCCCGATACAGGGGCGTATCCCCGCCGGTGGCCAGCAGCCGCTCCGTCAGCTCCGGGGAAAACACGCTCTGCAGATAGGCCCGCAGATCACTCATGGTCTCCACACCCGGATAATCCACCTTCCAGTAGGTGCGCCCATCCACGCTTTGACTCTCTGCGCCGGCGGGCAGGGGCGTCAGCTCGAACCAGCCGCAGATCTTCTCTGCCCGCTGGTAGGCGTTGAGAATCTCCTCATCCACCAACTGGCGGGATGCATCCTCCACCTGCTCGGCGGCCAGTGCGCCCTCTTCTCCGAACTGCACTGTGTCTGTCTCTTCCTGCAGTACCGGCGCTTCGTCAGTCATCTCCGACGTGGTGCCGTCCGCACCGCAGCCGCACAGGAACAGCACACAGAGCAGTCCCAACAGTATCATCTTCTTTCCCATGGCTCTCCCCCACCTTTCCGCGCCCATCCCGGCTCCGGTCCGGACACGGTCCTCCTTGTGAGTTTATTCTATCAGGACAGTGGGGAAAAATCCACAGAATTCTGCAAGATTCTTCCTTTTTAGTAAAATTTCGCGGTTTGTCCGCGGCCAGTCCGCAAAAAAGAAAAAACCCACGCCGGACGGCGTGGTTCCCTCTTTTTTCGCGTTTCTTACCGCTCACTGCAGTCCCAATCCTGAGACTGGAAGATCAGATCGTCCACATCGTCAAAAACCAAAAATTCCAGCTTCATATCCACATTCCTCCTTTCCTTTTTGATCGTGACCCAGTATAGCACTCCCGTTTCAAATATGCAAGCGATTTTTCGTCTAATTATATGAAATTATTGTTAACTTTTTGTGCAATATGGGGATTCTTGTAAAGGATTCGTCAGGGTTTGACAGAGATCCATTGCAGGCAGAACGGGAGACTGCTATAATACACCATGCAAATAGTTAATAGTATGAATTATATGGAGGCACTGTGATGGAAACTGCCGCACTTCGCCGGGACCTGATCGGTTCCCTGCAAAATGTATATCACCTGGAGGCCTTCGCGGCTCTGGCAGAACTGCTGCAGGGGGAGTCCCTGGTGCTTACCGGCCTGCTCTCTCACCAGGAGGGCGTGGTGCATCCCTCGGATCTGAGCCGGGAGCTGCATCTCTCCCGCCCCAGGATCACCGCCGCCCTGAGCGCCTTGCAGCGAAAGGGCCTCATCGCCATGCACCGCAGTCCCACAGACCGGCGGCGCATCCAGGTATCCATCACGGAGGCCGGGCGGGAGAGCATCGGCGGCCGCCTGGTGCGGATGGAGGCCTATTTTGACAAAATGCTCTCGGGCCTGGGAGAGGCCGACGCCCGGGAGCTGATCCGCCTCATTGACCGCTGCGTGGAGGTGATGGAAGCATGAGCGAGCCCTTTGTGGTCTTTGACCATGTCTCAAAAATCTATCAGACCGGAGAGGTGGCCATTAAGGCGGCGGACAATGTCTCCTTTACCGTGGAGCGGGGCGAGTTCGTGGTGATCGTGGGGCCCTCCGGCGCCGGCAAGACCACGGTTTTGAACATGCTGGGAGGAATGGACGGGTGTACCAGCGGCACCATCACCGTGGACGGGGCCGTCATCAGCGGATACAACGCCAAGCAGCTCACCGGCTACCGCCGCCATGACATCGGCTTCGTGTTCCAGTTCTACAATCTGGTGCAGAACCTGACGGCCCTGGAAAATGTGGAGCTGGCGGCTCAGATCTGCAAGGATCCCCTGGACGCCGCCACCGTATTGGACGAGGTGGGCCTCACCGACCGGAAGAACAACTTCCCCGCCCAGCTCTCCGGCGGCGAGCAGCAGCGGGTGGCCATTGCCCGGGCCCTGGCCAAAAATCCGAAGCTGCTTTTATGCGACGAGCCCACCGGTGCCCTGGACGACCAGACGGGCCGGGCCATTTTGAAACTGCTGCAGGATACCTGCCGGGAAAAGGGCGTGACGGTCATCGTCATCACCCACAACAGCGCCCTGACTCCCATGGCGGACCGGGTCATCCGGATCCGCAACGGCACGGTGTCGGATGAGACGCGCAACGACCATCCCACCCCGGTGGAGGAGATCCAGTGGTAAGGGGCCATGGGGGCCCATGATGCAATCGGGTATTTGCACCGGAAAAATTTTCAGGAAAGGAGGAGCGTCATGCGCGCCATCAGCAAAGATTTCTGGCGGGAGGTCCGCCACACCCGTAGCCGCTTCGCCTCCATCCTGATCCTGGTGGCGCTGGCGGTGGCCTTTTTGTCCGGCCTGCGGGCCACCGCTCCGGACATGAAGGATACCTGCGACAGCTACCTGGACAGCCGCAGCTTTATGGACATCCAGGTGATGGCTACCCTGGGCCTGACGGAGGAAGACCTGGACACCCTGTGCGCCCAGGAGGGCATTGCCTCCGGGGAAGCCTGCTGGGTCATCGACGCCTTCGCCCAGGCGCCGGGGCTGGAGGTGGTGGTGAAAGTCCACTCCCTGCCCCAGGAACTGAACCTCCCCACCCTCACCGCCGGGCGGATGCCTGAGAAGGCAAACGAGTGCGTGGTGGAAGAGCACCTTTTGGATCTTTTGAACCTGGAGTTGGGCGGCACTCTGGATCTGGCCACCTCCGGGGACTATGCCGACGCCCTCACCGGCACCACCTTCACCGTGGTGGGTACGGTGGTGAGCCCCCTGTACATCAGCGCCGAGCGGGGCACCTCCACCCTGGGCACCGGACAGGTGTCCGCCTATCTGTACCTGCCCCGGGAGGCCTTTGCCCTGGATTATTACACCACCTTCTATCTGACGGTGGAGGGAGCCGGAGAGGAGACCGCTTTCTCCCCAGAGTACGACGATCTGGTGGACGGCGTGGTAGACGCCTTGGAGCCTGTGGGGAAGGCGCGTTCCCAGCTGCGCCGGGAGAGCCTGGTGGACGAGGCCAACGAAAAGCTGGACGAGGCCCAGCAGGAGCTGGATGAGGCCAAGGCGGAGGCGGAGGAAGAGCTCTCCGATGCGGAGCAGGAGCTCGCCGACGCCCGGAAAGAACTCTCCGACGGCTGGGCAGAGCTGGCCGACGCGGAGATCACGCTGGAGCAGGAGACCGCCGACGCGGAGCAGGAGCTCTCCGACGGGGAGCAGGAACTTGCCGACGCCCTGGTGGAACTGAACGACGGCGAGGCAGAATACGCCGACGGCCTGGCAGAGTACCAGGACGGCCTGCGGGACTATCAGGATGGTCTGGCGGAATATGAGGAAAACAAGGAGAAAGTGGAGGAGGGCTGGGAGGAATACGAAGACGGATACCGGCAATACCTGGACGGCAAGGAGGAGCTCGCCGACGCCTACCGCCAGCTGCGAAACGGCGAAGCAGAGTACGCCGACGGCAAGGCACAGCTGGACGGGTTCGTGGAATCCTACCTGCTGACCCGCTCCTCCCTCTCCGGCTACGGCTCCTCCGACGCCCTGGGCAGCGCCCTGATGCGGGGGGACAGCAACGCCTACTCGGCAGTCAACAGCGCCCTTGGGGAGATCGGGCTGGAAATCCAGGAGCTTCAGGAGGCCGTATCCCAGCTGGACCGGCTGGAGGCGGCGCAGTCCCAGCTCTCCCAGGGAGTCTCCCAGGCACAGGATCAGGTGACCGTGCTGGAGGGACAGGTGGCCGAGCTGCAGGAACAGCTGGAAAATCCGGCTCTTTCTCCGGAAGAACAGGCTGCCCTGACGGAACAGCTGGCGCAGGCGCAGGAAGGCCTGTCCCAGGCCCAGGAATCTTTAAAGGGCCTCCAGGCAGACCTGGGCGCCGCGGAAGCGGGCCTTGCTATCATCGATAAACAGCTGGCAGACCGGGGTATGGACCGCCGCGGCGCCCGGGCGGCCCTGGATACCCTGGAAAGCGCCCAGGACCAGATGCCCGGCAGCGCCGACGCCCTGGCGGAGAACTATCAGCTGCTGCGCCGGTCCAAGGCGGAGCTGGAGTCCGGATGGGCAGAATACTATGACGGTCTGGAACAGCTCCAAGACGCCAAGGAAGAACTGAACGACGCCAAAGCGGAGCTGGAGGACGCCGATGAGCAGCTTGCCGACGGCTGGGAGGAGCTGGAGGATGCCAGACGCCAGTTGGAGGAAGCGGAAACAGAACTGGTGGACGGACGGGCGGAACTGGACGACGGCTGGCGGGAATACTACGACGGACTCCAGGAGCTCTCCGACGGCCGGGAGGAGCTGAAAACCAAGGTGGCCGACGCCCAGGCGGAGATCGCCGACGGACGCCGGGAACTCCAGGACGGTGAGGCGGAATATGCCGACGGCTACCAGGAGTACCTGGAGGGCAGGGCGGAGGCGGAGGAGAAGATCGCCGACGCGGAGAAAGAGCTTGCCGACGCCCGCCGGAAGATCGCCGACATTGGGGACAGCGACTGGTACATCCTCAGCCGGGACTCCAACCCCGGCTACCTGGGCTTCGGCCAGGACGCCGACCGGATGGCCAACCTGGCCTCGGTGTTCCCGGTGCTGTTCTTCCTGGTGGCGGCCCTGGTGTGCCTGACCACCATGACCCGCATGGTGGAGGAGCAGCGGGTGCAGATCGGCTCTCTCAAGGCCCTGGGCTATACCCGCTGGACCATCTCCCGCAAGTATCTGGGCTACGGCCTGCTGCCCGCCCTCGCCGGCGGCCTCCTGGGCCTTGCCATCGGCTTTACCCTCTTCCCCAAGATGATCTTCACCGCCTACCAGATCATGTACGATGTGCCGGACATCATCCTGTCCGTCTATCCTACCATCGCTCTGGGCTCTCTGGGCGCGGCGGTGGCCTGCACCACCGTGCCCACCCTGGCGGCATGCCTTTCCTCCCTGCGGGAGTCCCCCGCCGCTCTGATGCGGCCCCGGGCCCCCAAGGCCGGCAAACGGGTGCTGCTGGAATACATCCGCCCCCTGTGGCGGCGTATGAGCTTCAACTACAAGGTCACTGCCCGGAACCTGCTGCGCTATCAGAAGCGGTTCTGGATGACAGTGGCGGGCATCGGCGGGTGCACGGCCCTCATCATCGCGGGCTTCGGCCTGCGCTCCTCCCTGCTGACCACCATGGACGTCCAGTACCAGGAGATCTACCACTATGACGCCCAGGTGGCGGTGGCGGACAACCTGCTGGACTCCGAGCGGGAGGCCATCGACGATTTCTTCCGGGAGGATGCGGACATCACCGCCGCCCTGCCCTGCGGACTCACCAGCGTCACGGCGGAATCGGATACCTACTCCACCACCGCCTATCTCCAGACGGTGGACCCGGAGGCCCTGGGGGACTTCGTGACGCTGCGCACCATGGACGGCGGCGAGGCCATCACCGTGCCCGACGACGGCGCTGTCATCGACCAGAAGCTCTCGGAGCTGCTGGACATCGGCCCGGGAGACACCTTCACCGTGGACGGCGAGAGCCGGGCGGAGATCCGGGTGGCCGCTGTGACGGAACACTATCTGGGCCACTTCATCTACCTCTCCCCCGCCTATTATGAGACGGTATTCGGCGAGGCCCACACAGAAAACGCCTATCTGGTGGATCTCGCAGACAACTCCCAGGAATCCTGCGACGCCGTGTTTGCCAAGCTCATGGACCTCTCCGGCGTAGTATCCGCCACCCGGATGCTCTCCACCCGGGACACCTACCAGAACTCCATGGAGCGCATCGACTTCGTGGTGGTCATCGTGATCCTCTCCGCCGCAGCACTGGCCATGGTGGTGCTCTACAACCTCAGCAACATCAACATCACCGAGCGGCGTCGGGAGCTGGCCACCATCCGGGTGCTGGGCTTCTACGACCGGGAGGTCTCCGCCTACGTCAACCGGGAGAATGTGGTGCTGACCATTTTCGGCATTCTCTTCGGGATCCTGCTGGGGCATGTGCTCCATGTGTGGCTGGTGCGGTCCGTGGAGATCGACCTCATGATGTTCGGCCGGGACACGGATCCCATGGCCTATCTGTGGGCCGCCCTCCTGACCGCCGCCTTTTCCGCCGCCGTGAGTCTGCTGTCCCACCGGAAAATGCAGCACATCGATATGGTGGAATCCCTGAAAAGTGCGGAATAACCCGGGAAAAAATCCGTTCTTTGTACATTTTTTCTCTCGCCATGGAAACAGTACCTGTGCTATAATGTTAGCCGTGCCTTCGGGCACGGCTAACTTGCTGTTTTTCTCGCCTTCTGGCGGGTTTGATTTTTTCGGAAGGAGGCGGCTTCATGGCAGGACGACGCACACGCAGGCGGCGCTCTTTTCCCGGTAAGATCGCCCTGCTGGCGGTGCTGATCCTCTCAGCCGTTCTTTTCTTCCGCTGGGACAATACCGCTTTGCAGGTGACGGAGACCACGGTTTCCCTTGCGAACCTGCCGGCAGGCTTTGACGGCTGCCGCCTGGCGGTGCTCAGCGACCTCCACGGGGCGGAATTCGGGGAGGACAACGCCGACCTCTTTGCCGCCGTATTGCAGGCAAAGCCCGACTATATCTTCTACCTGGGAGACCTGGAGGACCGCTACCGGGGCCCCGTCCCCGGCTACGCCGAGACGGTGGCGGCAGGCCTTGCCGCCATTGCCCCCACCTACTATGTCACCGGCAACCACGAATGGGCCATTGGAGACGTACCGCAGCTGAAAGAACGGCTGCGGGAAAACGGAGTCACCGTCCTCTCCAACCAGTTCGTACCTCTGGAGCGAAACGGCGACGTCATCATCCTGGCGGGCATCGACGATCCCAACGGCTACGCCGACCAGGAGACCCCAGAGGAACTGGCCGCGGAGCTCACTGCCGCCTGCGGGGAGGATGCTTTCTGGATCCTGCTGGCCCATCGCAACGACCATTTCCCCGGGCAGTACAGCCTGCTGGGGGCGGATCTGGTGCTCTCCGGCCACGGCCACGGCGGCATGATCCGCCTGCCGGGCACCGACGGTCTCATCTCCACAGACCGGACCCTGTTTCCCTCCTATACGGCGGGACTTTACTACGAAAATGGCTCCACCCTCTTTGTCACCCGGGGCCTGGGTAACTCCGGCCCCTCCTTCCGGCTGTTCAACCGGCCGGAGGTGGCCATGGTGACGCTGGCGCAGGGCTGAACCGCCCCTTTCAACAGAAGATAACCGAGGTTTTCCATGGAAACATTCAACGCCGGACAATTTGATATCGCCGTCATCGGCGCCGGACACGCAGGCATTGAGGCGGCGCTGGCCGCCGCCCGGCTGGGGATGGAGACCATCGTCTTTACCATCAACCTGGATGCCGTGGGCAACATGCCCTGCAACCCCGCTATCGGCGGCACCGGCAAGGGCCACCTGGTGCGGGAGCTGGACGCTCTGGGCGGCGAGATGGCAAAGGCCGCCGACGCCTGCTGCATCCAGTACCGCCTTTTGAACAAGGGCAAAGGCCCCGCCGTTTGGAGCCTCCGGGCCCAGGCGGACCGGCGGAAATACCAGGCCTATATGAAATACGCCCTGGAACGCCAGGAGCATCTCACCGTCCGCCAGGGGGAAGTGGTGGAGATCCGCACGGAAGACGGCGCAGTCAGCGCCGTGGTGCTCTCCACCGGGGCGGTCTTTTCCGTCCGGGCCGTGATTCTGGCCACCGGCACCTACCTCTCCGGCCGCACCATCGTGGGCGAGTGCGTGGAGGACTCCGGCCCCGACGGCATGCACGCCGCCCTCCGTCTGACGGACTCCCTGCACCGCTTGGGACTGCCGCTGCGGCGGTTCAAAACCGGAACGCCTCCCCGGGTCAACGCCCGCAGCGTGGACTTTGACGTGATGGAGCTCCAGGAGGGTGACCGGCTGCCGGTGCCCTTCTCCTACTCCACCCGGGAAACACCGGAGAACAAGGCCGTGTGCTACCTCACCTGGACCACGGAGGAGACAAAGCGCATCGTGCTGGAAAATCTGGATCGGGCCCCCATGTACTCCGGCGTCATCGAGGGCGTCGGGCCCCGGTACTGTCCCTCCTTTGAGACCAAGGTCGTCCGCTTTCCGGACAAGCTCCGCCACCAGCTCTTTGTGGAGCCCATGGGGCTTGAGACCGAGGAAGTCTATATCCAAGGCTTCTCCTCCTCCATGCCGGAGGAAGTGCAGATCCGGATGCTCCACAGCGTGCCGGGCCTCACCCACGCGGTGATGACCCGTCCGGCCTACGCCATCGAATACGACTGCATCGATCCCCTGGCCCTCTCCCCCACTCTGGAGGTGAAGGCGGTGCCGGGCCTCTACGGCGCGGGACAGTTCAACGGCTCCTCCGGCTACGAGGAGGCCGCCGTCCAGGGCTTTGTGGCCGGCGTCAACGCCGTCCGCAAGCTCCGGGGGCAGGAGCCCTTTATCCTCTCCCGGTCGGAGAGCTACATCGGCACCCTCATCGACGACCTGGTGACCAAGGGAACCAATGAACCCTACCGCATTATGACCAGCCGCAGCGAGTACCGCCTGCTGCTGCGCCAGGACAACGCCGACCTGCGGCTCACCCGCCGGGGCTATGAAATCGGCCTGGTGGGGGAAGAGCGGCTGCGGGAAGTGGAGGAAAAATACGCGGCGGTGGACCGGGAGATCGCCCGGCTCACCCACACCGGCGCCTCCCCCTCTCCGGCGCTTTCGGCGTTCCTGGCAGAAAAGGGCACCGCCGACGTCACCGACGGCTGTCCCCTCATCGCCCTGCTGCGCAGGCCCCAGATCCACTACGCCGACCTCTCCCCCTTTGATCCCCAGCGTCCCGCCCTCTCCGGCGACATCGCCGAGCAGGTGGAGATCTCCGTCAAGTACGCCGGATATATCCAGCGCCAGCAAAAGCAGGTGGAGGACTTCCGGAAAATGGAGGCCCGGCGCCTGCCCCCGGATCTCGATTACCACGCCATCCAGGGGCTGCGTCTGGAGGCCCGGGAAAAGCTCTCCGCCGTGCGCCCGGCGGATCTGGGACAGGCCAGCCGCATCAGCGGCGTGTCCCCGGCGGATCTCACCGCTTTGATGATCTATCTGGAGCGGTAAGCCCGCTCCCCCTTCGTGACATTTCCCGGCGGAGACCCCGCCGTACACACACAGCCAAAGAGAGAAAGGAACTCGCCCATGATCATCGATCTCACCCACACCATCTGCCCGGAGATGCCCGTCTATCCCGGTACCGTCTCCCCCACCCTGGAGACCGCCGCCACCATCAGCCGCAACGGCTGGCGGGAGACCCGGCTTTCCATCTCCTCCCACACCGGCACCCATATGGACGCCCCCGCCCACATCCTGCCGGAGGGCTCCACCCTGGATCAGCTTCCCCCCTCCCAGTTCTACGGCCGGGCCGTGGCCCTGGATGTGACCCATTTGGAGGGCGGCGTCATCACCGCCGAGTATCTGCGCTCCCAGAACGGGCTGCTGCGCACGGCGGACTTCGTCCTCTTCTACACCGGCTGGGAAAAGCGGTGGAACACCGACGCCTTCTTTGAGGACACCTTCCCGGTGCTGGATCAGGAGGCCGCCAAGTACCTGGTCTCCTGCGGCCTCAAGGGCGTGGGCACCGACACCTTCGGCGTGGACCGCATCGCCGACGGAGACTTCCCCTCCCACAAGATCCTCCTCCAGGGCGGCCTGGTGATTTTGGAAAACCTGTGTCTGAAAAAGGTCGTGGGCCGCACGGACTTTATGCTTATGGCCCTGCCCATGAAATATGAACACGCCGACGGCGCCCCCGTCCGGGCAGTGGCCCAGCTGGGAGGCGACACGGCGGAAAAGGAGATGGAACAGGCGTGAAACTGTTTCTGGCCATTCTGGTGTGCAAGCTGGGACGGGCGGTAGGCCGTCTCGTGGGCAAGGGAAGCTCCCTGCCCGGCAAGGCCGCATTGAAGATCTGTCCGGATATCCTCTCCCGGGTCCGTCTGCCGGAGCACATTATCGCCGTCACCGGGTCCAACGGCAAGACCTCCACCGTGGAGATGATCGCCGCCATTTTGCGTTCCGGCGGTAAGACCGTGGTCTACAACCAGGAGGGCTCTAACCAGATCGAGGGCGTCACCACCGCGGTCCTCACCCACGCCACCCTCTCCGGCAGGGTCCGGGCGGACGTGCTGCTGCTGGAGTCCGACGAGCGCTACGCCGCCCGCAGCTTCAAGTTCTTCCACCCCACGCAGTTCGTCATCACCAACCTCTACCGGGATCAGCTGACCCGCAACGGCCACCCGGAGTGGGTCTTCGACGCCATCCTCCCGGCCATCCATCCGGACACGGAGCTGCTGCTCAACGCTGACGATCCTCTGGTGTCCTGCTTCGCCCGGGGACATGAAAAGGTAAAGTGGTTCGGTCTGGACCCCCAGGTCCTCTCCCTGCCCGCTCCCACCGGCGTCTACCACGACGGTGCCTACTGCCCCGTGTGCAAGAGCCCCATGGAGTACGGCTCCGTCCACTATAACCACATCGGCGATTTCCGCTGCACCCGCTGCGGCCACCGCCGCCACGCCACCAACTACGCCGTGACGGCGGCGGATCTGGACCGGGGCATCCTGACGCTGGACAACACCGTCACCGTGGAGCTGGCTTTCCGCAGTATCTACAACGTCTACAACATTCTGGCGGCCTACAGCGTCTGCCGCACCATCGGCATCGCTGCGGACACCGCCGCCGGGGTCATCAGCAACTATGTGCTGAAAAACGGCCGCATGCAGACCTTCACCCTGGGGGCCCACCACGGTACGCTGCTGACCTCCAAGCACGAAAACTCCATCGCCTACGACACCAACCTGCGCTATATCCGCTCCACGGACAAGCCCTGCACGGTGCTGGTGATCGTGGACGCCGTCAGCCGCAAATACTTCACCAGTGAGACCAGCTGGCTGTGGGACATCGACTTCGATCTTCTCAACTGCCCCCACGTGGGGAAGATCATCCTCTCCGGCCGCTACTGCAACGACCTGGCCATGCGGTTCTCCTTCACCTCCATTCCCCAGGAGCGGCTGGAAGTCATCCCCGAGATCCCCGCCGCCGCCCAGGCCCTCCAGGAGTCCGGGGACGAGGCGCTGTACGTGGTGACCTGTTTCTCCGACCGGGACAAGCTGCTGGATCTGCCGGCTGTGAAAAAGGAGGCCTGAGCCATGGAATTTCGTTTTCTGCATCTCTATCCCGATCTCATGAGCCTCTACGGAAGCTATGCCAACGTCTCCGTGCTGGTGCGCCAGCTGGAGCTGCTGGGACACAGCGTCCATCTGGAGACGGTGGCCCCCGGGGACACCGCCAGTCTCTCCGGCGCCGATTTCCTCTTTCTGGGCGCCGGTACCGAGCGCAGCCAGGCTGCGGCGCTGGAAGCCCTCTCTTCCATGGCAGGGGACATTCGCTCCGCTGCCGGAGACGGGCTGCCCATGCTCTTTGCCGGCACCGCCATGGAGCTGTTGGGCGCCTCTGTCACCGGGCGGGACGGCCAGTGCCGCAAGGGCCTGGAAGTGGCATCCTTTACCGCCGTGCAAGGGGACAAGCGCATCGTGGGCGACCTGTACGGCACCACGGATCTCTATGATGAGCCTGTGGTGGGCTTTATGAACAAGTGCGCAGTGATCTCCGGCGTGGAGACCCCGCTCATCACCGCCTGTGCCATGGGCTTCGGCAATGAGCGAGAGGGCGGCCCGGAGGGCTTCCACCGGGATAACGTCTTTGCCTCGGAGCTCACCGGCCCCCTGCTGGTGAAAAACCCGGGGATGCTGCAGACCGTTACCGACGCCGTGTGTGCCCGGCGTGGTGTGACGCTGCCGGAGGAGCTGCCCCACCTTCCTTACCTGCAGGAGGGCTTCCAGGTAACTGCGGAGCAGCTGCGGCTGCGCTGCGAGGCTACCAAAGCCTGAACCACTCTTACAATGGTATAAAAAACACCCCGAAGCTGTGCTTCGGGGTGTTTTTTTGTTCTTACGCCTCCAGATAGTCCCACAGGCGGGTGAGGAGCACCGCGGTCTGGGCACGGGTGGCGGTGCCGCCGGGGTCCAACGTGCCGTCGGCACGGCCCTGGAGCACGCCCACGTCCACGGCCCAGGCCATGGCCTCCCGGGCATAGGACTCCACAGCAGCGGCGTCGGGCCAGGCGGAAAGGTCCCCCTGTGCATCCCCGGCCTTACCCAGCCAGGAGGCGTAGCGGAAGAGAATGGCTGCAAGCTGCTGGCGGGTCAGGGGCGCATCCGGGCGGAAGGTGCCGTCCTCGTAGCCCTCCAGGATCCCCTTCTGAGCAGCCCAGGTAATGGCTTTGGCGTAGTAGCTGCTCTGGTCCACATCCCGGAAGGGCACGGAACCGGAAGCGGAGGGCGTTCCTTCCATCCGGTAGAGGATGGCCGCCAGCATTCCCCGGGTCACCGTTCCCGCCGGGGTGAAGGTGGCAGCGGTGGTGCCGTTCATCCAGCCCTCCTCATATACCCGGAGCACGGCCTCGGCATACCAGGCACCGGCAGGCACGTCCCGGAAGGACGTTGCGGAAAAGGCGATGGAGATGAGCTCCGCCTCCGCGTCCTGGGAGAGCTCCCAGAAGCCGATGCCCCCCAGCTCCCGCTCTGCCGCCAGCCCGGCTTTTGCGGCAATGGAGGTGACGTCGTCATAGGAGATAAAGGCGCCGTTTCCGTAAAGATAGGGCACCTGAGCGGTGGCATGGCGGAGCTTTCGGTAAGAGCTGCTGCTCAGGTAACTCTTTTTCAGCTGGTTATAGGTGACGGATTTTGCGGAGGTAAAGGTGCTGTAAAGGCCGCTGTTGGTGCTGCGCACCCCCTGGTATATGTAGCCGTAGAGGGGCATGCCCAGCACCAGCTTCTCCGCCGGGACGCCGGCTTTCAGCCAGGCATCCACTGCCGCGTCCACGCTGGACCGGTACTGGGGCGAGGACTCTGTGGGCGTGTAGAGGGGCGCGTTCAGATCTGCGTAACGGTCCCAGGGGCCGTGGAGATCATAGGCCATCAGGAACACGTGATCCACGATCTCTGCCACCGCCCGGGGCTGGATGTTGGCCAGGTACCCGGTTCCCGCCGCTCCGGCAATGGTGAGCACGTAGTCCTTCCCGTCCCGGCGCTCCTGTTTATCCAGGGCATCCCGGATAGCCCGGAGCAGCAGCGTGAAGTTCTCCCTGTCCGCGGGCCGGTGGATCACCCCCGGCTGGCCGCCGGAAACGGGATACTCCCAGTCCAGGTCAATGCCGTCCAGGCTGTGGGCGGTGAGGAGATCCACGCAGCTCTGGGCAAAGGTCTCCCGCCCCTTGGCGGTGGAAGCCACATCAGAGAAATAGGTGGAGTAGTCCCAGCCGCCCACGGATAGCACGATCCGCAGCTGTGGATTCCGCTTTTTCAGGGCCAGGAGGCCCTGGAAATTCTTTTTGTCCTGGGTGGGGTTGTCCAGTACCAGTTTCCCGGTATCGCCGTCAATGGCGGCAAAAGCATAGTTGATCTGGGTCAGCTGCTCCGCCGGGACGTCGCCGGGGGCATAGCCCAGATAGGAAGACCAGCCGGCGTAATAGCCCACCACCTCTCCGGCTGCGGCGGAAGATGCGGTGGATTGGGCTCCGGTAGAGCCGGCGGGAGATGTCAGCAGGGGCAGCGTCAGGCACACCGCCGCCAGCCATGCCGCTGCCCGCCGGAGGGGATTGCGCTTGCGCATGGAAGTTGCTCCTTTCAAGCCCCGGGAGGGGGTATCATTGTCCCCCCTATGATACCAGAGCCCCGTTCCGCCCTGCAACGGACAACTTCTGGAAGGGCTCCCAGCCGTTCCCCATGCATGGATCCCCCTTTCCCGGGAAAAGACCCCGCAGGTGAAAAAAGAGCCCCTGTCCGATTGGACAGGGGCTCTTCATTTCCCGGTTCAGCTCAGGAGACAGGGCATCAGCCCTCGTACATGGCCTTGAGCTTGAGCAGGTGATCGTACCGCTCCATAGCAGCCTTCTCGTTGCGCTGGAACAGCTCGGTAGCGCGGTCGGGGAACTCGCGGGTCAGACGGCTGTAACGGGCCTCGTTCATCAGGAACTCCTGATAGCCGCCCTTGGGCTCCTTGGAGTCCAGGGTGAACTTGGCACCCTCAGCAGCCGGGTTGAAGCGGAACAGGTTCCAATAACCGCAATCCACAGCCTTCTTCATTTCCTTCTGGCAGTTCATCATGCCGCCCTTGATGGAGTGCATCTCGCAGGGAGCGTAGCCGATGATCAGGGACGGGCCGTGATAGGCCTCGGCCTCCTGGATGGCCTTCAGGGTCTGAGCGGGGTTGGCGCCCATGGCCACCTGAGCCACATAGATGTAGCCGTAGCTCATGGCGATCTCCGCCAGGGACTTCTTCTTGATCTCCTTACCGGCAGCGGCAAACTGTGCCACCTGGCCGATGTTGGAGGCCTTGGAAGCCTGTCCGCCGGTGTTGGAGTAAACCTCGGTATCGAAGACGAAGATGTTCACATCGTTGCCGGAGGCAAGGACATGGTCCACGCCGCCGAAGCCGATATCGTAAGCCCAGCCGTCGCCGCCGAAGATCCACATGGACTTCTTGCACAGGAACTCCTTGTCGGCCAGGATGGTCTTGGAGTACGGGCAGTCGGGATCGGCTTCCAGAGCAGCAATCAGCTTCTCGCAGGCAGCCTTGTTGGCCTCGTAGTCCTCCATGGTAGCCAGGTACTCTTCGCAGGCAGCCTTCTTCTCAGCGCTCTCGGTCACACCGGCCAGCTCACGGATCTTGTCCGCCAGACGGTTGCGGGTGGCCTGCTGGCCCAGATACATGCCCAGGCCGTGCTCGGCGTTATCCTCGAACAGGGAGTTGGACCAAGCGGGGCCGTGGCCTTCCTTATTGGTGCAATAGGGAGAGGTGGCAGCGGGTCCGCCCCAGATGGAGGAGCAGCCGGTGGCGTTGGAGATGTACATGTGATCGCCGAAGAGCTGGGTGATGAGACGAGCATAGCTGGTCTCGGCGCAGCCGGCGCAGGAGCCGGAGAACTCCAGCATGGGCTGCTTGAACTGGCTGCCCTTGACGGTGTTGTCCTGCATATCCTTCTTCTCGGAGACCTCGGCGACGCAGTAGTTGAAGACCTCCTGCTGAGCAGCCTCCTGCTCCTGAGGCACCATGGTCAGAGCGCCCACGGGGCACTGGCCCACGCACACGGCGCAGCCCATGCAGTCCAGAGGAGACACAGCCATGGTGTACTTGTAAACGCCCTTGCCCTTGCCGGCCTTGATGTCCACGATCTTGGCAGCGGCGGGAGCCTTGGCGGCCTCCTCCTCAGTCAGAGCGTAGGGACGGATGGTGGCGTGGGGGCAGACATAGGCGCAGTTGTTGCACTGGATGCACTTGGTGGAATCCCAGGTGGGGACGTTGACGGCAACGCCGCGCTTCTCGTAAGCGGCAGCGCCCAGCTCGAACTGGCCGTCCACGTGCTTGACAAAAGCGGAGACGGGCAGAGAGTCGCCGTCCATCTTGCCGACGGGGTTCAGGATGGTCTTGACCTGCTCCACCAGCTCGGGCTTGCCGGTGAGGACGGTGGTATCAGCCACATCCTGTGCATCGGCCCAGTCGGCGGGCACGTCGAACTTCTTGTACGCAGTGGCACCGGCATCGATGGCCTTGTGGTTCATGTCCACGATGTCCTGGCCCTTCTTCAGGTAGGAGTGGGTGGCAGCGTCCTTCATGTACTGGACAGCCTCAGCCTCGGGCATCACCTTGGCCAGAGAGAAGAAGGCAGACTGCAGAATGGTGTTGGTGCGCTTGCCCATGCCGATCTTGGCAGCCAGGTCGATGGCGTCGATGGTGTAGACCTGGATGTTGTTCTTGGCGATGTAGCGCTTGGAAGCAGCGTCCAGATGGTGGCTCAGCTCCTCATCGCTCCACTGGCAGTTGATGAGGAAGGTGCCGCCGGGCTTCACATCACGGACGATGGGGAAGCCCTTGGTGATGTAGGAAGGCACATGGCAGGCCACAAAGTCGGCCTTGTTGATGTAATAGGAGGACTTGATGGGCTTGTCGCCGAAGCGCAGGTGGCTGACGGTGACGCCGCCGGTCTTCTTGGAGTCATACTGGAAGTATGCCTGAACATACTTGTCGGTATGGTCGCCGATGATCTTGATGGAGTTCTTGTTGGCGCCGACAGTGCCGTCGCCGCCCAGGCCCCAGAACTTGCACTCGATGGTGCCCTCGGGAGCCACGCCGGGAGCGGGCTTCTCCTCCAGGGAGAGGTGGGTGACATCGTCCACGATGCCGATGGTGAACTCGCGCTTCATCTCGTCCTTGTTCAGCTCGTCATAGACAGCGAACACGGAAGCGGGCGGAGTATCCTTGCTGCCCAGACCATAACGGCCGCCGATGACCTTGACGTCGGTCTTGCCGGCGTTGGCCAGAGCGGTGACAACATCCATGTACAGAGGCTCGCCCTGGGAGCCGGGCTCCTTGGTGCGGTCCAGCACGGCGATCTTCTTGCAGGTGGCGGGGATGGCGGCAAGCAGCTTGTCGGCCCGGAAGGGACGATACAGACGGACCTTCACCATACCGACCTTCTCACCCTGGGCGGTCATGTAGTCGATGACTTCCTCAGCCACGTCGCAGATGGAGCCCATGGCGATGATGACGCGCTCAGCGTCGGGAGCACCATAGTAGTTGAACAGCTCATAGTTGGTGCCCAGCTTCTCGTTGACCTTGTGCATGTACTTCTCCACAACGTCGGGCAGGGCGTTGTAGTAGGAGTTGCAGGCCTCACGATGCTGGAAGAAAATATCGCCGTTCTCGTGAGAGCCGCGCATGTTGGGGCGCTCAGGATTCAGGGCGTGCTTGCGGAACGCGGCAACGGCGTCCATGTCGCACATTTCCTTCAGATCGTCGTAATCCCACACGGCAACCTTCTGGATCTCGTGAGAGGTGCGGAAGCCGTCGAAGAAGTTGATGAAGGGAACGCGGCCCTCGATGGCGGCCAGATGGGCCACGGGAGCCAGATCCATAACCTCCTGGGGATCGTTCTCGCACAGCATGGCAAAGCCGGTCTGACGGCAGGCCATGACGTCGGAGTGATCACCAAAGATGTTCAGAGCGTGAGAAGAAACGGTACGAGCGGAGACGTGGAACACGCAGGGCAGCAGCTCGCCGGCGATCTTGTACATGTTGGGGATCATCAGCAGCAGGCCCTGAGAGGCCGTGTAGGTGGTGGTCAGTGCACCGGCGGCCAGAGAGCCGTGCACAGTACCGGACGCGCCGGCCTCGGACTGCATCTCCACCACCTTGACGGTGGTGCCAAAGATGTTCTTCTGACCAGCGGCAGCCCACTGGTCCACCAAGTCTGCCATGGGAGAGGACGGGGTAATCGGATAGATGCCCGCCACTTCGGTAAACGCATAGCTGACATATGCAGCCGCGTTGTTACCGTCCATGGACTTGAACTTTCTTGCCATAAACTTACCTCCTATTTTTGCTGCCGGGAGGGCAGCATCTTGCCAAAACACGAATCTCGGACGCTCCCCCGATTTTCATGCGGTAGTATTATATCACTTGTCTTTTCCCATGTAAACGGGCACTTTGTTATTTTTTGCACAATTTTTATGTTTTCTGCGGATAGGACAAAAGGCCCCCGGTTTTTTGGTGAGTTTTTCGGTGAATGGGTTCCCTATTTTCCCTATCTGTGGTAAAATTCTGGCAGAATTACGCGCCGCAGGTGCCGGCGCAGACGAGGTGAGGGTCATGGTGGTATCGGTGCGTTCTCTGGGCCTGGGAGGCGTGGCGGGCTATGAGGTCCGGGCGGAGTGTTTTCTCTCCGGCGGCCTGCCCGCTTTCGATGTGGTGGGACTGCCGGACACCGCCGTGCGGGAAGCCCGGGAGCGGGTTCGGGCAGCCGTGAAAAACTGCGGCGCCAAGTTCCCCGTCAGCCGCATTACGGTCAATCTCGCCCCGGCGGGGCAGAAAAAAGCGGGCACGGTGTATGACCTTCCTATTTTCATTGGAATCCTGGCGGCGTCCGGAGAGCTGCCCCCTCCCCCGGCGGACGCAGCCTTTATCGGAGAGCTGTCCCTGACGGGGTCGCTGCGTGGGATCCCCGGCGTGCTGCCCATGGCACTGGCGGCCCGGGAGGCGGGAATCCGGCAGCTGTTCGTTCCGGCGGAGAACGCCGCGGAGGCCACCTTGGCAGGCGGGCTCACGGTCTACGGCGTGGAGACGGTAGCAGCCCTTGCCGCCCACCTGCGGGGGGAGGCGCCCCTCTCCCCCGCTCCGGCCTGGGAGCCGGAGGCGGAAACGGAAGACCTGCCGGACCTGCGGGACGTGATGGGACAGGAAAACGTGAAGCGGGCACTGGAGATCGCCGCGGCAGGAGGCCATAACCTGCTGATGATCGGCTCGCCGGGCTCCGGCAAATCCATGCTGGCCAAGCGGCTGCCCTCCATCCTCCCGGAGATGACCCGGGCGGAGGCCCTGGAGACCTCCGGTATTTGGTCGGTGGCGGGGATGACGGATCCGGGACACCCCCTGCTGACCCGGCGGCCCTTCCGCGCGCCCCATCACACGGCATCCGCCGCGGCGCTGGCAGGAGGCGGCCCGGCCATGCGGCCCGGGGAGATCAGTCTGGCCCACAACGGCGTGCTCTTCCTGGACGAGCTGCCGGAATTCCACCGGGATGTGCTGGAGGCCCTGCGCCAGCCCCTGGAGGATGGGACGGTAACGGTGGCCCGGGCGGGAGGAACGCTGCACCTGCCCGCCCGGTTCCAGCTTGTCTGCGCCATGAACCCCTGCCGGTGCGGCTGGCGGGGCCATCCCTCGGGGCGGTGCACCTGCTCGGACCGGGAGGTGGCCAAGTACGTGGAGAAGATATCCGGGCCGCTGCTGGACCGCATCGACCTCCACGTGAGCGTTGCCCCGGTGGAATACGAGGCCATGCGGCGGCGGGAGACGCCGGAATCCTCGGCAGACGTGCGAGAGCGGGTAGAAGCCGCCCGGGCCATCCAGCGCAGGCGCTACGCGGGAACAGACACCGCCTGCAACGCCCAGATGACCCCCGCCCAGATCGCCGCCTTCTGCCGTCTGGATGGTGCCGGGGACGCCCTGATGAAAGGCGCCTTCCAGCGGATGGGCCTCACGGCCCGGAGCCACGACCGGGTACTGCGGGTGGCCCGAACCATCGCGGATCTGGAGGGTGAGACGGAGATCAGCGCCGCCCACATCGCGGAGGCAGTGCAGTTCCGGAACACCGACATTTTAAGGGGATAAGCAAAGCGCCCGGCCAAAAGCCGGGCGCTTTTTTGCGCATTCAGCGGATGAAGTTGGTCATGGTGCGGGGGAAGCTCTCCGGCGGGGGCAGGGTCTCCCGGGTGGCGGAGAGGACTTTCACCATCCAGGCCATGTCACGGCCCAGGCGGGCAGCCACCTCCACGCCCTCGGTATCGGCCAGAGCTTCGCCGGGGTCGGCGCCGTGGACGGCGCCCCAGTAGTCGGAGGTCACCAGGACCATTTCCATGGCATTCATGGTGCCCAGGAGCTGCTGGTACGTCTCCATACCACCGGAGCGGCGGAGGGTACACAGGGCGCCGCCCACTTTGTGGGCAAACTGGTTGACGCCGCAGCCAGCGGCAAGCATCATCCGGTCCAGGACGCACTTCATACCACCGGCAATGCCGCCGTGGTAGACGGGAGAGGCCAGGAGGATGCCGTCGGCGGCGCAGCAGGCGGCGATGACATCGTTGACGGCATCGTCCGTCTGGACACAGCGGAGGCTGCCGGTATTCAGGCAGTGGTAGCAGGCCATGCAGGGGTGGACTTTGGGGCCGGGCTGGAGAACCTCAAACTCCACGCCGGCGGAGACCACCTCCCGGCGCACCACCTCCAGCAGCTGGGTGATATTTCCATTCTTCCGGGGACTTCCGTTGATGGCAACGATCTTCATGGGATCCCTCCAAACTCAAGTATTCACAGGGGATTGGCTGATACTGCCATTATAGCCCATGGGGGACATCCTGGCAACGGGAGAAAAAAATTTGCCGGGGTTGCACAAAACCGTGCAACTTCCGGCAGGCGGGGCCCCTATGGGGGGAATTCTATACTCGGAGCAGTCCGATGGGGAGGTGAAATGGGAGGAATCATTTTGAATACAACGGAACACTATCAGCTGAACCAATGGGAGGGCAGCGACCGCATCATGCGGGAAGATTTCAACGCGGACAACCGGAAAACGGAGGAGGCGCTGACAGAGCTGGCAGACACAGTGGCCCAAAAGATCGGGCAGGCGGAGATGAACGCCGCCCTGCAGTGGGTAAAAATCGGGGAACAGGTATTGAGCGGAAGCGCTTATGATCTGCCCGTGACCATTTCCAACGCAGAGAACTATCGTTTATTTTTGATGGTCTTTGATTTTTCAGGGGGACAGTCGGTAGGACTTCAATGGCCGGGATACAACGGCAGCATTTCTATCGGTTATGTAGATCGTGGGGATGTCATTCAGCAGGGCGGCGGTATTTTTATGGGCGCGGCTATGCCGGCAGACGGTGTTTTTTCCTGGTACGCTTCCAGTACACAGGGCAGTGAAAGCGGGAACCGCTATCATAGCTACTCCTTTCTTTCCGGGGCGGCCACATCCGGCGACGTAACCGTAGGGCTATCCAGTTTACCGGATTACGACGGGTCCCGGGTGGCGCTGAATCAGGGAAGCTCTCTGTACATCTACGGACTGCGGAAGTAAGGGGGACAAAACAAGACCCCCGCTCATATGAGCGGGGGTCTTGCTTATCTCAAATCAGAATCTGATTTTTGATAAGGATCAGGTGGCAGAAACGGTCACGGTCACGCTGGTGGCAGTCTTGAAGATATAGGTGCCGTCGAAGCCGGACACGGCAGTGCCGCCCACGGTGACGGTCTTGGAGCTGGTGTTATCAGCGAAGGTGACAACCATCTCCACGTTCTCGTTGGCCTTCACGGTCAGGACATCGCCATCATAGTAGGACACACCGTTGATCTTGACCAGAGCATTGGTGATGTCGAAGGTCAGGTTGACCATGTCGTTGCTGCCCTTGACGGCGATGTAACGGACATCGGTGTCGCCGTTGGCAGTATCAACCAGCTTGAAGACCTGCACGCTGCCGGCGCTGACAGAAGCAGACTTCTCACCAATGGTATAGGTGCTGGTGCTGGTGAAGGAGTCAGAAGCGGAGGTGAAGTTCTGCCAGTAAGCAGTAGCACTACCCTCGGCATCGAAGTCCACAGCGAAGGTGGCGCCAGGAACATACTCGATGGCGTTCTTGTAAGCCTGAGAAGCGCTGGTGTAGGCGCTGACTTCCTCGCCGTTGAAGGTCACGTTGGAGACCTTGGGCTCAGCGGGAGCAGCCTTCTCGTGACGATAGATGTAGACCAGCTCAGCGGTCTCCTCGTCCTGCTTCAGGACCTGGACCTGGATGTCGTAATCGTCATCGTCCATGTCGTCCAGACGGCCGTCATAGATGGAATCCAGCTCGTAGGTGCCGTCCTTCTGCAGGGCGTAATCCACCACGACGAAGACGGTCTCATCGTTGACGTCGTACTTGTTGGAGGAAGTCTGAGCAGCGCCAGCCCAGAAGGCATCGATACCAACAGCGACAACGGGCTTCGTAGCGGGCATACCAGCAGAGGTAACCTCAGTGATGTACTCCTCGTCCACGGTCTTGGTGACCTTGTAGAGGGTATCAGCCTTGAGGACGTTGCTGCCAGACTTGTCAGCGTTGTACTTGATGTTCAGAGGAGTCTTTTCGCCGTTGACATAGGCGTTCGCATAGGTCCAGAAATCATCGCCATCATAGCGGAAGGACTCACGCTTGGTATCCTTCAGCATGAAGTAGGTGCTGGCGGAATCATAGATGTCGCCATCGAGGATGAAGACCACGGAAGCGATCTTGCCGTCCATGACATAGGCGATCTCAGCGTTGTCAACGTTGGGAACTTCCTTGTAGCCAGTGTAAGCAACACCGTTCATGGTGTCCACGAAGATGGTCTTGTTGTCCACGATGAAAGCGTTAGCACCAGCCTGGACATAAGCCTTGCCGTTGTGGATCTCAACAGTCTTGGTGGGATCAGCGGGATCGGTGGTGTCCATATAGTACTGTCTCACATCGCTGTTCTCGTCGGTCACGCTGGCAGCAACGGGAACATAGGTGAGAGAATAGACGCCCTTGCTAGAAACAGAGTACTTCCAGATCAGGCCGTCCACGTTGGTACGCTGCTTCCAGTCGTTGTTGGTATTGCCGTCATTGTCAATCCACTCGATGGAGTCGCCGGTGCTGGAGAATTTGATGGGCTTGCCCAGGCTGGGAACAGTCATGCTGTTGGGCAGCTTGCCTTCCAGCTCGTCGTCCAGATCAACCTTGGGGTTGGTGGCGTCGGGCAGATAGACCTTGGCGATCCAGTCGCGCAGCTCCTCGTCGGAGTCGGTGACGAACAGGTACTGGTCCACAGTCTCCTCAGAGGGAGCGAAGCCCAGAACGTAGCCGTTGGGATCCAGGTACACGATGTAGTCCTCATCCAGAGTGGGGTGAGCAACCACGTTGGTGTTCTCGCTCAGGTCATAGACCATGTGGCTCTGCTGAGCGGGATCCTTAGCATCCTCAGAATAGACATACTTGTCGCTGTCCATCTTCAGATAAGTCTCACCGGTAACCTTGGTGGAGTTGTTGGCCTTATCGGTATCCTTATCCACGCGGGTGACAGTGCCGGTGACGGTCTCGGGCTCAAAGACCTCGCCGATGACATACTCGTCCTCGTCGTCGTCCCAATCCATGGTGAAGACCACATAGTCGTCCTCAGCATAGCCCTCGACATAGAAGGTCTTGTTGTCCAGATCCTTGGCGCCCTTGGACAGAACGGAAACGGTGATGTACTCGCCGTCGTCATCGCTCTTGACCTTGGAAACCTGGCCCAGATAGTAGTTGAACTCGACCACGTCAACGGTCTCTTCCAGGTCGTTGACATAGACCTCGGTGACAGTGCCCTCGCCAGTGTAGACCCACTCGTCGTCGTTGTTCTTGGCGGGGATGGTACCGGTCTTCTGCTCCACACCGTTGATGTAGAAGGACCAGTCATACTCGTCCTTGTCGGTGATCACGCCGCCAAGATCCTTGTAGACATCAGCCTCTTCCATGGACTCGGTGTAGACATAGGTGGGCTCGATGGAAGTGAAGGTGCCGATCTCGGACTTCTTGTTCTTCCAGGTGTTAGCGGGACGGCCATAGATGCCCTCGCCGACTTCCAGCTCCAGATTGGGGAAGTACTTCTCAGCGAACTGGACGTAGCCGTCCTTCTTGATGTTGCCATCGTTGCTCTTCAGAGCGGTGCCCCAAGCAACCTCGGTACGAGCGCTGGCCAGAACCACGTCGGCGCCGTTGACGTTGACAGTGGTGGTCTGGGGATACTCGACCATGGTGGCCTTCAGGGTGTTCAGGGAGTACAGGCAAGCCTCTTCACGGTTGACGTAAGCCTGACCGGTGAAGTCGTCATTGCCCTTGGCCAGGCCGATGGCGATGGCCTGCTTGGCAACGTTGATGGACCAGTTGGGACCGGTGTAACCCTCAACGTCGCTCTTGTAGCCCAGAGCGCCCAGCAGCATCTTCATGAAAGCATAGCCGGTCAGAGGAGCGGCGGGCTTGAAGGTGCCGTCAGCATAACCGCTGATGATGCCAGTCTTCTGGCAATAAGCGATATAGCCGGCAAAGGTGTGGTTGACGGGGACGTCGCTGTAGGGAGCGGTATCAGCACCCAGAGCAGCGGCGGTGGTGGGGCCAAGGATCAGGTTGCAGATGATCTTGGCAGCGGCACCACGGGTGAGGTTGGTGGTGGGCTGGAAAGAACCATCGGTGTAACCATCGATGACCTTCACCTCGGACATCACGGCGACAGCTTCATCATAAGTGATGGACTTGTCATCCGTGAAGTCCTTGGCGCCAGCGCTGACGGTGACCAGAGACATGGTCATCACCAGAGCCAGAACCAGAGAAAGGAACTTCTTCATGGTAGGATCTTCCTCCTTTTAAGATTTACGGTCCGTTTGCACCGCGCCCCGCTTGCCGTTCCCGGTCTCGTGTCGGGGCTAGCCGAACCAAACCATGTTGGCCTACACCAAACCTGGAATTGGCCGTCGGGTAGCCGTGCTCCCGTCCGCACAGTCAATGTACCTGAAAATTTTTCCGCTGTCCAGCGTTTTGGCCCAGACGTAATGCAAATGAGACGCGGCGCGCTTTTTGTGGATTTTTTTGCCATCCGAAGGTAACAAATTAGAGGCCTCCCGGAACAAAAGACGGGGCCGCAGCCGCACATCCGCAGCCGTGGCCCCGCCGCTTTTTCCATATGAAAAAGAGGGCTTCACGCTTGTTTTAATGTATATCGCTGCTTTTCCTGCACAATCTGTCCATTTTCCACCATGCGGCGCAGAATGGGCCGGCACTGCCGGGGATCCACATGCAGCAGCTGCGCAATGTCCTGCCGGTAGGCAAATCCCTCCCGGGTGAGATACTCCAAAATCACCTGGGGCTGCCGCTCCGGCGGCACCACCTGGCCGAAGAGATAGTACCGGGTGCCGATCTGGGTGAGCTTGCCCCGCTGAACCATCTGCTTGAGCCGGTTGTAGGCCGTGGTGCGGGAAACGCCCAGCAGCTCCATGGCCTGGTTGCGGGTGATGTACTGGTGGCGGCGGACCCAGGATACCACCTGGTTCTCCCCGCCGACCCGGATCTCACAGTCCACCCGCAGGTCCCGCAGCGTCACATCGTCCATCCCGCCGCGAACCAGTGCCGCCCGGGTGAGTTTGGAAAGCCGGGTGCGATCCAGAGCGTGGCCGGTGCGGGGCGCCGCCACTACCGCCTTCTGGGATGCAGGCGTCTTCTCCCGCAGCTGACGCAGTACCCCCAGCACACCGCTGGTCATGGCCACCGTCCGCTCCGGCAGGTGAAGCTCCTGCCGCTCCAGATCCACCTGGTCCCAGGTGAGGGCCACAATCTCGTCCAGCCGCAGGCCCATCTGCCACGTCAGCCACAAAGCCACGCCTGCCGGCGACATCTTCTCCGCCTGCAGCAGCTTCCACAGGGCAAATTCATCAATGTGTACCGTCTCTTCCCGCTTGGCCCGGGTGGAGACGTGCTTTTCTTTCATATAAGTCCCAAAATGCGCATTGAGGGCCGCCGCCTCCATCCCCGTGATCCGGGATACATACTGCCAGTCGTGCCGGGCAAGCTGCCGGAGTACGTAATCGTGGCGCAGGTCGATGAGCCGCACCTTCGTCTGCCCCTCCTTGTCCAGCGCGCCCCGCACCAGCCGGGAAATAGACTGGGGCGTCAGAGGCTTGCGGTCCCGGTCCGAGAGCACCACCGCCTCGGAACTGCGGTTACGCTCCCGGCGCAGCGTCTCCAGCCAATCGGCCAGCTCCTCCTCCAACGGCACCTCCCGATCCGGCAGCACAATGCGCCGGTCCTGAAAGTCAATCTGCGCCCAGGTGAGGGTCTGGATCTCCTCCCGCAGCAGGCCCGCCTGCCACGCAAGACGCAAAATCGCCCCCACCGCGTTGTCCGGATTCTGCTGTAAGATGCGCCTCATGACCTCTTCATCTGGGCGGTTCACGATGTATTCCGCCATGCATTTTCCCCTCTTTGTTACAACTATATATCAAATAATAGACTACTAAATACTGGGAATCCCTCCTGGCTTTCCCACGGCCAGCAGGATTTTTTCAACGTGCTTTTGGTTACATTATGTTACAATTATGTGCCAAAATACATTTTCTGTAAAATTACACTCAATCCGTTGTGGCACAAGGGTTTGGAGATTTTCCATATCTGTAAAATACGCCAAAAAGTAACAAAAATCAATATCCTATGTCATTTTTTACGGTAACCGCCCCGGCGGAAGCGGCCCGCGATCTTCACCGCGATGATCGATGAACAAGCGGGGATTACCGGGGAAAATCCGCAAAAAAGCACGTCCCGCCGGAGGGGCAAAGGAGCTGTGTAAAAAAAGAGAGGCGGCCGGTTGGCCGCCTCTCTTTTTTACAGTGCAGGATTGGATCAGTCGTAGTCGCTCTCCCAGGTGAGGATGGTGCCGGTAGCGGCGTCGATGTCGCAGTCGTACTCCATACGACCGTTGCGCATCTCAACCTCGTACACGGTGCGGCCGTCGTCCCGGTCCAGCTGGCACTTGACCACGGTGGTTCCGCTGGGAGCACGGCCCAGGGCGATGGACTTGGCCTTGTCGGCGGTGATCAGCGTACCGGAGGTGCCGGAAGAAACCGCAGAGGGAACCGTGAAGTCCTCCAGATCCCGGTCAGAGCTGCGGATGGCGCCGGTGATGGCGTCGATGTCATAATCGTACTCCACGTTGCCGCTGTAGAACTCCACCTCGTACTCGGCCCGGCCGTCGTCCCAGTCCAGACGAACCTTCAGGAATACGGCGTTGGACTCCTTCACGCCAGCGTCGTTCAGGGCGATTTCTTTGGCCCGGCTCTCGCCGATGTAGCTGCCGGAGTCCGCCTTCTGGGATGCAGCCTGTTCCATGGTGGTCAAAACCACGGTGTCGGTGGCGGAATTGTAGGACACCTCCATGCCTGCGGCCTCACACACCGCCCGGACGGGGGCGTAGGTGGTGCCGTTGTAGAGGAACACCGGCACTTCCTTGCCGCTGACATCCCGGGGGGTGAATTTCGCGCCGTTGAGGGTGATGCCGATGCCGTCCTCCACCTGGATGGTGCGCTGATAGGTGGCGGTGGCGGTGATGCCCAGTGCCGCTACCAAAGCCGTCAGCACCAGCGCGGAGGCGAATCCCTTCCAGTAACCAGTCTTCTTCATACTCGTTTCTCCTTCTTATATGTTTATTTTTTGATTGGACAGATGTTTTCTGCGATGGTCTCCGGCGGGGGTACCTCCCGCCCTTTCTACACCAATAATGGATGGGCCGGCGGTTTTATTGCACCAGATCAAAAATTTTTTTGAGATTTTTTCCAGCCGGGGCCGCCGGAAAAAAATCAGGGCTTTTTCTCGCAGGCCGAATGCGGTATAATGCAGCTATCGAAAATCTGATTTCATGTGTTCGGAGGAGCCGTTTTATGAACCAACAAGAAATTTTCCTTTTGAAGCTGGGCGAGGTGGTCCTCAAGGGCCTCAACCGCCGCTCCTTTGAGGATAAACTCCTCTCCAACGTCCGCCGCCGCCTGCGGGGCTGCGGCAGCTTCCAGGTGTATCTGCGCCAGAGCACCATCTATGTGGAGCCCCAGGGGGAGTGCGATATGGAGGCTGCCTGGGAGGCCTGCCGCCAGGTCTTCGGCGTGGTCTCCATCGCCCGGGCGGTACCTTGCGAAAAAACCGTGGAGGCCATCACCGACACGGCGGAAAAATACCTGGCATCGGAGTTTGCCAACGCCAAAAGCTTTAAGGTGGAGAGCAAGCGGGCGGACAAGAGCTATTACCTCAATTCCATCCAAATCTCCCAGGAGGTGGGCGGTGAGCTGGCGGAGCGTTTCCCCAGCGTGGCGGTGGACGTCCACAATCCCGACCTCACGGTGTACGTGGAGATCCGGGAAAAGGCGGCCTATGTCCACGCCCCTGCCGTCCCCGGCGCCGGCGGACTGCCGGTGGGCATGGGCGGCCGGGCGGTGAGCCTCCTCTCCGGCGGCATCGACTCCCCCGTGTCCTCCTGGATGATGGCCCGGCGGGGCGTGGAGCTGGAGATGGTCCACTTCGTCTCCCCGCCTTACACCTCCCAGCAGGCCCAGGACAAGGTGCTGGAGCTGGCCCATCTGCTGACGGGCTACTGCGGACGGCTGGTGGTGCATATCGTGCCCTTCACCAAAATCCAGGAGGAGATCCGCAAGAACTGTCCGGAGGAGTACTTTACCCTCATCATGCGGCGGTTCATGATGCGCCTTGCCCAGGCGGTAGCCCGGAAGATCGGCGCCAAGGCCCTGGTCACCGGCGAGTCTTTGGGCCAGGTGGCCAGCCAGACCATGCTGGCCCTGGGCACCACCGACGACGTGTGCGAGATGCCGGTGCTGCGGCCCCTCATCGGCATGGACAAGGTGGAGATCATCCGCATTGCCCGGCAGATCGGCACCTTTGATACCTCCATTCTCCCCTACGAGGACTGCTGCACCGTGTTCACCCCCCGGCACCCCTGCACCCGTCCCAAGCTGGAGGATGTCCGGGCGGCGGAGGCGGCGCTGGACGTGGACGCCCTGGTGAACGAAGCCTTTGCCCAAAGTTCCTGGGTCCGGGTGAAGATCACCGACGAGCCCCGGATCTGAGGAAGGCTTTTTACCACGGCACACACTGCCCAAATCATTGCCGTGGGCACCGCTCCTGGGCAACATCACCAACGTCCCGCAGGTTCAGAGAACCTGCGGGAGCCCTGTTTTCTCACATCCTCGGGCGGAGTGAATCCGCCCTTTCGGAAATACTGCGCTGACGCTCCGTATTTGCGGCGGCACTGGCCGCCGGATTGGTGTCGGCGACTGGAGGCCTTTTTACCATGGCACACACTGCTGAAATCATTGCCGTAGGCACTGAGCTGCTCCTGGGCAACATCGCCAACACCAATGCCCAGGTGCTCTCCCAAAGCCTCAGTGCCCTGGGCATCAACGTCTTCTGGCACACGGTGGTGGGAGACAACCCCGCCCGGCTGCGCCAGGCGGTGGACACCGCCCGGCACCGGGCGGACATCCTCATCACCACCGGCGGCCTGGGCCCCACCTACGACGACCTCACCAAGGAGACCGTCTGCGCCGCCTGCGGCAAGGCGCTGGTGTTCCACCCGGAGATTCTCTCGGACATCGCGGACTTCTACGAAAAAAACCTTCACGCCCCCATGCCGGACAACAACCGCCAGCAAGCTATGCTCCCGGAGGGGTGCGTGGTGTTCGACAATCCCGTGGGCACCGCCCCCGGCTGCGCCTTTGAAGCCGACGGCGTCCATGTGCTGATGCTCCCCGGCCCGCCCCACGAGATGGTGACCATGCTGCGCCGCTGCGCCGAGCCCTATCTCCGGAGCCTTTCCCGGGAAATCATCGTCTCCCACGACATCATGACCTTCGGCCTGGGAGAGTCCTATGTGGACCAGCTGCTCCACGAGAAGATGTCCCACATGGAAAACCCGTCTCTTGCCACCTACGCCAAGCCCTGCGAGGTGCGCCTGCGGGCCACCGCCAAAGCCCAGAGCGCCGAACAGGCGGAGGAGATGCTTGCCCCGGTGGTGGATGATGTGAAAACGCTCCTGGGCCCCTATGTCTACGGCGTGGACGTGACGGGACTGGAGGAAGTATGTTCCGCCCTGCTTTTGGAGCGGGGCCTCACCCTGGCTACCGCCGAGAGCTGCACCGGCGGCCTCATCGCCCGGCGCATCACCGCCCTGCCGGGAGCCTCCCGGGTCTACCGGGGCGGCGTGGTCAGCTACTGGACGGAGGTGAAAGCCGCCGTGCTGGGGGTCCCTCAGGACCTTCTGGACCAATACGGCGCCGTGTCGGAGCCCACTGCCCGGGCCATGGCAGAGGGTGCCCGGCGCATCACCGGAGCGGACATCGCCGTCTCCGTCACCGGCGTGGCGGGCCCTGACCCCGACGAGCGGGGCAATCCCGTGGGGCTGGTGTTTATCGGCCTGGCCACCCCCGACGGCACCTTCTGCCGCCGGACTGAGTCCGGCCGCCGCACCCGGGACCGGATCCAGGACCTCTCCGCCAACCACGCTCTGGACATGGTACGCCGCTACCTCACCGGGCTGGAGCTTTGACCCGGCTGTCAAACAGGATCGCTGCCATACGGCAGCGATCCTGTTTTTGTTTTCTCCTTCTGCCCTATCCGCTTGAAAAGACGAAAAACCGGTTTTCCAAAAGATACATTTGTCAGATGCTCCGGCTTTATGTTACATTTATAGAGCAAAATAAATAGATTTTAGAACACCGCTCAGTGCGGTTTCAGGAGGAAACACATGCGAACCATTCCACATTCCATCGTATCCGGCCTGCTGGCCCTGGCATTGACGCTGACGGCGGCGCCGGCACCGGCTCTGGCAACCGCCCCGGATGACATCGTCTTCAGCCAGGCGGCCCACGGGGACGATCCCGGGGATTCCGAGGATCTGCCCGTTCCGGAAGAAGATCCGGCCGGGGCCAAAATCGGCGCCGTCTGCTACCCGACCCTCTCCGATGCGCTTGCTGCCGCCGTCAGCGGCGACACCATCACGCTGCTGGAGGACGCAGTGCTGGACGGCAGCGGGCTGGGCAATACCAAGGGGGTACTGACCCTGACGCAGGATCTCACCATCGACGGCGGCGGTCACACCCTGACTGCCACCGGCATCTCCTATGACACCGGCAGCGGCGGCGGCCCCAATCTGATAAATGTGGAAGAGGGGGCCCGGGTGATTCTCCGGGATCTCACCATCGACGGCGGCGGCCAGGCCAAAAACGGTCTGAACCTCTACGGCTCCACCGCTGTTCTGGAGAACGTGACCGTGGAAAACTGCCGCTGGTATGCGGTGGTGTGCAACGGCTCCGCCCTGGAGATCCACGGCCTCACCACCCGGGGCAACAGCTGGGGCATCAATGTGGACAACCTGGCCGGTTCACCCAGCCGCTTTGCCATGGACGCGGGCACCATCGGCGAGGAGGTCTCCGTCTTTTTCCAGTCCGGCAATGCCGGAGTATCCGCTCCCACCACCGGCGTCATCTCCGGCGGCACCTACCGCCAGGTGGGGTTCCTGCCCGAGACCACGGGTGTGGAGCTGACCATCACCGGCGGTACCTTCTCCTTTGACCCCAGCGCCTACACAGGCTCCGCCCAAGTCCAGGACAACGGAGACGGCACCTGGACGGTACATCCTTCTCCCGACCAGGGCACCGGCACCCCCGGCGGCTCCGACGAGGACACCAGCTCCCCCGATGAGGAGGACCCCGATACGCCCGACGGGGATTCCGGCTCCTCCGGCGGTGCCGGGGACGGCTCCGGCGACGGCTCCGGCGGCTCCACCACCACGGAAAAGAACCCCGACGGCTCCATTACCACCACCGTCACCCAGCCCGACGGCACCGTCACCCAGACCCATCAGACTGCCGACGGCGTCACCGGCACCACGGTCACCGACGCCAGCGGCACCATCACCGAAATGACTGTGTCCGTCCCCTCCTCCGTGGCCGCCAGCGCTGCGGAGGCCGGAGAGACCGTGACCCTTCCGGTGGAAGTCCCCGCCGTCTCCAGCAGCGATGCCGCCCCCGCCGTGGAGATCTCCCTGCCCCACAGTGCCGGCAGCGTCCGGGTGGAGATCCCCGTGGGAACCGTCACCCCCGGTACCGTGGCCGTCCTGGTCAACGCCGACGGCACGGAAGAGATCCTCAAGACCTCTCTCCCCACGGAGGCGGGCATCACCCTGACCCTGGCGGGCAGCGCCACGGTAAAGGTCATGGACAACAGCCTGTCCTTCCCCGACGTCCACCAGGCGGCGTGCTGGGCCCAGGACCCCATTGACTTTGTCACCAGCCGCCAGCTGTTCCACGGCACCTCCCAAACCACCTTTGCCCCCGACGCGCCCACCACCCGGGCTCAGCTCATGACCGTGCTGGCCCGCCTGGACGGGGCGGCGGATCTTGCCGGAGGCTCGTCCCTCCAGCAGGGCATGGCATGGGCGGTGGAAAACGGCCTCACCGACGGCTCCAACCCCTCCGGCGCCATTTCCCGCCAGCAGCTGGCGGTGGTCCTCTACCGCTACGCCGGAAGTCCCTCCGCCTCGTACGCCCACGCATTTCCCGACGGCCATCTGGTGGCGGACTACGCCGCCGACGCCATGGCCTGGGCGGTGGAAAGCGGCATCATCAACGGCAGGGCCGACGGGACCCTGGACCCCACCGGACGTGCCACCCGGGCCCAGGTGGCGGCCATGGTACAGCGCTACTGCTTCCAAATGGGCTGATTGCCCCATTTCAGCAGCCCCGGCTTTTGCCGGGGCTGCTTTTTTCCCCTCTATCCCAGGGCTACGTCCAGCACCATCATGATGAGAAAGCCTCCCACAAAGGCGCAGGTACCGGCCCGGCTGTGGGCCTGGGGCACCAGCTCCTCCACGGTGACGTAGAGCATGGCTCCGGCGGCTGCGCTCAAAAGCCAGGGCATCAGCGGCTGCGCCGCCGCTGCCAGGGCCACCACCGCCACACCGAACACCGGCTCTACCGCCCCGGAGAGCACCCCGGCGCCAAAGGCTCTGCCCCGTCCCCGGCCCACCAGAGGCAGCGACACCGCCGCCCCCTCCGGGAAGTTCTGGATCCCGATGCCCAGAGCCAGGGCCGCGGCCCCCGCCAGGCCCGCTCCGTCGGCGGCCAGGGCAAAGGCCAGGCCCACCGCCATGCCCTCGGGAATATTGTGGAGGGTGATGGCGGTCATCAGCAGCGTCTCCCGCCGCTGTTCCATCCCCCGCAGGTGGGTCAGGGCCTCATCCAGGGCCGCCAGGAACACCGCTCCCAGCAGCATTCCTCCCGCCGCCGGCAGCCAGGCCGGCAGCGCCAGGGCCTCCGCCCGCTCAATGGCCGGCAGCAACAAGCTCCACACGGAGGCCGCCGTCATCACCCCCGCGGCAAACCCCAGCATCCCCTTTTGACACCGGGGCTCCGGCGCCCCGGAAAAGAAAAACACCAGCGCGGCGCCCAAGGTGGTCATCAGAAATGTAAACCCCGTCCCCAGCGCCGCCCGGCACAATGCCTGCAGCATATGTCTCCCCATCCTCTTGTGATTTCGGGCGGAGCACCGCCCGTATGACAGCATACGCGGCGGCTGCCCCGGGGGTGACGGCCTTGCCTTTTCCCCCGGAGGGTGGTATGATACAGACAGGATAACAACGGGAAACTCATATAAGTTCGCTGTGACGGCGCGAACGTTTCTACGGGGCCGCCCAAGGCCCGGCTATGAGTGTCCGCGCAGCTGTGCGCGGGCGCTCCTTTTGTTTTTCCAGAATTTTGGAAAGCGAGGGATTCCTATGACCACAACGATTTTGAAGGGCACCATCGTCTCCGCCGCCGCGGCCGGGGCGCCGGAGATCACGGAGGGCGGCTATCTGGTGGCGGAGGACGGCGTCATCACCGGGGTCTTCCCCACCCTGCCGGAACGCTATACCGGCGCGCCGGTGGAGGATTTCGGCTCCTGCCTGATCCTCCAGACGTTCGCAGACCTGCACCTCCACGCCCCCCAGTATCCCATGCTGGGCACCGGCATGGACCTGACGCTGCTGGACTGGCTCAACACCTACACCTTCCCGGCGGAGGCCCGGTTTGCAGACCCCAACTACGCCCGGGATGTCTACCGCAAGCTGTCCGCGGAGCTCATTGCCCACGGCACCACCCGGGTGGCCATGTTCTCCTCCCTCCACACCGATGCCACGCTGATCCTCATGGAGGAGCTGGAGCGGGCGGGGGTCACCGGCTATGTGGGCAAGGTAAATATGGACCGCAACGCCGCCCCCGGGGTCCTGGAGGAGACCACGGAGGAATCCATCCGGGAGACGGAGCGGTGGCTTGCGGAATGCGGCCGCTTCTCCCACGTCCGCCCCATGCTCACCCCCCGGTTCACCCCCTCCTGCACGGATGAACTGATGGCCTGGCTGGGCAAGACCGCCCGGGAACGGGGCCTTCCCATCCAGTCCCACCTGTCTGAAAACGACCGGGAGATCGAATGGGTGCGCCAGCTGCACCCGGACTGCACCCAGTATTGGGAAACCTACGCCAAGTTCGGCCTGTGGAACGACCGCACTCTCATGGCCCACTGCGTCTGGTCCGACGAACGGGAGCGGGCGGCCATGAAGGAGGCGGGGGTCACGGTGGTCCACTGCCCGGACTCCAATGTCAACGTCTGCTCCGGCACCGCCCCGGTGCGGACCATGCTCCAGGAAGGGCTGAAGGTAGCCCTGGGCAGCGACATTGCCGGCGGCGACCACCTGGACATGTTCGACGTCACCGCCTCCGCCATCCGGGCCTCCAAGGTCCGGCAGATGACGGATTCCGCCCGCCCCGCCTTCTTGACGGTGCCGGAGGCATGGTACCTGGCCACCTCCGCCGGAGCGGCCTTTTTCGGAGAGGCCCCGGGCTTCGCCCCCGGCAATCCCCTCCACGCCATGGTGCTCTCCGACGATGCTCTCCCCCAGTCCCATGCCCTGACGGGCCGGGAGCGGTTCGAGCGGTGCGTCTACCGCCGCCAGCCGGGAGCCCTCCGGGCAGTGTGGAGCGCCGGACGGAAGGTGTACGAAGTGGAATAAACAAAGCGCGGGTCCCAGAGGACCCGCGCTTTTCTCTTCCCTACGCCAGAAACAGCGACACCGCGCAGTATACCAGCAGCAGCGCCATCACCGTGTTCACCACCCTGGCATGACGGGAAAACAGCCGCTGGAACGCCGCCCCGAATGCGGACCAGACCAGGGTGAAAACAAATCCGATCAAGGCCAGCAGCAGGGCAAAGCCCCCCAGGATCAGCGGCCGTCCCTGGAAGTGGGGCAGGATATACGCCTCCATGGACATGATGCAGTAGAGGTAAATCTTGGGATTGACGAACTGGAGGAAAAAGCCCGCGGCGAATCCCTCCCGGGAGGGGCTTTCCTCCCCGCAGTCGCTGCTGCGGAAGGTCTCCCACGCCAGATACAGCATGTACGCCGCCCCCAGCACCAGCATGGGCCCCTTGATGCGGGGGATCAGGGCGGCCAGGGCGCTGCAAAAGACCGTGCACAGCACCATGACGATGGAGAAGCCCGCCCAGATGCCCAGGTTGAAGGGCAGGGCCCCCCGAAAGCCCCGGCGGCCTCCCAGCGCCATGGACATGAGATTGTTGGGGCCGGGGGTCACGGCGGTGACCACGGCATAAGTCAAAAACGGCAGCCAGCGGAACATATTTGACAAGCCCCCTCCCGGATGATAGGATATTGTTATTATCATCCGATATGTTAGATTTCCATGATATCATACTGCCAGTACAATATCTTGTCAAGAGGAGTCTCTATGGACGTAACCAAAATCGTGGCGGGAAACGCCAAACGGATCCGGGAGGAGAAAAAACTGACGCTGGACGCCGCTGCCGCCCTGACGGGGGTATCCCGCAGCATGCTGGCCCAGATCGAAAAAGGAGAAGTGAACCCCACCATCTCCGTACTGTGGAAGATGGCCAACGGCTACAAGGTGTCCTTCACGTCTCTGGTGGAGGACGGCGGGGCGCCGGTATCCGTGCTCCGGGGCGCGGACACGGCCCCCCTGTCGGAAGACGGCGGGCGCTACCGGAACTATCCCCTCTTCCCCTTTGACGAGACCACAGGCTTTGAGACCTACCGCATCGTCATCGAATCGGGGGGCGCCCTGTCCGCCCAGCCCCATCTGAAAGGGGCCGTGGAATACATCACGGTTTTTTCCGGTGAGGTGCGCATCACCGCCGGGGACACGCAGGTGACGCTGCACAAGGGGGATTCCATCCGCTTTGCCGCCGACACGCCCCACGCCTATGAAAACAGCGGCAGCGAGACAGCGGAGCTGAGCATGCTGATCTACTACGGCCGCTGACAAACGGGTCCCGGACGGTTCCGGTGGGGAAAACGCAAAAAAGAGAGCCTGACGGCTCTCTTTTTTATTGCAGTTCCTGCTCCAGTCCGGCAAATTCCGGCCCGGAGAAAAATTCCTCCAGGGAGATCTCCAGCCCGTCGCACAGCAGCTTGATGGTGACAATCCCCGGGTTTTTGCTGTTTCCGTATAAGATGCTCTTCACCGTGGAAGGAGAAACGCCGGATTTTGTCGCCAACTTGTTCACCGTCCAGCCTCTCTGCCCGCACAAGACCACCAGCCGGTTGGCAACCGCCCTCCGCGTATCCATGGCCTGCCTCCCCTTTCGTTTGACATATCACCATGTTACGAAAGGTCCTTGCAAAAAGTGGTCGATATATAATACTATATAGGCGATATATCGACTACTGAGGTGATTTTATGCAAAGCCCGCAGGACTTTTACCGCGCCCTGGCGTCCGACGCCGCAGTCCGGGCGCTGCTGCGCATCCGGAATATCCTGGCGGACGAGACCCTCTCCGACGAAACCTGCTTCCAAAAGATCGAGGCCATCGTCACGCTGCTGGAGGAGCTGGGGGTGGACTGCGGCGGCCGCCACGACTTTGGCTGATCCGGCCCGGAAGAAACAAGCCCCCGGCGCGCATAGAAATGCGCTCCGGGGGCTTTCCGTCAGATGTTCAAAAGAGGTGTACCACGCCCATGGTCAGCGCCGTGATGATGATGCCGGCGATGACCACACCCATGGCAATGGCGGGCATGGCGTGGCGCAGGCGGATATCCAGCACCGCGGCTACCAGCGCGCCCGTCCAGGCTCCGGTACCCGGCAGGGGGATGGCCACCAGGATCATCAGCCCCGCCAGACGGTACTTGCGCACCAGCCGCCCCTTGAGATGGGCCCGGCGCTCCAGCCACTGGATCCGGGGGCCGAAGGTGCGGGTGCGGCGCAGCCAGTCGAAGATCCGCCGGGTCAGCAGGATGATGAAGGGCACCGGCACCAGGTTCCCCACAATGGACACGGCACAGGCCACGGCGGGAGGCAGCCCCGCCGCCACCCCCACAGGGATGGCGCCCCGCAGCTCCAGTACCGGCGTCATGGCCGTGAAAAACGTCAGCAGCAATTCGTGAAACATGTCTTCCGCAGGCATCCGGGCATCCTCCTGGCTTTGATGTGGGCCCGAAGGGAACTTCCGCCACGGGCATATGCACCTAGTTTACTCCAGATTCAGGCGGTTTTTCAAGAAGTATGTGGTCATGACGTAAAATACGGCGGCATAGACCAAGCAGGCGGCGATGAGGATGCCCATGCCCATATGGACGGCGGCCATGCCGGACACCCGGAAATCCAGGCTGCCCAACAGCCGGTTGATAAACGGCGCGTCCAGGGAGAGCAGCAGCAGGCTTCCCACCAGCTGGGAGGCAAACTGCAAAATGAAGAAGAACGCCACGGACCAGGCAAATTTGTGGTTCGAGAAGCTGTGGCCGATGGCCAGAGCCGCGTAAAACTGCAGGCAGAACCCAATGCAGCCCACAAAGGCCAGCACCAGCAGCTCCAGCAAAAACACCGTGCCGTTGATGGCGTAATAGGCGGTGACCTGTTGGAACAGCACCTGCAGGGCATGGACAAGTCCCTTCACAAAGCCCACATCCATGGCCATCATCATGAAGGAGATCATCACGGCCACGCCGGTGACGATGAACCACACGGAGGAGACGATGAGCTTGCTCCACACCTGCTGGTGCACGGAGGCGGGCAGGGTAAACATCAGATAGCCCTCATCCCGCAGCAGGTTCTTGTAAAACCGCTGGATCATCAGCAGGAAGCTGACCACGCACACCGCCATGATGGCCACTACAAAGGCCATCACCAGCAGGGCCCCCAGAATGTTCAAAACGGGGTACGGAGTCTCCAGAATGCCCCGGGTAGAGAGGTTGGCGCCCAGAGCCGTCACCAGCAGCACCAGATACAGCGGCCCCATGATCCGGGCCGTGGCACGAAACTCGTGCTTGATGAGTTTTCTCAGCATTTGAACACCTCCCGGAACAGGGCGTCCACGCTCATACCCTTCTCCTCCCGGATCTGGTCCACGGAGGACTGGAGCATCACACGGCCCCGGTCAATGAAAATAACCTCGTCCAGCACTTTTTCCACATCCGCGATGAGATGGGTGGAAATCACCACCGCCGCGTCGGGGTTGTAATTGCCGATGATGGTGGAGAGGATGTAATCCCGGGTGGCGGGATCCACACCGCCGATGGGCTCATCCAGCAGATACAGCTTGGCCGCCCGGCTCATCACCATGATGAGCTGCACCTTCTCCCGGGTGCCCTTGCTCATCTGCTTGATGCGCTGACGGGGGGAAATCCCCAGATGGGTGAGCATCTCCATGGCGGCATCCGGCCGGAAGTCCTTGTAGAAGTCCTGGTAGAACTCCATCAGCTGCCGGGCGGACATCCAGGTGGGGATGGCCGTGCGCTCCGGCAGGTAGCTGACGCAGGCGTGGCTCTCCTTCCCCGGGGCTTGCCCGTCGATGTAAATACCGCCCTCGCTGGGGGTCAGCAGCCCGTTGGCCAGCTTGATGAGCGTGGTCTTGCCGCTGCCGTTGGGGCCCAGCAGCCCCACGATCCGTCCCGGCTCCACCGTGAGGTTCACGTGATCCAGGGCGCTGACCGAGCCGTAGCGCTTGGTCAGATCCTTACATTCCAATATCGGCATTGCCGTCTCCCTCCTTCATGGCCTCCTGCCGCAGCAGGTCCAAAATCTCCTCCCGGGCGTATCCCAGACGCCCCATTTCCTTGAGAAACCGTTGGATATGGCCCCGGGCCAATCCCCGCTTCGCCTGTTCGATCATCGTCTCATCCTCCGTCACAAACCGTCCGGCAGTCCGCTGGCTGTACACCAGGCCGTCCCGCTCCAACTCCGCCAGAGCCCGCTGCATGGTGTTGGGATTCACCCCGGCCTCCGTGGCCAGGTCCCGCACCGACGGCAGCCGCTCTCCAGGCGGAAACACACCTGAGACGATGCCCACCTTGATCTGCCCGATGAGCTGGGAGTAAATGGGCAGATCGTTGGAAAAGCTCCACTGCATGGAAGCACCTCCCTTTCGTTTGTACTGTTGTATTAAGTGATTAATACAATAACACAACTTGGGGATTTGTCAAGGGGGAACGCAAAAATTTTTTCCGCAGGACAAAAAATGCCCCGGAGGAGACCCTCCGGGGCGTTGAATTCATCAAGATTCTGTTTTCTTCGGGCTGTCCAGACGGCGGCCCCCCAGGGCCAGGGCAAGCCCCACCAGGGCCACGCCGCCCCCATAGACCGCCCGGGCACCCATTCCCTGCCAGACCAGAGCCATCTGCTGGGCCAGTTCCTCCCCGGTAAGCTCCGGGGCCGCCGCCAGACCGATCAACGCCGTAAGGCCGCACTGGACCAGAATGGAAATGGCACCCCAGATCACCAGGGGCCATCCGGCGTGGTACCAGCGCAGCTCCCCGCTCTTCCGGCGGCCCCACAGCAGCCAGAAAAGGCCCGCCAGCAGCGCTCCGGCTGCCGAGCCCACCTTCTCCTTTCTGATGAACAGCAGCCACAACATGCCCTGAACACCGCTCATCTCTCCCTGGGTAACCAGGGGCGCGATGTTGCCCCAGGCAGCCGTCAGCCGCAGCAGCTGCCAGACGCCATACACCGCCACCGGTACCCCCAGCAGCCAGCCCCGGTCCCGGATCCAGGCGCCCAGGCTCCGCAGCCGCTCCCGGGAGTCTGCGGTGGGCCGCTCCGGGGCGTCCTCCAACAATAAGTAATCGGTGGTGACCCCGAACCGGCGGCTGATGCGCACGATCTTCTCCGCTTCCGGCATGGCCTCGTCCCGTTCCCACTTGCTCACCGCCTGTCGGCTCACATCCAGCGCCTCCGCCAGGGCGTCCTGGCTCAGGCCCTCCCGGGCCCGGAGGCTTTGCAGCTTCTCTCCAAAGGTCATAGGCGTATCCTCCCGTCTTGTTCTGGCCTCAGGATACCATGGGCTCCCGCTCCGCCGCCAGCAACCGAAGCTGGAACTTCCGCAACCAGCGGTAGCGAGGACACTTTTTTCCTATTTTCAGCGGTATTTGGCCTCCAGACGGGCCACCACATCCGCCAGGGCACCCTCCCGGGCGTCGGCGACGATGGTGGCGCCGCTCTCCCGCACGGCGGGGACGCAGTTGGCGGGGGCGAAGCCCTCCGCCGCGGCGGTGAGCATGGGAATGTCGTTGGCCTCGTCCCCCACGCAGTACACGTGGTCCATGGAGATCCCCAGCCGGGATGCCAGGCGCCGGACCATGCCGCCCTTGTTGGCGCCCTTGGCGGTCATCTCCAGCAGTGTCTGGCCGGAGAAGATCAGCTCGTAGTCCTCCGCCCAGCCCTGGGCGGTGAGAAAGTCCCGGGCAGCCTCCAGATCCCGGTGCTCCGCCTCAAAGAGGAGCTTCCCCAGGGGCAGGGGCACCTCCAGCAGGGAGGGTGCCTCCGTCACCGCCGCCTTGGTGATGTGCTCATGCTGGCGGGTGATGTCGTTGGGGTGGACGGCGTGGATGACGTTGTCGATGTGGTAGGCCTCCACCGCCATGCCGGGAAAGCGGTCCAGCACCGCCTGCCCCCGGGCGCGGGCCTCCCCGTCCAGCATGGCGGTCTCCAGGTACGCCCCGGCGGTAAAATCGTACAGAGCCGCGCCGTTGCACACCACGGCGGGGGCGTTCATGGGCACCTTATCCGCATAGCGGATAAAAGCCGCCAGGGCCCGGCCGGTGGCCACGGTGAACCGGCCTCCCTCCGCCATGAAGCGCTCCAGGGCCTGCCGGTTTGCCTCCAGCAGCCCCGGCACCGGAGTGCCGGAGCGCAGTGCCTCCTCCGTGTAGATCAGGGTATTGTCAAAATCGCTGGCCAGCAGCACGCCGTCAAAGATTCCCATATGTACTCCTCTCTGTCTCTCCGGGCGGCGGATCGCCGCCTTCTGCAAAAAGCCCGCCGCCCGCAAAGCGGACGGCGGGACTTCATTCCTTATTCACCCTGGGATGCGGGGGCCGTGCCCTCTCCGCCGCCCTTGCTGCGGCGGCGGCCGCCCCGGTGATGGGGACGGCGGCGGCGCTTGGCCTCGGCGTTCTCCCCGCCGGACGGGGCGGACGTTTCAGCCTGCTTGGGCTGCTGAGGACGGTTTCCTCCCTGCTGGGCGGGCTTGGGGTTCTGGGCCTTGGGGGGACGGGGCTTACGCTCTCCCCGGTTTTCGCCCTTAGGGCTCTTGCCGCCCTGGGCGGGAGCGGCAGGTTTGTCGCCCTTGAGGCCCTGAGCATTCTCGGCGGGCTTGGCGGCGGCGTTCTCGCCACTTCTGCCGCTGCGGCGCCGACCGCCCCGGTGGCGGCGGCGCTTGCCCTCGCTCTCGCCGATCTTCTCCCGGACGGGGGCGTCCTCCAGCTCCGCGTCCATATAGAAGGGGGTCATCAGCACGGGAGCGGTGAACTCCTCCTCTTCCCGCTCCTCCACATACCGGGCGGGACGCTCCGCGGGGATCTCAATGCCGTCCCGGCTGCCCTTGCCGTTGCGCAGCACGCACACCTCGCAGTTGTGATAGCACTTGAGGGGCTCGTTGGGCATGGCGGAGTCCAGGGCCACCTTCACGGTCTCCCGCAGCAGATCCACACTCTTGACGTTGCCGGGCCCGTCGGGGGTCTGGACGAAGGACTCCACCTTGGGCATCCGCTTGGCGGCGTCCTCATAGGCGTTCTGCTCGTACTTGAGGCAGCACATGAGCCGCCCGCAGGTACCGGAGATCTTGGTGGGGTTCAGGCTCAGGTTCTGGGTCTTGGCCATCTTGATGGAGACGGGCAAAAAGCCGTCCAGGAACTGGGAACAGCAGAAGGGCCGTCCGCAGATGCCCAGGCCGCCGATCATCTTGGCCTCGTCCCGGACGCCGATCTGCCGCAGCTCGATGCGGGCCCGGAACACGCTGGCCAGGTCCCGCACCAGCTCCCGGAAGTCCACCCGTCCGTCGGCGGTGAAATAGAAGATGATCTTGTTGCCGTCAAAGCTGGCGGAGACGTTCACCAGCTTCATCTCCAGGCCGTGGTCGGCGATCTTGCGCTCGCAGATGTCGAAGGCCTCGCTCTCTTTTTTGCGGTTATACTCCATGGTGCGGCGGTCATTCTCCGTGGCCATGCGCAGCATGGGGCTCAGGGGCTTGACGATGGCGCTCTCATCCACCTCGTGATTGCCCTCGGTACAGGTGGCAAATTCCGGGCCCTGGGCGGTCTCCACGATCACCTGGTCCCCCATCCGCACCTGGGCGCCCCGGGGGTCAAAAAAATACGTCTTGCATCCGCCCCGAAAGCGGACGCTGATTACTTCTGTCAAAGGATACCCTCCAATTCCACCGCCAGGGCGCCCAGCACATGGCCCGGGCCCACGTTGTAAACGCACTCCCTGCGGTACTTCTCAAACAAGTCTATTGTGCGCATGATTTGCTTTTTTGTCAAGTTTTTCGCAAGAAACAGGGCAATTTCCCGATCCTCTTCCCGGGGCGGGTGTCCATATTCCGCCAGCAGCGCCGCGGCGGCCCACTCCCGTCCCCGCTCCAGCAGGGCGGCGAGATCCTCCCGGGTCAGGCGCTTTTTCTCCAGGCGCACCGCCGCCTCGGTGACGGCGCCCCGGCGATGGGCCCCCAGGGCCCGGCACAAAAGCTCCTCCGGCTGGGCGAGCCCCGCGGGCGCCGCCTCCCCGCCGGCACCGGTGCGCAGCTCCACGCACCGGGAGCGCAGGGTGGGCAGCACTGCCGCCGTGCTCTCGGCGCAGAACAAAAAGGCGGCGTAGGGCGGCCCCTCCTCCACGATCTTCAAAAGGACGTTCTGGTCCTGCTCCGTCAGCAGGGCGCAGTCCGGAAAAAGATACACCTTGCGCCGTCCCTCGTTGGGCCGGATATAGGCGTCGGAACGGATGGCACGCACCACATCCACGGCGATATTCTTGTGCTGGTCGTCCCGGACGGTGATGACATCCGGGTGGATGTCCTGGATCACCTTCCGGCAGGCGGGGCACTCCCCGCAGGGCCGGGTGCCGGCGCCGGTGCACTCAAAGGCGGCGGCGGCATAGCGGGCAGCGTCCAGGCGGGCGGCACCGCCTGTAAACACCAGGGCATGGGACAGGGCGTCCCGGGCAGCCGCCCTCCGGATGCGGATGGCTGCCGGATCTTCCGGCGGCAGGGTAAAGGCAGGCACAGGCGTCCCTCCTCCAAACACGATTTTCTCCCTCCCCGGCACCGGGTACAGCGTCCCCGTTCCTGCCGCGGCGGTATTCGGTTTATTGTACCACACAGACGTGCAAAAGAAAAGCCGGGAAAAAGCCGCTTCTCCTCCTTTTCAAGGCCGTCTGCTGTGGATTTCCCCAAATTTTTGTTGGAAAATTCCAATTCCGAATGTGTATTTTATGGCTTTTATGAATTGTTTTTTCCAGTGCTGGACAGTATAATGATAATTGTTATGTGAGTTAATCGTTTACTCACGCAAATGTTGCGCAATCGTTTGCGCGACGTCTGCGGACATGAACAAACGATCTGCCCAAAGGCAGTGAAAAAAACGGAGGAAAGAGCATGAGCAAAAAGTATTGTTACCTGTTCACCGAGGGCAACGCCAACATGCGTGAGCTCCTGGGCGGCAAGGGCGCCAACCTGGCCGAGATGACCAACATCGGCCTGCCTGTGCCCCAGGGCTTCACCATCACCACCGAGGCCTGCACCCAGTATTACGAGGACGGCCGCAAGATCAATCCCGAGATCCAGGCCGAGATCATGGAATACATCACCAAGATGGAGACCATCACCGGCAAGAAGTTCGGCGATGAGGAGAACCCCCTGCTGGTCTCCGTGCGCTCCGGCGCCCGGGCCTCCATGCCCGGCATGATGGACACCATCCTGAACCTGGGCCTCAACGAGACCGTGGTGGAGGTGCTCTCCAAGAAGTCCGGCAACCCCCGCTGGGCCTGGGACTGCTATCGCCGCTTCATCCAGATGTACTCCGACGTGGTCATGGAAGTGGGCAAGAAGTATTTCGAGCAGCTCATCGACGAGATGAAGGAGCGCAAGGGCGTCACCCAGGACGTGGAGCTCACCGCCGAGGATCTCAAGGAGCTGGCCGAGGCCTTCAAGGCCGAGTACAAGTCCAAGATCGGCCAGGACTTCCCCTCTGATCCCAAGGAGCAGCTGATGGGCGCCGTGCAGGCCGTGTTCCGTTCCTGGGACAACCCCCGCGCCAACGTCTATCGCCGGGACAACGATATCCCCTATTCCTGGGGCACCGCCGTCAACGTCCAGTCCATGGCCTTCGGCAACATGGGCGACGACTGCGGCACCGGCGTGGCCTTCACCCGCAACCCCGCTACCGGCGAGAAGAAGCTCTTCGGTGAGTTCCTGACCAACGCCCAGGGCGAGGACGTGGTGGCCGGCGTCCGGACTCCCATGCCCATCAGCCAGATGGCTGAGAAGTTCCCCGAGGCTTTCGAGCAGTTCCAGAACGTGTGCCAGCTGCTGGAGAACCACTATCACGACATGCAGGACATGGAGTTCACCGTGGAGAACGGCAAGCTCTACATGCTCCAGACCCGTAACGGCAAGCGCACCCCCGCCGCCGCTTTGAAGATCGCCTGCGACCTGGTGGACGAGGGCATGATCGACGAAAAGCAGGCCGTGGCCATGATCGAGCCCCGCTCTCTGGACACCCTGCTCCATCCCCAGTTCGACGCCGAGGCCCTGAAGAAGGCCCCCGTGGTGGGCTCCGCTCTGGCCGCCTCTCCCGGCGCCGCCTCCGGCAAGATCGTCTTTACCGCTGAGGATGCCAAGGAGTGGGCCTCCCGGGGCGAGAAGGTGGTCCTGGTCCGTCTGGAGACCTCTCCCGAGGACATCGAGGGCATGAAGGCCGCCCAGGGCATCCTGACCGTCCGCGGCGGCATGACCTCCCACGCCGCCGTCGTGGCCCGCGGCATGGGCACCTGCTGCGTCTCCGGCTGCTCCGCCATCAAGATGGATGAGGCCAACAAGTGCTTCGAGCTCTCCGGCAAGACCTTCCGCGAGGGCGACTGGCTGAGCCTGGACGGCTCCACCGGCAAGATCTATGACGGTGCCATCCCCACCGTGGATGCTTCCATCGGCGGCGAGTTCGGCCGCGTCATGGGCTGGGCCGACAAGTATCGCCGCCTGCAGGTGCGCACCAACGCCGATACCCCCCACGATGCTTCCCAGGCCCGCAAGTTCGGCGCCCAGGGCATCGGCCTGTGCCGTACCGAGCACATGTTCTTCAACGAGGACCGCATCCCCGCCATCCGTCAGATGATCTGCTCCGACACCGTGGAGCAGCGCGAGAAGGCTCTTGCCAAGCTGGAGCCCATGCAGCAGGGCGACTTCGAGGGCATCTACGAGGCCATGGAGGGCTGCCCCGTCACCATCCGCTTCCTGGATCCCCCCCTGCACGAGTTCGTGCCCACCGAGGAGGCCGACATTGAGCTGCTGGCCAAGGACATGGGCAAGACCGTACCCGAGATCAAGGCCATCATCGCCTCCCTCCACGAGTTCAACCCCATGATGGGTCACCGCGGCTGCCGTCTGGCTGTCACCTATCCGGAGATCGCCGCCATGCAGACCCGGGCCGTCATCAAGGCCGCCCTCAACGTCCAGGCCAAGCATCCTGAGTGGAACATGGTCCCCGAGATCATGATCCCCCTGGTGGGCGAGGCCAAGGAGCTCAAGTACGTCAAGGATGTGGTGGTGAAGACCGCTGACGAGATCATCAAGGCCGCCGGCTCCGACATGAAGTACCTGGTGGGCACCATGATCGAGATCCCCCGTGCCGCTCTCACCGCCGACGAGATCGCCAAGGAGGCCGACTTCTTCTCCTTCGGCACCAACGACCTCACCCAGATGACCTTCGGCTTCTCCCGCGACGACGCCGGCAAGTTCCTGGACGCCTACTACGACAAGAAGATCTACGAGAACGATCCCTTCGCCAAGCTGGACCAGAAGGGCGTGGGCAAGCTGGTGGACATGGCCTGCAAGCTGGGCCGCAGCACCAACCCCAACCTGCATCTGGGCATCTGCGGCGAGCACGGCGGCGATCCCTCCTCCGTGGAGTTCTGCCACCGCACCGGGTTGGACTATGTGTCCTGCTCTCCCTTCCGCGTACCCATCGCACGTCTGGCCGCCGCGCAGGCTGCCATCAAGGACATGAAGTAATTCCTGTCCCGGAAAATATGAGAAAATCCCCCGGCCATCTGGCCGGGGGATTTTTGCACCCAATACCCCGGAACTTCCCGCTCCGTCAGCGCGCAAAAAGGGCGCCGGCTTTTGCCGGCGCCCTTTCTTTTAAACTGTCAGGCGGTGTTCTTCCGGTCATCCCATCAGCTGTGGGTCCGGTGGTACTCCTCCATCTCCATGATGCCCGCGACGATCATCTCCGCCGTGACGGGATAGGGATAGACCCGCACGTCGATGCCCGCCAGGGCCTTGGTGGTGACGGCCTCCAGATCCTCCGGCTTGGCGTGGACGTCCGCCAGGCAGGTGGGCAGGCCGATGGAGCGGCTGAAGGCGTAGAGCTTGTCCCGCTCCTCATACTGCTTGTCGATGGTGAGCATCACCAGGATGCCGTAGGAGACCACCTCGCCGTGGAGATGGTGGTGGGCCTCCGTGGAGGGCAGGACGGTGAAGCCGTTGTAGATGGCATGGGCCAGGCCGGTGGTGTAGTCCACCTGGACGAAGTTGGACACCAGTCCCGTGGAGATGATGATGCCCAGAATCACCTCCGTCAGCTCCCGGGTGACGGTGTGGGCCTTGCAGTCTTCCAGCGCCTGGCGGCCCCAGCGCATGATGGGCACAGCGCACATGGAGCTCAGGGCAATGCCCATGGCGTCGGAGTGGGCCGGAATGTCGTTGCGGGAGGAGATGGTGCACTCATAGTGCTTGGCCATGGTGTCGCCCATGCCGGCCCAGAGATAGATGTCCGGGGCGTCGGCAATGACCTGGGTGTTGATGAAGATGTGGTTGGGGGGGATTTTGGAGAAGGAGTACTCCCGCAGGCTCCCGTCCGGATGATAGACGATGCCGAGGCTGGTGCAGGAGGCACAGGTGGAGGCGATGGTGGGGAAGGTGAAGAAGGGCCGGTGGGTCTCCTGAGAGAGGACCTTGCAGGTGTCGATGGCCTTTCCGCCGCCCACGGCGAAGATCATGTCCGCCTCCGCCACCTGGGGCCGCAGCATCTCCATATTCTCCCGGGAGGCCTCACCGCCGTACCAGAGGGGGCCAATGACCTCGATGCCGGCGTCCCGGGCCGCCTTTACGATGGCGTCCCCGGCAGCTGCCAGGGCGTGCTTGCCGCCGATGACGGCTGCTTTCTTGCCGTAGGCCGGGCAGACGGCGGCAATGTCGTCATAGGCGTCCGGGCCGATGGTGTATCCGGGAAAGAGGGTTTTCTCCATGGTAATCGTTTCTCCTTTTCTTGCTGGGGCTCAGTCGCACTGGGCGGCGGGGCGGGTGTTGGGGACGGACTTGGCTGCAGAGGGCTTCTCTTCCTCCTGACGCTGGGGGAAGGCCTCTCCGTGGGCGCGGATATAGGCGCGGTTCTTATAGACACCCACCGTGAGGAAGGGGATCACCACCACCGCGATGCCCAGGTACCCGCAGTAGCCGTAGCCGTACTTGATGATGTTGGAGAGGCCCACCAAAGAGATGCTCATGGACACCACGATGATGAAGGCGGAGACGATGGCGCTGCGGATGGGTGCAGAGGAGATGCCCCGGAACATGGGGAGCTTTTCAAACCGGGCCACAAAGCCGTAGATGGTGGTGACGCCGGTGGAGATCAGGCACAGCAGCAGGCAGATGCCGTACACGGTGGTCAGCCAGCTGATGCCCATGGCGTTGCAGGCCGTGAGGGTGGGGATGGTGGTGCCGCCCTCCACAGAGGTGTAGACGCCCTCCCAGGACAGCAGCATGAAGATGGAGAGCACCAGGGCCACGGTATTCATCACGAAGGAGATCCACATGGCCTTGCCGCAGCCCTTGCGGTTTTCCAGGGGGGTGCCGCAGGCGATCATGGTAGGCAGCGTCACGCACTGGAAGCCGGCATAGGTAAAGGCGTTGATGATGGCCTGGGGCATGCCGCCGAAGCCCCGGGTGGTGAAGTCCTGCTGGAGGATGGCGGTGATGGAGCTGTCGCTTTTGAAGATGCCCACGGTGTAGATGGTGATGGCGGTCACCAGGATGGCCAGCCCCATGTAGGTGGAGGCTGCCCGGACGATGCCGGCACCGAAGATGGTGAGCATCAGCACCACCGCGCCCACGACCACGATGCCCAGGTAGTAGTTCATGCCGAAATACCCCTGGAGGGCGGAGGCTGCGCCGGAGATGGCGGCAGCCACAGCCATGAGGACCATGATGTAGAAGAAAATCTCAAAGAGCCACTCGATCTTGTCGAAGGGATGATAGAGGGTCTCGAAGAGCTGCTTATAGCTGGTCATTCCCCGGGAGTTGTACATCACCATGGCCTGGCGCATGGTAAGGGTCAGCAACAGCATGGCGATGACGGCGGAGACGATGCCGGCCCAGCCCAGGCCCACATAGTAGGTATTGGCCTGGTTGCCGGTGGCAAAGCCGCCGCCGGCATGAGCGGAGAAGAGCACGGCGCCCACAGAGAACGCCAGGGCGAAGGGGGTCTTTGCGATGCGTTGTTCTTTCATGTGTGGTTCCTCCCGAAAAAGATTGGATGGGGTCAGGAGGCAACAAAAAAACCTTTCGCCGCTCCTGCCTGTCAGGGCAGAAGAGACGAAAGGCAACGATCCTTCCGCGGTACCACTCTTCTTTATCCTCGAAACGAGGATCACTCTGTGGGATACCATCATATCCCCGCCGCTGTAACGGGGGCACCCGTCCGCACCTACTCCCTTTCGGCACGGCCGCTCTGCAGCCAGTTCGGCGGATCGGCAGCCATCGTGTCTTGCACCAACCGACACTTCTCTGTATGGGCCTTCCCGCTTACTACTCTGCGTCCTTGCGTTTGATGTATGTGATGATAACACCGTCCCCTTTTTTTGTCAACAAAAATCTTTATTACAGCAAAGAAAAAAACTGACCGGAGAGGCGGCCCCCCTCCGGAAAATTCAGTTGGAACCTTCTCACACATCGTCCCGGATCCCTACCCGCAGGTAAAAACGGTGCATGAATCCGAAGGTGAAGCCGCCGGGCAGCATGCCGTTGACGAACAGAGCCATCAGCACCCCGATGCCGGTGTCCAGGATGCGGTTAAGGGCGTAGGAAACGTAGCTGTCCAAAGGGGTGTTGAAGAGGATGATGCAAAGCACCACGCCTCCCGGCTGCACGCCGCCCACCCAGATCAGCTGGCAGGCCAGGATCAGCACCACCACTCCCACAAAGGTCAGCGGGATCAGCACCCAGCGGCTGCCGCCGTTGGGAAACAGGGCGGCGTAGACGGCGAAGAGCCCCATGCCGATAAAGCCCCCCACCAACGTGCCGAAAAAGCGGTTTCCCCCGTGGCGCTTGCTGGTGTCGTAATCGCTGCCCATGCCGAAGATGGCACCGATGCAGGCAAAGGCGGGGCTGCGGTCAAAAAAGAAATAGATCAGGGCGCACAGGGCGGCCGCCAGGGCCGTTTTGAAATTGCGCAGTCCCACTTTGGGAAGATGGTGGTGGTGATCATGAGACATACCGCTCTCTCCTGTCGGGTGTGTTGTTGCCGGCGCAGTGGTTTTATTCTACCATAGCCAGGGGGATTTGCAAGAAAAAGGAAGCGGATTTTTGGAAAATTTTCCAGAATCCGCTTCCTTTTTGTGGATTTATCACGCTTTCGTCTCCCGGGAACCGAACATCCACCAGAAAGCCGCCGCCTGGAGCACCGCCGGCGCCAGCAGCGCACCCTGGGGGAACCGGGGAGAGAGGACCCCGCCCAGGGCCGCTCCCGCCAGGAAGCAGGCAATGACCCCCAGGTAGCATCCCCCCTTGCGGAGCATGTCCGGGTCGTGCTTGGAGACGCCGTGGTAGAGGGCCTCGGTGCCGCTGCGCAGGTTTCCGGTACACATGGTGGAGGCGAAGGGATAGCCCCGGACTTTGCGGAAGGTCTCCACCTGCAATGCACAGACAAAGGAGACGGTGACATTCACCAGGGAGTCCCAATCCCCCACCGGCGCCAAAGACGCCAGCGCCAGGGCCGCCATCTCCACCGCCAGCACCGTGTGGCGCCAGTGGATCCGGCCGGGATGGCGGTGGGCCCGCTTGATGAGCTCCGCCACCAGCACCCCCAGGGAGAAGGCCAGAATGGGCATCAGGTAGTGGAACGCCTTGGCCCAGTCGCCCTCCGCCGCCCGCAGGGCCAGCAGCACCATGTTGCCGGTCTGGGCGTTGGCGAACACCGCCCCCCGGCACAGGTAGGTATAGGCGTCCAGAAAGCCGCCGGCAAGGGCCAGCAGCGCCGCCGCCGTAAAGGATTCCGAACGTTGATAATCGTGTTTCATGCAGTTGTTCCTCCAGGAGCCCCGGGAAGATCTCCCGGGCTCGAACCGCGCACAAACGGAGCGGAGGTGCCTCCGCTCCGTTTGGTTTTCACTGGTGTTGGGCGCTGTGGAAAGCCCTTAATACTCCGCCTGGCCGGTGTAGACCAGCTTGGCGTCGCCGGTGAGGGTGACCTTCTCGTCGGTGTAGTTGACCACCAGGTCGCCGCCCCGGACCTTTACGGTGACGTCGCTGCCCTTGCTGCACAGGTTGTTGGCAACAGCCGCCACCACCGCCGCGCAGGCGCCGGAGCCGCAGGCCAGCGTCTCGCCGCTGCCCCGCTCCCAGACCCGCATCTTGATGGTGTTCTTGTTGACCACCCGGATAAACTCCGTGTTGATGCGGTCGGGGAAATAGTCCGCGTGCTCGAACTGGGGGCCCACCTGCTCCACGTTCACGCCGTCCACCCGGGGGCAGAACACCACGCAGTGGGGGTTGCCCATGTCCACGCAGGTGATGGCGTACTCCTCCCCGCCGATGGTGACGGGATAGTCCACGATCTCCTTTTCCGGCAGGTTCAGGTGCAGGGCCGTGGTATCCAGCGTGGCATAGCCCATGTCCACAGCGGCGGAGGTCACCTTGCCGTTGGTGGTGTAGACCGTCACGGTCTTGACGCCGGTGTCCGTCTCGATGGTCATGACGTCTTTACGGACGATGTTGTTGTCATAGAGGTACTTGGCCATGCAGCGCAGGGCATTGCCTGCCATGGCGCCCCGGGAGCCGTCGGCGTTGTACATGAGCATCCGGGCGTCCGCCTTCCGGGAGTGCTCCATGAGGATGATGCCGTCGGCGCCGATGCCGTAGTGCCGGTCGCAGAAGGTGACGCACAGGGACTCCGGGCAGGTGATCTCCCCGTCGAAGTTCTCCAGGAAGATGTAGTCGTTGCCGCAGGTCTGCATCTTGGCGAAGGGCAGCTTCTGGCGCTCCGTGCGCAGGTGGCAGATGTCGATAAGCTCCGTGTTGGCCTGGGTGTACCGGCTGGCCAGGATATCCGTCAGGGCGGAGGCGGTGTCCAGGCTGGTCAGGCACGGGATGCCCAGCTGGACGCAGCGGTGGTTCAGGTGGATGAAGTCCCGGATGTAGTCGGGCTCCGTGGAGCCGGTGAGAATCACGTAGTCGATCTTTCCGGCCTCCAGCAGCTGGAAAACCCGGTTGTCCTGGCCCAGCTTGCCCACGATCTCCACCTGGGTGCCCAGCTGGGAGATCTCCCGGGCGGTGCCGTCGGTGGCGTAGAGCTTGTAGCCCATATCGTCCAGCTTCCGGGCAATGCCCACGATCTCCGGCTGGTCCCGGCGGTTGACGGAGATCAAAATGCCGCCCCGGGTGGGTTTTTCCACCTTGTAGCCCGCAGAGACCAGGCCCTTGAAGAGGGCCTCCTGCATGTTCTTGCCCAGGCCCAGCACCTCGCCGGTGGACTTCATCTCCGGAGAGAGGGAGGCATTGGCGTCGGTGATCTTCTCGAAGGAGAAGACAGGCACCTTCACGGCAACATAGGGCGGCTGGCGGTAGAGTCCGGTGCCGTAGCCCAGGGACTTGAGGCTCTGGCCCACCATGACCCGGGTGGCCAGGTCCACCATGGGCACGCCGGTGACCTTGGAGATGTAGGGCACCGTACGGCTGGCCCGGGGGTTCACCTCGATGACATACAGCTCCCCCTGGTAGATGAGGTACTGGATGTTGATGAGGCCCCGAGTGCCCAGGCTCAGGGCCAGCTTTTCAGAGCAGTCGATGATGACCTTGAGCATCTTGTCGCCGATGGAGAAGGGCGGGTACACGGCGATGGAGTCGCCGGAGTGGACGCCGGTGCGCTCGATATGCTGCATGACGCCGGGGATCAGCACGTCGGTGCCGTCGGAGATGACATCCACCTCCAGCTCCTTGCCCATCAGGTACTGATCCACCAGCACGGGGTTTTCGATCTTGCCGGAGAGGATGATCTCCATGTAGCGGCGGACTTCTTCGTCGTTGTGGGCAATGACCATGTTCTGGCCGCCGATGACATAGCTGGGCCGCAGCAGCACGGGATAGCCCAGCTCATGGGCGGCCTCCAGAGCCTCGTCCATGCCCAGGACGCCCCGTCCGGCCGCCCGCTTGATGGAGAAGCGCTCCAGCAGCTCGTCAAAGCGCTCCCGGTCCTCCGCCATGTCGATGGACTCGGCGGAAGTGCCCATGATGCGCACGCCGTGGCTGTCCAGATAGCCGGTGAGCTTGATGGCCGTCTGGCCGCCGAAGGCCACCACCACGCCGATGGGCTTTTCCACGGCGATGATGTGCATGACATCCTCGGGGCACAAGGGCTCGAAGTACAGCCGGTCGGCGGTGTCGTAGTCGGTGGAGACGGTCTCGGGGTTGTTGTTGACGATGACCACGTCATACCCCAGCTCTTTCAAAGTCCACACGCAGTGGACGGAGGAGTAGTCGAACTCGATGCCCTGGCCGATGCGGATGGGGCCGGAGCCCAGCACCATGATGACGGGCCGTCCGGACCGGGGGAAGGCCCGGGACTCGCACACGGTGTCGTAGGAGGAGTAGAAATAGGGGGTCTCGGCGTCGAACTCGGCACCGCAGGTATCCACCATCTTGTAAACGGCGTCCCGGTGGGCCGGAAGTTTCCCGCCGGAGAGGCGCTCCAGTGCCTCGTCGGTGTAGCCCAGGCGCTTGCCGTGGAGGTACTGCTCCTCGGTGAGGTCCCCGGAGAGGGTGGCCTCAAAGTCCGCCAGCTTCTGGATCTTGCACAGGAACCAGCGGTCGATCTTGGTGATAGCGTGGATCTCCTCCACACTGACGCCGGACTTGAGGGCCTCGAACACGGTAAAAAGCCGGTGGTCGTCCACCCGGGCAAGCCGCTCCCGGATGGGGGCGGTATCGTCGGGGTCCTTCTTGCGGTTTAGGGTGTCCATGCCGATCTCCGCGCCCCGGACCGCCTTCATCAGCGCCATCTCAAAGCTGGGGGCAATGGCCATGACCTCGCCGGTGGCCTTCATCTGGGTGCCCAGCTTCCGGGAGGCGTCGGCAAACTTGTCGAAGGGCCACTTGGGCATTTTCACCACGATGTAGTCCAGGGTAGGCTCGAAGCAGGCGCAGGTCTTGCCGGTGATGTCGTTTTTGATCTCGTCCAGGGTGTAGCCCAGGGCGATCTTGGTGGTGATCTTGGCGATGGGGTAGCCGGTGGCCTTGGAGGCCAGGGCCGAGGACCGGCTGACACGGGGATTCACCTCGATGACGGCGTACTCAAAGGTGTCGGGATTCAGGGCCAGCTGGCAGTTGCACCCGCCCACGATGCCAAGGTGCGTGATGATATCCAGGGAGGCGGAGCGGAGCATCTGGAACTCCTTGTCCGCCAGGGTCTGGGTGGGGGCCACCACGATGGAGTCGCCGGTATGGACGCCCACGGGGTCCAGGTTCTCCATGGAGCACACGGCGATGACGTTGCCCACGGAGTCCCGCATGGTCTCAAATTCGATCTCTTTCCAGCCGAAGATGGCCTTTTCGATCAGGACCTGGGTAATGGGAGAGGCATCCAGGCCGGTGCCGGCAATGATGCGCAGCTCCTCGGGATTGCTGGCCGCGCCGCCGCCGGCGCCGCCCAGGGTGAAGGCCGGGCGCACAATGACGGGATAGCCGATGCGCTCCGCCACTGCCAGGGCATCCTCCACGGTCTCGGCGATGTCGGAGGCGATGACCGGCTGGCCGATCTCCGCCATGGCTTCCTTAAAGAGCTCCCGGTCCTCTGCCCGGGAGATGGCGGCGGCGTCGGTGCCCAGCAGGCGCACCCCCGCCTCCTGCAAAAAGCCCTCCTTGTCCAGCTGCATGGCAAGGGTCAGGCCCGTCTGGCCCCCCAGGCCCGCCAGGATGGAGTCGGGCTTTTCCTTTTTGATGATGCGCTTGACGGTCTCCACCGTCAGGGGCTCCAGGTAGATCTCGTCGGCCATGGCCTGGTCGGTCATGATGGTGGCGGGGTTGGAGTTGCACAGCACCACTTCCACCCCGGCGTCCTTCAAAACCCGGCAGGCCTGGGCGCCGGCGTAGTCGAATTCCGCCGCCTGGCCGATGACGATGGGGCCGGAGCCGATCACCAGGACCTTTTTGATGCTTTTATCCAGCGGCATTACCGCTCACCCCCTTTCATCATGTCCACAAACCGGTCGAAGAGGAAGCCGGTGTCCTTGGGGCCGGTGCAGGCCTCGGGATGGAACTGCACGGTAAAGGCGTTCCAGTCGGGATAGTCGATGCCCTCGCAGGTCAAATCGTTGGCGTTGACGAAGCTCACAGTGCCCGCCTGGATGCTCTCGCCGTCCACGGCGTAGCCGTGGTTCTGGCTGGTGATGTAGGTGCGCACGCCGTTTACCTCTTTCACCGGCTGGTTGACGCCCCGGTGGCCGTACTTGAGCTTGTAGGTCTTCCCCCCTGCCGCCAGAGCCGTCAGCTGGTGACCCAGGCAGATGCCGAAGAGGGGGACGCTGCCCAGGAGCTTTTTGATCTGTTCAATCTGGTAGACATTCTCCGCCGGATCCCCGGGGCCGTTGGAGAGCATGACCCCGTCGGGATGGGAGGCGAGGATCTCCTCCGCAGACACGGTGGCGGGCAGCACCGTCACGGTGCATCCCCGCTTCTGGAGTTCCCGGATGATATTGCGCTTGGCGCCGTAGTCGATGAGGCTCACACGGAAGCGCTCCTCCCCCACCGCCGGCAGCTCCGCCGCCGCGGCGCAGGTCACTTCCTCCACCACGCCGGTGACGGCGTAGGTCTTCACCGGCGTCAGATCCTCCGGCACCTGGGAGCAGATGCAGGCGTTCATGACGCCGTGTTCCCGGATGATGCGAGTGAGTTCCCGGGTGTCCACGCCCCAGAGGCCCGGCACGTTCTGCTCCTTGAGATAGGTGTCCAGGTCGCAGTCACAGCGGAAATTGGAGGGCGCGTCGCACCACTCCCGCACCACATAACCCTTGACACAGCAGGCTCCCTCAAAGTCCTCCCGGATGATGCCGTAGTTGCCCATCAGGGGATAGGTCTGCAATACGATCTGCCCGGCGTAGCTGGGATCCGTCAGCGTCTCGATGTAGCCGCACATGCCGGTGGTGAACACCAGCTCGCCCACGCGGTCTCCCGCCGCACCGAAACGGACGCCCTCGAACACCTGGCCGTCCTGCAATACCAAATAGCCTTTTTCCATGCTCTCCTCCCGTCCTCGGACCGCAGTCCGGCGATTTTAGCCTATTTTATGTAATTATGATGGTTTTTGCCGAAACAGTCAATCGGGTTCGGGCCCTTTTCATGGCAGACTTTCCCGGAAAAGAGGTACTACTTTTTGTGCATTTTCGCAAAGGTGGACCTATCTTTTCTCCCTGGTAATGGCTGGGAGCCATTGCAAGGGCTCCGGCAGTCCCTTATAATGGAACCATCACAAAAGAAGGAGGGGTTTTATGGCAAGACGGCTGGACGGCTTTACCCGGGCGTTCTCCGACAGTAAGATTCCCTTTTTGCTTGCGGAGGTCATCACCGACGGCCAGGGGGAGATGGTGGATCTTACCTGCCGGTACCTCAACGGCGCCGCTGCCGCCCTGGTGAACCTGCCGGCGGAGAGCCTCACGGGAAAGCGCTTTTCCCGTCTGTTTCCCGCGGAGCGGCTGCGGGACCTGCGCCCTCTCCAGGCGGTGGCCTTCTCCGGCTCCGCCGCCTCCTTCCCCTACACCACCGCCATGGGCCACGCCCTGACCATTACCTGCTACCAGCCCGCCTACGGCCTGGCGGCCTGCATCCTGGATCCCCGGGGCCGCGGGGAGCAGGACACCGCCGAGCAGATGGAGTCCCTGCTCCCCGGTGCGGCGGCGGTGCTGGAGCTGAGCCGTGCGGGACTGCGGTGCCTGTCCTTCAGCCGGCAGATGTGCCGCCTCACCGGCCGGGAACGGGGGGAACTGCTGGAGCGCTATGCCCGGGATTTCTCCGCCCTGGCCGCCCCCGGGCAGTGGCAGGACCTTCTCCAGGCCCTGCGGGACGCCGCCCGGCAGGGTACCCAGGTGAATCACGATTTCCTCCTCATCCGGGGAGACGGGTCGGAGCGTTGGGTCAACCTCCGCTCCCAGATCCTCTCCGCCCGGGGCGGCACCGTCTCCTTTTTCAGCGTGCTGCTGGATGTGGATGAGGCCTATCGGGACCGGGAGCGGCTGCGCCGGGCGGAGGCAGCCCTGGCTGGGGCCCGGGAGGAGCTGCAGTCCCTGCTGGACCATCTTCCCGGCGGCTACTGCCTGCTGCGCCAGGAGGGGGATGCTCTGACCCTTCTCCACCTGAGCCGCGGCCTGGCGGAGCTGCTGCACGATTCCCGGGAGGAACTGTTCCCCCGCATGGAGGCCGATCCCCTGTTTCCCCTGCCGCCGGAGGAGCGGGCGGAATTATCCGCCCAGGCGGCCCGCTGCCGGACCTCCGGCCAGATTCTGCGGCGGATCTGCCGGGTCCTGCGCAGAGACGGCCAGAGTGCCTGGCTCTCCCTGGAGGCCGTGTGGCAGCCGGAAGCCGACGGCACCAGCCTCATCTACGCCGCCTGCACCGACGTCTCCCGGGAGCGGGAGGCCTCGGAGGAACTGCGCTTTCAGTCCCAGCTGTGCGGATTGCTGCTGGAGCGCAGCCGCACCCTGCGCTTTGACTACGATCCCCAGACCGGCACCGCCCGCATCGAATTTCTGGACGGCGGCGGCCGCCGCAGCGCCCGGACGGTGCCGGACTACCTCTCCTCCTTGTCCCAGGCGGAGCGCATCCACCCGGACGACCGCCGGCGCCTTGCCTCGGCGGTGCGGCGGATGTCCGCCCGGCCCGGCGCCCAGACGGTGGAATACCGGGGCAACTACGACGGCACCGGCTGGCGCTGGTACCGCATCTCCTGGGACAGCCTTCTGGACAGCCAGGGCAATGTACGGCGCCTGGCGGGAAAGGCCGAGGATGTCACCCGCCAGCGGGCGGAGGCCCAGCGGCTGCGGGACCTGACGGCCCATTACCGCTCCGAGAGCCGGGGCGCCCTGGCAGCCGCCCGGCTGGATCTCACCGCCGACCGGATCCTGGACGTGCGCAGCGCCAAAAGTGCCCTGCTGCGGGCGGCCCTGTGCGGCAACACCGCCGCCGAGCTGCTGCAGAGCTTCCGGGATGCCATGCCGGATGAGGAGCAGCGCTCCCTCTTTGCCGCCCGCTGCTCCCGGGCCGCCCTGCTGGAGGCCAATTCCCTGGGGGTCTTTCACTTCCGCCAGGAGCACCTGCTCCTCCCAGGAGGCACCGCGCCCATATGGGTGGAGACCACGGCGGAGTGGGCGGAAGATCCGGACAGCGGCCGGGTGGAGGCCTTTTTCCGCATCCGCAGCACCGACGAGGCCCATCAGCGGGAGGCCGCCTTTGCCGCCCTCACCGCCGGATATGAGCTGGTGGCCTCCGTGGACGCCGCCGGGCAGTGCCGCCGCCTGGGAGGCTCGCTGGATCTGCCTGCCGCCTTCTCCTACCGGACTCTGACGGCCCGGTATCTGGAGGCCCTCCCCCAGCGGATCCCGCTGCGGCAATCCCTGCGGCTGGAGGCGGTGACAGCGGCCCTGGAAACACAGCCCTGCTGCCGGGTGGCCCTCCCCCGGGAGGCCGGGGGCCGGGTGCTGGAGTGGTTCTGGCTGGACGAATCCCGGGGACTGCTGATGCTGACGGTGCGCGCTCCCGCTCCGGAAGAGACCGGGGAGCAGCCGTAACCCCTGCCATCCCCCCCAATAAGTTTACATAAAAATACCTGGACACCTTTGATCCGGTGTCCAGGTATTTTTTCTTATTCGTCCAGCTTGAGCACTGCCAGAAATGCCTCCGTGGGAATCTGCACGCTG
>CAJKKQ010000003.1 GCA_905200545.1 uncultured Oscillibacter sp.
TCCACTGGGGAGCACGGGTGCTGCCCTGGCGGGCGTGGCCGGTACCCTTCTGGCGCCAGGGCTTGCGGCCACCGCCGGAAACCTCAGCGCGGGTCAGGGCGCTCTGGGTGCCCTGTCTGCAGTTGGCGAGGTGGTTCTTCACAACCTCGTGGACGACGACTTCATTGGGCTCGATGCCGAAGATCGCGTCGTTCAATTCAACAGTGCCGACCTCAGCGCCGGCCATGTTCAACACTTTCATAGAAGACATGTTTCAAGCACCCCTTTCTCACTTATTTCTGGCGGAAGCCTTCTGCGGGTTACGGCCGGAAGCCTTCTGCGGGTTCTTGCTGATGTCAGCGCCGGCCTGCTTGACCTTGTGGACCTTGACCGTAGACTTGATGGTGACCAGACCGCCCTTGGGGCCGGGCACCGCGCCGCAGACAACCAGCATGTTCAGCTCAGGATCAACCTTCACAACGCTCAGGTTCTGAACGGTGACCTGATCCACGCCCATGTGGCCGGCGCCGATCTTGCCCTTGAAGATACGGGAGGGATCGGTGGAAGAGCCCATGGAACCGGCATGACGGTGGACAGGGCCGCCGCCGTGGCTGGTGGGGGTCCGCTGTGCGCCCCAGCGCTTGATGACGCCGGCGTAGCCGTGGCCCTTGCTGATGCCGGTGATATCCACGAAGTCGCCGGCCTTGAAGGTGTCAGCCTTGACGATGTCGCCCACATTCAGCTCGGCGGCATTGTCCAGGTCGAACTCGCGCAGGTGCTTCTTGGGAGCAACGCCAGCCTTGTTCAGGTGGCCCAGCTCCGGCTTGCTCAGCTTGCGCTCGGGGATGTCCTCGTAGCCCAGCTGGACAGCTTCATAGCCTTCCTTTTCGGAAGTCTTCTTCTGAACGACAACGCAGGGGCCCGCCTCGATGACGGTGACGGGGATCACATGGCCGTTCTCGTCAAAAATCTGGGACATGCCCACTTTTTTGCCGATGATTGCTTTCATGTATGTTCCTCCTTAAAGGTTATTGGTCGGCTTAGATACAGCCGGTTGGGTTCCCGGTGCATTGCTCTGCCGACATGACCCGCCCGTCTCGCAAGTGGACGGGCTTGGGACAGCAAACAATTTAATAAGGTGCGGAGACCGTGCTTACAGCTTGATCTCGATGTCCACGCCGGCGGGGAGCTCCAGAGCCATCAGGGCTTCCACAGTCTTGGGGGTGGACTTGGTGATGTCGATGAGACGCTTGTGGGTGCGACGCTCGAACTGCTCGCGGCTGTCCTTGTACTTGTGGACGGCCCGCAGGATAGTAACGACTTCTTTCTTGGTGGGCAGAGGAATGGGGCCGGAAACCTCGGCGCCGGTGCGCTTGGCGGTCTCCACGATCTTCTCTGCACTCTGGTCGATCACCTGGTGGTCATAGGCCTTCAGGCGAATGCGGATCATTTCTTTCTGTGCTGCCATGGTTCTTTCCTCCTGATTTCGTAGGTAGTTTTCACGAAGTCTCGACGACCTACGGCGAGAGAATTTTTCTATACGCTTAACCGTGCGTATCATTCCGGCTCACGAAAAATACCGGCGCAGTTGTCTACGGCCGGTATCCTGTCATGGCGCAGCGATCTACGCAACGTACAGATTCTTCTCAGCCGCCCGATTATCGGACATACTCCCCGGAAGTTACCTCCTTGCGGAGCAATCTCCCGGTTCATCGCAGTGCGCGCACGGACAGACATATCCCAATCGCGCGCCTAATTATAATAAAAGAAACCCTCCGGATTGTCAAGAGGATTTTCTCCGTTTTTCATGAAAATTTGAAGATTTTTTTGGAGGTGGTATCTTTCCGACAAAAAGTCCCAAATTTCCCGGAAAATCCACGCGGCATACCGGTTTTTCCGGTATGCCGCGCATAAACATTTTCAGAAGCCGAAGCCACTCAGATCCAAGCCGCCGGTGACGCTGGAAACGCTCTTTTCCATGGCGTCCCCTGCCTGGCGCAGGGCCTCATTGACAGCGGAGACCACCAGGTCCTGGAGCATCTCCACATCCTCGGGATCCACGGCCTCCGGCTTAATGATAATGGAGAGGACCTCCTTCTTGCCGTTGACCTTGGCCTCCACCACACCGCCGCCGACGCTGGCGGTAAACTCCTGGGCCTCCACCGCATCCTGAGCGGCGGTCATGGCCTCCTGCATCTGCTGGATCTTCTGCTGCATCTCTGCCTGACGCTGTGCGCCGGACACCTTTCCGTTGGTAAATCCACGCCGTGCACTGTATCCCATAACTCGTTACTCCTTATTATTTAATCTGTATGTTGTCAAACTGACTGCCGAATTTCAGCAGGTTCTGCAAATTGTCCACCGGCTGGGCCTGAGGGGGCTCCCCCACCCGCAGCATCAGCCGCACGGTCTGCCCGGCCTCCTGGGCCACGGCTTCCGTCAGGATGCCCCGCACCCGGTCATTGTTCAACCGACCCAGCGTGATGTCATCCGGGGCATACACCGTCAGTATATCTCCTGCCAACACGCCGGTGCACATATCCAAAAAGGCCCGGTACATGGGGGGCAGCCGTCCCTTGCAGCTCTCTGCCAGGGCGCGCCACCAACCAGGATCGGTAACGCCGCCTGCCGGTGCGGCAGGGGCGGCGCCGGCAGCCGGTTTTGTCCGGGACTCTGCCGGAGGGGCCGATACCGTTGGGGCCGCATCCTCCGGCACATCGAAGATCCGCTCGCCGGGCGCTTCCCGCTCCGGGGGTTCCTCCGGCAGCGGCGGTTCCTCCCAGGGCGGCGCATCCTCCGGCTGAACCACCGGGTCTGGCTGCTGCGGCGCAGGCGCTTCCGGTTTGGCAGCGGCTTCCGACCGCCGGGACTCCCGGGCAGGCCCTTCCGCCGCCGTCTGGACGCCAGAGCGGATCACGGCACCCCGGGCAACGCTCTCCTCCAGCCGCTCCAGCCGGGCGGCCAGAGCCGTCACATCCCCGCAGAGGGATTCATCACAAAGCCGCAGCAGGCACAGTTCCGCGTCTGTACGGCGGTTGGTACTGTATGCCAAGTCACCGGAGGCTGCCTGAAGGGTCGTGGCAAGATACAAAAGCCGGGTGGTGGAGACATCCCGCTCCAGCCGATCCAACGTAGCCTCGTCATACCCGCCGGACAGGAGGGCCGCGCCGCCTGCCGGGGCTGTCCGCCGCAGCAGCAGATCCCGCACCAGGGTGGAAAGCTCCGAGAGAAGGGCTCCCACATCCCGCCCGCCGTTATAGAGCTGATCCAGCAGCGTCAGCGCCTGGCCGGCGTCCCGCTGTAAAACAGCTTCCATCAGCTTGGCTGTCTGGAGATTTCCCGCCAGGCCCAGCATGTCCAACACCGCGCTGCTGTCCACTTTGCCGCCGGCGGCTGCACACTGATCCAGCAGGCTCAGCCCATCCCGCAGGGCGCCGTCCGCCAGACGGCTCAAAAGCTCCGCACCGTCCGGTGTCAGATCGATGCCCTCCTGTCCGGCCACATAGGTGAGCCGTCGGGCCACATCCGCCGGAGCGATGCGTTTGAAAGAAAAGCGCTGGCACCGGGAGAGGATGGTGGCGGGAACCTTGTGCAGTTCCGTGGTGGCCAGGATGAAGAGCAGGTGCTCCGGAGGCTCCTCCAGGATCTTCAGCAGGGCGTTGAAGGCCGGCGTAGAGAGCATGTGGACCTCATCGACGATATACACCCGCTTTTTCACATTGGCCGGGGCATAGATGGCCTCGTCCCGCAGGGCCCGCACCTGGTCAACACCGTTGTTGGAGGCAGCGTCCAGCTCCAGTACATCCAGAAAGCTCCCGTTGTCGATACCCAGGCAAGACGGGCAGGCGTTGCAGGGATCCCCGTTCACCGGATGCTCGCAGTTTACCGCCTTGGCCAGGATTTTGGCACAGGTCGTCTTGCCGGTGCCCCGGGTACCGGTAAACAGGTATGCGTGGGAAGTGCGGCCTTCCGCCACCTGTTTTTTCAGGGTCTCCGTAATGTGTTCCTGGCCGATGACGTCGGAAAACGTCTTGGGCCGCCACTTGCGATACAGTGCCTGATACAAAGACGGCAGCCTCCCTTCCACAAAAAAGATCCTCCGTATGCAGCTGCGGAACCGGCACCCTCGCGGCACATGGAACATCCCGCTTAATGCTGCTCGGTTCCCCGCCTGACATGGTTCACGGGCATCCATTGCGCGAGACCGGCTCCGCAGCTGCATGCGGAGGATTCACTTGATAGCTTTCCCATTCTACTATATTCAAGCCTGGTTGGCAACTGAAATTTTTCCGTTTTTGAAAAAATCGCCCTTTACAACGAAAAAAAATATGGTATAATATCATTTGCCGTCAAGCGCTATCTGCTAAGCGGTATATTCTGGGCTGTTTGTCCAGGCTGTTTTTGGGCCCGTAGCTCAGCTGGGAGAGCGTACGGTTCGCATCCGTAAGGTCGACGGTTCGATCCCGTTCGGGTCCACCAAAAAAGAGCCACACCTTTTGGTGTGGCTCTTTTATTTATCTTATTCTCTTAGGAAGAGCCGTGTTGTAACCATCGTCAGCACAGCTCTTTCTCTTTTATCTTCACGATTCCTCAGGCGGGATTGCCACCTCAAAGCTGTCCCAGGTGTGTTCGTGCGTCTCCACCCAGTTCCAGGTCATACCGTCCCTTTCACACTCATCCCAGGTAAGATAGCGGAAATAGAACTCCACCTCCAGATGGCACGGAAGAATGTCCAGGATGATCTTCTGGATCTGGGGAAATTCCGCCGGAACACCTGCCGTTTCCGGGAAAATCACCCGCAGGTGTCCCGTATCCAGCTCCAATGCCTTGGCCCGGATCCCGCAGCCGCTGATGGCACTGTTGATGGCGGAGGGTGTCAGGCTGTCCCCGTCGATCTGCAGCAGGGCGGCAATGGCAGCCCGGCGCTGTTCCGGCGTTACGGCAGCCGGCCGTCTGGCAAAGAGCTGCTCCCGGCGGTCCAGGCCTTCATCCTGAGCTGTGGCCGTCAGGGCCTCCCGTTCTTCCAACTCCAATGCCGCGCTGACAGCATCCAGCCCATATCCCAACGCCCACAGCTCCGCTCCATTGACGCTGTCCTCTGATAGATCGTAGATACCCAGCGGTTCCAGGAGGCGGCACAGATACTTCCAGTATGTTCCCATTCCGTTATGCCTCCATATTTGTAAGCGTCAAATCCCCCAATACCGGCAATACGGAATCTGACGCTGCCAGATCCTGTGTTGGGGCGGAAAACCGATAATTCTTCACACCCTCCACGCCGTAAATAAGGCTGCCCAGCTGGGCAAGAAGAATCCCTTTTCCCAGCAGGTGCCCGCTGAAGAAGGAGCGGATCACCGCCTCCACCCGCAGGCGAAGCGTCTCGAAATCTTCCTCTCCGGCGTCCAGAGACAGCGTGATATCCACCGCTTTGGTCTCCGGCGCCAAAACCTCTACATCCACCGCGATCTCCCGTTTTTCCTGCAGATCCTGCTGCACCTCCCGAAGCAGCGCCTCATCGGGAAGTCCGGCCTCTGTGGCAATATACACATCCACAGTTCCAATCCCCCGGGCCCGGCCTATTACCGTGGCGGCAGCCACCCCCGTGTGGCTCATGGCCACCTGCTGGTAATAGGCCGCGTTGGCGCCATTGGGAAGCCGCTGATAGCTCTCCAGGATCCTTGCCCGAAGGCTTTCGTCCTCTTCCGGGTCACTGCCTCCGGAAAAGGCCTCCGGATTGGAGCAGGCCGTAACGCCCACCGGGCAAGCTGTCAGCACGCATACGCTCCCCGCCACCACATTGCCGCCGCTGCCCGCTTCCACAGCCTGGGCCGGAACATCTACATAGAGGTTTCCGGGCTTCAGCACCCCGTCGGCGATGGTTTGAAACCGCACCTCTTCCGGCGTCATACACACAGTGCCGGAGGGGATGTTCAGCTCCGCCGCCGGCTCCGACGGTGTCTGAAAGCGCAGCGTACCCACAGCGCACGTGCCCTGGGCTCTGGTGATCCCCCGCATCTGGGCATGATAATCCAGATAGATCCCCTGGGCGGTTTGGGGAAAGCTTTGATCCAGCACCCAATCCCCCTGAATTCCCAGCGCCTGCATCTGTGCCGCAGCTGCATAGAGCCGCACAGCCAAGTCGCAGGAATCCTCCGGTACAAATCCGGCCCGCTGGGAAAATGTCTCCAGCATCTGCTGATAAATCTCTTCTACCGTTTTCACAACGCACCCTCTCTCATTGGATCTGCGCCGATACTGCCAGCGTTTCCCCCCGGAAGTTCAGTTCCACCGTGATCTCCGCTGTGGAAGCCTCCCAGGTCAGCGTCACATTCCGGACACTCAGTTCCGGCTCATCAGCCAGGGCTTCCGTCACATACTGCGCAGCGGCCGCCTCCCGGTCTGCCGGAGGTATCTGACCCAGCTGCCACAACCGGCTGCCCAGATCCTCCCAAAAGGGAAACTGCCCCCGGCGGGCCATCAGCTTGTAGAACACCCGCTGCAGCAGCGCCTCCTGCCCCCAGACTCGTCGCAGCCCGCCAACGCCATCCGGCACATAGTCTCCATTTTGTAATTTCAGTTCCACCTTACACCACCTCTTCAGCTGCAGGTACACGGTTTGTAGGGAATCCCATTGACAATCAGCATTCCCTGGATGGACACGCTTCCCCGTATCTCCACCGTGCCGCCCTTGCGCAGATAGATACTGGTATCATCAGGCCCATACAGATAGACTTCTCCCGGCTCCATATGCTTTGGTGCCTCGATCTGTCGAACCCCCGCAACGCACTGTTCTTCGCCGCCGGGTCCCCCTTTGATGACCAATACCGCCGCCCCGCTATCCGGCAGCCACACATATCCGCCCGGCCCATAGACCGGAAGGGATCGCACCTCTCCCCGGGTCAATACCCCCACGCTGCCGCCGGCAATGGTGGTCGTACCCAGGTCGGCATCAGCGGTGGGAACCACCGGCTTCATCTTTTTGGATAGCCACATGTTATCCCCTCTCTTTCAATATCAGGGTCTGCGTTGCCCCGCCGGACGGGGAGAAATTATTCTCCGCCTCTGCCACCCGGTACCTTCCGGACAGTCCCAGTTTTTTCAGTTCCAGCTGTACCGTGTCCCCCGGAAACGCGGAGAAATTTCCCGGCAGCTCCAGGGCAATGGAAAAAGCATCCTCCCGGGAACGGGCGATCTGATACTCGCCGGTATACCGCATGGTGGCCCAGGTGCTCTGTCCGGGGGTGTACAGCACCCGGCGGCACTGTCCGCCCCGGTCTATCATCTCCTGGTTACGCACCGTGTAGGAGGTGCTGCGGGTCTTGTCGATGACCAGCACTTCCGTCAGCACGCCATAGCGGTCATCCCGCAGTGTACAGGAGAGCACCGGTGTATCCCCGCCGACGACTTTGCACACACCACTCTCCTTCTCCGGCGTTGCCAGCAGCTTTCCCTCCCGGCTGAACCGGGGAGAGAATCCGCCGTAAGTCAGGCAGAAATCCTCCAGAGCTTTCCACTGGCTGGAGCCGGAGGCCACCGTGTAAGTGGTGTCTGCAGTCACAGCGGCCATCTCACCGCAGGTCACGCCGTAGGGCGTTACATGTCCCCGGATAATGTCCGCCAGTGTGGCCCTCTGATAGGTCAAGGGCCGGGACTCATTGTCCAAAAGCCGGGCAGCATATCCCCTGCCGGTCACGGTGGCAGTGAGGCCGCCGCTTCCCAGGGTAATCTCGTGCTCATCCACAATGCCCCGCAGCATGACCTGGCCGCTTTCATAGGCTGTGAAGCCCGCCGCCAGATGCAGCTTTTCCAGCATATCCGGCTCATAGGGAACCGTCACGGAAAAGCAATCGCAAGGTACGCCGCCCGTATAGGTGATCTGCCAGGAGAGCAGTTCCGGAAGTGCCCAGATATGGTGATCGGCCGTTATGATGTATCCTGTCATGGGATCTGTACCCTGTCCCCCGGGTAGATCAGGTTGGGATTTTTAATCTGGGGATTGGCGGCAATCAGCGCCGTCAGGGAGACGCCATACCGTCCTGCGATCCCCCACAGGGTATCTCCTTTCTTTACCGTATAGACTACTGTGTCTTCCCCGTCGGGACTGGAAGGCGCAGCGGGATGTTCCATGGTACTGTCCGTCTGGATCAGTCCGGCAGAATACGAGGCCGGATCCTCCCAGAATTCAAAGCTGTAATGCACATAATCCGGCAGCGGCCGCTCCTCCAGCTGCAAAGAGACAAACCGGGCCCGTACGGTTTCCCATACCGGATGCACCAGGATCCCCGCATCTTCCTCCTCAAACACCGCCTCCAGCTCCCGAAACTGGTCATAAGCGTTCTCTCCAGCAAACACGCCCTCTCCCCGCAGCACCCGGTAGGTCTTACCCAGATCCTGCATGAGGTACCCGCCGAAGGGTACTTTGTGAACCACCACGCTCCTGCGGTACTCCACCGTATAGGTCTCAGGATTATGGGGCCAGGTGTAGTCCTTATACCGCATGCTGGCAAGCCGCATACGCATCACTCCTCTCCATCAGGATGTAAAGCCGCCGTCATACCGGCGGGCGTCCCGCTCGAATGTCCGGGACAGCTCCTGAGCTCCGATGCCGGGTGCCTTCCCGGCCAGAACATACTCGGTGACCACCGTCCCATCCTGCGGCTGGGGGCCGGCTGTCCGCCCGCCGGCGGCCGCCGCCTTTGCGGGAATCACTCCGGCGGTCACGCCATAGCCTGCAGCGTCACGTTCCAGCATTTCCCCGGCAGAAGGCGGAGATGTCTTCCCGGCATGCGTCTGCCCCAAAGCCGTGGTTCCGGTGATCTCTTCATGCCAGATCTCCCGGGGAGCCCGGATCACCCAGTTTCCCGCCGGGGAAGCCTCCCCGGCATCCAGGTCTGCAGGTCCGCTGCTTTGCGTCCCATCCACCTGCCGTTTCTGCCAAAGAGACTCCTGCGTCTGGAATTCCGTCTGCGGCTCTGCTCCCAGCAAAAGCAGTTCCAGCGCCTTTTCCTGGCGCAGCAACTCTTCCCGGATCAGATCCACGGTCTCACTCTCCCTTCAGTGCCGCAAACCGCTCCGGGCAAAATTGCGGATTCACCCCTGCGGGGCCGGGAGGTTCCTGCCCTCCCAGCCGCCGCAAAAGCGTCTCCATCTCCCGGGTCGTCAGTGCTGCCAATACGTCTTCACCATTCCGGAACACCGCCTTGTCCTTGTAAAAGCAGCTCTCTGCCAGTACTTGGGCGTTACACAGGATGGCCCGCTCCAGAGGCTCCGCCTTCTGCGTTTCCCGCCAGATTTCCAGCAGCCGCAATGCCGAAAGAGGCCGCAGCTCATCAATTTTTCCCATCATCAAACCGTGGTCTCGATGCGCTTGGAAGCCACCACCGTGATCTTTTCCGCCACCATGGCGTTGAGCTGTCCGTCCTCCTGGATAGCGCTCCACTCGCATCCGCTGTAAATGATCTTCCGATCCGGCTTACAGATCACCAGGGAGAAGTCCCGCAGGTCGTGGAAGTTGATACCGTCAGAGACAGCGTCATCGGTGGCGTACAGGCGGGTCAGTTCCAGGGTATACTTGCGCTGTCCCTCAATGGTGGCCACCGGCTCACTCTCGCCGAAGGCCTCCACGCTCTGACTGGATTTGGTCGCCTTGGCGGTGTAGCTTTGCACTACCGCCACTTTTTTACCGTCCAGCTCCAGATAGATGTCTGAGCTGGTGGGAAATCCATTCACCCTTTCCTCTCTCCTTTCTTATACGGTGATGTGCACCGTCAGATAGATCTGGTTGAGCCCATGGGCCACGCCGAAGCTGAACTCCACCAGGCACACCGTGGGATCGTCGGCGCTGGCGGTCACCGTCACCTCTCCGTAGCTTTCGATGATCTGAGCGGAAAGCTTCTTCTCCAGCTCCACAATCACCTGAGAACGGATGGCGCTTCGGCTCTGGGCGGTGTTTTTGGTGCGGGAAAAGCGGCTGCGCAGGGCGCTGCGTACCGCGGGGATAACATCATCCACAATGAGGATGGTGGTCAGCTCCCGCCAGGTGGTATCGCTCTCACCGCCGGTGGTAGTCCGGGTGGTGATGCCCCGCACCGCGCTGATGGCACCGGCCACACTCTCCAGGGGCGTCACGCCGCCCCGCACCAGAAGGTCGATATCGTTGTCGCTGTACTGGGTGTTCAATCCCCCCAGCCCGGATACCTCTGCTCCGTTGAGGGGAACTGCCGGATCCTTACCGGAGGCGATGACGCCCGCCAGGGCCGCCGCGGTAAATACACCGGGAAGCACCTCTCCCCGGCTGTCCAGGGCGTCGGGGCCTACCAGCACCATGCGCTCACTGTTGATGGCCGCCGCGTGCTCCACCAGGGCTGCCGCGTCCTCTCCATCGCCGCCCACAACGCCGATACGCTCTCTGCGTGCAGCGGACGCTTCCTCTACCGCTGTACGCAGTGCCTGATGCACCGCCTGGTCCGCACTATCGCACACCAGGATCTGCACATCCTGATCCGCCAGGGCCGCAAAGGCCGCCTGATACTCCGCCTGTCCTCCGGCATCCGCCACCCGGACAGCACAAACCGTAGAGGCGCCATTGGCAAAAAGCAGCCGCAAAATGGTGCTCATCCCCGCCGTCTCATCCTCGCCGAAGACTGCCACGCCTGCGGTGTACCCCGTCAGCAGCACAGGCTGATTCTCCGTACCCTTCCGGGCCTTGGCAGCCACTCCCACCGTCCGGGGCGCCTGTCCGGCGGATACCACTGCCGAGGCATCGTAATTGGAATACACCCCCGGCCGCTCATGCATGATCTCGCTCAAGTGGTCAACACTCCCTTCAAAATAAAGTCCAGGAACATGGGGTCTGCGTCGCTGCTCTTAGCCACAAACACCGCCTGGCACTGCAGCCTTCCCCGCCGCAAAAACATTCCGGTCTCCTTCTCCCAGCAGATTCCCTCCCAAGAGAGCTCTCCCGGACGGATCCCGCTGGGCAGTCCGCCCAGGAGAACCTCCGCTGCCGCTTCGGCCCCCTGGTTACAGGCAGCCGCCTGCGGGCCCCGGATCTCCACGCTGATAGCGGCATCCAGCCGCTTGCCGTAGAACTCTTTGATCGTTCCCGCCTCTTCATCCCAGGCCTCACCCAGGTAATTGCAAAAGCCCACGGTTTTGCTCTCCGCGGTATCCACAGCAACCGCCGCAACCGCGCCATTGTAATCGCGGGCCCGCTCTGCTGGGAAGGCCGCCAGGGCGGTGATGCCCGCCTCCTTAAAAGCGGAGAGTACAGCATCCCGAATCGCCGTCAGTTCTTTCATGTCTGCGCCTCCCGTTCCGCCTCCAGCATGGCCCACCAGTGGCTCAGCGTCTGCCCCACATAGTAGGGACGGCTGCTGCGCACCCGGAAAGCCCGGCCATTCCAGTTGATGGTATCCCCGCTTTCCACAGCCTGAAGCCCCAGATACAGCCACAGCCGGTCATCCACGGTTCCCAGGGCGGTCACGGTGAAAGGCTCTGCTTCCTGCTGTTTTGTTACCGGTTGGAAAAACGCCTGTACCTGGATGCTTTCCTCTCCCCGGCGCACCATCACTGCCTGGCCGTACCGGGCCAGGATCTCCTCAAACCAGTGATCCATTATCCCTTCACTCCCCTCAAAAGGACGGTGTCCTCCCGGATATAGGGAAGCATCATCCGCCGGGCCGTCTCACGCAGGTCTTGGGCCTGGGCGGCAGCCTCTGCTGCCGCCCGGGACTGGATGGAGACTTCACCGGCGGTAAAGGATGTCACGCTGCCCTCTCCGCTCCTGGCCGCCGCCAGATCGGCGGCGGCGGTGAAGGCCGCGGCACAGAGGAACGCCGCACCGCAGCCCTCCGCCGTCACCTCCGGCCGCAGCTGCCTGGTCCAGGCCTGTTCCGCCGCGTCGCAAAGGAGCTCCAGCAGCACTCCTTCCGTCTCACCGGCGCCGGATACCGCCTGGGCCAGTTTTACGATCTCCTCATGCATCACGCCACCGTCAGCACCTTGGATGCCTCAGGGAACAGCTTGGCAAAGCCGGAGATGGAAGTGATGGCCGCCCGCTCCAGCTGGCGATCGATGAGCTTGTCGTACTCCACCGTCACCTGACTGCCGCAGATCTGCTCCAGGGCATAGCCCTTGTCCAGACCAATGAGCGTGCCCTCCGGCATGGCGCTGGTGCGCAGGAGCTTGGCGCCCAGAGGCGTGGTCAGGGTACCGGTCCCCTGGAAGTTCAGCCCCGTCAGGGGATTCTGGAACTCCGGCAGCTTCAGCATGGCAAGCATCATATCATTGGACACCAGCAGGGTGTTCATGGTGTAAGGATCAAACTGACTCCAGAAATCCACCAGAGCGTCGTAGGAGAGGCTGCCGGAGCCGCCGGAGATGGTGCCGTCGCCCACGGTGAACTTCTGGGCGGCATTGTTGTTGCCGTCGCCGTTGATGAGCACGTCGATGGCGTCCTGCAGATGCATCCGACCGATGTAGGCGCCGATCTGGCGCAGCGTCACAGAGAAGAGATCCAGCCGCTGGAAGCGGATGGCCTCATAGGAGGCCACCAGCATTCTGCCCCGCTTGTGCAGCCGCACCAGATTCTCCTGAGTACGGACCGTGGTCTGGGGGATCTGGGCGCCCTCCTCCACCCGCTTGAGGCTCTTTTCCTCCTCCGTGGGAATGGAGGCGATGGAACGATAGTCCATACCGTCGAAATTGGTGACGGTAGCGGTGATGGCAGGCAGGATGCTCTCTTCCTCCAGGCCCTGGCGCACCACCCGGGAGACAAACTCCGGGAACAGCACGGCGGACTCGGTGGTGTGGAAGAACTTCTCCACCATATCGGAACCGGCGCCCTTGACCTTGATGTCAAAGCGCTTGAGCTGGCGCTGGAAAGCATCCATCCCCTCCAGGGGCGTACCCCGGTAGTGCTCGCTGGGATCCAGCTCCTCCAGGGTCTGGGCAAAGGTGTGGCCGCTGCGGCCGTACATGCCCTTTTCCAGTTTTACAGATTCATAGTGATAAGCCATTGTCGTCTCCTCCTTACAGTGCAAAGGTCACGGTTTCGGACGCGGTATCCACATCCACCACCAGGCAGCTCCGGCCGCCGGCATTGCTCTTCACGCCGCCGCTGCCGTCGGCGCTGAGTCCACACCAGCCCAGGGTAGGTGCGCTGCCGGTATATCCGGCGGTCACCAGGCCGCCCAGTGCCACGGTGCAGGCATCACCGCCCCGGCTCACAGAGAGCACCATGCCGCAAAAGCCCTCGCCGTCACTGCAGGCTGCCACCGTGCCGTTATCGCTGATCTTCACCATCTCACCCTCGCTGACCTCTGTGCAGGCAAAGGTGGCGGCCCACTGGCCGATTCCCTCATAGGAAAGTTTCATGATCCATCCTCCTTCTTGTTATTCAGTCGTCTTCTCAGACGAGGAATACCGTCTCATCGTCCCGCGCCGCGGCGGGGCGTTCTTTGAGCTGGGGCTCCATGGGAAAGCGCTTGTCCACCCGGGTCTGATACGTCCGGCGCAGTTCCAGCAGCTCTTCTTCCTCCAGCTTCCGGGTCATTTTGGCGAACATCGCTCCGTCCAGCCCGTCGTCGGAGAGCATGGCAAGGCGCACCACCTCCCGGCGCAGCCCGGCCAGATACCGCCGCCCCAGCTCCGCCTCCTTGCGCAGAGCCGTCAGGTGCGCGTCCTCGGGGCCAAAGTGCTTCACCACACCGGCTCTCCGCTGGGCAGGCACCGCCACGAAGGACCACTCATAGGCATCCGTGGGATCCTCCAGCTGGAAGTAGCACAGCTTCCCGCCGTAGTACTGGCCCTTCACGTGCTCACAGCTGCCGCCGGAGGCGCCGCAGATGGAGCATGCGCTCCGCGCCACGCTGCACCCTACGCTGACTTCCTTTTTGATGCCGCCTTCAATCTCGGCAATGAGGTCCTGATTTTTCTCGGTTCTGAGCATGTACGCCCATGCCTTGAGCCAGCAGACGCAGTCTCCCGCCTGGGTTTTGACGGCAGGTTCCCGGATGACCTCCGTCCGGTAGATCCGGGCCGTCTGCCCCTCCGCCGACCACTGGTGATCAAAAAGGCCGCTTTTCCCCACGAACAGTTCTCCCAGCTTCTCCAGGGCCGCCTCGTCAAAGCGCTCAAAATCCCGATCCACCTCGTTGTCGCAAAGGCGCACACTGAATACATACACATCTGCCGCTGTCAGCTCCGCCTTGGCGAATTGGTTGATGCGTGCCAGCTCTTCTGCCGCCATCTCCTGTTTTGTCTCCATTTCCATCTTGACCGCTCCTCACCTTCCTTTGAAATCTCACTGCAGCTCTGCCGCGTCGTTTTCGATCCGCAGCTTGCGGGCCTGCTCCCGGTAGAGCTCCGCCTTGGCCTCCTCCACCTCGTCCTGAAGGTTGATGTCGTCCCACACCACGGTAAAGCCGCAGCTGTACCCGTGCATCCGCAACCACAGCCGGCAGATCCGTTCTGCCACCGGAGTCAGTGTCCGGCGGATGGCCGTGATCTCCGTGGTCAAAAGATCCGCCTGCTGGGTACTCATCCGCTCCGTGGAGCTCCAGCTCAGCCCCAGCATGAAAGGCGGGATGCCGGTCTTGGCCACGATCTGCTCCAGGATCTGCCGCACAGGCACCTCACTGTCCAGAATGGGGGTGTCTCCGCCGATGACCTTGATCTCCACATCTCCCACGGCCACAAAGTCCCGGACGCTGCCTCCCTTGGTCTCCTGCATAGCCCGGGACCACTCCGCCGCCAGATGGCGGCTGCGCTCCTGCGCCATACCCCGGGCGTCGTCCTTACAGGTCACGGCAAAGCGCACATTGCCGCAGCGCTCCCAGTTGACGCCGATGGTGTGATAGATCTTCATCAGCACATCGGATAAAAAGGGCAAAGACCGCAGCAGCGACACGCCGTAGGGGTTCTCCGCCTCCGGATTCAGCGGGGTGAAGAGCAGCAGATCCTGATAAGGGAGCGGTGCCATCCGCCCCTGCTCATCAGGCCCGCAGATGGTGAACACCAGAGGGTGCTCCCCCTCCCGGATCTCGATGTTATCCACCCGGCCGCACAAAAGCGCCGCGATGTCCCGGCCGCCCCGCAGGGGCACCATCTCTCCCACTGCCCGGCCGCAGGTGAGCAGAGCGTCCAGATACATGTCCAAAAACGAGTTGATACCGAACTGTCCCCGGCCAACGGGTACCGTCCGCAAGAACTCCTCCAGCTGCTTCTGGGCGCTCTTGTCCGGGCACTCCGCCCGCACTCCGCCGGTCATGCGGATGAGCTTGTAGATGGCGGCGTCCACCACCGGAACCGCCTCCCGCACGGCCCGGTAGAGGCGTACCTCCCCGCTGCGCAGGGGCACATAGTCCCGCAGCAGGCCGAAGGGATGGCGCTCACTGTCCCGCAGCTGAACAAACGCCGGCCGCGCGGGCGGCTGCTTCTTTTGAAATCCCAACATTTCTGACTTTCCTCCATTCCCCGTCTGGGGTATATTCTCCTGCTATACCCGGCGCTCCACGGCCACGGCGGCGAAGCCTCCTGCGCCCTCCGACACCACGTCCATGGCAAAATAGCGCATATCGTCCATGGCATGATCGTGCTCTTTTTTGGGGGCATCCCGCCCCCTGGCCAGATCCCAGCAGTAAAGCTCCATCTCCCGCAGGCAGTCGGTACAGGTATCGCACAACACGATCCTGCCTCGCTTGAGCAGATCCGCCGTCACCCGGATGCCGTCTGAGACGTCGTTGTTGGCCCGCACCACGGCAAATCCCTCCCGGCGCAGCACCTCAATGAAGCTGGCCGCCGAGGGATCCACGATCACCCGGCTGATCTCCCGCTCTCCTGCCAGGCGCTGCAGTTCCCGTGCATACTCGGCATCGGTGTGCTGCTCCCCTGTTTTGCGGGAATCGTAGTAATACTCCGCCACCCGATACCACACCTCTCCCATTCGGCCCCAAAGACCGAAGGAGGCGGGATTGGCGGTACCGTAGTCGGCGGAGATCCGCCACTCGGAAAAGGGCCCTGCCGGAGGAGGCACCGCATCCCGCTGCCGGTCAAAGAAGTCGTAAACCAGCCCCTGGGCTGCCGTCCACTCTCCCAGCACAAACCGCCGGAAAAACACGCCGGAGTAGCTGTTCTGGTACCGTGCCCGGATTCGGGGCGTCAGGGCGGGATTATCCTCCATAGTAAAGTGCAGGTACAGAGCCCGCCGCTGCTTGGCTTTCAGGATCCACTCCCGGTAAAACCAGTGCTGGGGCCCCTCTGGGTTGCAGTTGAACCACAGCCGGCTTCCCGCCACAGAGCACCGGGCGCAGGCCTGTTCCACAAAGCTGCGGGGCATCAAAGCCGCCTCGTCCAGCAGCACGCCTGCCAGGGTGCTGCCCTGGATCAGGGCAGCACTGGATTCATCCCGCCCGCCGAAGAGCAAAAAGCGATTTTCCCGCCCTCCCATGCGCACCGTCAGCAAATTTTCTGATCGTTTTTCCCAACAGGAAAAACCCATTCTCCTCAGATACGGTACCAGCTCTGTCAGGAGATTCCGGCGCAGGGAGGCGATGGTCTTGCCGCAAAGGCCGAACTGCCGTCCGTCGAATCGGGTCATGGCCCACAAAAAGAAGGACACGCCCATGGAAAAGGTCTTGCCGCTTCGTACGGCTCCGTCGCAGATGATGGCCTCCCAATCCCCCCGGATCCACCAGGTCAGAACTTGCTTTTGCTTGGGTGAGAAGTTGCGTATTTCAACCGTGCTCCCAACCTCCCTCCTCACCGGCCGCTTCTGCCAGCGCCTGGTAGAGCTCCTGGGCACCGCCGCCTTTTTCCTCCAGCATCTCCCGAAGGGCATCCAGGGCCCGCAGCCGATCCACGAAGCGCACCTCCACGCCGCCTTTGTCCGTCACCTTGAACTCTGCCACGGCGGACAGATCCAGCTGTTCCAGATTCGCCTGTTTTCCCTCCAGAGCCAGTCGGACCGCGTCATTGACAGGGCCGAAGGCCAGCTGCGCCAGCTGACGCAGGACATCCTCCCGGCAAATCTGGGCTGCCGCCGTCTCCCGCATCTGATCCAGCCGCTTTTGCACCTGCCGAACCTCCAGGGTGGAAAAGCCATCCCGGCACCCGGCCGCTTGAGCCGCCCTCTGGGGGTTCATGGTCTGCAGATACGCCTGGCAAAAAGTCTGCCGGCGGCTCCGGTTCTTTTCTTCTTCCATGTATCACACCGCCTTCCCCGTTTTGCCTTCACAAAGGGCTCCGGAGGGCAGAAACTTGCACGTCCGCGTGCAACAGGAGAAAAATTTTTTTAAATATGCAAAAAAATGCCGTGGGAAAAAATTCCCACGGCATTGCCTGTTTCTTTATTAAATTATATGATAGAGATGACTCAGGCCACTGCGGAGGAGGGCCGCTTCTTCAGCAGTTCCGCCGCCCGATCCACGTCCTTGAGATCGTAGAGGATCATTCCCAGGACACACGCCTGATCCTCATGTCCCTGCATATCCTCCTTGGGATGGCAGGCACGCCAGCGCAGCTGCTTATCCACATCCTCAAAGACGATCTTCCCCAAAGCCAGGCAGCCGTTATCAGATTTATCCCGGATCACTCGGATCTCATCGATCCCATCCAAATTCATGTAGTAGTAGGAATTATCCCGGGTTCGCAGAATCACCCGTTGATTGGTGATCCAATAGGACTGCCCCAGCAAGTTGCGCCTCTCCATTACAGGGGAAATGACGATCAGTGCTGCTATAATCAGCATCAGTCCCAGGAATCCGGCGCTTTTGTCTTCATAGAAGTTAAAATACCACACCAAAAGTCCACAGACGACCACACCTGTCACGATCCAGGTTCGCAGGATCCGGTTTTTGATACTGCCTTCCAGAAGAGGGAACGGCTCAGGCCGGCCCTGCCAGCGCACCTGCTCATCCTCCCGCAGATATTCACGAAGTTCCTTATCCATGGGTACTCACATCCTTTTTCAATTTCCTTCGCAGGGAAGGCTCTCTGTTGGTTAGAATTATACGTCCGTCAGCCGTTCAGCCGCTGTGAAATCAATTTTTTTCTCTGCCAAATCATTGCTAAGAAGCCTCTAAGGATTTCAGAGTTTTTAACGGATTTTTAGCGAATGACATGATATAATGACATATATCTGTGCCGCAGCCCTCACGGCTGCAATCAAGAAGGGAGTCTCCTGTGAAGCGCAAAAAAAATCTTTTTTCCCAATGGTTTCTTTTTTCCTGGAAGGATCTGTTTATCTCCGCCGGCATTTTACTGTGTGCGGTCTGCTTTTGTATTTTTCTCCAGTCGGCGGACACCACCGAAGGCTTTGCCTCTCCTATTTTTGTCCTGGCAGTGCTGCTGATCTCCCGCTTTACCAGCGGTTATCTTTTCGGCTCCATTGCAGCGGTGCTGGGTGTGATCTTCGTCAACTACATCTTCACATCCCCTTACTGGGCCCTGAACTTCACCCTGGCCGGCTATCCTCTGACCTTTCTTACATTTTTGATGGTATCCATCATCACCAGCACCCTTACCAGCCAAGCCAAGCAGCAGGAGCGGCTGCGGGTAGAGAACGAAAAGGAGAAGATGCGGGCCAATCTGCTGCGCTCTGTCTCCCACGATATCCGCACGCCGCTGACCTCTATCGTAGGCGCCACTTCGGCGGTTTTGGAAAATCCCGGGCTTTCCCCGGATGATCAGCGGGAGCTTCTGGAGGATGCCCGGGCAGACGCCCAATGGCTGATCCGGGTGGTGGAAAATCTTCTCTCCATTACCCGCATCGGAGATACCAGTGCCCACATCACCAAGCAGCCGGAGGCTGCTGAGGAAGTCCTGGGTGAAGCCGTGCGGAAATTCCGCAAGCGCTTTCCCCAGATCCGGGTTCAGGTTCAGGCTCCCGGGGATCTTCTGATGGTGCCTATGGATCCCATTCTGATCGAGCAGGTTCTCTCCAACCTTTTGGAAAACGCCGTGATCCACGGCAAGACCACTACGGAGATCCGGCTGAGTGTATGGCCGGACAGCGGATATGCCCGTTTTTCCGTGGAGGACAACGGACAGGGGATTCCCAAAAAGGAATTGCCCACTTTGTTTGACGGAACTCTGAAACACAACGAAACTGCTTCCGGAGATGGAAAGCGCAATATGGGGCTTGGTCTTTCCGTGTGTCTTGCCATTGTTCGGGCCCATGGCGGTATGATGGATGCTTCAAACCTGGCAAACGGCGCCGTTTTTTCATTCCGGCTGCCCCTATCTGAGGAGGAAAAACATGAATATTCGAGAAAAGATCTTAGTGGTAGAGGATGAGAAAAGCATTTCTCATTTTATTTCCACCGTGCTCAACAACAACGGCTATGAGGCCATGCAGGCCCGCAGCGGGGCGGAAGCGATGTCCATGATCTCCTCCCACTGTCCGGATCTCATCATTCTGGATCTGGGCCTTCCTGATATGGACGGTCTGGAGATTTTGCGCCAGCTGCGGGAGTGGTCCAGCCTGCCGGTGGTGGTGGTTTCCGCCCGTTCCCATGAGCGTGACAAGGTGGACGCACTGGATCTAGGGGCAGACGACTATCTCACCAAGCCGTTCGGAACGGATGAGCTGCTGGCCCGGGTCCGCACTGCCATCCGCCACACCCGCACAGCTTCCGGGAACGATGAGATCGCCCGCAACGGCACGTATACAGTGGGGGATCTCACCATTGACTATAACAAGCACCAGGTGCTCATGCGGGGAGAAAACGTCCATCTGACTCTCAGCGAATTCCGCATTGTGGCTCTTCTGGGTAAGTACGCCGGCAAGGTCCTCACCTATGACTTCATCATGAAGGAGCTTTGGGGGCCGCGGGCCAGCGGGGATAATCAGATCCTCCGGGTCAACATGGCCAATATCCGCCGTAAAATAGAGAAAAATCCCGCAGAACCCGAATATCTCTTCACAGAGGTCGGTGTGGGCTACCGGATCGCAGAAGGGGAATGATTCTCTTTCAGGCGTGCAGCAGGCTTCCTGCTGCACGCTATTTTTTTATCTTATTTTCCGGGTTTTCTTTCAAAAACGGGCATTTTCCAGAATATTTAAACAGCATTTTTATATCGCTCTTTCAATTTTAACGCGTTCTAAACGATTGTGAATATATTTTTAACGTCCGTTTCTGTAGAAATCTGATATCGTTATAGCCAGGAATCGGAGTGTCCTTTGGGTATGATAGGGGGACATTCCGACCAAAGGAAAAGGAGTGTGTTTTTATGGCAACATTCGTACTGGGCCTTGTGATCCTGTTCGTAGGCGCCGCCATCTACGGCAAGTTCTGCGAGAAGGTCTTCGGGCCGGACGACCGGGAAACCCCGGCCTATTCCAAGCAGGACGGCATCGACTACATCCCCATGCGGGGCTGGAAGAACGGCCTGATCAACCTGCTGAACATCGCGGGCACCGGTCCCATCATCGGGCCTATCCAGGGCATCCTCTTCGGGCCCATCGCATTCATCACCATCCCTATTGGCAACGTCATCGGCGGTGCAATGCACGACTATTTCTCCGGCATGATCTGCCTGCGTGACGGCGGCACCCAGATGCCCGACATGATCCGCAAGTACTCCAACAAGGGTATCTACGGCGTGTATCAGGTGTTCCTGAGCGTGCTGCTGCTGCTGGTGGGCGCTGTGTTCATCTACACCCCCGGCGACATCGCCGCCACCCAGGTCTTCAACTTCAGCGGCAAGGCCACGGATCCCACCACCTGGATCATTTACGGTGTCATCTTTGTCTATTATCTGATCGCCACCGTGTTCCCCATCGATGCCATCATCGGCCGCATTTATCCCATCTTCGGCGCCATCCTCCTGTTCTCTGCCGTGGGTGTGTTCTTCGGCCTCTTTATCCATGGCTATCCTCTGCTGAACCTGTGGGACGACTGGCATGGTGTTGCGTTTGACGCTTGGGCTGTGGATGCCGCTACCGGCGAGGAAGTAGCCTTCAGCTATGGTCAGTATTTCGACGCCAACCACTTCATCCCCATCTTCTTCATCACCGTGGCCTGCGGCATCCTCTCCGGCTTCCACTCCACCCAGACCGCTATCATCTCCCGTACCATGAAGAGCGAGCGTCAGGGCCGCATGACCTTCTACAACATGATGATCCTGGAAGGCTTCATCGCCATGGTTTGGGCTGCCGGCGCTATGGGCGTTTACAACCTGGGCCTGCAGGAGGTCAACGCCTCCCTGGCCACCGGTACCGTGGGCGTCATCTGCAAGAACCTGCTGGGCTCCGTGGGCGGCACCATCGCTCTGATCGGTGTTATCGTCCTGCCCATTACCTCCGGTGATACGGCTCTGCGTGCCCTGCGTCTGGGCATCGCCGACGCCTTCCATCTGGATCAGAGCTCCAAGGCCAAGCGCCTGGGCCTCTCCGCCATCATCTTCGCGCTGGTGGCTGTGATCCTGGTGTACGCCAAGAGCGATCCCACCGGTTTCAACACCCTGTGGCGTTACTTCGCCTGGTCCAACCAGACCCTGTCCCTGTTCGCTTTCCTGGCCATCTCCATCTGGATGTTTGAGAACAACAAGGCCAAATGGGTTTGGATCCCCCTGATCCCCGGCGCCTGGTATGCGTTCGTGACTGTCACTTACATCGCCAACGCCCAGATCGGCTTCCACATCCCCTGGAACATTGCCTACGTGGTGGGCGTTGTGGCTGCTGTTGCTTACGTTGCCGCCATCATCATCTACGGCAAGAAGCGCGCTGCCAGACTCCCCAGCATGAAGTAAAATCCTTTCAAACTCATCTCTCATAAAGGGAAGCCGCCGTGGATAAATTCCACGGCGGCTTCCCTTTTTCCGCCCTATGCAGCAAGAAGGCTTCCCTCTGATTTGGGAAGCCTTCTTACTGTATTTACGCATAGATAATGACAAGTCCTGTCAGCATCCCGATCACGGTAGCCAAAGCCGGCAGCTTGGACTGCCACATCAGGATGGATTCCGGCATCAACTCGCCGAAGACCACATACAGCATTGCGCCAGAGGCAAAGCTCAAAGACAAGGACAGAGCGGAGGGTCCCATTGTTCCCAGATAGAACCCCAAAATTGCACCCAGCACGGTAGGCGCCCCCGTAATCGCAGTCAGGGCAGCAGCCTTGCTCTTTCGCATCCCGCCGGAAATCAAAGGTACAGCCACGGCCATGCCCTCCGGCACGTTGTGCAGTCCGATCACCACCGCCATGACGATGCCTCCCCGGGAGAGCACCTGCTGCTGGGCGGACGTGGCAAAGGACGCGCCGATAACCATGCCCTCCGGCACATTATGTAAGGCAATGGCCGCCGCCATCACCAGACCTGCCAGGAAGAGGCTGCCGTGGGACTGGCCTCCCTGCTCGTGGACCTGATAGTGATCGGCGTGGATCAATTCCTCCAGAGAATCTGCCGTCTTGGGGTGACTCTGGTCGATATGGGCCACCTCATGGTTGGTATCCCGGTCGATCCAGGCGTTAAGCAGATAAATGACGGCATATCCCAGCATCACGCCTACCGCCGCCAGCAGCAAATGGGTGTGGTCCGCAGTTCCCGCAGGAGCCACCGCCTCCGCCAACAGGTCAAAACATACCACCGCTGTCATCACGCCGGCAGCGAAACTCAGCAGCAGGCTGACCGTCCGGCTGGAATCCTTTCGGAACAGGCAGGACACCACGCCGCCCAATCCTGTCCCGCCCATACCGGCAGCCGCCGTGATGCAGACGATCTCCCAAAACAAATCCAATCGCATCCCTCCAGGTAGAGCAAAATAGGGAACCGAAAGTTACCGCAGGCTAACTTCCAGTTCCCTATCATAGACGCTCACAATCGGAAAGTCAATCCCGGATCACAGTCCTCAAAGCAGAATATATACCAGCAGGACAATGAGCCCCACACCAGCCAGCAGCAGGTCGAAGGAAAAGGTCTCCTCCACCAAAAAGCGCCGGGGTTTGCGCCCGTAGCTGCCGAAGTTTTCGTCATGCTTGGGGACGAAGATCCCCGGCGCCCGGGTGAAGAGAATCCGCTCCCCCAGATAAACCACCAGATCTCCTGCAGAGGCGGCGATCCGGGCACACAGTGCCCCTGCAAAGGCCAGCCCCCGCAGAAGGGGACGGTAGACCCCATTTTCCAGATCCAGCCAGGAAGGCCAGCGATCCACATAGACCGCCTCTCCGTTCTCCCGGCGCATCAGCAGCCCCCGCACCACCAGCAGATAGACCGCCGCACCGATGCCCAGGGAAATACAAGCGCCCTTGAGATTGACCCAGGTGAAGTAGTGCACTGCATGACCGGGATCCGCCTGTAAAAACGCAGATGCCCACCGGGCCATGGGCTCCATGGCAATATTGGGGAAAATACCCAACACCAGCAGTGCCAGGGCACCGCAGGTCAGCGCCCCCGTAGTTCCCAGGGACATATACTCCCGGACAGCAGGCCTCTGCCCCACAGCCCGGGGAGAGACGAAGATAGCCACAAACAGCTTGGTCATATAGGCGGCCGTCAATCCGCCGGAGATCAGGAACAGCCACTCCACCGCCTGGAACACCCCGGCGGCAGCGCCCTCATGCTCCAGCAGGTGGATATACTCCACAATGCTCTCGTGGAGCAGCGTCTTGCTGACATAACCGGAAAAGCCCGGAACGCCTGCAATGGAGGCCGCCCCTACGAAAAAGACCGCTTTCAGCCAGGGCTTGTTGCGGCCCCAGCCCCGGATGTCGTTCAGGTTCAGGGAGTGGGTGCCCACATAGATGACACCGGCAGAGACAAACAGCACCAGCTTGATCAGGGAGTGGTTGAGCATGTGCAGCACCGTGCCCCAGGCCGCCAGGGCATTCTCCCCGGTCAAAAACCCCTGCATGGCCACGCCCACCAGAATAAACCCGATCTGGGACATGGAAGAACAGGCCAGGGTCCGTTTCAGATCCACAGAGAACACACCCAGTACCGCACCCAGCACCATGGTCACAACGCCCAGTGCCAGCACCACGGTATTCCAAGGCAGATCCGCCGCCAGCAGAAACCGGGAGATGATCAAAACCCCGAAGACACCGCTCTTGGTCAGGATACCCGACAGCAGGGCCGAAGCAGGCGCCGGCGCCACCGGATGGGCCTTGGGCAGCCAGATATGCAGGGGATACATGCCCGCTTTGGCGCCGAAGCCCACCAGGCAGCAGCCTCCGGCAGCGTAAAGCGCTCCCCGCTTTTCCGGCGGCAGAGCCGCCGCAGCCCCGGCCAGCTGATCCAGGGCCAGTGTTCCCAAAAGATGCTGCAAAAGCAGGATGCCCGCCAGTAGAACCATGCCGCCGATCACCGCCACCGCCAGGTAAGTCTCCGCTGCCCGCAGAGCCTCTCCAGTCTCGTTCTGGGCCACCCACACATAGGAGGCCATGGACATCATCTCAAAAAAGACGAACAGGGTAAAGAGATCCCCTGCCAGGAACACGCCCATGAGGGCCCCCTCCGTCAGCAGCCAGAAAAAGTAATACCGGCTGCACCCCTCTGCAGAGGCAAAATAGGATGGGCTTGCCAGGCCGGTGGCGCACCACAGCAGGGCCGATACCAGCGCCAGCAGCGTCTGCAGGGAGCCCGCCTCCAACGTGAGGCCCATACCGCACACATGGGGCAGCGTCACGCTTGCTCCAGGCACCAACAACAGGCAGAGCGCTGCCGCGAGCTCCACGGCGGGTACAATTTGGATCCAGAGGTTGCGTCCCTGTCGGCTGCGGTTGCGCAGAGGCCGTACGGCAAAGGCCGCCGCCATGGGAAACAGAATGAGAAAAATCAACAAGAACCGTTCCATGACTCGCCTCCCTTACACAACGCCCCTGCTCACCAGCTGCAAAAAGCCGATGACCTGATTGGAGCAAAGCGCCAGCACCACACCGGACGCCACCAAAATCACCAGCGGCACCGTCATGGTCCTGCCGGGATCATGCACCTTAGCCAGCATGGCGGTGTCCAGCTCGCCAATGGGGAAGTACGCCCGGGCCACAATGGTAATGAGATAGAGGGTTGTCAGCAGCGTGGAGAGGATCAAGGCCGCAATCCCCACATAGGCCAGGGTATTTCCGGAAGCCACTGCCGCTTCGGAGATCATCCATTTTCCCGCGAAGCCGCCCAAGGGCGGCACACCGATCAGGCCGAAGGACACCACGGTAAATACCCCGAACACCACCGGCATCACCCGTCCGAAATCCTCCAGGTCGTAGACATACTCCTTGCCGCTGCAATGGATGATGGCGCCGGCGCAGCAGAACATGGTGATCTTGATAAAGGCATGATAAACCATGTGGGTCATACCGCCCACCATGCCCGCGGGGCTCATCAGCGTAAAGGCAAAGAGGATATAGGAGAGGTTGCTGACGGTGGAAAAGGCCAGCCGCCGCTTCAGATGAGGGGTACGCAGCGCCCGGGCGGATCCGTAGACGATGGTGACGATGGTTCCCGTCATCACCACAGCCTGGGCCCAGGTACCGTGGAGGAAATCCGCGCCGAAGCCGAAGTAGATCAGCCGCAGCACTGCAAAGGCGCCTGCCTTTACTACGGCCACCGCGTGGAGCAGGGCGCTCACCGGGGTAGGAGCCACAGAGGCGTCCGGCAGCCAGCCATGGAAGGGAAAGATGGCCGCTTTCACGCCGAAGCCGAAAAACGCTGCGGTGAATACCAGCAGCAGTGTGTCCTCCTGCCCCACCACCAGATTGGGATCCAATACACCGCCATAGGTGAAGTTCAGATGCCCCACGCCATAGTTGAGCAAAAACACCAGCCCGATGAAGGCAAAGGCCGCGCCGGAAAGGGAGTAGATCACGTATTTGCGCCCGGCATACCGTGCCTTTTCATCCATGGAGTGCATCACCAAGGGCAGCGTCGTCAGCGTCAGCAACTCATAAAAGAGATATAGGGACAAAAAGTCCTCGGAATATGCAACACCCAGCACCACGCCGTAGGCCATGAGCCAGAAGGCGAAAAAGCGGCTCTCATGCCCCTCGTGGGACATGTAGTCCAGGGCATATACCGTCACCAGAGGCCACAGGCAGGAGACGATAGCGCCGTATACCATGGATGCCCCGTCGATCCGCAGGGAGATGGAGAACGCCTCGGAAAAACGCACCAGGATGCAGGCCAGCAGATCTCCCCCATGCTGGTATGTCAGGACGATGCACAAAAAGGACAGGGCGGAGGTCAGCAGACACGCCGCCATGATATAGATGCTGCGCACCCGGCGGTTGACGGGATGCCAGATCAAAAGGCCCAGTCCCAGCAGGATAGGCGCCAATATGGGGAAAGTCAACAGCCGGTACACGGGCACACCTCTTCTCTTTTCATGTTCAGAACATTCCTCCCGCCAGTTCCCCCAGCCATTCCATCAGTCCGCCGGGGAACAGGCCCAGCAGCAGCGCCGCCGCTACGAAAACGATCATGGGCCAGAGCATCTGAGGCCCCACCTCCCGGCGCTCCACGATGAAGTCCCGGCCGGGGAAAAAGCCCCGGGTCACAATGGGCAGCAGATACCCGGCAGTCAGCACCGCCGAGAGCATCAGCACCACCAGTCCCGCAACGGCAAAGGGGCTGCCGCTGTCCAGCCCTGCGCTGAGCAGATACCACTTACTGACAAAGCCCGCCAGGGGAGGGATCCCGATCAGGGACAGTGCCGCCAAGGTAAAGCACCACATGGTGGTTGGCATCCGCCTGCCGATGCCCCGCAGCTGGTCCACCCGGGTATAGTTGGTGGAGAGGATCACAGCGCCCGCCGCCAGGAACAGTGTATCCTTGGCCAGCGCGTGGAACACCATCTGCAAAAGGGCCGCCTGAACTCCCGCCGGTGTCAGCAGCAGCAATCCGAAGAGCACATAGGAGACCTGGCTCACCGTGGAGTAAGCCAGCCGCCGCTTGAACTGGTGATCCCGGTAGGCCAGCATAGACCCCACGAACACCGTGCACAGAGCCAAAACCATCAACACGATGATAGGCCAGCTGCCCCGGAGGAAATCCGCGCCGAACATGTAGTAGGTCACCCGGATCACTGCCAGGACGCCGCCCTTGGTAATGACGCCGGAGAGGACTGCCGACGCCGGAGCCGGCGCCACGGGATGGGCGGCCGGCAGCCAGGACTGCATGGGCATCATGCCCGCCTTGGCGCCGAATCCCACGATCATCAGGCAGTACACCACCAGCAGCAGCTCCCGGTGCTCCGCTGCCCGGACGGGATCCACGGCGCCTCCGGCCACGAAGTCCGGCACTGCCAGATAGTAGGCCACGAAGAAGTAGCCAGCCAGCGCCATGCCCGCGCCGAAGACGGAGTAGCCCAGATACTTGAAGCCCGCCCGCCGGGAGGCTGCCGTGGCGTTGTGGAGCACCAAAGGCACCGTCAGCAGGCTCATGAGCTCAAAGAACATATAGAAGGTGACGAAATTAGCGGACAGCGCCAGCCCCATCAGGATCCCCAAAGCCATGGTGTAAAAGCCCAGGAAGCTCTGTTCCCCGCCGGCATGGCGGATATAGGGGAAGGAAAACACCAGCACCGGCGCCCAGATACAGGCCACCAGCACCATAAAGAACTTGGCCAGCTGATCGCTGCAAAGGGCCATCCGCAGCTCTCCCTGGATGGTCAGCAGCTCCAGGGACTGCTGGGGCATCCAGCACACCGCCAGGGCCAAAAGGGCCGTAGCCGCCACCAGGGTCAACGTCAGCCGGTTGCGTACAGATTCTGTTTTTTGCCGGAACACGAAGATGCCCCCCACCAGGGGCAGCAAAATGGGTGCAAGCAGCAGCATGGATGTTCTCTCCGATCAAATGAGTCTCACACCGGTTTCAATCACAGCGGTAATGGGATGGTAGAAGATTCCCAGGACGAAAATACCCGCCATCAAAATCAGGGCCGCGGCAGTAAAGGAGTGGTCAAAGGCCGTCTCCGACGGCTGGATGTCCGCCAGGATCTGCCGCTCATCCTCCTCGGGCGGTTTGACCCAGATGGCCAGCAGGGCCGGCACATAGTACAGGGCATTGAGCACCGTGGAAAGGGCGATGGTCAGCAGGATCAGTGCCGTCTTCCCCGTAGGCAGGGCCGCGTTGGCAAAGTACAGCTTGGAGACGAAGCCTCCGAAAAGGGGGATGCCGATCATGGACAGGGCGCCTACGGTAAAGCCCGCACCGGCCACGATATCCCGGTACGCGCTGCCCCGCAGGTTTTTGAGGCTCTTGTGATGGCCGCTGACGGCGCTGAGCCGTCCCGCGCAGGCAAAAAGCAGCGGCTTGCAGCAGGCATGGACCAGGATATGAAAGCAGGAAGCCACCACGCCCGCCAAGGTACCCAGTCCCAGGCCCATGAAGATATAGCCGATCTGCGCCACGGAGGAGTAAGCCAGCATCCGTTTGATGTGGTGCTCCCGCATAGCCCCCAGGGAACCGAAGATCATGCCCAGCACACCGAAGAGCAGCAGGATGTTGCTCACGCCCAGACTGGCCGTCAGCTCCACGGAGAACACCCGCACCACCATGGTCATGAGAAGGGCGATATATCCCTTGAGCACCAGGCCGGACAAAATGGCGGAGGACGCCGTGGTCGCGCCGCCGTGGGCATCCGGCAGCCACAGGTGGAAGGGGAACATGGCGCTTTTGATGCCAAGGCCCCCCACGATGAGGCCCACGGATATCAGCAGAGGCGTATGATAAGCGCCGGAAGCCGTCAGCTCTGCAATCTCCTCAGAAAGCGACGGCATCAGGAGATATCCGGTAATGCTGTTGAGGAGAGTCAGCCCGATGAGATAGAGCCCCGAGCCCAACAGGCTCATGAAAAGATAGCGGATGGTGGCCACCAGATTGGGGCCGTTGTCCTTGGCCATTACCAGGGCACAGGCGGCGATGGTGCTGATCTCGATAAAGACGTACCCGGTGAAAACGTCATTGGTATACACCAGGGACAAAAGAGACGCCGTCAGCAGGTTCACCATGGTGCAGTAAAAGCGCAGCTTCTCCGGCAGCACGTCGTGGAAAAGATCCCGCTTCCCCCCTGCCAGAGACAGGGCCATCACCGCGGCGAACACGGCGGCCAGCAGCGCCTGCCAGGGGCCGCACTTAATGGCGTTGCCGTAGGGGGCGATGAACCGGCCCATGGTGTATGTAAAGCTCAGCTGGTTTTCCACGGTATAGATCAGAACCACGCCGGAGAGGACGGCGATCACTGCGCACACAGCCACCGTCAGCCGGTAGGTCTTGCGCCCGTCAGAAAAGGCTCCGCACAGGATCCCCGTCAAAATTGCCAGGAAGATACACACAAAGGGGAGGTTTTCCGCAAAGGGGCGCATCACTCCTCCTCCTTCCTGCTCTGTTCCAGCAGATCCCGCAGCACCACCGTGCCATACTGCCGGTAGATCCGCTGGATCAGGGCCAGGGAAAAGGCCGTGATGCTCACAGACACCACAATGCCTGTCAATACCAGGCCGCTGGGAATGGGGTTGATATACAGGGGATCAAAGCCCCGGTCTCCCACAATGGGAGCGATACCGCCGTCGATATAGCCCAGGGAGGCCAGCAGCAAAAACACGGCGGAATCCATAATGTTGAAGCCGATGACCTTTTTCACCAGGTTCTGCTGGAGCAGCAGATTCATAAATCCGATGCCGAAGAGCAGCACGGCCACCACGGCGAACCGGTTTTGCAAAATGGTTTCCAGCATCAGATCTCTCCTCTCGCAAACAGGGCGTAGAACCCGTACACCGTGCAGGCCACCACCAGTCCCACCGCCATGTCGATCAGCAAAATCATGCCCTCCAGATAATTGGGCAGGCCGTTGGCGCCGATGAAGATATAGGCGCCGTACAAAAGGGCGTAGAGCACCAGGCAGAAGGTGCGGGCGGCACTGTAAATCTGGCGGTTCATGATGATCCGGACCCGCCGGGGGCCGAAAGCGCAGGAGAAGAGGATCAGCCCTGCCCCCAGAATGGCACCGCCGGAAAAGCCGCCTCCCGGTGAAACCTCGCCGTTGAGCAGCACATAGATGGCAAAGAGGAAGATGAAGGGCGTCAGGATCAGACCCGCCTGACGCAAGATCACATCCCCGTGCTGCTCCAGCACGGCATCCTCCCGGGCCAGCCGCTCCAGATCCCGCTCATCGGTGTTCTTTTTGTCCCGCAGCAGCAGCATCATGACGCTGGTCACTGCCAAAAACAGCACGCAGCTCTCTCCCAGGGTATCAAAGCCCCGGTAGCTGATGATCATGGCGGTAACGGCGTTGGATGCGCCGGTCTCCTCCTCGCCGTATTCCAGATAGTGCTCGGAAACCTCGTTGTTGGTGGGATTGTCCGCCTCACCGAACTTAGGCATCTCCAGCACCGCCAGCAGCATAATGGCCACCAGCGCCACACAGATCCCCGCCGCCGCAATGGGATACCAGTTGAAAAAATTCTTCAGCCGCCGCTTCTCCCGGCTCTCAAACTCCTGATCCGTGGGACGGCTGAAGCGATGGGGGTGGCGCTCCATCACAAAGAGGGAGCGGTCCTTGGGCTCCCGTTCCCCATCCACCCAGATTACAAGGCGCTGACGCCAGGACTGCTTGTTGTCTTCCTTACGCATGCTTGTCATCCTTCAACGCATGGATCTTCTTCAAAGTCAGGAAAAAGAGGATGCTGGTGACGCCCGCGCCCACAGCGGCCTCGGTAATGGCCAGATCCGGTGTCTGCAAAAGGCTCCACAGCACCGCCATCTGCAAGGAGAGGGCCGTGTAGACGATGACGGTGTTCAAAAGCCGCCGGCACAGCGGCGCCGCGATAGCGCAGACCAGGATGCCCACCAGCAAAATATACTGCAGGACGATCATCGCTCCTCCACCTCACATTCCTTTTCAATGTCGGAGATGGTGGAAACCTCCATCTCCGCGATGAGATGGCTGGCCACAGGGCTGGTCAGCCACAAAAAGAGGAAAATCAGCAGTGTCTTGGCAGCCGACAGCGTCCAGCCGTGGAGAAAAATCAAACCGATGAGGATGCAGAAGATCCCCAGGGCGTCTCCCACGGCGGCCGCGTGCATGCGGTTGAGCACGTAGTCCAATCGGAACAGGCCCAGCACGGCGGAGAAGAACACAAATACGCCGAAGGCCAGAAAAACCAGGCCAATTACACACAACACATTATGTACCATGCCGTTTTCCCCCCTGCCGGGACAGTTCCCGTCTGTTTTGATGCCGGGCGCGGCGGCTGAGCACCAGCCGGGACACCACCACTACCGTCAAAAAGTTCAGCAGGGCGTATACCAGCGCCACATCCACCAAAAAATCCTCCCGCAGCCGTACCGCCAGGATGGCCAGCTCCGCCACTACCAGCGTGCCCACCACATTCACCGCGATGATGCGGTCTGTAAAGCGGGGGCCCCGTACAGCCCGCACCAGTGCCGCCAGAATCAGCAATGCCAGCAGCACCGCCGCCCCGGAGAGGGCCGCGTCTGTCACCCTTGTCATACCTGCTCCTCCAGCTTCTCAAGCTTTTCCTGGAATACGCTCTTCTCGATACCCTCCGCCAAAGAGGCGTCCAGGGCGTGGACGCAGAAGCGCCCGTCCTCCGCCGCCACCGTGATGGTGCCGGCTGTCAGCGTGATGGAATTGGCCAGCAGGGCCCGCAGCCGGTCAGACCGGAGGGACGTATCAAAATACACCAGCACAGGCCGCATGTTCCGTCCCCGGGTGTAGATGAGCCGCATCACCACAAAGCCCGCTTTGAGCATCTCCGCCACCAGATAGCAGATATACCGCAAAAAGGCCCACACGCTCCCGATACTTTTGCGGCCCAGCTTCCACCGGTAATCCAGCACCTTGCGGCAAAACCACGTCATCAGCGCCGAGGCGGCCAGCCCCCACAGGCAGGTGTGCATGGAAAGTTCTCCCGCCATCAGGATCCACAGCAGGAAAAACAGCACAAACATCGCTTCCGCCTCCCTCTCTCTTCAAACTCCGAACCGCCGGAGCTTACTTTTGACCCAGCCGGGCCACATAGTCTTTCACATACCGCATGAAATTCTGCGTCACCGGCGAAGCCATGCGCGCCTGGGGTACGCCCATGCCCAGCATGCGGTACTGGGCGGGGGCCAGGGGAACAGCCACCGTGTCGTTTTTGTAATGGCGCAGCAGCAGCTCCGGCAAAATGGACACCCCCAGTCCCACCGTCACCATGGAGATGATGGCGTAATCCGTGCAGGCAGTGAAGCGGATGTGGGGATATTGCGGCAGCTTTTTCAAGATATGGTGCACCTCGTGGTCATAGCTGGCCAAGGGCAGGATAAACTGCTCCGCCATCAGGGCATCCAGGGGGATCTCCGCCTTCTTTGCCAAGGGGTGGTCTTTTGGGAAAATCGCCAGCAGCTGATCCCGGTACAGGGGAATCCACTCAAAATTGTGATCCTCTCCTCCTGCGTAAATGCACAGGTCTGCCTCCCGGTTTTCCATCATGGTGTCGATGACGTCGCAGCCATCCTCCTTGATCTGGATCTCCACATGGGGATAGTCCTGCTGAAACTCCCGGAGGATGTCCGGCAGCCAGTAAGTGGCTACACTGGGGAACGCCGCAATGCGGATGCGGCCGGTGTCCGCCCCCTTGATTTTGGAAATGTACTGCTCCAACGATTCATTGGTGCTCAGCAGGTGCCGGATGGTAGGCAGCAGCATCTCCCCCTCTGTATTGGGCATGATGCCGGAGGAAGTCCGGGTCATCAGGGGAAATCCCACCTCTTCCTCCAGCGACTGCATCATGTGGCTGATGCCGGACTGGGTGTAGCCCAACTCCTCCGCCGCCTTGGAGAGGCTTCCCAGCTCCACCGCGCGGACAAACGCCTCATATTTCTTGATGTTCATGTACCTTCCTCCGGGGGGCAGGTCATTCCGCTCCCGCATATCCGCTCATACAAACTGGACATTCTCAAATAGCTATTTTTATGGTACCTTAACATAGGGGAAAAGGCAAGCAGATTTTCGTCCTTCCTCGCAGACCTTTCCAATGGTTCGCTTTTCGCCCCTTTCGGGGCGCTTTTTTCATAAAATCCCCTCCCAAAGGAGGGGATTCTTTTTGTCATATGGGACGATTCCCCCTGCATACGTTTGCAGGAAAGGAGGAATGTTCCGCATGACGATCCATGTGGTGCGCTCTGGAGAAAGCGTTGCCTCCATCGCGGAAATCTACGGAGTGGATCCAGTCCGCCTGGCATCCGACAACAGTGTGCCGTCCTCCGGTGCCCTGGCGGTAGGACAGACGCTGGTGGTTCGTTTTCCCGCGCTGGTACATACGGTGCAGCCCGGAGAAACGCTGCAAGCAATCGCCTCCGCCTATGGCGTCACGGTCCGCAAGCTCTGGCAGAACAACTGGTCCCTTGGCGGCCAGTGGGCTCTGACACCCGGACAGCAGCTGGTGATCTCCTATGAGACGCAGCCTGACCGCAGCGGCGTTTTCAACGGCTACGCCTATCCCTTCATCGCCGAAACCCTGCTGGCCCAGCAGCTGCCCTTCCTCTCCTGCCTCTCGCCCTTTACCTACGGTATCACGGCAGAGGGAGGGCTGGTACCCCTGGAGGACCAGGCCCTGCGCAGGGCAGCGGAAGACCGGGGAGTGCGCACCGTGCTGCACCTGTCCACGCTGACGGAGGACGGCCAGTTCGACACCCAGCGGGGCGCTCTGGTGCTGACGGACGAGGCCGTCCGCCGCCGCCTGACGGCGGAGCTGCTGGCGGTGCTGGAAGCCAAGGGCTACGCAGGCGTAGATGTGGACTTTGAGTACCTGCCCGGAGATCTGGCGGGGGCCTACGCGGGATTCCTGGCAGAACTGCGGCAGCTGCTCTCCCCCCGGGGCGTGTTCCTCTGGGCGGCCCTGGCTCCCAAGACCTTTGCTGAGCAGCCCGGCCTTTTGTATGAAGGCCACAGCTACGGTGCCGTGGGCGCGGCGGTGGACGGAGTCCTGCTGATGACCTATGAGTGGGGCTACACCGCCGGCCCCCCTATGGCGGTGGCGCCGCTGCCCAATGTCCGGGCGGTGCTGGACTACGCCGTTACGGAGATCCCCCGGGAAAAGATTTTGCTGGGAGTCCCCAACTACGGGTATGACTGGCCGCTGCCCTTTGTTCAGGGCGTCACCCGGGCCCGCTCCATCTCCAATCAGGAGGGCATCGATCTGGCCCTGCGCTACCGCATCGCCATCCAGTTTGACGACTCCGCCCAATCCCCCTACTTTTATTATACGGCGGAGGACGGCACCGTCCATGCCGTATGGTTTGAGGACGCCCGAAGCTTTTCCGCCAAGCTGTCGCTCATCTCGGAATACGGGTTGCTGGGAGCGGGCTTCTGGAATCTCATGCGCCCCTTCTCCCAGACCTGGCTGACTCTCTCGTCACTCTATGACATAGCGGATTAGACCCCTCTGCAAAATTTCCCCGTGTGGTTTTTCCCTCCGGTGTTGTATGATAAAATGAACAACATCGATAGAGAGGAGGGCCGGCCATGCACAGATCTCCCGCCCGTATTGCCGCCGTGCTCCTGGGCGCCATGTTTCTTCTTTTGACCTGGCTTTTGTATAAAGGAGACTTCTGGTCTCTGCACACACAGCAGCAAAAGGTAGACGCCATCGTGGAGTATGCCTCCGCGGAACCGGAGGACACCTCCAGCCTTAGAGCCGTCCTCCACCCGGAGGTGGAGTTTGACGAAACCATAGGCGACCGCCGCATCCTGGTTTTTACCGACACGGAGATTGACGGCCTTGTGGGCCAGATCCAGTTCCGCCGCGGTCTGCTGGGCGGCTGGCAGCCTCTCTCCGCCTCTTACCATGCAGGGGGCGTGATCCGGAGCACCGCTTTGAAAGACCGGAACATCCGTGTGGTCTACGCCGTGGACTGTCCGCCGGAAGTGGCTCATTATATGGTAGCGCCGGTGGAGAACCAGCCGGAGACCGTCATGGCAGAGGGGGATGTCACTGCCTCCCGCTTCTTCCACGTCTACAAGACGGACCGGGACTTCTTCCCCTCCATCTACCTCTACGATACCCAGGGAAATCTTCTGGACTCTGCGGACTACCTGGCCACGGATCAGAGCATCCCCTCCCCCTCCATCGGCTCCGCGGAGACGGATCTGGTGTACTGTTTTTGCGCCGTGCTGCTGGCGGTAGGCTATGTGATCGTCAAATACCTGTGGGATCTGGGAGGCCCATCTGCCAAAAAGGAGGAGACTGTCCCCTGACAGTCCCCTCCTTTTTCAATCTCTGCCCAAAACCGGCACGCTCAGGCCTTTCCCTCCCGGGGCACTGCCGCTGCTTCCACATCGGCGGGGGTAATCCCCATCAGATCCTCTTTTTCCACGTGATCCAGCTTGGCAATGCGGTTGGCCTGACACACCAGGATCCGTTCAAACAGATTCCGTACGCCCCGGGCGTTGCCGAAGGCCGCCGGATCCCGGGCCGCTTCCGCCAGCAGACGCTCCGCCGCCTCCCGGGCCTCAGGAGAGAGCTGGTAGCATCCCTTTTTGCACTGGCGCTCCAAAATCTCCAGCAGTTCCGGGGCGGTGTAATCCGCAAAGTGCAAAAAGCGGTTGAACCGGGATTCCAGTCCCGGATTGGAGTGGATGAACCGCTCCATCAGCTCCTCATATCCCGCCACGATCACCACCAGGTCATCCCGGTGGTCCTCCATGGCCTTGAGAATGGTGTCGATGGCCTCCTGGCCGAAATCGTTTTCTCCGCCTCCGTTGAGAGCATAGGCCTCGTCGATGAACAGCACGCCCCCCAGGGCGGCGTCCACCATTTTTTTCGTCTTGATGGCGGTCTGACCCACGTAGCCTGCCACCAGGCCGCTGCGGTCTACCTCCACCAGCTGCCCCTTGGAGAGGATGCCCAGGGTGTGGTAAATCCGGGCCATCAGCCGGGCGATGGTGGTCTTGCCGGTGCCTGGGCTGCCGGAAAACACCATATGCAGGCTCAGATCAGCAGTGGGCAATCCGTGCTCCCGGCGCAGGGCCTCCACCTTTGCCAGGTCAATGAGGTCGTGCACCTCCCGCTTTACCGCCTGCAAGCCGGTGTAACCGTCCAGCTCCGAGAGCAGATCCTCCAGCTTTTCCGGTACCGCCTGCTCTTCCTCCTGTTTGGGAGGGCGGACTGCCTGGGATTTTTCCATCTCCCGGGCATCGTTCTCCGGGGCAGATGATTTGGACGGCGTGGGAGCTGCCGGGGCCGGTGTTCCCCAGAAATCCGTCCCCATGCGGCGGAGATTGTGCTCCGCCATGGTTCGGATCACCTCCATCTGTTCGGAGATGATCTGATCTTTTCTCCTGCGCTCATCGCGATCCATGGCATCTCATCCTTTCATCAGCTCTGTATGGGCCAGCGCCCGGAACAAGCACACGGCGATCAATCCCGTCAGCGCTCCGCTGAAAATCGATACGCCCAGCAAAACCGGCAGATAATAAAGGGGCGCGGTGTTGCCCAGAGTCAGGATCGCCGCCGCCACCTGGCCGCAGTTGTGGGCTGCGGCACCGCCCACGGATACGCCGTAAACGGACAGTCCCCGCACATGGGAGAGCAGGATCATCACCAGCATGGCGGTAACGCCTCCCATCAGGGAAAAAATCAGGGCGTTGAGGTTTCCGGCAAACAGCGATCCCAGGATGCACCGGGCCGCCAGGATCATGAGAGCCTGCCCGGCTCCCAGGGCATAGAGGGCAAAGAGGGTCACGATGTTGGCAAGGCCCAGCTTGATCCCCGGCAGGGGGATGGCGGCAGACAGGGGGATAAAATTCTCCATATAGGAAAGGGCCAGCGCCAGGGCGGTGAGCACCGCGCACAGCGTCAGTTCCCGGGTGGTAAGCTTCATGGTCTCCTCCTCATCCGATCACGGCATCCACGCCGCTGTCTGCTCCGCCGGTGAGTACCACAGACACCCGGGCCGGCAGGCATACGATGCTCTGGCCTGAGCGGGTGATGGTACCGGTATGGACGCAGTCCTGGGTAGGACAGTCGGAGGAAACCATGCAGGCCCCCTCCCGGGTCAGCTCCAGATGCAGCGTGTAGCCTCCCGCCTGGAGCACCCGCTCCTCCGGTTCCGCCAGGGCCGAGAGATCCACCCGCTCCTGCTCCTCCCCGTCCACGGAGATCACCGCTGTGAGGCCGCCCTCTCCGCCGCCGCTCCAGAACACAGCGGCGCAGGCGATGGCCAGCGCCACCACCACGGCTGCCACCAGGGCGTCCCAAACCCGGGGGCGCAGCTCAGGAGACCGTTTCACAGGTATATCCGCTCCCTTCATCCAGGGTAAATGCATCGGCGATGCCCTCCGTCACCAGCACCCGTCCGTCCTGCGTCACCAGCACCAGGTCAAAGTCATATCCGCCGGTACGCCAGAAGTCCAGGGCCTTTTCCTCCCCCATAACGAACAGCGCCGTGGAAAAAGCGTCGCACATGGTGCCGCCGCCGGAGGCCCGGTCCGACACCACGGTGACGGAGGTCAGTCCGCTCTCCGCGGGGTATCCGGTAGCAGGATCGATAATATGGTGATACGTTTTCCCGTTGTCTTCAAAGTACCGCTGATAGCCGCCGGAGGTGACGGCAAAGGCATCCGAAAGCTCCAACACTCCCACCAGGGCATTGCTGTCCTCCGGGTTGGCGGGATCCTGTACGCCCACCCGCCAGAGGCCGCCGTCAGGCCGGGTGCCCTTGGCGTAGATATTGCCGCCCAGCCGGGCCAGGCCCCGGGGGATGTCCCACTTTTCATACAGGTCAGCCACCACGTCGGAGGCATATCCCTTGGCAATGGCGCCCAAATCGATCTGGGTGCCCGCATCCAGTTCCACGCCGTCCGCCGTCAGATGCACATGTTCCATGCCCACATGGGTCAGCAGTTCATCCAGCTCCGCTTGAGAGGGCACCCGGTAGGCATCCTCTGTAAAGCCCCAGGCGGAGGATACCGGCGCCAAGGTGATGTCAAAGGCGCCGCCGGTGGCCTGGCTGTACTCCATGGCCTTTTCAATAAGAGCCCGCACCTCCTCATCCGCGGCTCCGGCATCTCCGCTGTTGATGCGGGAGACGGCACTATCCTCCCGAGTCCGGGAGAGCAGCGCCTCCAGCCGGTAGATCTCATCCTCCGACGCAAAAGCCGCGTCGGAGCTGTTTTCCCCGTAGGTACTGCAGATCATCACGGTATCCATGGCGAACACCTGCACGCTCTCCTCCGCCTCGTCCGGGCTGATGAGCGTGCCGCAGCCGGAGAGGGCCGCGGCTGCCGCCGCTGCCATCAACATGGCCATCAAACGCTTTGATTTCATAATATTCCCCCGCTGTTTTGCAGAAAATTCCGATTGATTGAGTATACCATGAATGTGCACATATCTCAACAGCCAATCCCCTGCTGTAAAATTGCGAAAATTTTCCTTTCAATGGGAACTTCTCCCGAAATTTTACAGTCTATAATCTGGAAGTACACCTTTTCGCCCCACCCCCCGCAAAAACCAGTGTGAATGACTTGCAAAATCGTTTGAAATCTGCTATACTACTTCAATGTGTCGGCAGATATCAGTGCATTTGCCGTGTAATTCCCAATTAAAATACCCTGGAGGTTGTTATAAATGGGCAAGAATCCAAACAGCAAGGCCAAGCCCGTCAAGCGGGACGAGCCTATGACCAGCGCAATGAAGTTTTTTCTGTGCGGCTGCGTGGCAGAGCTCTATCTGCTGGTAGTCCGCCGGTTCTATATCAACGGAACGCTGGAGCAGGTGGTTGCCTGGGACAGCTACCTCAACTATCTTCTGTATGTGGGCATCGGAGTGGCCGTTCTTGGCGCCATTCTCTCTGCTGTGTGGCATAAGCTGCCCAAGCGGCGTGCCATTGGCTGGGGCGTTCTGGCTACCGGTGTGTTCCTGGCTGTGGCCAACTACCTGATCCGAGCCTATGTGGCTGCCGCCGTTACGCTTTTGTGCGTGATCGTCCCCGTGGTGATGCTGCTGGGGATCCTGTGGAGCCTCTATGACCGGGAGTGTGCCTGGTCGCTGACCATTCTGGGCGCCTCTTTGATCCTGCTGTGGATCTGCCGCCGGGAAATGAACAGCATGTATCTGGGCACCACGGTCAAGGTTCTGGCCGTTATCTATATCATCCTGTTGGCGGCTATGGCCTTCATGGCCCATCAGGCGGACAAAAACAGCGGCCTGATCGGGAAACTGCGGGTTCTGCCTGTGGACGCGGATGTACTGCCCGTTTATGTGGCCTGCGGTCTTTCCGCTGCCGCCATGGCGGCAGCTCTGGTGAGCACCACCGTTGCCTACTATGCCATCTGGGCCCTGGCCATCGTAGCCTTTGCCCTGGCTGTTTACTACACGGTCAAGCAGCTGTAAGCCTTTCAAAAAGCCCCGGAGCCATAGGCTCCGGGGCTTTTTTATGTGCCGAATAAAGGGGTGGCCTCACTGATAGTAAAACCCCAGGATCTTTTCATGGGGCTGCGTAAACTCCCCCAGGCGAATGTCCATCCCAATTTCAAAAGCCCGATCCCAGGGGAAGCGGTAGTTGGTCAGCTCCACGCCGCCCCAGCCCCGCTCGGTATACTCTCCGGTCGGCGGTAGAGCCGAGATGAAATTGCTGTGCTCCAGATTGTCGATGACCTTCGCCGTGGCATCATCCATGCCCCGCTCCAATCGCGCCTGCACCGCTTCCAGATCGATAGCGGGCTGCCAGAAATTGTCGGGATTTCCCCCAAGATCATTTCGGATATAGGCGATGAGCTCCTCCCGCACCACATTCTTATAGCAGAAGTCCTTCAGGATGCTGTCCGCCAGCGTCCGGGCAAAGGCCCGCTCCGTGGCTTCCGTCTGCTCTCCATGATGGAGGAACGCGTATCGCGCCACACCGTGGCTCAGGGCTGTGCCGGTGACGATGGCCATATCCAAAAAGCCCGCGTAGCTCAAAAGCCACCCAAGCTCCGTCTCCTCCGTCAGCGTATCGTGGAACGCGGTACCGTATGTGCCGTTTCCGGCGTCAATGAGGACCACGGGCATTCCGGCTTTCCGACAGTCGTTGAGATCTGCGATCAGCGCCTCATAATACGCCGCCTTCTGCGCCTCATCGGCAGGCTGGGTCAACACCAAGATCCGCAGTTCTTCCGCTCCCGGATCCGCCTCTGTCAGGCCGAAGAAGTCAAAATGCTCCTCCATAATGGTGGTCAGGGGCTGATAGTCATAATCGCAGGCAGGCTGGTCCTCCGTGCCGCCGTAATAGCGCACACTCACATTCGCCCCCTGCCAGCCGATCTCATCCAAATACAGCCGGGCGATGGCCTTGAAGGCCAGGTCATCCACCCCGGAGAGGAGGGCATCCCCCTCCCGCAGGAGGCTGCGCAGATAGGCAATTTCGTTTTTCTGGATGCTGTCCTCCACGGAGGAGTCGTCAATGCCGATGAGGACGTGGAAATTCTCATATCCGGGCCGGGACACCGTCTCCAGCATCTGATCCGAGAGGCTCAGCTTCCGGGTTCGGGCAGAGAGATACTCCGCCACTTCCCACTCCTTCAAGCTGAATTCCGACAGTGCCAACACCGTGCCGTCGGAGCCAAGACGGTAGTCCGCTTCAATGTTGGAAATGGTCAGATCGTCCCCCTCCAGCACCGGGCGGCCCGCCATGCCATAGGAGCGCAGGGCGTTATAACCCTCCAGATCCCAGTGGTCATATCCCACCGTGGGGGCCAGGCGCATGACACTCTCCAGCAGCCAGACCTGGTTGTCCGCATCCGCCGCCAGAGCCGTCAGCAGGTTGTCCAGCAGGGCCTCCTCCGTCAACGTGGTGCCGTCGGAGAGGGTGACGGGCTCTGACTCCCACAAGGACCGGGAGTTCACCAGTCCGCCGGAGAGCAGCTGATCCAGGGAGAGGATATAGCGGTCACAGCCCGCCGCCTCCTGGGCCAACACCCACTCATAGAGATCCGCCCGGTCGCCGTACTGGGTGCCGTTTTCATTGAGGGGCTGATCCTGCAGCCGGGTGCGGTAGTCGTCCGCCTCCGGCATAGCCAGCTCATAGCCCAGGGAGTCCGCCAGATACACCGCCCGTTCCACGTTATCCGGTCGGTCGTCCAGGGGGACATAGGCAATGACCGGCTCATCCGTGGGTGCGGACTCCTGATCCACCGGCTCCGTACGCACCGCCCCGCAGCCGGAGAGCAGCAAGCAGGCCAGCATCGCTGCTAATAATCTTTGTTTCATACCGTCTCCTTTGTAAAAAACGCGGAGCCCGCAATATCTGCGGGCTCCGCGCAGTCATTGACGCCTCGCAGAGTCAGGACTCAGTAAGCCACGCCCCAGTAGATGTCCGTCTTGCAGGGCTTGCCGCACACGGGGCACACGCCCTCGGTTCCGCTCTGCTGGAGGGGCATGCACCGGGAGGTGACGCCGGCCCGCTCCTTCATGGCCAGCTCACACTCCAGGGAGCCGCACCACTTGGAACGCAGGAAGCCGCCCGGCCCTTCCGCAATGGCCTTGGCCTCTTCGGGAGTCTTGATATCGAAGGTGTTCTCCTCCCGGTTCTTGAGGGCCATGGCAAAGAGGTTGTCGTGAACGGCATCCAGCAGCTCCTGCACCTTGGTCTCCAGCTCGCTGAGCGCCACAAACACCTTCTCACCGGTATCCCGGCGGGCGATGACGCACTGCTCTTTCTCCAGATCCTTGGGGCCGATCTCCACCCGCAGGGGCACGCCCTTCATCTCGTATTCAGCGAACTTCCAGCCGGGAGAGTTGTCGGAATCGTCCATCTTGGAGCGGATACCGGCGGCCTTCAGACGGTCCCGCAGGGCAGCGGCAGCGTCCAGCACACCGGGTTTGTGAGCCGCCACGGGAATCACCACCACCTGGACAGGGGCGATGCGGGGAGGCAGCACCAGGCCGTTATCGTCGCCGTGGGTCATGATGATGCCGCCGATCATCCGGGTGGAAACGCCCCAGCTGGTCTGGTGGGGATGGTGGGGCTGGTTGTCCTTACCGGCAAAGGTAATATCGAAAGCCTTGGCGAAGCCGTCGCCGAAGTAGTGGCTGGTGCCGGCCTGGAGGGCCTTGTGGTCGTGCATCATGCACTCCACGGTGTAGGTCTCCTCGGCGCCGTTGAACTTTTCCTTATCGGTCTTGCGGCCCCGGATCACCGGCATGGCCAGGACGTTTTCCATAAAGTCGGCATAGATGTTCAGCATCCGCATGGTCTCTTCCCGGGCCTCTTCGGCAGTGGCGTGCATGGTGTGGCCCTCCTGCCAGAGGAACTCCCGATGGCGCAGGAACGGACGGGAGGTCTTCTCCCAGCGCAGCACGGAGCACCACTGGTTGTAGAGCTTGGGCAGGTCACGCCAGGAGTGGATAATATTGGCGTAGTGCTCGCAGAAGAGGGTCTCGGAAGTGGGCCGGACACACATGCGATCCTCCAGCTTCTCACTGCCGCCCATGGTGACCCAGGCGCACTCCGGGGCGAAGCCCTCCACATGATCCTTCTCCTTCTGGAGGAGGGACTCCGGGATCAGAACGGGAAGATACACGTTCTCATGCCCCGTCTCCTTGAACCGCCGGTCCAGCTCCGCCTGGATATTCTCCCAGATGGCGTAGCCGTAGGGGCGGTAGATGAAGAGGCCCTTGACGGAGGTATAGTCAATGAGCTCTGCCTTTTTGCAGACGTCGGTATACCACTGGGCAAAATCCACGTCCCGGCTGGTAATGGCGTCTACCTGTCTTTTATCCTGTGCCATATCTCTCAAATCCTTTGCTTCTTTATTATGAAATCACGGGTGAATGTGCGGTTTTCACTGAATTTATATTGTATCGGTTCCACCCGGAAATGTCAACCGCTACGGGGCCCCCACCAGGGCAAAATACCCACTTGGCCGTCCATGCCGCCCTGTCCGGGCAAAAAGAAGCGGAGCGCAGCGCGCTCCGCTTCTCAAGAGACTGGTTACTTGGCGTATTCCACCACTTTGGTCTCCCGCAGGACATGAACCTTGATCTGACCGGGGTACTCCATTTCCTCTTCGATCTTCTTGGCCAGATCCCGGGCCAGAATGACCATCTGATCCTCGGATACCTGCTCGGGCTTGACCATGACGCGCACCTCGCGGCCGGCCTGGATAGCGTAGGCCTTATCCACACCGGGATAGGAGCCGGTGATGGTCTCCAGCTGCTCCAGCCGCTTGATGTAGTTCTCCAGGTTCTCCCGCCGGGCACCGGGCCGGGCAGCGGAAATGGCGTCTGCCGCCTGTACCAGGCAGGCCACAATGGTGCGGGGCTCCACATCGTTGTGATGGGCCTCAATGGCGTGGATGATGTCGTCCCGCTCCTTGTACTTGCGGGCAAACTCCACGCCCAGGGAGACGTGGGTACCCTCCAGCTCGTGATCCACGGCCTTGCCCAGGTCGTGGAGCAATCCGGCACGCTTGGCGGCCTGGACATCGGCGCCCAGCTCCGCGGCCATCATACCGGCGATATGGCTGACTTCGATGGAGTGCTGGAGCACGTTCTGGCCGTAGCTGGTACGGTAGTGGAGCCGGCCCAGCATCTTCACCAGCTCCGGGTGCAGGTTCCGCACACCGCACTCAAAGGTGGCGCGCTCGCCCTCGGCCTTGATGGTGGCCTCCACCTCCCGGCGGGCCTTCTCCACCATTTCCTCAATATGGGTGGGATGGATCCGGCCGTCGGCGATGAGCTTCTCCAGAGCCAGGCGGGCGATCTCACGCCGCACAGGCTCAAAGCAGGAGACGGTGATGGCCTCCGGCGTATCGTCGATGATGAGATCCACACCGGTGAGGGTCTCGATGGTACGGATATTGCGGCCTTCGCGGCCGATGATACGGCCTTTCATCTCGTCATTGGGCAGGGGAACCACACTGACGGTCATCTCGGCCACCTGATCGGCGGCGCACCGCTGAATGGCCTGCGCTACCACTTCCCGGGCGCGGGCCTCGCACTCTTCCTTCATCCGGGACTCCACCTCTTTGATCTTGAGGGCAGTCTCGTGGGTCACTTCCGCTTCCACCTGATCGATGAGGTACTGCTTTGCCTCCTCGGCGGTAAAGCCGGAAATGCGCTCCAGCATCTCCGTCTGGCTGCGCTTGATGACCTTGATTTCTTCATTTTCCTTGTCCAGAGCGGCGTGCTTCTGGGCCAGGGACTCTTCCTTCTTTTCCAATGCCTCGGTCTTGCGGTCGAGGCTCTCTTCCTTTTGCTGCAGGCGATTTTCCTGCCGCTGCAGGTCGGCTCTGCGTGACTTCTCTTCCTTCTCGTATTCGCTGCGGTTTTTCAAAATCTCTTCTTTGGCTTCCAGCAGTGCCTCTTTCTTCTTGGTTTCGGCGCTCTTGATGGCCTCATTGATGATGCGCTTTCCCTCTTCTTCTGCGCTTGAGATTTCCTTTTCGGACACATTCTTCCGATAGCGAATACCGAGAGGGAAGCAAATCACACCGCCGACCACCAGCCCGATCAGGGCGATGACGATTTCCACGGTTGGTGATACCTCCTCATTGATTCCGGTATTGATTCGCTGTATATGCAGACTGGGCCGGCAAACGGCCCGGCCGCACAGTTCAGAAAACAATCGGACGGCACCCCTGCTGTCCTCCGATGATTATCCGTTTTTAGTTTAATCGTTTGAAGTGGCCCTGTCAAGCAAAAGTGTGGGTTTGGTCACACGCGTCCGGATTTTGGCTTGAATGGTCCCCAGCCTTTTCACTGTGCCTCGATATAGGCCGCGGCGGCATAGCCCACAGTCTCCCCATAGTGAACCACATACCACCCTTCCCACTCGCCGTAGATGGTGACAGGGGCTCCATTGGGCAGATTGGCCAGGATGTTCCCGGAGGAATCCGGATAATCCCGCAGATTCAGCGTTCCATAGCCCACATTCACCCTGCCCTGCACCGGCTCCATGGGATAGATAAAGGGCAGGCCGAAAAACTCCGTCAGGGCCCGGGCCAACTGCTGGGCGATGGCGTCCCGGTGTCCCTCCACCCACTGGGCGTCGGCGTAGTTGTCGTGATATCCGATCTCTACCAGCACCGCCGGGAACCGGGGCTGACGTACCTCTCCCAGCGAAGTGGTGGCCCGGGTGGTGACTTTCCGGGGAAGCGGATAAATCTGCCGGAGCTCCTGGGCAATGAGCTCCGCCCCCCGCTGTCCCTCGCTGCTGCCGGGATAGTAGAAGGCGATGATCCCCCGCTCCTCTCCGTAGCGCCCCTCAGGGGCAGCGTTGGAGTGCAGGGCCAGATAGAAGTCATACTCCCCGGCGTTGGCCTCCCGGATGGAGGAGGCGGCGGTCATCTCCGGGCGGTTTCGCCGGTACCGGATCCCGTTGGAGAGCAGATACGGCTCCAGGGCATCCGCCAGCAGATTCATATTGTACTCCTCTGACCCGCTGCCGGTGACATATTGATTCCACTCCTGGGTGGACGGGCTCAAATAGATAATGGGCATGGTCTCCCCTCCTCATTTTGATTGCCTGTATTCCATGGATATGGCAATCCGGCAAAAAATGTGCTACACTGGGGAAAATCAACTGCCGCAGGAAAGGAACGCCACCATGAAAACACAACGGGACTATCCCAAATACACCGTCACACCCAAGGCGGAGGCCGCCATTCTCCGGGGCCACCCCTGGGTCTACGACGCGGAGGTACTTGCCGCTGAAGAGGGCGCGGAAAACGGCGGTCTTGTGGACGTGGTCAGCAAAAAAGGCCGGTATCTGGGCACCGGCTTTTTGTCGGAGCACTCCAAGATCCGCGTCCGCCTGATCTCCCGCAATGCCAACGACCGGTTTGATGCGGCCTTCTGGCAGCGCAAGCTCCGCTGGGCATGGGATTACCGCAAGGCTGTCATGTCTCCGGAGGATCTGGACGCCTGCCGCATTATCTTCGGAGAGGCGGATGCCTTCCCGGGCCTGACCGTGGACAAGTTCCACGATCTTCTCTCCATCCAGGTACTCTCCGTGGGCATGGAGCGCATCAAGGATCACCTGATCCCGGAACTGGTGTCCATTCTCCGGGAAGACGGCCAGGCCATCCGGGGCGTCTTTGAACGCAACGACGTGGCATTGCGGGAAAAAGAAGGCCTTGCACAGGAAAAGCACTGGTTCCCTCTGCCGGGAGAGGCTGTGCCGGATTCCCCCATAACGGAGATCACGGAAAACGGCGTGAAATACCTGGTGGACGTAGAAAACGGCCAGAAAACCGGCTTTTTCCTGGACCAGAAGTACAACCGCCGGGCAGTGGCCCGCCTGGCCAAGGGCCGCACGGTGCTGGACTGCTTCACCCACACCGGCTCCTTCGCCCTCAACGCCGCCATGGGCGGTGCCGCCCACGTCACCGCCGTGGACGTGTCGGAATCCGCCGTTGAGATGGCCCGGGCCAACGCGGAGCGCAACGGCCTGGACGGCGTGATGGAATGCGTGGCGGCCAATGTCTTTGACCTGCTGCCCGCTCTGGAAAAGGAGCCCAAGCGCTACGACTTCATCATCCTGGATCCGCCGGCCTTCACCAAGTCCCGCAAGACGGTGCACAACGCCCTGGCCGGCTACAAGGAGATCAACTACCGGGCCATGCGTCTGCTGCCCCGAGGCGGCCTGCTGGCCACCTGCTCCTGCTCCCACTTTGCAACGGAGGAGAAGTTCGTGGCCATGCTCCACGACGCCGCCCGGGACGCCGGGGTGCAGCTGCGGCAGATCGAAGCCCGGCAGCAGGCCTGTGACCACCCCATCCTCTGGGGGGTGGAGGAGACCAATTATCTGAAATTCTACCTCTTCCAGGTGGTGTAAGGCTCCGCAGCTTTTCCGCTTTTACCAAAAAACCAGGACGCGCGATGGCGCGTCCTGGTTTTTTCTTGTTCCGGAATGGACTCAGCCGCCCACTTCCACCACATAGACCACGCCGTCCTTGACGTGGAGGTTGAAGGTGTCCGCATAGGCCCTGGCCTCATCCAAGGTGATCCACATCCGTCCGTCGGAGTTGTAGCACAGAACGGTGTTGGGATCCAGGGTATACGTCCTGCCGCCGAAGGTCACGGCGGAGGTGCCGATCCAGGAGCTGCTGGGCACATTGCGCAGCTCCGTCAGCTTGGACATGGATACGAAGCCCGTACCCTTGGAATTCAGCTTGGCTGTCACGAAATCGCCCGCCTGGACGCCGTAGCGCACGCCGAAGGGGCCCACCCGCTGGTCGGAGCCATTGCCGTACTCCAGGCCCACGCGGTCTTTCCACTCGGAGCCCACAACATTGCCCTCGTCATCGTATACAGGTGTCTCCTTGCTCTCCACGAAGACGCGGCCCACCAGCTGATCCACAGTCCGGTTCAGGACAATGAGATCCACTTCACCGGCCCAGTTGGCCCGGGCGTAGAGGATCTGGCTGTCCGGCACCTGATCCATCGTCAGCTGATTGATGCCGATGGCCCTGCCGCCGTCAAAGATCAGGACATTTTCCGCCAGAGGCCGGCTGCCCATTCTCCTGGCGCTCACCAGCAGGTCGCCGGAGAGGCCGTTCTTCTGATCGCTCAGGGAGACCTTTTCCTTCTGGCTGGCCGCAATGCGCACCGCCTGACCGTTGTGCTCGGCGGCGCCGGGCACGTTGTCCAGCTGGATGGTGCTGCCGCCGCAGACCAGGTAGACTTTGCCGTCCCAAACCACGCCCACGGCGTTGGAGCGGGTGGCGCTGGCGCTGGGATCCGCCGCTCCGGCCACCTGGCCGTCCACCGTCAGCAGCAGGGTCACTGCATCGCCGGGCTTGTATCTGGACAGGCTCTCCACCGCTGTGGGCAGCACGTTGAAGGTGTGGCCCAGGGCTGTGATGGTAGTGGGAGACTGGGGATTGGGCGCGCAGTTCTCATAGTAAACCGTGATGCGGGTATCGCACACCCGGATGGAATTGGTACCGGGGGCATAGACCGCCACATCGTTCTTGCGCAGGTCTGCGATGGTGGCAGGTGCGCCGTTCTTGTAAATGGTATAGTTGTTGTTGCCTGCCAGGGCGCTCAAGCCGGCCGCAGAGCCATCCTCCGTGATGATGACCGCCGCGGACGTGCTGGAGCTGCTGCCGCCGCTGTTGGGCAGGAACGTCAGAGCCTTTCCATCCGCCGTCTGGACCACCCGGCCATGGGTACCCACCAGGGTCGTATCTCCCACCGCATGAACCATGGGATAGATCTTGCCGTCGCTGGTCTTCATGGTGCCGGCGCCGCCGTCCACGGACACCAGATCCGTCTCCTCGCTGAGGGTATACAGGGTGCCACCCTCGGCGCCCTCCATCTCCAGGAGATTGCGGAACAGACGGGCCGCCTGTCCTCTGGTAAGGCCGGCGTTTCCATTGGTGGATACGCCCTCGGTCAGGCCGATGGTGGCCGCTACCGCCATATAGCTGTCCGGCCAGACACCGCCGATATTTTCGTCCTTATACCCCAGGATCCGCAGCAGCACAGTCACGGCGTGTCCCACCGTAACGGTGCGTTCAGGATAGAAGCGCCCGTCGGGATAGCCGGAGATGATGTTCTTGCCTTTTGCCGCCATGTTGATATAGCTGGCGGCCCAGTGAGAGGGCTTCACATCCGGGAAAACTGTCACCGTGCTGTACCGCCCCAGCTCACTGGAGCCGTTCATAGCGTAAACCGCCATCTTGCAGAACTGTGCCCGGTTCAAAACGGTACCGGGCCGGAACGTGCCGTCTGCGTATCCGTCCAGGACGCCCATCAGCCGCAGCACCTCCGCCGACTGCCGGATCGTGGGATCCGACACATCGGAAAAGCGGGTGGTGGCCGCCGCTGCGGGCAGCATGAGGCTCAGTGCCGCGCAGACAGCCAGCACCCAGGCCAAAAATCTTCGTTTCATATCGTTCCCTCCTTATTCTGCCCGCAGCGCTTCCACAGGCTGGAGCTTAGACGCCTTTGCCGCCGGATAGATGCCGAACAGGATACCCAGCACCACCGACAGCATGAATGCCCCCAACGTAATGGGCACCGATGGCCAGATATCCATATGTACCAGCAGTTTTCCGGTGATGCGGGTAGCCACGGTTCCTATGGAAAGCCCGATGATGCCGCCGATGCCGCAGAGCATGGCCGCCTCGATCAGGAACTGCGTGACAATGGAGCTGCGCTCAGCGCCGATTGCCCGGCGGATACCGATTTCACGGGTCCGTTCCGTAACGGTCACCAGCATGATATTCATGATGCCGATACCGCCTACCAGCAGCGAGATGGCGGCGATGCCGCCCAGCACCATGCTCATCATAGCCGCCTGCTCATTGAGGGTGTTTTGCCACTGGTTGTCGCTGTATGCGTTGCCCCAGCCCCGGTCCCCGTTTCCCGTCAGACCGGAGAGAAAGCCGTTGATCCGGCTGATAGCCTCATCCGTGGCTTCCCGGGATGCGGCCTTTACCACAAAGTCGCTGATACTCTGGCCGGGGCTGATCAGCCGGGACGCGGTATAGGGGAAGATGATGACATTATCCTGGGAAAAGGCGCTGTCCGGATCCTTTTCCTTGTAAACACCCACCACCTTGAAGGGGTAGCCGTTTACCGTGAGATCCTTCCCCAGCGGGTCCGCATATCCGAAGAAGTTGCGGGCCGCCCGGGCGCCCATGACACACACCTGATTGTACTGGCGGATATCCAGGAAGCTCAGGTCCCGCCCTTTCTCCAGCTGATAATTGTTGCAAACCGCGTACTGGTCACTGCCATAATAGAGGTTGGGCGGCAACTCCACATCTGTGCGAACAGTACCGTTCTCGCTGAACATATTCTCCTGGTTTTTCTCCATGGTACTGCTGTTTTTTGTTCCATAGGACACGGTGGCACTGGCGTATCCGGAAGGCGTCACACCCACCACCAGATCCTTTCCCAGGCTGTTGCAATAGTTGTACAGATCCTCGAAGCTGTCCTGACCGCTGTATAGATACAGCGACACACTGATGCGGTTGGTGCCCATGGCCTCAAACTGTTTGAGGGATTGCTGGTTTTGTCCGTTGACCACCGACACGATGGTCATGACGGAGGCGATACCGATGATGATGCCCAGCATGGTGAGGATGGACCGGCCCTTATTGCCCAGAATAGACCGCAGGGCCATCTTCATTGCCTGTCGGATATTCAAAACCAGTCCACCTCCTGCTGCCGGTCCTCCACGATCTTGCCGTCCTGCAGCCGGACGCACCGGCGGGCCGTGGCGGCGATACCGTTATCATGGGTAATGAGGATCACCGTGCTGCCCTCTTTGTTCAGCTGCTGCAAGAACCGCAGTACCTCCTGTCCGGTGTGGGAGTCCAGGGCGCCGGTGGGCTCGTCGGCCATAATGATGGGGGGATGGGCGGCGATGGCCCGGGCAATGGCCACCCGCTGCTGCTGGCCGCCGGACATCTGGGTGGGCCGGTGCTTGTACCGGCTTACCAGCCCCACCCGCTCCAGGGCGTTCATGGCCATATCATAGCGGTCATCGGCCTTAATCCCCTGGTAAATCAAAGGCAGCTCCACATTTTCCAGCACCGTGAGGCTCTGGATCAGGTTGTACTGCTGGAAGATAAACCCGATCTGCTTGTTGCGGATATGGGAGAGCTCCTTGTCTGTCAGCTCCCGCACATCGGTGCCGTCCAGCAGGTAGGTTCCCCGGGTGGGGATATCCAGGCAGCCCAGCACGTTCATCATGGTGGACTTACCGGAACCGGACTGGCCCACCACCGCCACGAATTCACCGCGGTCGATGTTCAGGCTCACGCCGTCCAGGGCCCGGACTTCGCTTTCCAGTCCCTCCCCGTAGATCTTGTAGACGTCTTGAATCTCAATCAGCATGGCGTCCACCTTACATCATTCCCGTGGTCGGAGCGGTGGTAAAGACCTCCGTTCCCTCCTCCACACCGGACTTGATCTCCACATTGTACTCATCGGAAATGCCGGTCTCCACAGGCACCGGCCAGAAGCCCTTATCCGGCAGGCCGTCCACGGTGACAGACACATCGATGGCGTTGTCCGGCCGGGTATCAGACTTGACGAACAGCACATCCGCCGCGCTGCCATCCTCCAGCGGTACAGACTTGACGCACTGGATGGGAACCACCAGGCAGTTGTCGTTCTCGCTGGCGGTAAGCTTGTAGTTGACATAGCTGCCGGTCATCAGGGAGCCGTCGGGATTGTCCACACTGATGACCATGGGATAGGTAGCCACGCCGTTTTCCGCCTTGGAGTTAAGGCTCACCGTATCCACGGTGCCGTAGAAGGTGGTGCCCCACTGGTCGATCTCCACCGGCATGCCGGGCTTGACGTAGCTGACGTTCCGCTCGTCCACGGTGGCGTCCACCACAATGGTGGAGGTATCCGCGATGGTGATGACGGCGGTGTTTGCCTCCACTTCGCTGCCGGGGGTCAGGATCAGGCCGATGACCGTACCGCTGATGGGCGCCACGGCGCTGCAGTTGGCCAGGTTTTCCTCCGCAGTGGCCAGAGTCTTGCGGGCTTCCTCCAGGCTCTGCTGGACGGTGAAGATCTCGCTTTCACTGCTCTCGCCGTCGATGCGCACCAGCACCTGGCCCTGGGACACCTGGAGATAATCCACCAGGCTGCTGGAGATCACCGTGCCGCTGACGGTGGAACACAGATCGCCGGTGCGGTAGTATTCCAGCTTGCCGGGCTCATAGGGATAGACCTTCTCGCCGGAGGCGGTCACAGCGGTGGCGGAGGCGATCATGTCAGCAGTCAGTGCGCCGTCATTTTGAATGATGATCTCCGCGGAGAAGAGCTTGGAGCCCTCCGGGGTGATGCGGCTGACCATATGGACGGACTCCACCGTTCCCTTCAGGGAGCTCATCAGGGCGGGAATGGAAACATCCACAGTCTGTCCGGCTTTGATCTGGCCCTCATAGGCGTAGCTGTAATACTGCTCCAGGCGCAGGCGGGTATCGTCGGAGAGGGTGGCCACCTTGTCGCCTTTGTTGATGGTATCGCCGGGGTTCAGGGTCACCACATCCATCAGCTTGCCGGGATATCCAGCCGCCAGATTCAGTCCCGCAATGTCCTTTTGCAGGGTGTTCAGCTGCTTCTCATATCCCTCCACATCCGTGCGGGCCTTCTGCACGGCGGTGCGGGCGGCCTCGGAATCCACCACGAACAGGGGATCCCCCTCATTGACCATCTGTCCCTCGGTAACCATGACCTCCTGAACTGTTCCAGGGGTAGTCAGGGTAATGGTCTCGCTGTTTTTGGCCTTGGTAAGGCCATTGCCCTCCACCGTGGAGGTGATGGCGCCATAGCTGACCACATCGGTGACAATCTGGGTATCTCCCGGGCTCCGTCCCTTCCAGAACTTCACCCCTCCGATCACCAGAGCCACCACTATCACCAGGGCAATGCCCCGCCGGATAATCTGCCGTTTCTTTTTCCGGGGCATACCGCGCCATGTCTCTTTGAGCCCTTTCCGGGCCGTCCCCCCTTCCGGAGCCGCCTGCGCCATATTCTCCGGGGCAGACGCAGCCTGGGGCAGGTCGTTCTGTTCCAAATCCTTGACTTCAGCCATGATACGATCTCCTCTTTTTCGTCAGTCCGTATTAACTGTACTACCCATGCTAGTACACCCTGTCAGGCAAAGCAACAACAAAACAGTTACAGTTTTGTGGTATTTTGAGAAATTTTTCCTTCCCTTTCCGTACCTGCAACAGCTTATTTTTAATAGACGGTATTCCATGCCAAAAAGTTGTCCCGACGGCAAAAAAAAGCCGCGTTCTCTGAGAGAACGCGGCTTTTTCGAAAAAGGAAGATCAGGCGGCGGCTGCCTTCTTGGCCAGAGCCCGCTGGGCCAGCACCACACCTACCACCACCACAAGGCCGGCGATATCCGTCACGGCACCGGGAATCAGCATGCCCAGGCCGCCTGCAATCAGCAGGATACGGAACAGGGGATTGATCCGGCAGTAGAGGAAGCCGTTGAGGGCTGCCGCCACGCCGAAGATACCCAGCAGTGCGGTGATGCAGATCTGTACCACCTCAAAGCTGCTGCCCACATCGATGAAGAGCATCTGGGGGCTCACTGCAAAGATGTAAGGCACGATAAAGGCCGCAATGGCCAGCTTCGTTGCATTGATACCGGTCTTCATGGGATCCGCCTTGGCAATGGCGCTGCCGGCATAGGCCGCCAGGGCCACGGGAGGCGTGATGTCGGCCACGATGCCGAAGTAGAACACAAAGAAGTGAGCCGCCATCTTGGTGACGCCGATGGAGGGATCCATCAGGATGGGGGCGCAGGTAGCCGCCATGATGCAGTAGTTGGCGGTGGTGGGCACGCCCATGCCCAGCACGATGCAGCAGAGCATGGTGAGCACCAGGGCGATCATCATATGGCCGCCGGAGAGGCTCACGATGGCGCTGAGGAGCTTGGAGGCAAGGCCGGTGACCGTGATGCAGCCGGAGATGATGCCGGCCACGCCGCAGGCCACAGCCACAGTGATGGAGCCCTTGGCGCCGCCCTCCAGGGAGTTGAAGATCATGGCGCCCAGGTCACCCAGGGAGCGCTGCATGCCGATGCCCGCGCTGGGGCTGTTATGTACGCCGTCCAGAATGATGTCCGGCAGGCTCACCACAATGGTGGCCACGATGGCCAGCGCTGCGGAGTACGCCATGGTATAGGTGTTGGTGGACACCAGCACCACCAGCAGCACCAGGGGGAAGAGCAGATAGATCCGCTTTACCAGCTGGCCCAGCTTGGGCAGCTGATCCTTGGGAATTCCCTTGAGACCCAGCTTTTTGGCCTCCAGATGGACAGCGATGTAGATGCCGGTGAAGTACAGCACAGCCGGCAGGATGGCCCGCACAGCGATCTGGCTGTAAGGCTCACCGGTGAACTCCGCCATCAAAAAGGCGGCGGCGCCCATGATGGGGGGCATGATCTGGCCGCCGGTAGAGGCGGCAGCCTCCACGGCGCCGGCAAATTCACCCTTGTAGCCGGTCTTCTTCATCATGGGGATGGTGACGGAGCCGGTGGTGACGGTGTTGCCCACAGAGGAGCCGGACACCATGCCGCACAGGGCGGAGGAGATGACCGCCACCTTGGCGGGGCCGCCGGGAGCAGCGCCGGCCACGGCGTTGGCCAAGCTGATAAAGAAGTTGGCGATGCCGGTACGCTCCAGGAAGGCACCGAAGATGATGAACACCACGATGAACTTTGCGCACACGTTGATGGGGCCGCCGAAGATACCGTTGGTGGTGTAGAACATGGTGCGGATCACCTGGTAGAAGGTCATCTGCAGGGTGTTGGTACCCATCAGGTTCACAAAGGTGTACACCAGCAGGACACCGGCCACGCACAAAATGGGCAGGCCCACGCACCGGCGGCAAAGCTCCACCAGCGCCAGAATGGCGATGAGGCCCACGATCATGTAAAGGTGATTCTGCATGACCCGGGCGGACATGCGGATGACCTTTTCCGCGTTGACGGCATAGAAGAAATAGGCGCCGGGGCCCACCACCAGCAGTACGATATCGTACCAGGGCATATGGTTGACGCGGGTATCGCCTTTTCTGGCGGGGAAGGTCAAAAATCCGATCAGCAGGATCATCCCCACGAATACCGGCAGGCGGATCTCCTGCAGGGTGTTGAGGAACACGGTATCCACAATGCAGTACGCCGCGAAAATCGCCATGAGAATGCGGATCACCAGTTTGGGCGTCCCCTCCCAGATACGGGTGTTGGACTCCCGGTCATACTTTTTCATCACCGCTTCCACATCGGCAGCGGTGCCTACGGAGGTGTCGTGCTCCGTCTCGGCGGCCGGAATCTCCTGCTCCGGCATCTTTTTCTTAAAAAGGCCCATGGGGGCTCCCCCTCACTTTGGTAATTCTCTTAACAGGTTCTGAATGGTTGACGATATCAAGGAACTACGGCGGATCACTCCGCCGTAGTTCCTTGGTTTAAACAGTGTTCTCCCTTATTTGGTGGGAACTTCAAAGCCCTTTTCCGCGAAATACTTGGCAGCGCCGGGATGATAGGGCACAGCAGTGACGGAAGCGGCAAACTCCAGATCCAGCTCCTTGCCCTTGTCGTGAGACTGGGCAATGGTATCCGCATTCTCGAAGATGGTGGAGACGATGTTGTACACATCGGCCTCAGAGACGTCGTCCCGGGCAATGATGGTAGCAACCACAGCCACGGTCTTGGTCTCAGGCACACCCTCATAGGTTCCCTCGGGGATGGTGTACTCCTCATAGTAGGGAGAGGCTTCCTTCAGCTTGGCAATGTGCTCGTCGTCCAGGCTCACCAGGTAAGTCTCCTTGGCGGTAGCCAGGGTGGTAATGGCCACGGTGGGGGCACCGGCCACCACGAAAGCGGCGTCAATCTTGCCGTCCTGCAGGGCATCGGCGCTGTTGCCGAAGTCCTGATACTGAGCGTCGATGTCGGACTCCGTCATGTCATAGGCAGCCAGGATATCCAGGGCGTTGTAGTACACACCGGAACCGGAGGCGCCGATGGACACGCTCTTGCCCTTCAGATCCGCCACGGTCTTGATGTCGGGATCGCAGGTGACGATCTGAACCTGCTCCATGTACAAAGCAGCCACGGTGGAGAAATCGGTGACAGGCATTCCCTCGAAGAGGTTGGTGCCCTCATAGGCATAGCTCATGACGTCGGACTGGACAAAGCCCAGCTGACGGGTGTTCATCTGCATCTGTTCGATGTTGTCCTGGGAGCCGTTGCTGGTGACAGCCGTGACCTTGGTGCCGGTGCCGCTGGAGGTGATGGCCTGGGCCAGCACGCTGCCGAAGCCGTAATACGTGCCCTGGTCGCCGCCGGTGGAGAACTTCAGCTCCACGCCGGAGCCGGTGGCATCGCCGCTGGTCTCGGAACCGGTGGTCTCCTCAGAAGTGGTATCGTCGGTGGTGGTCTCATCCGTGGTGCCGCCGCAGCCGGAGAGCACGGACGCCAGCATCAGCGTTGCCAGAAGCAAAGACAAAAACTTTTTCATTTTGCAACCTCTTTTCTTGATTGGGTAGCTACCCCCTGCAATTACCTGCATATCATATCCCAACTTCTTTCATTTTTCAAGGCCTGATTTGAACTTTTTTCTGTTTATTTGCAGTTTGCGAATTATATCTTGCAATTTTAGTGCAGTTTTTGCATTGTCCCGAAAGTATTCCTGCAAGAAGCCCTTCATGGGGAAAAAACACCGCTTCCGGCGGCTGCCGGAAGCGGTGTGGGGGAAACTTACAAAATGGCCTTGGTATCGACTTCTTCTTTCAGCATGGTTGCAAAGGCGTCCAGGCTCATGGCGCCCTTGTCCTCGCCGGAGCGGTGACGGACGGAGACCGTCTGGTTCTCCATATCCCGGTCGCCTACCACCAGCATGTAGGGGATCTTCTCCAGGGTGGCCTCCCGGATCTTCTTGCCGATCTTCTCGTTGCGCTCATCCACTTCCACCCGGAAGCCGGCGGCATCCAGCTTGGCGGACACTTCCTTGGCATAGGCCTCCGCCCGGTCGGTGACGGGCAGGACCTTCACCTGGACAGGCGCCAGCCAGGCGGGGAACGCACCGGCAAAGTGCTCGGTGATGACGCCGATGAAGCGCTCGATGGAGCCCAGCACCACGCGGTGGATCATGACGGGGCGGTGCTTCTGGCCGTCTTCGCCGGTGTACTCCAGCTCGAAGCGCTCAGGCAGCTGGCTGTCCAGCTGAATGGTACCGCACTGCCAGGTCCGGCCCAGGGAGTCGGCCAGATGGAAGTCCAGCTTGGGGCCGTAGAAAGCGCCGTCGCCCTCGTTGATGACGAAGGTCTTGCCCATCTCGGTGATGGCGTTTTTCAGGATATCCTGGTTGCGCTCCCACTCCTCCACGGTGCCGATGTGGTCCTCGGGCATGGTGGAAAGCTCGATGGTATAGCTCAGGCCGAAGGTGGAATACACCTCATCAAAGAGACGCACGGTCTCCTGGATCACGTCCTTCATCTGCTCCCGGGTCATGAAGACATGGGCGTCATCCTGGGTAAAGCAGCGGACGCGGAACAGTCCGTGGAGGGCACCGGAGAGCTCGTGGCGGTGCACCAGGCCCAGCTCGCCCACCCGCAGGGGCAGATCCCGGTAGGAGTGGGGCTCGCTGGCGTAGACCAGCATGCCGCCGGGGCAGTTCATGGGCTTGATGGCGTAATCTTCCTCGTCAATGACGGTGGTGTACATGTTCTGCTTGTAGTGATCCCAGTGGCCCGACCGCTCCCACAGCTTGCGGTTGAGGATGATGGGGGTGGAGATCTCCACATAGCCGTACTTCTTGTGGACCTGGCGCCAGTAGTCGATGAGGGTGTTTTTCAGCACCATGCCCTTGGGCAGGAAGAAGGGGAAACCGGGGCCCTCGTCCCGCAGCATGAACAATCCCAGTTCCTTGCCCAGCTTGCGGTGATCCCGCTTCTTGGCCTCCTCGATGCGCTGGAGGTAGGCATCCAGCTCGTCCTTCTTGGGGAAGGCGATACCGTAGATCCGCTGGAGGGTCTGACGGTTGGAGTCGCCCCGCCAGTAGGCGGCGTTGCAGGCGGTCAGCTTGATGGCGTTGCCCTTGATGTGGCCGGTGGAGTCCAGGTGGGGGCCGGCGCACAGGTCGGTGAACTCGCCCTGCTTGTAGAAGGAGATGTGGGCGTCGGCGGGCAGGTCATTGATCAGCTCCACCTTGTAGGGTTCGCCCTTCTCCTCCATGAACTTGACAGCCTCTTCCCGGGGCAGCTCGAACCGCTCCAGCTTCAGCTTCTCCTTGCAGATCTTGCGCATCTCGCCCTCAATCTGCTCCATGATCTCCGGAGTAAAGGGGAAGGGAGAGTCCATATCATAGTAGAAGCCCTCGTCGATGGAGGGGCCGATGGCCAGCTTCACCTCGGGATACAGGCGCTTGACAGCCTGGGCCAGCACGTGGGAGCAGGTGTGCCAATAGGTTTTCCGGTAGGTCTCGTCTTCAAAGGTATACTGCTTGTTTTCCTCGCTCATGGGGAATGCTCCTTTCCAATGGTCGGGGTAAAGAAAAAACGCTTCACCCCTGAGAGTCATTCAGGGGTGAAGCGGTACGCTCCACGGTTCCACCCTGCTTGCGCCCCTTGCGGTGCGCCGCTCGTGTCCTCTGTAACGGGAGGTCCCGTCCCAGCCTACATATCGGTGGGCGGCTCCAAGGCGGTAGCCGGTTCCGGTTGGGGCAAAAGCCGCTTGCAGCCTATGGCGGCTTCTCTCTTCTGTCTTCCCCGGACGGCGTCCTTTTCCATGCCTTTTTTCAAATTCGAGGACACTATATCACTTTGGTGTTTCTCTGTCAAGGGGACAATTCTCCCTGTAAATACCGCTCCTCCGTCCACAGCTGGGCCTGCCGCAGCAGCTGCTCCGCCTGCCCGTAGTTGCGTGCTTCCAGAGCCGCCAGCGCATCCGTAACCGCGTTGAACAGATGGGTATACATCTCCTGATACATGATAATGCCTCCCAATTATGAGTTGATAATTAAACTATAAATTTTAGTTTTCTTTACGTCAAGTTTGATTTCAAATTTTCAGTCCATTCTAGGGGAAGATGTCTAACAAATATGATAGGTACATCTCAACCGGAGGTATCCAGATATGGAATTGGACTATCATCTGATCGGTGGGCGCATTGCGCGGCGCAGAAAAAAGCTCAAATTGACGCAGATGAAAGTAGCAGAACGCGCCGATATTAGTGAACAGTATCTCTCCAACATTGAGCGGGCCACTTCCATCCCCTCCACGGAAGTCATTATGCGTCTGGCAGCAGCTCTGGAAACCACCCCGGACGAGTTCCTGGTGGGAACATCCCGGCAGGAGGAACGCTGGAAAACCATCGCCCAGTACCTGCGCACCATGGACGACCGCCAGCTGGACACGGCGGAGAGTTTTCTGGCCTGGCTGTCGGAACAAACATAATCTGTCTTGAATCAGAAAACCGCTGTCTTTCGACAGCGGTTTTTTCATGGATGTTCGTTCCGGCTCCTCTCACTCCGCAGGCCACAGGATATCCCCGGCCACCGGCGTGTAGAAAAGCCGCTCCACCTCCCGGCGGTCTTGGGTGCGGCCCAGGATCCACATGAGCTTGGCGGTCACCGCCTCGGTGGTCATATCGTAGGATTCCAGAACCCCCAGGTCAGTTTTCAGCCGGTGGCCCACATGGTACACCCCCAGGTCGCTGCCCTCGTTTTCCACCTGGGTGGTAAGAACCACAGTCTTTCCCTTGTCCATCCAGTCCCGGACGCACTCGAAAAAGCCGCCCGCCTCGGGGAGGCCGCCCACGCCAAAGCTCTCGATAATGAGGGCGTCGTTGCGCGAGAGCAGAAAATCCGCCACCTCCCGGCCCGCACCGGGCACCAGCTTCAAAAGGGCCACCTTGGGATCCAGCGTATCGTAAAATACCGGCCGGGCGCCGCAGCTTTGCCGGATGTAGCGCAGCAGCACGCCGTCCCGCAGCACCCCCAGCTCTGGAAAGTTGATGCTGGAAAAAGCCCGAAAACTCTTGGACCGGGTCTTTTTGGCCCGGGTGCCCAAAATCACCTTGCCGTTAAAGACAATGGACACCCCCGGCAGATCCTCCGTGGCGCACCGCAGGGCGTCCGTCAGGTTCACCTTGGAGTCTGTGGAGTCAAAGCCCATAGGCTTCTGGGCTCCCGTAAGCACGATGGGCTTGGGGCTCTTTTGAATGAGGTAGCTGAGGGCCGCCGCCGTATAGGCCATGGTATCGGTGCCGTGGGTGATGACGAACCCGTCATAGTCCTCATAGTGTTCCCGGACGCACTTTGCCATCTCCAGCCAGTGGGCCGGGGCGATGTTGGTGCTGTCCAGATTCAAAAGCTGCAAGCACTCCACCCGGCAGATCTCCGACACAGTGGGCAGGTGGGATAGCAGCTGCTCCGTGGTCAGCTCCGGCGCCAGGCCGTCATCGGTGACCTGGGAGGCGATGGTGCCGCCGGTACCGATGAGTAACACGCGCTTCATATGTTTCACTCCAAGTCTCTGTGATCCAGCGCCGCCAGGCCGAAGCGGGCCGCCCGGGTGACGGTCTGGCGCTCCTCCTCCGTTCCGGCGCTTTGGAGCTTTGTACGCAGCTCCCGCAAAAAGAGGCCCCGCAAAGAGTCCTCCCCCGCCCGGGCCCAGACATCCTGGGCCATCCGGGTGTGATCCCGGACCTCCAGGGCGTAGAACCGGTCTGCCAGGGCCTCCCGGATGGCGTCTGCATCCGCCCCCTGCTCCCCGGTCTCTCCGGTAAGAAGAATGCGGTACAGGTCCCCCGCCGTCTCCTCCGGCAGCGCCGCCTCCACGGCGGAGCGGGGATTCCGTCCGGTGACGTCCACCTTTAAAATCTCATAGCGGTGCCGGGCAAAGGGGACAAACTGCACCGACACCGTTCCCTCATCGGAGACGGTACCTTCGTAAAAGCCCTTTTCCCCCAGCTCGTCAAAGCCCCTTCCCTCCAGGCAGCCCGGCCAGGCCCATAACGTTCTGCCGGCTGTCTCCGGCTCCATGCGCTTGTGGACGTGGCCCAGCGCCAGGTATGCAAGGCCGCTGGCGGCGATCTCCTCCCGGCGCAGGGGATCGTAGCGGCTCCCAGTGTCCCCGGTGTCTCCGTGAAGAAGCCCCAGGTGGACCTTGCCGTCCTCCGGAGCCGCAAAGCCCGCCAGCAGGCTCACTGCCTGCTCGGGAGCGGTAAAGGCCGCCCCGTGGATCACGGCCCCCAGCTCCGGCAGCTCCAGGGATGTCATGGCATTTTCCTTAAAAATATGGACATTCTCCGGCCAATCCACCGTCTCCCAGACACTGCCGGAACCATACCAGTCGTGGTTGCCCGGGGCGATGCACACCGGAGCCTCCATGCGGCCCAGGGCATCGGCAAGCTGCTCACCGGTTTCCCGGAACACACTGGTGCCGTCCAGCAGATCGCCTGCCAGCAGCACCAAGGAAATACCGTGGGTATTGACGTAGTTTGCCAGGCGGAACACCAGTTCCCGGCTCTCCCGGCGGCGGGCGGCGGACTGCTGAGCTGTCAGGGCGCCGAAAGCGCTGTCCAGATGAAAGTCCGCCCCGTGGATGAATTTGAACATGGTCTCCCCCCTCTTATCATCTTTCGGTCAGGCACTTACTCCGCCTGCCAGCCCTTGCACACATCCACCCACTCTACGAAGTTGGAGGAGTAGCGCTCCAGCTCCTCGCAGGTAAACTCGATGGCGCTGTTGCTGCTGCCCGCCGCAGGGAACACCGTTGCAAAGCGCTTGAGGGAAACATCCAGATAGGTCTTCACGTTCTCCGGCAGGGCAAAGGAGCACACGCCGCCCACATCGTGGCCGATGAGTTCATGGGCCTCCTCGTGGGTGAGCATCTTGGCCTTGGTGTGGAACTGGGCCTTGTACTTGGAATTGTCTACCCGGGCGTCTCCGGCCATGACAATGATGATGGGATCCTCTCCGATCTTGAAGCTCATGCTCTTGGCGATGCGGGCGCCCTCCACCCCCAGAGCCTGGGCCGCCAGCTCCACCGTGGCGGAGGAGACGGGAAACTCCATGATCCGGTCTGCCACGCCGAATCCCTGAAAATACGCTCTCACTTTCTCAATGGACATGATGATTCTTCCTCTCCGGCCGTCCTCCGGCCCTGGATTTTTTGGTTGTTTTTATCGGATATCCACCCGCTCCACATCCACGCACAGCCCCGTGGTGCTGTCCAGGGTGAATACCGCCCCCTGGAGCTTGGCAGGGCCCTGGGGCGTCTTGTACCGGCCCGGGAGCCCGCCCAAAAACGTCTCCACCGACTGCCAGGGCTCGATGCCCAGCACGGATTCCACCGCGCCGGTCATGCCCAGATCCGTGATATAGCCGGTGCCCTTGGGGTATACCCGCTCATCGGCGGTGGGCACATGGGTGTGGGTCCCCCACAGGGCGGACACCCGCCCGTCCAGATAATAGCCCATGGCCAGCTTTTCGCTGGTGGCCTCCGCATGGAAATCCACCAGGGTGAAGTCCGCCTCCCCCTCTCCCAGGAGCTTGTCCACCGTGGTAAAGGGGTTGTCCGCCCCCCAGCTGAGGCCGCAGCGTCCAATGAGGTTCACCACCCGGATCCGCACAGCCCCCAGGTCATAGATGCCGCATCCCCGGCCCGGGGCCCGTCCGGTGAAGTTGGCGGGACGCAGCAGCCAAGCCACGTCGTCCAGGTACGGGGCGATCTGCTGCTTGCCGAAGGTGTGGTTGCCCAGGGTCACTACATCCGCTCCGGCGTCGTAAATGCGCTGGGCATGCTCCGGCAGCAGTCCCACTGCCGCAGCGTTCTCCCCGTTGACCACGGTAAAGGAGATGTTTTTCAGTTTTTGCAGGGGCCGCAGGTGCCGCTCCAGCTGCCGGAGCCCGGGCTCCGACACCACATCTCCCACAGCCAGCACATGATAAAGCATAGCGTTCCTCCGTTTTTCAACTCTAATGGGTAAGTATAACAAAAATCATCCCCGATGCAAAGGACTTCACAAAATTTTCCCCACGCCTTGCGTCCCGTCGGGACATTGCTTATAATAGTGTCGTCACAATAAGAAAGTCTTATCCCAGGAGGTTCCCATGGCTGTCAAACTGGAACTGTACCGCGTATTCAAGGAGGTGGCCGACACCGGCAACATCTCCGTGGCGGCGAAAAACCTGTATATCTCCCAGTCTGCCGTGAGCCAGTCCATCAAGCAGCTGGAAACGGCGCTGCAGGCCCGCCTCTTTGCCCGCAGCCCCCGGGGCGTGACCCTCACCGGCGAGGGTCAGATGCTCTACCAGTACGTGCGCAGCGCCCTGGGCCTCATTGCCACGGGAGAGGACAAGCTCTCCCAGGCTCAGCAGCTGCTGCTGGGTACTCTGGTCATCGGTGCCAGCGACACCGTCACCAGCTTCTTCCTCACCAAATACCTGGACGCCTTCCACCGCCAGCACCCGGGCATCCGGCTGAAGATCGTCAGCGGCCGCAGCGCCAAGGTTTTGAGCCTGCTGAAGTCCGGCACGGTGGATATCGCCTTTGCCTCCTCCCCGGCAGACCCCGCCCTGCACCACTGGCCCTGCTTTGCCACCCACTCCGTTTTCGTGGCAGGCAGCGGATACAACTGCGACTTTGACCATGTGTACTCCTGCCAGGAGATCGCGGCCTTCCCCCTGATCCTCCTGGAGCGCAAGGCCAGCAGCCGGGTGTTTTTGGAGCAGTATTTTCTCAAAAGCGGCGTCACGCTGACGCCGGAGATCGAGCTCTCCTCCCGAAGCCTTCTGGTGTCCCTGGCCCGCATCGGCCTGGGCGTTGCCGGCGTGACGCTGGAGTTCGTACAGGACTCCCTGGACGCCGGGGAGATCCGCCTGCTGAAAACCGACTTTGAGATTCCCGCCCGCAGCGTGGATATGTGCACCCTGCGGGACGTGACCCCCACAGCCGCGGCCTCCGCCTTTATGGAAATGGTCCGGGACGGGGTTTCGTGAGGTGGCGGTGTGGATACCTTCCTTTTGATCCTGGAGCTGGCGGGCACCCTGGCCTTCGCCGTCTCCGGCGCCATTACAGGCCTGAAAAAGAACATGGACCTCTTCGGCGTGTGCATCCTGGGGCTCACCACCGCCGTGGGCGGCGGCGTCATCCGGGACGTGATCCTGGGCAACACACCTCCCGCCACCTTCCAGGACCCCATCTATGCCCTGGTGGCCCTGGGTACCTCCCTGGTGCTGTTTTTGCCGGGCATCCGGCGACTCCTCATGTGGGATCAGCGGCTCTATGATTTGACACTCTTGGTGATGGACTCGGCGGGCCTGGGGATCTTCACTGTTATGGGCATCCGCATCGCCTACTCCAGCACCCCGGACCCCACCTTGTTTTTGCTGGTGTTCGTTGGGGTGGTCACCGGCGTAGGCGGCGGGGTGCTGCGGGACATCATGGCCGGGGACACCCCCTACATCTTCGTCAAACACGTCTATGCCTCCGCCTCCCTGGCCGGGGCCCTTACCTGCGTGGGGCTTTGGGCAGTGTGGGGAGAGCTGCCCGCCATTCTGGGCGGCACCGCCGTAGTGATCCTTATCCGCTTCCTCTCTGCCTATTTCCATTGGAACCTGCCCCGTGCCCACGACTAAAACCAGACCGCCCCCCTGCCGGGAGGCGGTCTTTTCCCTTACAGGTCGTCGATGTTCATTTTTTCGATCTCACTGCGCTTGCGGCGCTTCTCCCGCACCGCCCAGTAAATGGCCAGCAGCACCAGCGTGGGGATATTGGTCAGCAGGATGGTCAAAATCGCCATCAGGATATTTCGCACCACGCTGCCGGTATCCATCAGATTGAAGAGGTACAGCAGCGACCACAAAAAGGAGATCCCCGGCAGCACCAGTCCCGGCCACTTACTCTCCCGCTTGGAGAGGAAGATCTGCAGCAGGATGCCGCCCACCACCAACACCAGCAGTACGATCAGGGTAACCCATATTACCCTTGTTGCCATTTCCATATCAAGTCTCCTCCTTCGTCTTGCGGTACGCGGTAATCAGGATCTTGGCAGTGTCGAAATCCAGCTTGTCGTCCACCGCCAGCCGCTTCACCAGGGACACATAGGGATCCGCCTCTGCGTTCTCCGTCAGCTGGATCTTCTGGATCAGCCGATCCAGCCGCAGCCGCACTGTGGGGTAGCTGACGCCGTACACCGACGCTACTTCTTTCAGGGATCCGGACGCCAATAGAAATTTTTTGATGAAGGTCAGATCCTCGTCCTCCAGCTCCGCCATCCAGACCGGCATGTTGGCCATACATTCACGCCCCTTTCATAAAATTAATATAAACTTTAATTTTATGAAAGTCAATATTTATTTTTATAATAAATAAAATTAAAATCCCGCCGGAACCCCGGCGGGATTTTCAAGAAAACACAAATACAGATTTCTTCAACTTTACACGTTGAAGCGGAAGTAGATCATATCGCCGTCCTGCACCACATACTCCTTGCCCTCGCTGCGCAGGAGGCCCTTCTCTCTGGCAGCGGCCACGCTGCCGCACTTGATCATGTCGTCATAGGCAATGACCTCCGCCCGGATAAATCCCCGCTCAATGTCGGTGTGGATCTTTCCGGCGGCCTGGGGGGCCTTGGTGCCCTTCTTGATGGTCCAGGCCCGGCATTCGTCCTTGCCGTAGGTCAGGAAGGAGATGAGGCCCAGCAGGGCGTAGGAGCACTTGATGAGCCGGTCCAGACCGGACTCCTGCACACCCAGCTCCTCCAGGAACATCTGCTTCTCCTCGCCCTCCAGCTCCGCGATGTCCTGCTCCAGCTTGGCGCAGATGGGCAGCACCTGGGCGCCCTCGGCATCGGCGATGGCCTTCACCTGCTGATAGTAGGGGTTGTCGTCCAGATGGGTGAATCCCTCCTCATCGGTGTTGGCAGCGTAGATGATGGGCTTGAGGCTCAGCAGGTCAGAGGTGGCGATAAGCGCCATGTCCTCATCGGAGCACTCGTAAGTCCGGGCGGACTTGCCACCGTCCAGATGCTCCGCCAGGCCCTTGAAGACCTCCACCTCATGGAGGAACTTCTTGTCACCCTTGGCCGCCTTGGTAGCCCGCTCGATCCGGCGGTTCACCATCTCCAGATCCGCCATGATCAGCTCCAGGTCGATGGTCTCGATGTCCCCTTTGGGATCCACCGGTACGTTGGTACCGGCGTCCGCCACCACGTGCATGATGTTCTCGTCGTCGAAGCAGCGCACCACGTGGACAATGGCGTCCGTCTCCCGGATGTTGGCCAGGAACTTGTTGCCAAGACCCGCACCCTGGCTGGCGCCCTTCACAAGGCCCGCGATGTCCACAAACTCGATGACCGCCGGGGTCTTCTTATCCGGCTGATACATCTCCGCCAGCTTGTCCAGCCGCTCGTCCGGCACGGCCACCATGCCCACATTGGGATCGATGGTGCAGAAGGGGTAGTTGGCGCTCTCCGCCCCGGCGTTGGTGATGGCGTTGAACAGGGTGCTCTTGCCCACGTTGGGCAGTCCCACGATACCTAATTTCATAAAAAGCAAATCTCCTTTGCCGTATTTTCGACTTTGTATTGTATCATTTCCGGCTGGAAAGTGCAAGGAAAAGAAAATATAAAAAAGTCTTGACATTCAGTCCCGGATATCCTATGTTTAAGATGTAAAAAGAATTTTACATTCAGGGGGGTATTGGAATGAAAAGAATGGATGAGATGGAACTGCACATTCAACTGAGCGCCATGCGCTGGGCATGGTTGGTGGTACTGGTTGTCCTGGGAATGGTGCTGCTTGGGCTGACGGGAGTATAAGAGGCCATGGAAAACAACATCCGTCAACTGCGCAAGGCAGCCGCTTTCCGGCAGGAGGACCTGGCCCAGGCTCTGGGGGTCACCCGCCAGACCATCAACGCCATTGAGAACAATAAATACGACCCCACACTGGGGCTGGCCATGCGCCTGGCCCGTCTTCTGAACACCCCGGTGGAGGAGATCTTTCATCTGCCGGAGACATAAGACACCCGGGAGCGGCACACCGCTCCCGGGTCAGTTTCGTATGAGGGATCAGGGATAGAGGATCATCTTTCCCGGAACGCCGGCGCGGATCTGCTCCAGGGCCTTTTCATAGTCCTCCAGGGCAAAGCGGCCGCCGATGACCTGATCCATTTTGTACCATGGGCCCTGCACCACCTTGGCGAAGTCCTCCCAGGTCTCCCAGATCTTCCGGCCGGAGACGCCGGTGAGCTGGACTTCCCGGTAGATGAGATCGTCGGTCATGTCCTCCAGGGTGACAGGCTTGCTGGGCAGGCCCACGCACACCATGCGCCCGGCTGCCCGCACACACTTGAGCCCTGTGTTGATGGCGGGAGCTGCACCGGTAATGTCGATGGCCACATCCACACCGATGCCGCCGGTGAGGGCTTTCATCTCCGCAGGCAGATTGCAGCGCCCGCTGTTGAACACAGCGTCGGCGCCCATCTTCCGGGCCACTTCCAGCTTCTCATCAATCAGGTCACAGGCAAAGACCTGTTTTGCCCCAAAGGTCTTGCTGGCGCTGATGGCCGTGAGGCCGATGGGGCCGCAGCCGCTGACCAGGACGGTCTTGCCGGCCACCTCCGCCGCCTCTACACCGTGGACGCCGGCGCCCATGGGCTCGAACATGCAGGCCGCCTCGTAGGAGATGTCATCACCCAGCAGGAACGTGCAGTCCTCCCGGATCTTGGCATACTCGGCAAAGGCGCCGTTCTGCGTGCAGCCGAAAAGCTGGACATTCTTGCAGATATGGGGCATACCGTTCTTGCAGAACCAGCACTCTCCGCAGGGGATGTGGGATTCACAGGAAACCCGGTCCCCCACATGGCGGGTAGTGACGTTTTTGCCTACGGCCACAATGTCTCCCGCCGTCTCATGTCCCAGCACCACAGGGGGATGGATCCGCTTTTGAGACCAGTCATCCCATTCCAGGATGTGCATATCCGTTCCGCAAATGGCGGTGCAGTGCACCTTGATGAGCACCTCATCGTCCCCCACCTCCGGGACGGGAAGATCCGTATGATACACCAGTCCCCCAGGGCCCGGGGTCTCCTTCACCAAACCGCGCATGGTCGTCTGCATCAGAACATCCTCCTTTTTGCGTTTCTTTTTCTCCAGTTTACGGGGAACCCAGATGCCAGATTGTAACAAGGTATACAATTCTCCCTTGCATTTTTCACGAATTTCTGTTAATGTTTTTGTAAATGATTCCAAATTAAATGCCGGAATTCAGAAAGGAGGGTCTGTATGAGCGGTGAAAACCTGGTAACGCCCCGGGTCAAGGAGATGTTCCTGCGCCACGGGATCCGCCGCAGCTTTGCTGCCGGAGAAGTGCTGTTCGAAAAGGGCACCCCCGCCCAACGGGTAGGCTTCATCGCCAGCGGGCAGGCCCGTACCTACTGTCTCAATCCCGCCGGGGAGGAGATCGTCCTCTTCTATATCGGGCAGGACAATCTCATCTGCTCCGAGGCCCTGATGGATCATCCCAGCGTCATCGTCAGCGTCTCCGCCATCACACCTCTGGAGCTTTATACCCTCCCTCCCAATGAATTCCTGCGGCTCTGGCAGGCCCAGGGCCTTCCCCTGCAGGAGCTCTTCGCCCACTTTGTCCGCCGCATCACGCTGCTCTCGGACTACATCTGCTGTACCCATTTTCTGGAGGATGACAAGCGGGTTGCCTATTTCCTCCACTCCTGCTATGCCAGCGGCGGCCCCGTCATCGCCTACACCCACGAACAGATCGCCGCCATCACCGGTATGAGCCGGGTCTCCGTCACCCGGATCCTCAAACGGTTCCGGGAAGCGGGCATCCTCTCTCAGGAATATCGGCGCATCCGGATCCTGGACGACGGAAAACTCTCGGAGGTATTCCACTCCCTGGGCTATTTTCTGGATTAGCCGTTTCCGGCCTTCCCACACATGCCAAAAAGCGCACCGTGTCAGACACGGTGCGCTTTTTTGTCGTATGTTGGACCGAATCGGTTTCCTGCTATCTGAACCTCTGACCGGACTGCCGCATGAGCAGCTTTGCCTTCTCCGCAGCTGTTGCCGCAGAACCGCTCTCAGTCCGCAGGGGGCTTCCTGTCTCAGGCGGCGTCACGGCTGCTGGAGCCGCTGAAGCCGTTTCCAAAGAAGTAGTCGAAGAAGTCCTCATAGGGATTGTAGGAGTTGCCGCTTTCATCCTGGATACTCTCATCCTGGGTGGAAACCGTCTGCTGGTCGGCAGGGACGGAATCCCAGGTGACATTCACGGTCAGGGTCTTGCCCTGACGGTAAATGGTGAACTCCGTGGTATCACCGGCGGAATAGGGTTTCTTGGCCGCCGTCAGATCCTCCATGGAGGTGATGGTGGTGTCGCCCACCTTGGTAATGACGTCGCCCACCTGGATACCGGCCTTGGCAGCAGCGCCGCCCTCTTCCACAGAGTAGATGTAAACGCCCTCGGTGAGGCCGGTCTGCTGGGCCATCTGGGCATTCATGGTGCCGGCGGTGACACCCAGATAGGGCTTATCGGTGACATAGCCGTTGGTCATGATGTCCTCGATCATGCTCATGACATCGTTGATGGGGATGGCGAAGCCCAGGCCCTCCACGGATTCCTCACTGCTGTCGCTGGAGTACTTGGCGGAGACGATGCCCACCACTTCGCCATAGCTGTTGAGCAGGGGGCCGCCGGAGTTGCCGGGGTTGATGGAGGCATCCGTCTGGATCATGTTGAAGGGCGTGCCGGAGACGTTGATGGCCCGGTTCACGCAGGAGACCATGCCGCCGGACATGGAGAAGGTCAGCTCACCCAGGGGGTTGCCGATGGCCAGCACGTGGTCGCCCACGTTCAGCTTATCACTGTCACCAACGGTGACAGGCTGGAGGCCGCTGGCGTCGATCTTCAGCACGGCGATATCGTAATCCTCGTCGCTGCCGATGATGGCGGCATCGTAAGTGTCGCCGTTATAGAGGGTGACCTTCACGGTGCTGGCACCGTCGATGACGTGGTGATTGGTGACGATGTAGCCGTCCGCCGTGAGAATGAATCCGGAACCGGCGGAAGCGGACTGCACCTGATGGCCGTAGAAGTTGGTGGTGGAGGTGGAGTTGATGGAGACGGTGGAATTGACGGTGGCGGCGTAAACCTCCGCGTCACTCATCTCCGTCTTGCCGTCCACCTGCTTGAGTGCCACCTCGGTAGCCTGGCGGCTGCTGACATTGACGGAGGTGCTGCCGCCGCTGCGGCCCACGCCCCAGACGATACCGCCGCCCACGGCGCCGCCCAGCAGGGCACACACCAGGGCCAGCGCCACCAGCTTCATGCCCTTACGGTCTTTTTTCACAGGCTTCATCTCCTGCACGGGCTGCTGGGGGCCCGCCTGATAGTTGTGGATCTGTTCATCCACGGTGGGATGGTTGCTCTCCGGCTGAGCCGTTTCGCTGCCGTCCTTGCGATATGTGTAATGATAAAGATTCTTCTCGTCGTTATACATGGTTGATACCTCCTATTTGTATCCTGCCCATCTGCATTTCAGAACCGATGATACAGCGGGATTGTGTCGAAAGTGTGAAGTGCTTTTGACGGTTCTCTGAAATTTCTCGGTCTCCCGGGCTCCTCTGGTTTTCTCGGATGCCTTTCTCAACCTTCTGAGGGCAGTATAGGACGGCTAACTTAAAAAGGTCTGAAAGGTTTTTGAATATTTTTTGAACCTCCGGTTTTCCAGGGAAAGAAGGTGTGGTATGATAGGGAAAAATCCATCACAGGAAAGGATCAAACCTGCCTTGCTGAAAATCGACAACATCAAGCTCGCCCCGGGAGACGGCCCCGCCGCCCTGGCGGCGGAAACCGCCCGGATCCTCCGGGTGCGGGAGAAGGATATCCAGACCCTGCGCGTCCTGCGCCGCAGCATCGACGCCCGGGAGGACGTGCGCATCGTCTATACGGTGGAAGCGTCTTTAAAAGATGAGGCCGCCGTGCTCAAGCGCTGCCGCAGCAAAAAAGTCTCCCGGATCCAGCGCACCCCCGGCTATCTGCTCCCTGCTCCGCTGCCTCCCCAGGATATTCCGCCGGTGGTGGTGGGCGCGGGCCCCGCGGGCCTCTTTGCCGCCCTGGTACTGGCCCGGACGGGGCTGCGCCCCATCCTGCTGGAGCGGGGACGGAGCGTGGAGCGCCGGGCAGAGGATGTGGAACGCTTCTGGTCCACCGGGGAGCTGGACCTCACCTCCAACGTTCAGTTTGGTGAAGGCGGCGCCGGTGCCTTTTCCGACGGCAAGCTCAACACCGGTACCCGGGACATCCGCCACCGCTTCATTCTGGAGCAGCTGGTCTCCTGCGGCGCTCCGGAGGATATTCTGGTGGATGCCAAGCCCCATGTGGGCACCGACTACCTGCACATCGCTCTGAAAAACCTCCGCCGGGAGCTGCTGGATCTGGGCGCAGACATCCGCTTTGAAAGCCGCCTTGCGGACCTGGGCATCCAAAACGGTGCCCTGACGGGCATCACGGTGGAGGGCCCGGAGGGCACCTATGCCCTGCCCTGCACCCACCTGGTGCTCTGCCCCGGCCACTCCGCCCGGGACACCTTTGCCATGCTCCATGACCGGGGCATTCCCATGGAGGCCAAACCCTTTGCCGTGGGGGTGCGCATCGAGCATCCCCAGGCGGCGGTGAATGCCGCCCAGTACCGTCAGTACGCCGGACACCCCGGTCTTCCCGCCTCCTCCTACAAGCTGGCCTGCCATCTTCCCAGCGGCCGCTCCGCCTTCTCCTTCTGCGTCTGTCCCGGCGGAGAGGTGGTGGCCGCCGCGTCGGAACCCGGCCGGGTGGTCACCAACGGCATGAGCGAATTTGCCCGGCACAAGGTGAACATCAACGGTGCCCTGCTGGTGAATGTCACGCCGGAGGATTTCGGCGGTGGCGATGATCCCCTGGCAGGCGTTACTTTCCAGCGGAAGCTGGAGGAAGCCGCCTTCGCCCTGGGGGGCGGCGGCTTCCGTGCCCCGGCCCAGCGGGTGGGGGATTTCCTCTCGGGCCGCCCCTCCCAGGGACCCGGTGCCGTGGCGCCCTCCTACCGCCCCGGTGTCACCTGGTGTGACCTGCATGCGTGTCTGCCGCCCTTCGTGGCAGAGGCGCTGTCCCAGGCCCTGCCCATTCTGGGACAGAAGCTCCGGGGCTACGACGATCCCGACGCCGTGATGACAGCGGTGGAGAGCCGCTCCTCCTCCCCGGTGCGCATTCCCCGGGACGAGACGTATCAATCCGCCCTTCGGGGCCTGTATCCCTGCGGCGAGGGCGCCGGCTATGCCGGAGGCATCCTCTCCGCCGCTGCCGACGGTATGCGGGCAGCAGAGCACATCTGCCAATCCATTCAACAGGAGGTTCATTCCCATGAGTCGTGAGATCTGTGTCTATCTGGAATTCCTCACGGACGCCCACCGGGCATCCATCCGCGCCGCCGCGGAACAGGCGGGCTTTACCGTCCACTTCTTTACCCCCAACCAGTTTGAGGAGGCCAAGGCCTGCGTCCAGCACTGCGAGGTGCTCTATGCCCACTCCCCGGAGCTGCTGCGGGCGGCTCCCGCCTCTCTCAAGTGGTACTGCTGCTCTTTCGCCGGGGTGGATCCCTACTGCAAGGACGACGGCATCTTCCAAAATCCCGACTGCATCCTCACCAACTCCAATGTCTACGGTGTCACCATCGCCGAGCACGTGGTGATGGTGACGCTGATGCTGCTGCGGCGGATGCCGGAGTACATCGAGATCACCCGTAACCGCAGCTGGTCCAACCAGCTGGCGGTGCGCTCCATCCGGGACAATGAGATCACCATTCTGGGCACCGGCAACATCGGCAACAATGTGGCGGAGCGGATGCGGGGCATGGGCATCGGCCACGTCATCGGCCTGAGCCGCAGCGGCAGGGGCCGGCAGGACCTCTACGACGAGGTGCTGCCCATCTCCCGGCTGGACGAGGTGCTGCCCCGCACCAAGATCTTGCTGATGGCCCTGCCTGGCACCGCCGAGACCGCCGGCATCCTCAGCCGGGAACGCATTGCCCTGCTGCCCGCCGACGCCATCGTCATCAACGTGGGCCGGGGCCCCGCCGTGGACCAGGTGGCCCTGGCAGAGGCGCTGAACGCCGGACGCATCTCCGGCGCGGCCCTGGACGTGATGGTGCCGGAGCCCCTGCCCAAGGATGATCCCCTCTGGGACGCCAAGAACCTGATTCTCACCCCCCATGTCTCCGGTAACATGACTTTGGGCTACACCTGCGACCGCAACGTGGAGCTCTTCTGTGCCGATCTTACCAATTACGCCGCCGGACGTCCCCTCCAGGGTCTGGTGGACCGGAAGCGGGGCTATTAAGCTGGAGTTGGGCAGCGTGCACGTTGAAATTGCGCAGATGCCCGGCTGCCGGGGCAGACTTCCCGGCAGGACTATGATATCTTAAGGGTATCATAGAAAGGAGTTGTCCCCATGACCATCGGAGAAAAGATCGCCCTCCGGCGCCGCAGTGCCGGCCTGTCCCAGGAGGCCCTGGCCGTTCAGCTGGGCGTCTCCCGGCAGGCCGTCAGCCGTTGGGAAACCAACGAGTCCCTCCCCGATACGGAAAAAGTGCTCCAGCTGTGCCGCATCTTCGGCGTCTCCGCCGACGATCTGCTGCTGGATCAGTCTCCGGAAACCGCCGCAGAACCCACATCTGCCCGCCCTCCCCTGCCCCTGTGGCGGCAGGTGTTTCGATATGTCTACCTGGGGCTGGGCGCTGCCGGTACCGTATTGGCACTGGTTGGGCTGGGCGGAACCGTTTACAAAGCGGTAAGCGCCACCTCGTGGTGGTCGGATCAGGGGCGCTTCGGCGACGCCCTGATGAACACTAAGTACGGCGCCATTTTGCCGGGAGGATTGCTTTTGCTGGGGATCGCCCTGGCTCTGCTGGCCTTCGATGTGCTGCTGTCCAAACGGGACCAGGTACAGGTTCCACGATCTCACGGAAAGGAATCGGATATATGAATAACTTTACCTTCTACGCCCCCACTCTCTTCGCCTTCGGCGACGGGGAGGAATCCCGCACCGGCGCCCTGGTGCGCCAGTTCGGCGGCACCAAGGTGCTGCTGGTCACCGGCGGCGGCTCCGTCCACCGCAACGGCTCCTACGACGCTGTCACCGCCTCGTTGAAGGCGGCGGAGCTCCCCTATGTGGAGCTCTCCGGCATCCAGGCCAACCCCCGCAGCGGCAAGGTCTACGAGGGCATCGATCTGTGCCGCCGGGAGGGGGCGGACTTTGTCCTGGCCCTGGGCGGCGGCAGCGTCATCGACACCGCCAAGGCTATCGCCGTGGGCGTCCCCTATGACGGGGACTTCTGGGACTTCTTCTCCACCCGGACGCCGGACACTATTTTGCCGGTAGGCGTGGTACTGACCCTCTCCGCCACCGGCAGTGAGGGCTCCGACAGCTGCGTCATCACCCATGAGAAGGGAAACCTCAAGTGGGGCAACAAGAAGTCTGACCTCTACCGGCCCAAGTTCTCCGTCCTGAACCCCCGCTTCACCTGCACCCTGCCTCCCTATCAGACCGCCTGCGGCGCTGTGGACATGCTGGCCCACATCTGTGAGCGGTACTTCACCAACACGCCGGACGTGGCTCTGACGGACCGGCTGGCAGAGGCGCTGATGAAGACCATTCTGGAAGCGGCTCCCCGGGCCATGGCGGATCCCAACGACTATGCCGCCCGGGCGGATCTTATGTGGGCAGGCATGCTGGCCCACAATGACTCCTGCGGCGTGGGCCGCCGCCAGGACTGGGCCAGCCACCAGATTGAGCATGAGCTCTCCGCCTTTTACGACTGCGCCCACGGGGCGGGGCTGGCAGTGGTGATGCCCGCCTGGATGGAGTACGTCCTGCCCCACGATCCCATGCGCTTTGCCCGCTTCGCCGTGGAAGTCTTCGGCTGCGAGATGGACTACGCCTGCCCGGAGCGCACCGCCCGGGAGGGCATCCGCCGCCTGACGGCATTCTTCCGGTCTCTGGGTATGCCCACCACCTTTGCCGAGATCGGCGCCAAGTCTGAGGATATCCCCGCCATGGTGGCTCACCGGGGTGAGAAGCCCGGCGGCTTCCCCTTCGGCGGCTTTGTGGAGATCGGCCCCAAGGAGATGGAAGCCGTGCTGCGCCTGGCAGCGGAACAGTAAATCCATCAGGAAACGCACAGCGCCCGGAGAGATGCTCTCCGGGCGCTGTATTATATTTTCATGTAATATCCGCCGGGGCGCTCACTCCGTCAAGCCCATGGTCTCCCACTTGTGGCCCCGGAAGCGGATGACAAACAGCACCGCCCGCAAGATCCAGTCAAAGAACATGGCCATCCAGATGCCCAGCACGCCGAAGCCCCAGAAACGGCCCATCAAAACGCCCAGGCCCACCCGCAGCGTCCACATGGACACCGTGGAGACGATGAGGGTAAAGCGGGTGTCCCCCGCCGCCCGGAGGGCCTGGGGCAGAGTGAAGGCCGCAGGCCAGATGACAATGCCGAAGCCCCCGTGCATCCAGATGATCTTCTCCGCGTAGTCCTGAGCCTCGGGGGAGACGTTGTAGAGCCGCATGATCAGGGGCATCAGCAGCCACAGCACCACGATGGTCAGCGTCATGTAGAGGTAGGCGGTCTTCATAAGCTTCTTGGTATAGTGCCGGGCCCGCTCATAGCTGCCGGCGCCGATGCAGCGGGACACCACCGTCACGATGGCCAGGCCCAGCGCCGTTCCTGCCACGCACTGGAAAGAGGCGATGGTGTTTCCGATGGCGTTGGCGGCCACAGAGGCGGTGCCCAGCACGGACACGGTGGACAAAAGCAGGATCTTGCCCAGCTGGAACATGCTGTTCTCCAGGCCGTTGGGCACGCCGAAGCGCAGGATGTTCTTGACCACATAGCGGTCATGCCGGAACGTGAAATGCTCCACCCGCAACGGGAGATTGGGACGCTTCAGCAGCAGCACCACCATGGCCACCGCTGCGAAAATCCGGGACACCAGGGTGGGATAGGCCACGCCCTCCACCTCCATGCCCACGGCAAAGATCAAGATGGCATTGCCCACCACATTGATGGCGTTCATGGTCAGGGACACCCACATGGAGATGCCGGAGTTGCCCATCACCCGGAACAGTGCCGCTCCCGCACTGTAAATGGCCAAAAACGGCGTGGAGGCCTCCACGATCATAAAGTAGGTGTTGGCGTAGGCGGCCACATCCGGCTCCACCTGGCCGAAGACCACCCCCAAAATGAAGCCCTTGCCCAGATAAAAGAGCACGGTGATCAGCAGCGATACTTCCCCCATGAACAGCAGCAGCTGCTGTCCCGAGTGGCCCGCCTTATCGGGTTCCCGCCGGCCCAGATACTGTCCGGCGATGACGGCGCCGCCGGTGGCCAGGGCCGCAAAGGCGTTTACCAGCAGCACGTTCACCGTATCCACCAAAGATACGGCAGACATGGCTGCCTCGCCCACCTGGGCCACCATCAAAGAGTCGGACAGGCCAACGGTGATAGCCAGCAGCTGTTCCACCACCAGAGGAACCACCAGCTTGCGCAGATCCCGGGCGGTAAATTCCACACTCAGTTGTTTATTCTCCAAAATTTCTCGTTCCTCTCCCTCTGCTCTCAGCGGAACTCCCGGGGGCTCATGTGAAATGTCCCCTGGAAGGCCCGCAAAAACGTCGAATACTCTCCAAAGCCCGCCTGCTCCGCCGCCTTCATCACCGGCACGCCGGAGCGGATCAGCTCCCCCGCCAGCACCAGCCGCTTCTGGCTGATGTATTGGTGGACGGTGTAGCCGGTAACGGCCTTGAACCGGTGCATCAGATAATACCGGCTCAGGTAAAACCGGTTTGCCAGTGCCTCCACCGTAAGATCCTCCGTAAGATGGGCGGCAATGTAGCGCAGGATCTCCTCGATCTTGGGATCAATGCGGTAGCTGTCCACCTGGTCCTGGGCGGTGCGGTCCCGGAGGATATCCCGGTTCACCCGGATCAGCAGCTGCTGGCAAAGCGTGTCCGCCATGCGGGAAGCACCGAACTCCCGTTCCCGCAGGGCCTCCTCCAGCCGCTGGATCTCCTGCATATAGGCAAGGCGCCCCTCCGGGGGAAATCGCAGCAGGTGGAATCCCCTCTGGGCGGCGATGTGAAAGCAGGTATCCAGGGATTCGCCGGGGTCGCTGCGCTTGTCCATCCACTCCCGCCCCAGCCAGATCACCACCCGCTCATAGGGCTCCGCCGGGTCGATGATGGGCCGGTGGATCAGGTTGTGCTGAATCAGCAGCAGATCCCAGGGCTGAAGGAAATACGTCACGCCCTCCACCACATAGCTGACCCTGCCCCCCAGCACCAGGATGAGCTTGTCAAACTCGTGATAGTGGTAGTCCAGCTTCTGGGCCCGGCTGTCCTTGAGGTGGAAGAGCCGGAAATCCTCATGGAGATACCCCCGTTTTCCCACTTCGCTGCGATCCAGCATGCCCCCACCTCCCGGGTGTTTTCAGATGCCCTATCTTACCGCAATTTTAACAATATCTCAACAGTGTTTTCACCAAAAGTTACAAAAACATTGCCCGATTCGCTGGTGTATCCGAAAAACATCCCTGCAAAATCAGTTTCCTGCGTTTTCGTGTAAATCTTCCAGCAATGCCCATAGACAGGCACTTTGGAATTTGCTATAATATTATGGCTAAATTTTGTCCAATGGGAGGAAAACCGTACCATGAGCCGCGCTGATGAGCTTTTCATCCAAAACTGCCGGGATATTCTGGACAACGGCGTCTGGGACACGGATCTAGCCGTTCGTCCCCACTGGGAGGACGGAACCCCTGCCCACACCGTGAAGAAATTCGGCATTGTCAACCGCTACAACCTCCAGGAGGAGTTCCCCATTCTCACCATCCGCCGCACCTACTGGAAGACGGCGGTGGACGAGCTTTTGTGGATCTGGCAGAAGAAGTCCAACAACATCCATGATCTGCGGGCCCACATCTGGGACCAGTGGGCCGATGAAACCGGTTCCATCGGCAAGGCCTACGGCTACCAGCTCTCCGTCAAGCACCGCTATCCCGAGGGGGAGATGGACCAGGTGGACCGGGTGCTTTACGATCTCAAGCACAACCCCGCCTCCCGCCGCATCATGACCAACATCTACAACTTCCAGGATCTCCATGAGATGAATCTCTACCCCTGCGCCTACTCCATGACCTTCAATGTCTCCGGCAATGTCCTGAACGCCATCTTGAACCAGCGCAGTCAGGACATGCTGGCTGCCAACAACTGGAACGTGGTGCAGTACGCCGTACTGGTGTACATGTTTGCCCAGGTCAGCGGCCTCATTCCCGGCGAGCTGGTCCATGTCATTGCCGACGCCCACATCTATGACCGGCACGTTCCCATTGTGGAAAAGATGCTCACCCAGGCCCCCTCTCCGGCGCCCAAATTCACCGTGGATCCTGCTGTGACGGATTTTTACGCCTTTACCCGGGACAGCTTTTCCATGGAGGGCTACACGCCCGCGCCTTTCGAAGATAAAATTCCCATTGCCATCTGAGGAGGTCACACTATGAATGCCATCGTCGTTGTGGATCGCAACTGGGCCATCGGCAGGGACAACGCCCTGCTGTTCTCCCTGCCCACGGATATGAAGCGCTTCCGCTCCCTGACCACCGGGGGCACGGTGATCCTGGGCCGCAAGACTTTGGAGACGTTCCCCGGCGGGCGTCCCCTTCCCAACCGCCGCAACATCGTCATCACCCACAACCGCGGCTTCACCCGGGAGGGAGCCGAGGTGGTAGCAAGCACTCAGGCGGCTCTGGAGCTGGCTGCCGGAGAGGATCCGGACAAGCTGTGGGTCATCGGCGGGGGCAGCGTATATACCGCTCTGCTCTCCCGGTGCAAACGGGTCTACCTCACCCAGGTGGATACCCGGGCAGAGGATCCGGACACCTTTTTCCCCAACCTGGAAAAACTCCCCGCCTGGGAGGTGGAGCACACCAGCGATCCCATCACGGAAAACGGAGTCACCTACCGATTCGTGGAATACATCAACAAGAATATCTGATGGATGACAGCAAAACGGAGCCCGCCGGCTGACCCGGCGGGCTCCGTTTGTATCTTTCCACTTACTCCTGGGGATCCGTCTCCAGAGCCCCGTAATGCTCCGCCCAGTAGGCGGCACTGGACTCCGAATAGCTCCACTCCGCCTCATCAGCAGCGGAAGCGGCAGGCAATGCCATACCCTCCTCCCACAAAAGGACGGCATCCTCTCCCCGGCCATACCAGACCCGTGTGATCTCCGCATCCATTTCATGGACCCGGGCCCAGGCGCTGGCTTCCTCCAGGTTCAGATACTGGTCGGAATCCGCCAGGGACGGCCTCTGCCGCTTTTCCGTATACAGCGACCGTTTGGGCACAAAGTACATGTTGCCCGTCCCGTCCGTCTCCTCAAATTCAAACTGCAAAAGCCGCAGATTCAAGTCGTCATCAATATAGAAGTGATACAGAATCCGCCCATCGGAGAGCTGCCGCACATCGGTGATCTCGATTTTTTCCGGGTCCACGGGAAAGACGTACAGCTGCGTGGCCGCCGCCCAGAGGCCCACCAGCACCACGCACACTGCCGCCGCGATGAGCGCCCCTTTCCACCAGGCCCGGCGCTTGTCCTTCTTCCACGCACCGGAAATTTTTTTCACCGCTGCCGCGTCGTCAGCAGCAGCCTTTTCCACCTCCGGCAGCGGCGCGTCCATGGCCGCCAGGGCCGCCCGGCAATCCGGGCAGGTTTTCAGATGTTCTTCCACCTCCGTCCGGCTCTCCGGCGAGCAGACGCCGTCGTGATAGAGGGGCAGCAGATCCTGAATGATTCCGCAATTCATGTTTCCAACGCCTCCTTGAGTTTCTGCCGGGCCCGGAAGTAGGTGACCCGGGCCCAGCTCTCCGTTTTTCCAAACAATTCCCCGATCTGGGCAAAGGGGAGCTCTCCGAAGGTCCGCAGGGAAAAGACCTCCTTGTAGGGCTCCGGCAGGGCGTGGAGCAGTACATGGAGCTGCCGGGCCGTCTCCCGGTCCGCAAAGCCCTCCTCGATGCCCCGGTCTCCCGTCTCCCCCGGCTCCTCCGCAAACTTTCTCCGCTCCCGGCAAAGGGACAGGTACTGGTTCCGGGCGATCTGGCACAGCCACACCCGTATTTGGCACTCGCCCCGGAAACCGTCGATGGCGGTGAGGGCCCGGACAAAGGTCTCCTGGGTCACCTCCTCCGCTGTCTGGGCATCCCGGCTCAAAGCCAGGATATAGCGGTACACATCTGCAAAATACGCCCGGTAGATCTCCTCAAAATCCGGCACTCCCTCACCTCCCTGCATGGATAGGACGCACCCGCCCCACATCCGTTACAGCTTTCCTCAAAAAAGCCGCATTGTTTTTCCACAGCGGGTATTATATAATGGAACAAACGTACTGTGCAAGGAGGCCGATTCCATGGCGGATCTTTCCACCAACGTACAATTCATCCGGGGCATCGGCCCCCAGAAAGCCAAGGCTCTCTCCAAGCTGGGCATCACCACGCTGCGGGATCTCATCGCCTGGTTCCCCCGCCGCTACGAGGACCGCACGGCCCTGCGGCACATCGCGGAACTGCAAAACGGCGAGACCGCCTGCGTGGCGGCCATGGTAGCCGCGCCTCCCACCCTTGCCCATATCCGCAAGGGCATGGATCTCATCAAAGTCCGGGCGGTGGACGAGACCGGTGTGCTGGACGTGACCTTTTTCAACCAGACCTGGCTGAAAAACAATCTCCGGCAGGGGGAGACCTACATCTTCTGCGGCCGGGCGGAGGGAAGCCTCCTGCGCCGCCAGATGGCCTCCCCCATTGTGGAGCCGGAGGGCCGCCGGGAGCAGACGGGGCGCATCGTCCCCATCTATCCCCTCACCGCCGGGGTTTCCCAGCTGGTGCTCTCCCGGTCCATCCGCCAGGGGTTGGATGCGTGCGCCGACATTTTGCCGGATGTACTGCCGGATCCTGTCCGGCAAGCCCATCACCTGTGCCGCATCGGCTACGCCTATGAGAACATTCACTTCCCGGAAAGCGCCGAGGCCCTGGACATTGCCCGGCGGCGGCTGGCCTTTGAGGAGCTGTTCCTCTTCTCCATCGGCCTCCAGCGCCTGCGCAGCCGCCGGGAAGTAGTCTCCGTTCCCCCCTGCAAAGAGGTGGACATGGGGGGCTTTTACAGTGCCCTGCCCTTTACCCTGACGGATGCCCAGCGCCGCTGCGTGGAGGAAGCTCTCACGGACATGCGCTCCGGCACCCCCATGAACCGCCTGTGCCAGGGGGACGTGGGCTCCGGCAAGACCATGGTGGCTGCCGCATGCGTGTACTTCATGGTGAAAAACGGCCGCCAGGCGGCATTGATGGCCCCCACGGAGATTCTGGCCCGGCAGCACTACGAGGGTCTGGCCCCCCTGATGGAGCGGCTGAACATCCGCTGCGCCCTGCTGACAGGCTCTACCCCCGCCAAGACCAAGCGCTCCATTTTGCAGCAGCTCGCCTCCGGAGAGATCGACTTTGCCATCGGCACCCATGCCCTGCTTACCGGCAGTGTGGAATTTGCCGATCTGGGCCTGGTGGTCACCGACGAGCAGCACCGCTTCGGCGTGGCCCAGCGGGCAGCCCTGGCCGCCAAGGGGAGCCATCCTCACATGCTGGTCATGTCCGCCACTCCCATCCCGCGGACGTTGGCGCTGATTTTGTACGGAGACCTGGATGTCTCCGTCATCGACCAGCTGCCTCCGGGGAGAAAGCCGGTGGAGACCTACGCCGTCCCCGGCAGCTATCATCCCCGGATCTACGCCTTTTTGGACAAGCTCATGGCGGAGGGCCGTCAGGCCTACATCGTCTGTCCCATGGTCGAAGAGAGCGACGACGAGGCGGCGGATGACCGCAAGGCCGTCACCGCCTATGCCAAAAAGCTCCAGCAGGAGGTCTTCCCCCACCGGAAAATCGCCTTTGTCCACGGGAAGATGAAACCCAGGGAAAAGGAGGCGGTGATGGCCGCCTTCGCCGGGGGGGAGACGGACATCCTGGTCTCCACCACCGTCATCGAGGTGGGGGTGGACGTTCCCAACGCCGCCGTCATGGTCATTGAAAACGCCGAGCGCTTCGGTCTCAGCCAGCTTCACCAGCTGCGGGGCCGGGTGGGCCGGGGGCAGCACCAGTCCTACTGCATCCTCATCTCCGACAACCGCAATGAGGAGACCCGGGAGCGGCTGAAGGTCATGACCAAAACCACCGACGGCTTCCGCATCGCGGAGGAGGACCTGCGGCTGCGGGGCCCCGGCGACTTTTTCGGGGAGCGCCAGCACGGGCTGCCGGGGCGGAAGGTGGCGGACCTGGGCTGCGGCACGGATCTTCTGCGGGAGGCCCAGCAGGCAGCGGAGGAACTGCTCGCCCAGGACCCGGGTCTTGCTTCCTGCCCCGCCACGGCGGAGCGGGTGGAGGAGCTCTTTACCCAGAACGCCAACACCCTCAACTGAACATAAAAAACACCCGCTGATGGTTTTCCCATCAGCGGGTGTCTGCATATCCCCGTCAAGGGATCCCCCGGGTCATGGTAATGGGATCCTGCCACAGTGCCAACTGAGGAGGGCGGAAGGTACAGTAGACGAAGGCGAACGCCAGCCCCCACAGTACAATAAGGCCCAGTACCTGCTGCCAGCCGTCCGCAAAGCGTCCCCGCCGCAGCAGCCGGAAATCCAGCATAAACGCCATCAGGGCCGCCAGGGCAAATACGGCGATATCCGCCCACATCACATGGTAACCCAGTACGCCGGTATAGGTATAAAACAGCACCGGGATCAAAATGACGCCCACCAGCGTGCTTACCGCCCGCACCGCCAGAATATTGGGATAGGTCCGCCCCAGAAATCCCGCCTGGACGGCGGAGAAGAGAAACATGGGAAAGAACAGCAGCTTCATGTGCTCCCAGGTGGATTCATTGACGGCGGAGAACGCCGCCGCCAGGGGGCTGCCGCCGCTCCACTCATAAACAAAGTGCAGCAGGGCTCCTGCCATCACCGTGAACACGACCCCCGCCAGCTCCCACACCAGCAAATGCCTGCGCATGGGCACACCTCCAAAAAAGGACTGCGGCACAGCGGCCGCAGTCCCAGTTTATGCAGGTTTTCCCAGTTTATACAGGCGCCCTTACGCAAATACCAGCTGCAAGAGCAGCATGTAAACCGCCGTGCCGCCCGCGATGGAGAGCAGCACATTGCCCCATTTCCAGTGAAGCACCGTCACCACCGCCACGGCGATGACCTCCGGCGCCCCGTGGGGGGCGGCTAGCCAGTTGACGCTTTTCAGGCAGTATACCACCAAAAGGCCCATCATGGCCGGAGGCAGTACCCGTCCCAGATAGGTCACCACGGCAGGGGGCTCCCGCTTTTCCGGAAACAGCCAGAAGGGGAGCCAGCGGGTCAGCTGGGTCCCGGCCGCCACCGCCAGGATGATGCCCAGGGTCTCCAAGGGTGTCAGAGTCATATGCGTCCCTCCTCTTTTTCCCCACGATCCAGCTGCCTCCGGCCACCCAACAGCGCCGCCAGAATCAGCACCATGGCGGGGATCACCATGTTGTCCGCACCGAACACTGCCAGGCCCGCCGCCGCGCAGAGGATCCCGATGATCCCGGCAGGGCGGTTGGCCCGCTTTTTCCACTGTTCCAGAAACAGCACCACGAAGAGGGCCGTCAGGGCAAAGTCCAGCCCTGTGGTGTCAAAGGCGATGAAGTTCCCCAAAAGGCCTCCCAGCGCCGTGGAGAGCACCCAATAACCATAGTCCAGCAGGGAGATGCAGAAGTAGAAATCCCGGCGCTCCACCCCCTCCGGCGGCTCCACCGTGGAGACCAGGGAAAACGTCTCGTCGCACAGGACGTAGATGAGGAAGGCCCGGAGCTTTCCCAGGCCCTTGTACTTATCCAGCAATGCCAGGCCGTAGAAGATGTGCCGGGCGTTGACCATGACCGAGAGCAAAAAGGCCTGGAGCGGGTCGAAGGCCGTGGTCAGCAGGGTGATGGCCACATACTGCATGCTGCCGCCGAAGGCAATGGCGCTCATCAGGGTAGACCACAAAGGCCCATACCCTTTTGTCTGCATCAGCACGCCGTAGGCAAGACCCAGGCACAAAAATCCCGTCATCACCGGGATGGTAGCCGGAAAGGCCGCCCGGAAGGCACGCCTCCAGCGGGCGGATGTGGTGCTCGTCTCCATACATCCTCCTTCCTATTTCCGTGTATCTGTCTGCTGTAAGGGAAAAGCCGCGCCAAGGGGCACGGCTTTTCTTTTCAATCAGAAGCCCTGTAAATCCGGCTTCTTACATCTTCTCGGGGGCATCCACACCGATGAGCTTCAGGCCGTTTTTCAGCACCATGCGGGTCTCGTCCGCCAGCTTCAGCCGGGCCGAGCGCACCGCAGGCTCCTCACCCTTGATGCGGCAGGCGGTGTAGAAGCGGTGGAAGCAGCCCGCCAGCTCCTGGAGATAGCGGTTGATGTGGCTGGGATCGTAGTCCCGGGCGGAGAGCTTGATCTCCTCGCAGAACTGAGCAATCTGCTTGATGAGGGTCCGCTCCGTCTCGCCGCTTAAGATGGACATGTCCACCTCCGCCTGGGCGGGGACGCTGACCCCCTCCTCCTGGAGGGCCCGCAGCAGCGAGCAGATCCGGGCATGGGCGTACTCCACATAGTAGATGGGGTTCTCGGAGTCCTCCCGGACTGCCAGCCCTAAGTCAAACTCCATCTGGGTATCCGGCTTGGCGTTGAAATACCACCGGGCGGCGTCCACGCTGACCTCGTCCAGCAGATCGGACAGGGAGATGGCCTTGCCGGTGCGCTTGGACATGCGCACCACCTCGCCGTCCCGCAGGAGCTTCACCAGCTGCATGAGGACGATGTCCAGCCGCTCGGATCCGTTGAGGCCCAGGGCATCCAGGGCGCCCTTCAACCGGGCCACATGGCCGTGGTGGTCGGCGCCCCAGACGTTGATGACCTTGTCAAAGCCCCGGACGGCGAACTTGTTGCGATGATAGGCGATATCGGCGGCAAAGTAGGTGTAGAACCCGTTGGCCCGGCGCAGCACGTCGTCCTTGAGGTCCAGCTTCTCGATGTCCGCTTCCTTCTTGCCGGCCTTGCGGAAGTGCTCCCGGAGGATGTCGGCGGTCTTGAGCCACAACGCGCCGTCCTTTTCGTAGGTCCAGCCCTTCTCCGTCAGAAGATCCACCGTCTCGGCCACGTATCCGCTCTCGTGGAGGGTGGACTCATAGAACCAGTTGTCATAGTGGATCTTGTAGCGGGCCAGGTCGCTCTTCATCTTGGGCAGGTTCACGGAAAGGCCGAACTGGGCCAGCTTCTCCTGGCGCTCCGCGGCGGGGACGTTCAAAAGCTCCTCACCATGCTGATCGTAGTAGGCCTGGGCCAGGTCCCGGATGTCGCCGCCCTGATAGCCGTCCTCCGGGAAGGGCACCGCGTCCTCGCCCTTGATGATCTGGAGGTAGCGGGCCTCAATGGAGTGGGCAAACTTATCGATCTGGTGGCCGGCGTCGTTGACATAGAACTCCCGGGTCACGTCGGCGCCGCAGGCAGTGAGGACGCTGGCCAGGGTGTCGCCCAGCACGCCGCCCCGGGCATTGCCCATGTGCATGGGGCCCGTGGGGTTGGCGGAGACGAACTCCACCATGATCTTCTGGCCCTTGAGGGTGTCAGCGGTGCCGTAGTCGGCCCCTTCGGTCTCCACAGCGTTCATGACACCGGCATACCAGCTGTCATTGAGGCGGAAATTCAAAAAGCCGGGGCCCGCGATCTCGGCGGAAGCAAAGTAGCTGCCCTCCAGATTCATATGGCCCAGCAGGGCCTGGGCGATATCCCGGGGTGCCTTGCGCAGCTGCTTGGCGGCCGCCAGGGCAAAGGTGGTGGTAAAGTCGCCGTTGGCGGTGTCCTTGGGGATCTCCACCGGGGCGGTCTTAACCTCCGCCTGGGGCAGCGTGCCGTCCGCCACCGCCGCCTGGTAGGCGGCCATGGCCAGGGCCGCCGCCTGGTCTTTCGCGTTTTGTACCATGTGGATCATCGTATCGAATCCTCTCTTTTGTGTATTGGTAATCGGCTGATCCGGCTCCAGGGCCGGTTTTTCTTCCCATTCAGTGTTTCCGCTTTACCCGGATCTTAAAGCTGTTGCGGCCGGTGACGGCGTGCTCCACGGCGATGGAGTACTGGATCTCCATAATGCCGCCCCGCTCGGTGAGGTTGTGGCGCAGGCGGCTGGTGTTGATATCCACCGACAGCTCACCGTAGGGCGTCTCGTAGAGGGAGGTGTGCTGACGCCCCTCCTCGAAAACCATCCGGGAGTTGACACTGCCGCTGCGGGTGAGCACCACCCGCTTTCCCTGGATCTCAAAGGTGGTGGTAGTCCCCTCCATGCCGGTGAGGGCCGTCTCCTGATAGGTGAGCACCAGGCCCTCCTCCGTCAGGTGCAGCGTTCCCTCGGTCATCAGCTCTGTGGCGTCGGGGTCCACGCCGTCAAAATACTGCTCGCCCCGGATGCTCAGCAGCACCGGCAGCCGCTGTGCGTCAATACTGTTCAATGTCGATCCTCCGTGCCCCGTGGCGCAGGTCCTCCTGCAGGAAAAGTGAGGCGATCTGTTCGAAATCCTCCACCCGGTCGCTGACGTAGAACTCCGAAGTCCCCTGGCGGGTCTCATCCGCCCGCTTGCCCGCCGCCTTGAGCATCCGCTTGAGTTCAAAGGCTGACTCCTCACCGGCGGACACCAGCTCCACGCCGGGGCCCATGACGTCCGCCATGATATCCATGAGGAGCGGATAGTGGGTGCAGCCCAGGATCAGGGTATCAATGCCCTTGGCCTTCAGGGGCTCCAGGTACTCCTTCACCACCGTCTCGATGACGATGTCCCCCCGGCGGATGCGGCCGTTTTCCACCAGCGGCACCAGCAGCGGACAGGGTTCGCAGAAGACCTCCACCTCGCTGTCTAGCCCCTTGAGAGTGGCCTCGTAAGCCCCGGAGCGGACGGAGGCCAACGTGGCGATCATACCCACCCGCTTGTTTTTGGTCACAGACACGGCCCGCCGGCAGGTGGGCTCCACCACCCCCACCATGGGCAGGTCGTTTTCCGCCTGCAGGGTGGAAAGGGAGGTGGTGGTGACAGTGCCGCAGGCGATGAGGATGGCCTTGAGGTCAAAGGATCGGAGGAAGCGCACATCCTGCCGGGCGTATTTCAAAATGGTCTCTTTGGAGCGGCCGCCATACGGCACCCGCGCGGTATCTCCGAAGTAGATGAGATCCTCCTCCGGCAAAATCCGCCAGAGGGAGTGCACTGCCGTGAGGCCGCCCAGGCCCGAGTCAAACACGCCGATGGGACGGTTGTCCATGGCCGTTCCTCCTTTTCTGCCCTTTCGGTGAGCAATTTGTATCCGAATTACATATTATACTATGAGACGCAGTTGGCCGCAAGACAGATTTTAGTCTTTTTGCTTGCTTTTTTATATGGAATTTTTGCGCTGCCTCTGCTATAATCATCCTGTAAATCGCACTGCGGGAGGCGTCCGCCATGAAAATCGAACTGACCGAACAGCAGTTCCGCTATCTGCTGGATCTGGTATACATAGGAAACTGGGTCATCAACTCCACCCGGGAAGACGACCGCATTCAGGAGTACGACCAAGTAGAGAGCCTGATCTTCTCCCATTGCCTGCACCACAAGATGAGCAAGCTGGTGGAACTGTACCGGGGCGAGCTGATTCCCTCCCGTGCCTTCTCTGACGGCGGCATCCACGAGGCCATTGAAAACTACGAAGATGTGGTGTTCTATGAGATCCTGGCAGAGGAGCTGGCCATGCGGGACATGGACGGCGAACCCCTGACCCGGGAGAATTACAGTGCCCTGATGGACCGTATCGACGCATATCTCTCGGAATTTGACCGTCACGGTACCGACAACATCAGTGTGGATCTGGACGATATGTAAAAACCAGTTTCTCGCTCCGCCGTTTTTGAGGGGCGGCGGGTGCATGACGCGATCCCCTTGGGGGAATATTCAGGAAAAAGGAGAAAATGCTATGGCAGAAAAAGCAAAAGTCTACTTTGCGGATTTCCGCTGTCCCAGCTGGCGGGAAAACCTGCCCCAGAAGCTGGCCCGCCTGATGATGACCGCCGGCTTCGGCGACATTGACATGGAGGGGAAATTCGTCGCCATTAAAATGCACTTCGGTGAGCCGGGCAACCTGGCCTATCTGCGGCCCAACTGGGCCAAGGTAGTGGCCGACCTGGTGAAGAGCCAGGGCGGAAAACCCTTCCTGACGGACTGCAATACCTTGTACGTGGGCGGCCGGAAGAACGCTCTGGACCATATTGAGTCCGCCTATGTCAACGGCTTTACCCCCTACTCCACAGGCTGTCATGTCATCATTGCCGACGGCCTCAAGGGCACCGACGAGGTGGAAGTCCCGGTGGAGGGCGGCGAGTATGTGAAAAACGCCAAGATCGGCCGGGCCGTCATGGATGCCGACGTGTTCATCTCCCTGACCCATTTCAAGGGCCATGAGCAGGCAGGCATGGGCGGCACGTTGAAAAACATCGGCATGGGCTGCGGCTCCCGGGCCGGCAAGATGGAACAGCACAATTCCGGCAAGCCCTTCGTCAAGCAGAAAAAGTGCATCGGCTGCCACGCCTGTGCCAAGATCTGCGCCCACGGAGCGCCGGAGTTTGGCGAGGACGGCAAGGCCACCATCAATACGGACAAGTGCGTGGGCTGCGGCCGCTGCCTTGCCGTGTGCCCCAAGGACGCCATCCAGTGCCTCTATGACGAGGCTCCCGCTATCCTCAACAAGAAGATCGCCGAGTACACCAAGGCCGTGGTGGATGGCCGTCCCTGCTTCCACGTCTCCCTGGTGCTGGATGTATCCCCCAACTGCGACTGCCATGCTGAAAACGATGTGCCCATCGTTCCCAACGTGGGCATGTTTGCCTCCTTTGATCCTGTGGCACTGGACCAGGCCTGTGCGGACGCGGTTCTGGCCCAGACGCCGGTGCGCAATTCCGCCGTTTTTGACGGGGACTGCAACTGCTCCGACCAGGACTTCTTCCACGCTGTCCATCCGGACACCGAGTGGCAGGTATGCCTGGAGCATGCGGAGAAGCTGGGGCTGGGTACCCGGGAGTATGAACTTGTGAAGATCTGAGGCGCCGCGTTTTTCCGTTCCTGTTCGGACAGAGCTCCTCACGAAAGACCGCTTGATGCAGCCAGAGCGACGGAGCTGAACCTCCGCCGCTCTGTTTGTTTTTTGAGCGCATGATCCCGGTTTCCATTCACCTGTCCGCCCGTTCGCGGCGCGGACCCGCGGGAAGGATATTGTTTTATGAAACGTACCATACGCGACATTTTCGTCATCGGCTTTGCCCTGTTCTCCATGTTCTTCGGCGCCGGAAACGTGGTATTCCCCCCCTACCTGGGCCTGGAATCCGGCAAGGAGTGGTTTATCGGTTTCCTTTGCTACTATCTGGCGGATATCGGACTTGCCCTGCTGGCCCTCTTTGCCATCCAGTTCCGGGGCGGCACGGACGGCCTGACCCGCCGCATCGGGCGGATCCCCTCCAAGCTGCTGATGAGCGCCATCGTCCTTTGTATCGGCCCCATGCTGGCCATTCCCAGGACGGCGGCCACCACCTATGAGATGTCCGTGATGCCGCTGGCGTCCGGCGTCTCCCCCGTGCTGTTCTCCGTGCTCTTCTTCCTGCTGATCCTGCTGTTGTGTCTGCGGGAATCGGCAGTGGTGGACATTGTGGGCAAGATCCTTACACCGCTGCTGCTGGCGGGACTGCTGATCCTCATCGTCCGGGGCGTTCTGGATCCCATCGGCCCTGTCCCTGACCACACCCTGGTGGACAATGTCCCCTTTACCGGCATTGAGGCCGGCTATCAGACCATGGACGTGCTGGCAGCCCTGGTCTTCGGCGCCATTATTCTCAAAAGCGCCGAGAACAAGGGCCACACCGCTCCCCGGGACAAGGCCGTGGTGGTGTCCGGCGCCAGTATCGTGGCAGGCTGTGCCCTGCTGGTGGTATATCTGGGATTGACCTATCTGGGCGTGACCACCTCCCGCTTCTTCGGGTTGGATGTGGATCGGACTTATCTGGTCATCGCCATCGTGCGCAATCTGCTGGGCAGCTGGGGCGTATGGCTCTTCGCGGTGGTGGCGGCTCTGGCCTGTGTCACCACGGCGGTAGCCCTGGTAAGCTCTGCCGCCTCCTATTTCTCCAAGCTCTCCGGAGGGCGCCTCTCCTACACTGTGCTGACGGTAGTGGTATGTGTGTTCAGCGCCGTAGTGTCCAATTTCGGCCTGGAGCAGATCATCTCCATTGCCGCTCCCATCCTCAATGTGGTCTATCCCCCGGCACTGGTTTTGATCCTGCTGTCCTTCTTCGACCGCTTTATCAAAAACGACTGGGTCTTCCGCCTGGCCGCGCTGGGTGCACTGCTGTTCAGTCTTCTGGAGGTAGTCTCCGGCTTTGGCCTCACCCTCCCCATCCTGAAACTGATGCCCTTGGCCAGTCTGGGCTTTGGCTGGGTGATTCCCGCCCTGGTATGCGGCGCGGTGGGCTTCCTGATCCCCAGCCGGAAATCATAACTGCAATGAAAAGGCCCCGTCCAAAAGGACGGGGCTTTTTTCCCTGTCAACGAAAAACACACCATCCTTTGTTGAAAGAATACGTAAGGACCGATACGGAGGGTGTCCATAAAGAAACCGCTCACAGGGCGGCCACCAACCGCGGGCCCAGTGCAGCGGGCCGCGGTTGGGAGCGAGGAGCAGCAGAATGAGCGTGCGATTCGCTATGTAATGAAACAAAAAAGCGCATCGCACGCGATATGTCGCTTGTGACGAGCCGGAGCGGGCAACGAGGCTCGAACCCGCTTCCAGGCATCCCGCAAATGGCTTCCCGCCTTTTGCAGGAGCCCTGTCTCCCCTCACATTCAACGTGCTGCGCACAGGTGGAGGCACCTCGTTCTCTTCTTCCCATTAACGAAAAACACCCCATCCTTTCGGATGAGGTGTCCTCTTTTGGAGCGGGCAACGAGGCTCGAACTCGCTACCTCCACCTTGGCAAGGTGGCGCTCTACCAGATGAGCTATGCCCGCGAGACAAGGAGTATTTTAACAAAGGGATAGGAAATTGTCAACCCCCTGTCTCTAAATTTTCAGGATTTTTTTCATCGGCTGTTTCCGCACCGGAGGATCCCGTCTCACCGCCGCTTTGGGCCGTCCCGGGATCCCCCTCCGTACCGCTCAGCGCAAACTCAATCAGCCCCACCTGGCCCTGGGCAGGATAGTAGTACACAGACCACTCCGGCCCCTCCGTGAGCCCCAGCTCCTCCCGAAGGCGGGTCACCACTTCCTCCACCTGGGCCCGGTCGTCTTCCCGCCAATAGCCGATCCGTACCGCCAGTTCCGTCCGTCCCTCTGCAACAGCGGTGCTCAGCAGGCTATACACCGCCTCCGTACTGGTGGCGTTCACCACCGCCTGGATCTGCTCTGCGGTACGGCGGTAGCTGATCTGCACGGGGGCCTCGTAATAGCCCCGCTGGGCCTGGCTGGTAAAGGTGATGAACTCCACGGCGTAGGCGCCCATGGCCGTCTCCTGCTTGACCTCGTTGGTGGCCCGCTCCAGGGTCTGGGACACAGAGAGGTCGTCCTCAAAGTTATAGAGGCGCAGCGTGGCTGTCTCCGTGTGCTGGCCGATGAGGATCAACAGGTCATTGACGATGTCCTGATAGCTCTCCGCCCGCAGCGTTCCGGCAGCCTCGCTCTCCCAGAACTTGCTGACGTGGGGCTCCACGGTGCTGTACTCCCGTTCCAGCAGGGAGGCGCATCCCGTCAGCAGCAGGCACACAGCCGCCGTCAGCGTCAGAAACCGTATTTTCACAGGATCCGCCTCCCTTCTCAAAGGTACCCATGGACTTTACAATCCCAAGTCCTCGTCCACCAGGATCACTTCCATCTCCATATCCATGATGGCAGTCCACAGCACTGCAAGGCCGCAGCAGATCCGGTCGGGGCTCTTGCAGTCGTAGCACCGGTCTCCCTTGATGGCGCAGGGCGTCTTTCTTCCCAGGCGCTGGGCGTTCTTGGGGGCCGCGATGTTCCGGGCCCGCCACAGGGCCTCGTCATAGGTGGGAGCCAGCTTGTTGCGGCCGATGACGAAATACACCTTCTCATGGCCGTACAGGGTGGAAGCAATCCGGTTGCCGTAACCGTCGATGTTCAAGATCTCGCCTGTCTCCGCCAGGCCATTGGCGGAAGTGATGTACACCTGGGCAGAAGCAGAGCGTACCCGGTCTCCCGCCCCGTTGACCCAGTGCCAGTATACGGTATTGTGTGCGGACAGGCGCTCATAGACACCCAGTTCCTGCAGAGTCAGGGATCCGCCCAGGCCCACGGTCTTTCCGTCCACAGCGCCGTCCAGATAGTCGGCAGCCTCCGCCCCGGTGGCAAAGGTCTTCACCTGAAACCCCCGCTCCCGCAGGCTTTTCTCCACATTCGCAAAATCCGCCATGTCAGATTTCCTCCTTCTGATAGTCGCCAAAGCCCTCGCCCAGCACATCGTGGGCGTCACACACAATCATAAACGCGCCGGGATCGATCTCGTGAACGGTCTTCTTCACCTGGACGATGGCCTTTTGCTTAAAGGCCACCATCAAAATCTGTTTTTCCCGCCCGGTGTATGCACCCTGCCCCCGCAGCAGCGTCACGCCCATGTCCAGCTCCCCCAGCAGGTGCCGGGACAGCTCCTCCCAGCGGTCGGAGATGATGTAGGCCACCTTGGAGGTATCCAGGCCATAGAGTACCGTATCCATGACCCGGGTGGCCACAAAGATGCCTACGGCACCGTAGAGGGCGGCCTCCACCCGGCCGAACACCGCCGCCGCCAGCGCCAGCACAATGAAGTCCGGCACCAGCATCAGCTTGCCCATCGGCAGCCAGGGAAGCTTGAGCTTCATGAGCCGGGCCACCACGTCGGTGCCGCCGGTGGTGGCGCCCTGGGAAAAGACGATGCCCAGGCCCACACCCATCAGCGCTCCGCCGCACAGGCAGGAGAGCATGGGGTCCATGGGGGCGAAGGGATAGAGGGCGGCAATCACATCGATGGCCACCGAGCTCACCGCCATGGAAAAGAGGGACGAGGCCAGCAGGTGGAATCCGATGAACTTCCACCCCGCAAGAAACAGCGGCACGTTCAGCAAAAAGGACAGCACGCCCACGGAGAGGGCCGGGACTACGGCGTTGATGACCTGTGCCAGTCCCGTCACACCGCCCATGGCCACCTGGTTGGGGGCGAAGAACCAGTCGAAAGCCAGGGCGAAAATCACCGACCCCAGCGCCACCAGAGCGTAGCTGCGGATGGTTTGTCTCATGATCCCTCCTTAATCCAGCAGGCCCATCTGCCGCTCCTCCGTATCCTCCTGGCGCAGCAGGGCACCGGCTGCGGGAATGGCCCGAACCCGGTAACGGCTGTGGTTGGAGATGGGGGTCTCCTCCACCGGCCGGACGTCGCAGAGATGATACTTGGGCTTCAGGGTCATCACCGCCACTCCCTGGGTGGTACGGGTGGTCTTGGGAGAGAGCAGTGCGGTCTGGAACAGCAGGCACCGGGGCTCCGTGGAGTACACCGCCAGTTCCTGCTCGGCATCCAGACGCAGAATCTTCACCAGGGGGCTCTTGTCCGAGTAAGCGCCGGTGAGCTTGCGGCGGTTGGAGGTGGTCTGGTAAGCCTTGAGCTCCACCCGGGCCACCTTGCCGTTTTCAAAGAAGAACAGCAATGTTCCGGCGTAGTCCGCGCCGGGCAGCACCGCCCACACCACGCTCTCCCCGGCATCCATGCCCAGCTTGGCGGGGAGGTAATCTCCCAGCACGCTGGCCTTGGAATCGTCGAACTCACTCAGGCGGGTCTTGTACACCTGGCACTTGTCGGTAAAGAACATGATCTCCGCAGCGCTGGTGGTCTCGAAGCTCTGGCTGGGACCGTCCCCCTCCTTGTACTTCTGCTCGCTGCTCATGCGCAGGGACGCCGGGGTAATCTTCTTGAGATAGCCCTCTTTGGAGAGGAACACGTGAACGGGATACTCCTCCACCTCCGTCTCCTCCTGGTAGACCGGGAGGTTATCGCCGTAGACGATGGTGGTGCGCCGGGGCTCACCGTACTTCTTGGCCACGGCACAGAGCTCATCCACCAGGATCTTCTTCACCCGGCGGGGATCATTCAACGTATCCTCCAGATCGGCGATCTCATCCTGGAGGGCGGCGGTCTCATTGACCCGCTTTAAGATATACTCCTTGTTGATGTTGCGCAGTTTGATCTCCGCCACATACTCCGCCTGGATCTGGTCGATGCCGAAGCCGATCATCAGATTGGGGATGACCTCGGATTCCTCCTCTGTCTCCCGGATGATCTTGATGGCCTTGTCGATATCCAGCAGGATCCGCTTGAGGCCCTTCAAAAGGTGCAGCTTGTCCTGCTTCTTCTTCATGACGAAGTACACCCGCCGCCGCACGGACTCCGTGCGCCAGGCAGTCCACTCCTCCAGCAACTGCCGCACGCCCAGCACTTTGGGGGCGCCGGCGATCAGGACATTGAAGTTGCAGGCGAAGGAATCCTCCAGCGGGGTGAGCTTGAAGAGCTTGGCCATGAGCTTGTCCGGGTCCGTGCCCCGTTTGAGGTCAATGGCCAGCTTCAATCCGGAGAGGTCCGTCTCATCCCGCATGTCGGCGATTTCCTTGGCGCGTCCGGCCTTGATGAGCTCCGCCACCTTGTCCAAAATGGCCTCCACCGTGGTAGAGTAGGGGATCTCATAGATCTCAATGAGGTTCTCGCTTTTCAGATAGCGGTATTTGGCCCGCACCCGGACGCTGCCCCGGCCCGTCTCATAGATCTCACTCAGAGCTGCCGGATCCGCCAGCAGCTCTCCCCCGGTGGGGAAGTCCGGCGCCAGCAGCGTCTGCGTCAGGTCACACTGGGGATTTTTCAGATAGGCCACGGTGCTATCGCAGACCTCTTTGAGATTGAAGCCGCAGAACTGGGAGGCCATGCCCACGGCGATGCCGCTGTTGGCGCTCACCAGAATATTGGGGAAGGTAGTGGGCAGCAGGGCCGGCTCCTTCATGGTATTGTCGTAGTTGTCCACGAAGTCCACGGTATCGGAGTCGATATCCCGGAAGAGCTCCGCGCAGATGGCGGTGAGCTTGGCCTCCGTATAACGGGGGGCGGCGCAGGACATGTCCCGGGAATAGCTTTTGCCGAAGTTGCCCTTGGAGTCCACAAAGGGGGTCAGCAGGGCACCGTAGCCCTTGGAAAGGCGCACCATGGTATCGTAGATGGCGGCATCGCCGTGGGGGTTCAATCGCATGGTCTGGCCCACGATGTTGGCGGACTTGGTCCGAGCCCCCGTCAAAAGCCCCATCTTGTACATGGTGTAGAGGAGCTTTCTGTGGGAGGGCTTGAAGCCGTCGATCTCCGGGATGGCCCGGGAGACGATGACACTCATGGCGTAGGGCATATAGTTGAGTTCCAGCGTGTCGGTGATGGGCTGCTCCACCACCGCCGCATGGAGCCCCATGACGTTGGGATTATTTACTTTTGGCCGGTTTTCCTCCGGCTGCTTCTTTTTTGGCATGGTCAAATATTCCTTCGCTGATGTTTTCCGGGAAGGGGGAGTGCCCCCTTCCCGCAGTGTGCTTAGGCTGCCGGCGTCACCTGGGTGGAAGCGGCAGAGCTCTCGCTCAGCATATTCTCCGCATCACCCAGCTCCACAACCGTGCTGCCGGCAGGAGGCGCGGTCTGAGGCTGATCTGTGGTCTCCCGGATGGTCTCCGTCAGGTCATACTGAACATCCATCAGATCGCCCAGGGTCAAAGAGAGGTTCAGCGCCACATGATGGCCGGAGAGCTCCATATTGCCCTCCAGGGAGGCGGAATCCCCGTCCAGATAGGCCTCCTGGAAGGCCACCTCCAAAGCGGCGGCCAGGCTGCCGTCCTGGCGGACTGTCAGATCCAGACCCAGGGTCTTGAACATCTCCTCCAGCAGTCCCTCCTGCCCCAGCAGGGCCTCCAGCTCCTCAATGCCGATATGGAGCTTTTGGGTCGTACCGCTGGACCGGAAGTGATCGTCGCCCAACAGCTGGGCCAATACCTGGCCGGCCATTTCCGCGTTTTCCGGAATCTGCGCAGGGGTCTGGCTGAGAAGCTCACTGCAAAGGTAGAGGATACCGCCCACGGAGTTCCCCTCCCCGGACTGGATCCGCTCCATGGTCTGGCGGGAGAGTCCCAGCGTCTCCCCCCAGATGCTGCTCAGCTCCTCCAGAGAGGACACGGCAGGCAGGGTCAGATGATACCAGTCATCGCTGTGGGCATTCAGCCCGGTCAGCTCATTGAGCTGGGCCAGGGCGGGACAGCTCAAATACAAATCTCCGGTGGTGAGGTCATACCGGGCCTCCAGGGTCAGATCTTCCAATGCCTTGCCGATGACAGCGGCCTTGAGGCTTGTGAGATATCCCTTTCTCACCATATCTCCCGAAATCACATTCCCCAGATCGCTCAGATCTGCGCGGAGCTGCAGCTCCACGGCGTGGGCGCTGGTGAGGACGCTGCCGGTGAGGGCGATATCCACCTGGGTCCGCTGGCCGGAAATCTCGTCCAGCGCATCCACGGAAAGCGTATAGTCCAGCTGGGTCCGGTAATGCTTCTCCGGATCCCGCTCCTGCTGAAGCTGGGTCAGGGCCTTGTTGAGAATGGTGAACTGCCGGTCGATCCCGTCAATGATCTCCTGGGAATCAATCAGCACGGCGGCCCGCTCTCCGGAGTCCCAAAACACATCGTAACCCAAGGGCTCCGCAATGGCCCGAACCGGCACATAGGTGCGGCCGTTTTTGTAATAGCTGCTGCTGTCCGGGCGAACCAGCACCTGCTGGGCCTCCTGTCCGTCAGCGGCCTCAAAGGTGCAGCGCAGTGCGCCGTCCACCGGCGTCACCTGGCCGCCCAGAGCCTCCACCAGATCCCGCAGGGGCACCATGGTGTTTCCATCCCGCAGTTCCGGCGCAGCGTCGGAAAACGCCACCCGGTCTCCGTTCACCATCACGCCCACAGTCTCCGGTTCCGCCGCGTAAGCCGGCACCGTCAGCGCCAGGGCCAGCACCAGGGACAGTGCCAAGGCTATCATCTTTTTCATAGGGATCCTCCTTCTCTTTTTCTTGGGGCTCTTTCAAAAGTCCATGACATGTGAGATGCTGCCACGTGCCCCGTGATTTCTCAGTTCACAGGGACCTTACGAGATATCCGCCATCTCCAAATACTTATAGCCGTTCTCCGCAATGTGATCCTTACGGCCCTGGAGGTTGTCGCCCAGCAGCAGGTCAAAGACCTCCGCCGTGCGCTCCACATCCTCCGGCATCACCCGGATCAATCGCCGGGTGGCGGGATTCATGGTGGTCAGCCACATCATATCCGGGTCGTTCTCACCCAGTCCCTTGGAGCGGTCGATCTTGTACTTCTTCCCCTCCAGCTCTTTCACGATGTCGTTTTTCTCCTTGTCGGAATAGGCAAACCAGGTCTTCTCCCCGCAGTTGATCTCAAAGAGCGGCGTCTCGGCGATATACACGTATCCCTCCCGAATGAGGGTGGGCGTCAGCCGGTAGAGCATTGTCAGGATCAACGTGCGGATCTGGAAGCCGTCCACATCGCCATCGGTGCAGATGACCACCTTGTTCCACCGGAGGTTATTCAGATCAAAGGCTGCCATGTCCTTGACGTGCTTGTTCTGCACCTCCACGCCGCAGCCCAGGACCTTAATCAAATCCGTGATGATCTCACTTTTGAAGATCCGGGCGTAGTCGGCCTTCAGGCAGTTCAAGATCTTGCCCCGGACGGGCATGATACCCTGGTACTCCGCATCCCGGGAGAGCTTGACGCTGCCCAGAGCGGAGTCGCCCTCCACAATGTAGATCTCCCGCTTGTCGGGGTCCTTGGACCGGCAGTCCACAAACTTCTGCACCCGGTTGGCAATGTCGATATTGCCGGAGAGCTTCTTTTTGATATTGAGCCGCTGCTTCTCGGCGCTTTCCCGGCTGCGCTTGTTGATGAGTACCTGTTCGCCGATCTTCTCGGCGTCAAAGGGATTTTCAATGAAATAGATCTCCAGGTTGGACCGGAGGAACTCCGTCATGGCCTCCTGGACGAACTTGTTGGTGATGGCCTTTTTGGTCTGGTTTTCATAACTGGTCTGGGTGGAGAAGTTGTTGGACACCAGCACCAGGCAGTCCTCGATATCCGCCCAGGTGACCTTGCTCTCGTTTTTCTGGTACTTGCCCTGGTCTTTGAGATACTTGTCCACTGCGGAGACGAAGGCGGACTTGGTGGCCTTTTCCGGGCTGCCGCCATGCTCCAGCCAGGAGGAGTTGTGATAGTGCTCGATGATGCTCACCTTGTTGGAAAAGCAGCACGCCACGCTGAGCTTTACCTTATACTCCGGCTTGTCCGCCCGGTCCCTGCCCTTCTTCTCCGTCTGCCAGAACACGGGGGCGGTGAGGCTCCCCTCCCCGGCCAGCTCCGTCACATAGTCGGCGATGCCGTTTTCGTAGAGAAACTCCGTGGTCTCAAACTTCCCCGCCTCCGTCTCATTGCGGAAGCGGAAGGTGATGCCGGCATTCACCACCGCCTGGCGCTTCATGACGTCGGTGAAATACTCCGCCGGAATGGCGATGTCGGTGAACACGTCCAGATCCGGCAGCCAGCGGGTGCGGGTACCGGTCTTCCTGGCCTGGGACTTGGGCAGGGGGGTCTTGGTGAGGTCTCCCACGATCTCGCCCCGCTCAAAGTGGAGGCGGTACTCCGTCCCCTCCCGCCAGACGGTGACGTCCATATACCGGGAGGCATACTGGGTGGCGCAGGCACCCAGGCCGTTGAGACCCAGGGAATACTCGTAGTTGTCCCCGTCCACATTGTTGTACTTGCCGCCGGCGTACAGCTCGCAGTACACCAGCTCCCAGTTGTAGCGCTGCTCCTTTTCGTTCCAGTCCACCGGGCAGCCCCGGCCGGCATCCTCCACCTCCACGGAGCCGTCGGCATACCGGGTGACGGTGATGAGCGTGCCGTGGCCCTCCCGGGCCTCATCGATGGAGTTGGACAGGATCTCAAACACCGCGTGTTCACAGCCGTCCAGCCCATCGGAGCCAAAAATGACGCCGGGCCGTTTCCGAACCCGGTCCGCGCCTTTCAGTGATGAAATGCTGTCGTTTCCATAATCGTTTTTCCTGCTTGCCATCCGATCCTCCAAAACAGGCCTGAGCCTGTATCTTCATATTATATTGGGTATTGTAACACACCGGCGTCCTCTCTTTCAAGTCTCCGGCAAAAACCCCGGAGATCCCCCCAAAAGGAATGACTTTCGGGAAAATGTTATTGCGTAATTTTTCCCATAACCGGGATGTCACCTTCATAAACCGTTCATTTTTCAGGCTTTTGCACATTCTCCACACCTTTTTCCACACCGTTATGTCAACTGTAAAATCTATGAAAAACTTCCCGTTCTGTCTGGAGCTTTTCACGCAGCAAACGGGACGCACCAAATGGCGCGTCCCGTTTGACCATTGGTATTTGTTATCGCTCACACTTCCAGAAGGCCACACTGTAGGGCGGCAATTCACTGCCGCCGCCGAAATCGTGGTCCTTCCCGGTGATGAGATCCACCGCCCGGCCGCAGCCGGCGTCAAAGTGGGCGGTATAGGGCGTCTCATCGGCATTGATGGCCACCAGTACCCGCTCCCCCTCCGTTCTGCGCTGGAAAATGGTCTGGCGGTTGGTGAGAACCAGCTCCTGAAAATCTCCCTGGCACAGGGCCCGGCTCTCCCGATGGGCCCGGGCCATGGCGGCGATGGTGTCTGTCAGGCCGTTCCACTTGGGCGCATCGAAGCAGGGGCGGAGGTTATCGTCGGTACCGGGGATCTTCACGGCCTCCTCGCCCCACTCGCTGCCATAGTACACGCAGGGGATGCCGGGCATGCCGAACATCAGCCCGTAGAGCAGGGGCAGGTGCCGTGGATTTTGCAGGATGCTGGCAGCCCGGGTGACATCGTGGTTGTCCACGAAGCACAGAAGGTGCTTGCCCTTGTAGAGCGTCCAGGGCTCCGGGCCGAACTGGCGCTTGAGGCTGTGGACGATCTCAAAGAGGTTCATGGAGTTGAGGCTGGACCACAGCCCCTTGTAGCACTCGTAGTTGGTGCAGCTGTGGAGCATCCGGTCATTCACCCACTGGTTGTAGTCCCCGTGGAGGGTCTCCCCCACCAGGAAGAATTCCGGATCCAGAGAATCCGTAAAGGCCCGCAGCCGGGCAAGGAAGTCCCGGTCCAGGCAGTAGGCAACATCCAGCCGCAGCCCGTCGATGCCGAATTCCTCCCGCCAAAACTGCACGCAGGAGAGGAGATGGTCCACCACCGCCGGGTTGCGCAGATTCAGCTTCACCAGCTCGTAGTGGCCCTCCCAGCCCTCGTACCAGAAGCCGTCGCCGTAGTTGGAATCCCCGTCGAAGTTGATGTGGAACCAATCTTTATAAGGAGAGTCCCACTTCTTCTCCTGCACGTCCCGGAAGGCCCAGAACCCCCGGCCCACGTGGTTGAATACCCCGTCGATGACCACCCGGATGCCTGCCTGGTGGAGCGTGTCACACACGGCTGCAAAGTCTTCGTTGGTGCCCAGGCGGCAGTCCACCTGCCGGAAATCCCGGGTATCGTATCCGTGGGTATCGCTTTCAAAAATGGGCGAGAGATACACCGCATTTGCCCCCAGACGGCGGATGTGGTCCGCCCACTCCCCCACCTTGGCAATGCGGTTCACGGTGACGCCGTTGTTTTCCTTGGGGGCCCCGCAAAAGCCCAGGGGATAGATCTGGTAAAAGACACTGTTCTCTGCCCACATGGTGTTGTTCCTTTCTCCTCCGGCGGCACCCTCCCCGGCCCGTCCGGTTTTGGGTACCGTATGTTTATCCTATCATACCCCCGTCCGGAAGAAAAGATGTTTTCTATTTTCCCTGACGCGCTGCCGCCTGATCTTGGGAGCGCGCAAAGGAGGGCCACCCACCAGGGAGGCCCTCCTTACTATTCCGTATACGAAAAAGCAGCGCCGTATCACACGGTGATGAGTTCGGGATTTTCCACAAGTTCCTTCAGATCCGAGAGGATCCGGCCCACTTCCAGGCCGTCGAACACCCGGTGGTCGAAAGTCAGGAACATGTTCATCATGGAGCGGATGGCAGGCTGGTCGTCCACCACTGCCATCTTCTTGACAGAACGGCCGAAGCCGATGATGGCCACCTGAGGCGGATTGATGATGGGGGTAGACCAGTCGATGGGGAACATGCCCACGTTGGAGATGGTGAAGGTGCCGCCGCTCTGGTCGTCTCCGGCCAGGCGCTTATCCCGGGCCTTGTCCGCCAGCTCCTTCATGGCGTTGTGCAGCTCCACCAGGCTCATGCGCTGGGCGTTCTTCACCACCGGTACCATGAGGCCCGCCTCAGCCGCAACGGCCACAGACAGGTTCACGGCAGAGTGGACGAACAGCGTCTTGCCGTCGAAGGTGGCGTTGGCGGTGGGATGCTTTTGGAGCATCTTCACCGTGGCCATGGCCAGCAAATCGTTAACGGTGACCTTGCAGCCCAGGAAGTCCTGCTTGGCCAGGAGCTTCTGGCGGTAGGCCAAAAGGTCCGTCACATCCACCTCCACAGCGGCGGTGCACTGGGCCATCTGCTGGAGGCTGTTGTACATGTTCTTGGCAATGGCCTTGCGGATGCCGCTCATGGAGATCTCCGTCACCTTGTCCTCCACCGTCTGGACGGCTGCGGGAGCCGCAGCGGGAGCGGCGGCAGGTGCGGACTTGGCCTGTTCCAGATAATTCTTCACGTCCTGGGCGATGATGCGGCCCTTGGGGCCGGTGCCCCGCAGGGCGGTGAGGGGGATCTGATGCTGCTTTGCCATCTTCCGGGCCAGGCCGGTGATGCGCACCCGGCCGCCGGGAGCAGCCGGAGCAGGCTGCGCAGCCGCAGCAGGGGCTGCCGGAGCGGCCTCAGGGGCGGCCGCGGGAGCAGGGGCAACAGGAGCGGCCGCGGGAGCCGCGCCGCCGCACAGGGCGTCGTAGGCCTCCTTGGTGTCCGCCACATAGCCGATGGGAGCGCCTACCGCCACCACGTCGCCCTCCTGGGCCGTGATGTGCAGGTACCCGTCATGTGTGCAGGCAAACTCGATGGTGTTCTTCTCGTTTTCAAACTCCATGATGGTGTCGCCCTTTTTCACCTGGGCGCCTTCCGGAACCGTCCACGAGCTGATGGTTCCCTCCACCATGGTCAGTCCCGCCCGGGGCATTACCAGCTCCGTGCAGCCGCCGGGAGCAGCCGCCGCTGCGGGTGCCGCCGCAGGGGCAGCAGGAGTCTCAGCGGCTCCGGCGGCAGGAGCCGCGCCGCCGCACAGGGCCTGGTACTCCTCCAGCGTCTCCGCCACGCAGCCGATGGGGGCGCCTACCGCCACCACGTCGCCCTCCTGGGCCGTGATATGCAGGTACCCGTCATGGGTGCAGGCAAACTCGATGGTGTTCTTCTCGTTTTCAAATTCCATGATGGTGTCGCCCTTTTTCACCTGGGCGCCCTCCGGGACCGTCCAGGAGCTGATGGTCCCCTCCACCATGGTCAGCCCCGCCCGGGGCATTACCAATTCAACGCTCATAAATCAAATCCGCCCTTTCGATATTCCATACCGGAGCGGTTCCTCCTTTCCTGTGCAGATGACCGCTCTCAAATGTCCCGTGCCAGCTGTGCCCGGACAGCCTCCGCGATACGGGCGGCATCGGGGATTACGTACTTCTCCAGGGCGATGTTGTAGGGGATGGGCACATCCAGCGCCGCCACACGGCCCACGGGGCCGTCCAGCTCGTCGTACATCTCCTCCTGGATCATGGCGGCCAGCTCCGCGCCGATGCCGGCGGTCTTGTTGCTCTCCTCCACGATGACGGCGTGGTGGGTCTTGCGCAGGGAGTTGAACACCGTCTCCTTGTCGAAGGGCACCAGCGTTCGGGGATCGATGACCTCCACGCTGATCCCCTCTTTCTCCAGCTGCTGGGCAGCTTCCAGAGCCCGGCGCACCATGAGGCCCACGGCAATGACGGTCACGTCCTTGCCGGGCTTCTTCACATCGGCCACGCCGATGGGGATGGTATAATCGCCCTCGGGCACCTCGCCCTTGGTCTGGTAGAGCTGCTTGTGCTCACAGAAGAGGATGGGGTTGTCGGAGCGAATGGCGCTCTTGAGGAGGCCCTTGGCGTCATAGGGCGTGGTGGGAGAGATGATGGTCAGGCCGGGAGAGTGCATGAACAGGCTCTCCACACAGTTGGAGTGCTCCGCGCCGGCGCCGAAGGAGGAGCCCATGGCGCAGCGGATCACCAGGGGGACCTTGTAGGCCGCGCCGTGCATGAACCGCCACTTGGCCACGCAGTGGAAGATCTCACTGAAGGCCACCATGGTGAAATCGGCGTACATCAGCTCTGCCACGGGACGCAGGCCCGTTACGGCGGCGCCCAGGGCCGTGCCGATGATGGCGGTCTCGGAAATGGGGGTATTGCGGATACGCTGGGGGCCGAACTCCTCCAGCATGCCCCGGGTCACGCCGAAGATATTGCCGAACTGGGCGATATCCTCGCCGAACATTACAATTTTATCATCTCGCCGCATCTCTTCCTGCAGCGCGGCACCAACGGCCTGGAGATATGTCATTTGCATCGTAATTCCTCCTTCACCGCTTACTCAGCATACAGATTCCGGAACAGGTCTTCGGGGGTGGGCTCGGGGCTGGACTCGGCGTAGGCCACTGCGTCCTCGATCTTGGCGTTGATCTCATCGCGCATCTGCTGGATCTCCTCCGCCGTCATAACGCCCTGATCCTGCAGGCACTGTTCCATCTGCGCCACGCAGTCCTTATTCTTCTTCCACTCCTCGGTGACGGCCGGATCCCGGTACTTGGTCTGGTCGCCCTCGAAGTGGCCCCGCCAGCGATAGGTGGTGCAGTCCAGCACCGCCGGGCCGCCGCCGGCTCGGATGCCGTCCACCAGCTCCTTGGCAGCCTCATACACCGCCAGGACATCGGTGCCATCCACCGCCCGGGTGGGCATGCCGTAGGCCGCGGCGCGGTCTGCACCGGGATGGGGCACAGAGACGCCGTCCTTGGCGAAGGTGGAGATGGCGAACTGGTTGTTGTTGCACACAAACAGCACCGGCAGCTTCCACACCGCCGCCAGGTTCATGGCCTCATGGACAGGACCGCGGTTGGAGGTGCCGTCACCGTAAAAGACATAGGAGACATTGTCGGTGCCGGCCATCTGGATGCTCAGGGCGGCGCCGTCCGACACCGCGATATCACAGCCCAGGGTGCCGGAGAAGCCCACCATGCCGTAGTCCCGAGCCACCATGTGCAGCACGCCGCCAAGGCCCAGGGCGTTGCCGGTGACCTTACCCATCAGCTCGGCAAACATGGTGTTCAGGGGAATCCCCAGGGCCACGGAGGCCCCTACAGGCCGGTGGGTAAACTTGAAATAGTCCCCCTGCTTCCGGGTAGCCACCACGCCGGCGGCTACCGCCTCTTCACCAATGCCGCTGTGAATATGTCCGGGCACCTTACCCAGGGCATAGACCTCCACCTGCTTTTCTTCGAAAAGCCGGATGGACAGCAAATCACGGTACACATTCTTGAGAAAATCAGCCGTATGTTCCATTGCTCTGTCCTCCTTGTCGTTCCTTTTGGACCGCTGGGTCCCCTATCCGCCATACTGTATATTTTTTCTTAATATACGGTATAAGTGAATATTGAATCTGATTTTGTATCAGCTTGCTTCTATTATGCGTACTTTCCTCCCTGGTTGCAATACACAATTTCTCCGAAAAGTTTCCTAAGTTTTTGGCGGTCTGCACACATTCTTATGTCGCAGCCTCAAAATATCCCGTCTTTATGGGAATCCGATTGCTTTTTCCCAAATTCCTGTTATAATAACAAAATCAGATCCAATATCCAGAAAGGCGGTGTACGGCGGTGTCCCTTCCTCCTGAATCTCTCCTGGAATATGCTTACCAGGCCCTCAAGGACCGGATCCTCCAGGGCACCTATCCGGCGGGAAGCCGTTTGCCGGTGGACCGGCTGTCCAGGGAGCTGTCCATCAGTCCTACGCCCATCAAGGGAGCTCTCAACCGCCTGGTGGCGGAGCATCTGGTGGAGCAGACCCCCCGCTGCGGCTACGCGGTGGTAAAGCTCTCCCTGAAAGACCTCTCGGAGGTATTGGAGATCCGCAAGATGTTTGAGATCTTCGCCATCCGTCCTGCCATCAAGAACCGGGAACGCTTTCCGGAGATCATCCATCATATAGAGGACCTGTTGGATCGCTTTGACCATGCCACGGACGGCATCTCCTTCAACGAGGCCCTGGAGCTGGAACGGGACTTCCACCTGTGCTTTATCCGCCTGTGCGACAATGAGCGGTTCCTGCGGCTCTACTCCTCCAGCTGGTGCATGGATTATCTCTTTATGGTCTTTGCCAATGTGGATCTGTCCTTCTACGACTTCGGCCCGGAGTTCTCCTACCACCGCAAATGGTACAACGCCCTCATGGACGGGGATGCCCAGCGATATGAGGCGCTGTGGGATTCCGGTATCGAGACGCTCAAAGGCCGTCTGACCCAGCTTCTGGCGGAGAAGGAAGCCGCACAGCATGCCGCCAAAAAGCGTCCCAGGAAAAAGGATGCCGCCCCATCATAAAAAACCGCTCCAGACATGTTTATGGCCTGTCTGGAGCGGTTTTGTGAATAGAAGTTAAAAAAGGACACGGCTGCTTGGCAGCCGTGTCCTTTTTCATGCTAGACGCAGATCGGTCTTTGGCTTATTCAGCGGTGAAGACGTCGATCAGCTCGGGAGTCATCATGTCCACGAAAGTGGGATCGTCATAGATGTAAGCAGAAGCTTCCTTGAAGCCCTCAGCAGCCTCGGGAGTCAGCTCGGTAACGGTCACGCCGGCCTCTTCCCACTTGGCCAGGATCTCCTGATCCTCGGCGCGCTCCTTCTCACGCTGATTCTGGGCAGCCTTCTGGCCGCACTCGTCAACGATGGCCTGGAGCTCGGGAGACAGGGAGTCATAGAGCTCGCCGTTCATGGTGAAGAAGATGCAGTCATACACGCCGGTCCAGTAGGTGACATACTTCTGAACCTCAGCGATGGAAGCGCCGTCAGCGGTGGGCAGGGGGTTCTCCTGGCCGTCGTAGGTGCCGGTCTGCAGGCCGGTGTAAACCTCAGACCAGTTGGCGTTGGTCCAGTTGGCGCCCCAAGCGGTGTACTCTTCGTTGAGCAGCTCGGAACCGGCAACACGCAGCTTCAGGCCCTTCATGTCCTCCACGGTCTCGATGGGACGGACGCTGTTGGTGACATGACGGAAGCCGTTCTCAGCAATGCCCAGCAGGTGCAGGCCCAGGTCCTCAACGACCTCGCCCACGGCCTCGCCGGCAGCGCCGTCCAGCTTGGCGTCGACATCGTCATAGGAGTCGAACAGGAAGGGCATGGAAACGACGTTCAGGCGCTGATCGAAGTTGGAGTAGATGATGTTGGAGTGGGCAGACAGCTCGATGGTGCCGTCCATAACGCCCTGGATGCCCTCGGTCTGGTTGCCGGCAGTCAGCTGGTCGGCAGCATAGACCTCAACGGTGACAGCACCGCCGGTAGCCTCGCTGACCATGTCGCCGAAGTCACGGCCCATGTCAGCCCAGGGAGTGTTCTCGGTAGCAGAGCAGGTGAACTTCCAGGTCTGCTCCTCGAAACCGCTCTCTTCGCCGTCGCCGCTGGTCTCAGAACCAGTGTCAGAGCCACCGCAAGCAGCCAGAGAAAGGCTCATGCCCAGTGCGAGGAGCAATGCAAGAAACTTTTTCATTGTTTTTCCTCCTTAAAATATGATACGTGCGATTTATCTGATATCACTTGCGTGATTGCAGATCAAAAACTGTACATTCGCTTAGCCCTTGAACAGCAGAATGGTGGACAGGGGCTCGATGTAGGTGACCAGCAGCAGAGCCACAATGCAGGCCACGATCTGGGGCCACACGGCCTTGGAAATGGTCTCGATGGTAACCTTGGTCTTGTCCTTGATGTTCTCCAGCTTGCTGCTGACGCCGATGGCCACGAACAGGTTGACGCCCACGGGAGGAGTGACCTGGCCGATAGCGAGGTTCACGGTAGACAGCACGCCGAAGTGGATGGGATCAATACCCAGCTGGGTCGCCACAGGGTACATGATGGGGATGAAGATGTACATGGCGGAGTTGGCGTCCACGAAGCAGCCGGCGATCAGGAAGATCACGTTGACGATCAGCAGGAAGATGTACTTGTTGCTGGAAATGCTCAGCAGCAGATCCTGGGCAGCGCCGGAGATGCCGTGCACGGTGCAGACATAGGAGAACAGGGTGGCAGCGCCGATGATGAGCATGATGCCGCCGGTGGTCTTGGTGGAATCCACCAGCAGATCATACAGGTCACGGAGCTTGACCTCGCGATAGATGAACAGACCGACGATCAGGCCGTACACCACGGAGACAGCAGCAGCCTCAGTGGGAGTGAAGAAGCCGCCGTAGATGCCGCCCAGGATGATGACGGGCATCAGGAAGCCCCAGAAGGCAGTGCGGAAGGACTTCCAGCGGGCACCCCAGCTGGCCTTCTCACGGGAAGCGGTCAGGCCCTTCTTACGAACCTCGATCATGATGACCACCACCAGGGCCAGGCCCATCATGATGCCGGGGATGATGCCGCCCATGAACATATCGCCCACGGAGACGCCGGTGATGGAGGCGTACACCACGAATGCGATAGAGGGCGGGATGACGATGGCGATGGAAGAAGCGCCGGCCATCATGGCAGAGGAGAACGGAGCGGAGAAGCCGCCGCGGTTGATCATGGCGGGGATCAGGATAATGCCCAGAGCAGCCACAGTGGCCGGGCCGGAACCGGAGATGGCGCCGAAGAAGCAGGCAACCACCACGCACACGATGGCGATGCCGCCGCGGCGGTGTCCGATGCAGTCATCAATGAACTGAACCAGACGGGTGGAAATACCGGCCTTGGCCATGATGTTGCCGGAGAGGACGAAGAACGGGATGGCCAGAAGCAGGAACTTTGCCATGCCGTTATAGACGTTGGTAGGAACAATGGAGAGCTTATCGCCGGAATACAGCATGGCGAAAATGGAGGACATACCCAGGCTGACGCAGATGGGGATGTTCAAAAACAGCATCACAAAGAAGGAGCCAAACAGAATAAAGTTAATCATCAGTCGTTTCCTCCCTCTTCCTTCACACAATCAGCGTCCCCATGCAGGACGTCCACCAGATACTCAATGGTATGCAGAATCAAGAAAATGCAGCCGATGGGCAGGAAGATGGTAAACACCCACTCGGGCCAGCCCAGAGAGGAGGTGTGCTTGCCGGACTCCATCTGAGAGAGGACCTTCTCCCAGCCGGTCCACAGCAGCAGAGCCCAGAACACGGTGTTGACCACTGTGGCAATCACCACCAGGACCTTCTTGCCGCCGATCTTCAGACGATCGAAGACCAGGGACAGGCTGATCAGGCTTCCCTCACGGGCACCCAGCGCGCAGCCCATCATAATCAGCAATACGAACAGGTTGATAACCAGCTCCTCCGTCCAGGCGAACTGGCTGTCGCTGACTTTACGAACGACTACGTTCGCAAAGGTGATCGCGGTGACAAAGACCAAAACGAGACTCGTAACGATATTCTCGAATTCGGCAATGCCTCCCATGATCTTTTTGTAGGCTTTCATGAAATCATTCCCTTCCTTGTTTTGCTGCGGCAAGGCGAACCATCTGTTTTGCATCAGGCTCCGTTCTCCCTTCGAGCCCGACGCGGCAAAGACGTTTGCATCCTCACCGCTCCACGGAAAATGAGACATTCCCCGTTAACGTGGACAAGTATAAATTGTACTTCGGACTATTTTCAATCAGGCCAAATTCCCGATGATCCCACCCGAAGCAACACACAGCGCGGTGATGCAGTGCTCTTACGGCTCCAAATCTCCCGCATGAAACAGGGTATCCAAAATCTCCTGGCGGGTAATGCCGCCGAAGAGTTCCCCCAGGGGGAAGCGATCCAGTACGGCGCTCACATCCTCCCGCCGGAAAGGACAGCCCTCCAGCGCCTGGACCAGCGGGTCCAGAGGCGAAACCGCCAGAAAATCCCCGAAGAAACCAATATTTGTGATGACACCCTTTTCCACATGGACACCGGCTTCCAGGCTGCCGCCATCAAAACGGCGCTTGTTCACCAAATCATATTGGGGAGAGCGGCCGAAATTCCACTCCCAGGTGTCATACTTGCTGCACTTGAGTTCCTCCACAGCCCGGAGTTCCTCCTCCGACAGGGCATCCTGCTGGAAGCCGCTTCCGGACAGTGTCTTTTTCAGATACGCCCAAAATGCCGGAAGATCCATATCCTTGGGCAGACATGGGCGGATATTTCCGATCCGGCTGCGCACGGACTTGGCACTTTTGGACTGGAACTTGGCGGGATCCACATTCAGTGCCCCGGATACCATCTCCGGATTGGAGTCGAACAGCAGCGTACCGTGATGCAGGATCCGGTTCCCGGCAAGCCGCTGAGCCGTGCCGGAGACCTTTTTGCCATCCACCAGGATGTCATTCCTGCCGGAGGCTTCCGCCTGCAGCCCCAGCCCCCGGAGGGCTTCCACCACGGGCCGGGTAAACCGCGCCATGGCCAACTGGGCTGAATCTCCCGCGTCTGTAATAAACGAATAGTTGAGATTTCCAAGGTCGTGGTAAACCGCGCCGCCGCCGGTCATCCGGCGAACCACACGGATCCCATGGGATTCCACAAAGGAACGGTTGATCTCTGCCTCGGCATTCTGGTTTTGCCCAATAACAATGGTGTTGTCATTCTGCCACAGCATCAGATAATCGCCTTCACGGCGGTTACGGAGAACATATTCCTCAAAGGCCAGGTTATAAAATGGATTCTGGGAACCAGTCTCCAGATAATGCGTTGTAATTGTCATCAAATGGTCTCTTTCTCGCTCGGACAAGCGGTGCTTTGCATGTTGGTCCTACCAAGTTTTTCGGCTTTGGAGCAAACCCGAAGGGCAAAAAAAGAAGCGCTCTCCCCTGCAGGCAAACGGCTCATTCCTCTTCCCGCAGCTCCGGATACCGGCCGGAAAACTCCACCACGATATCCAGGTGCAGATTCATCTCCCGCTTGGCCAGCTCCACATCGCCGCTCTTGATTGCTTCAAAGATCGCCCTGTGGGACTCCTGGGAGCGCCGGATGTAATCCGGCTTCTTGAAAAACCGCCTACGCACATCGGCGATCATGCTGTTGACCAGGTGGATGGTGGCTGCCAGCATCATGTTATGGCTGGCCACTGCCAGTGCATCGTGAAAAAGCACATCCCCTACGGGATCCTCCGGATTGGCCTCCAGCCGCGCCATAGCCGCAGCAATCTCCGCCAGATCCTCTTTGGTGGCCCGCTGACAAGCCATACCGGCAATGGCCACCTCGTTGACCCGGCGGAATTCATTGAAATCCTCCATAGAGTCCAGCTGGTTGGAGATCCGCACAAAAGAAGCCGCCCGGCGGATATAATCCGCATCCCGGGCCACCTTCTTGCGGCTGCCTCTGTTTTCAATGGCACCCAGAAATTCCAGGATCGCCAGGCATTCCCGCAGAGAACCCCGGCCCACGCCTAGGTGCTCCGCCAAATCCCGTTCCGAAGGCAGCTCCTCCCCCACCCGGATCTGACCGCTCTCAATGGCGCTGATCAGTGCCTGCATCACAAGCTCCGGTATCTTAGGAGAAACGTACTGAATTTTCTCCAGCCGCATGGAACTGCCCCCCTCTCCATGTTGGTATTACCATATTACCATCCTGCCGTTTGTGCGTCAACAACGACATGTTCACAAAAATTTTTCAATTTTTTGTGCGTTTTGGGAGAAGGGGGTCAGGTTCTGTTTCTTACTGGTTTAACCATCTGACAAAGAGGTAACCGTAAGCGGCGGGAGCCATCAAAGCCAGCAAAACCACCACAGCGATGACCGGTGTGGAGGTGGCGGTGATCATGGACTGGGCAATCAGGAGCAGCCCCACAGCCAGCCACAGCCAACCGGCAAAGCGGTGCACAGACCGCCAGGCCGCATCGCTCAGGCAGAAAGAAAACCGCAGGGCCACTCGGGCGTCCTTGGGACAATCCCACATATGGCCTCCCAGGATCAGCAGTGCCAGACCCAGGATGCAGGGCGTTACAAACGTCAGAGGCAAAACCTTTTCCGCGCCGGAGGCTTCCATAATCATACCGCTGCAAAAGATCACGGAAATGATGGGAAAGCCCCACCGGCCCAGAAGACGCACTTGAGGCGATGGCATGGTCATGCGCTTTTGGTTGATCATCAGCTGCACATGGGTAATGAGATCCAGCAGGCACATCAGGCCCGGCAGGCCAAATACCACCACCCAGCGGGGCAGGGAATCGTCCTCCCCATTGGCGCCGATGAGTCCGCTGGGCACGATCTCCGGGATCTGATCCCACATGCGCACGCCCAGCACCATGGGCAAAGCGCAAGCCACCAGCGTAACCGCCAGCAGCAGATACCCCTTTTCTCTGGAGACGTGCTTGCCAAAGATCCGGGCACTCTCAATTTCCACCTGCCGTTCTTCGGCAGTTTTCTTCTGACGTTTGCTCATTGCGGGACAGAATCCTCCTAGTGAAATATTACAACTGGTTCTGCCGGCGGCAGAACCGCGGCACCGTCAAATGTTCACGATCTTCCAGGCGCACCACACCAAAAGAAGGGCCATCACCAGGTTGATGGGCTTGTTGAAGCGGCTGTAAATGGGGAACAGCAGCGACCCAACGGTCGCCCAGATGAGGTTTCCGGTTCCCGCGCAGGCGGCCATGATGACGGCAAACGCCAGCACGGCGGAAAAGCGGAATCCCCCCGGCAGGATATAGCCGGAATAGGCCGCAATCCCCAGCATCAGGATCTTCACATTCAGGAATTGCAGCAAAAACCCATTGCCGTAGGAAAGGGGCTGATCCTGAGTCTGGGTGTCGGTGACCTTTTTGAACAGCATCTTATAGGCAAGATAGAGGATATACGCCGCACCCACATACTTGGCCACCGGCACGATCTGCGGCACCAGTTCGCCCAGGCCGGCACATCCAAAGCCGCAGATCAGCATAATGCACAGCAGGCCGGACCAAATGCCGAAAATCAGGGGAAAGCACTTTTTCAGTCCGTATTTGCTGGTGCTGCTCAGCAGCAGGATGTTATTGGGGCCGGGGGAAAACGTCGTTGCACAGGCATAGGCTGCCAGTTCCAGATACAGGGTCATCGTATTCGCCTCTCTCTTTTGTGGTATGTGCGCAGGTAGACGCAGCTCCGCTTTGAAAAAAGAGGCCCGAAGAACAACTTCGGGCCTCTTTCACATTGCTGAGGACCGCTCCATGCCGCGCATAGCGCGTAGACAGGAGTTTCTTACTTGTTGGACGTGTGAATGGCGCGCTTCTCAGCCTGCAGGGCCGCCTCACGCATAGTCTCGGTGACCGTGGGGTGAGAATGGATGGTGGCGATGATCTCGTCCAGAGTCATCTCCTCGCCGATAGCCAGAGCGCCCTCCGCGATGAGGTCGGTGGCGCGGGGCCCGATGATGTGCATACCCAGGATCTCGCCGTACTCCTTGCCGGCGATGATCTTCACGATGCCTTCGCCGCCGTTGAGGATCAAAGCCTTGCCGTTGGCGCTCATGGGGAACTTGCCAACCTTGTACTCCAGACCCTGAGCCTTGCACTGCTCCTCGGTGAGACCCACGGAAGCAGCCTCGGGCTCGATGTACACGCAGGTGGGATTGGTCTTCTCGTCGTACACGGCGGGGATGCCCATGATATTCTCGGCAGCCACTTCGCCCATGGCGGAAGCGGTGTGAGCCAGCTGAGCACGGCCGAAGACGCAGTCGCCGATGGCATACACGCCGGGGACATTGGTCTCCATCTTGTCGTTGACGATGATCCGGCCGCGGTCGTTGTTGAGGCCGGCAGCCTCCAGATTCAGGCTGGCGGTGTTGGCCTTGCGGCCGATGGCAACCAGGACCTTCTCGGCCTCAAAGCTGACGGTCTCGCCGGCCTTGTTCTTGCAGACCACCTTGGCGCCCACAGGGGACTCCTCAACAGACTGCACGGGGCACTCCAGGTTGAACTCCATGCCCATCTTCTTCATGTGGGCAACGCCGATCTTGGTCAGGTCGCCGTCCAGCATGGGCAGCATGTGGTCCAGAGCCTCCACCACGGTGATCTTGGTGCCGAAGGCCGCATAGGCGCAGGCCAGCTCCAGGCCGATGACGCCGCCGCCGATGACCACCATGGTCTTGGGCAGCTTCTCCAAAGAGAGGGCGCCGGTGGAGTCGATGCAGTTGGGGTTCTCCTTCAGGCCGGGGATGGGAGGCTGGGAGTTGACGGAACCGGTGGCCACGATGATGGCATCGGCAGTCATCTCCTCGGTGGTGCCGTCCGCCTTCTTCACAGAGAGCTTCTTGGGCGCCACGAAGGTGGCCTCGCCGTCGATCTTCTTGACCTTGTTCATCTTCAGCAGGCCGGTGACGCCGTTGGTCAGCTGCTTGGAAATGGCGTTCTTATGGGCAATGACCTGGGCGAAGTTGAGCTTCACGCCCTCCACTTCCACGCCGATCTCCTTGCCCTGGTTCTTGATGTCCTCCATCAGCTCAGCGCTGTGGAGCAGGCACTTGGTGGGGATGCAGCCCACGTTCAGGCAGGTGCCGCCCACATACTGCTTCTCAATAAGGGTGACCTTTGCGCCCAGCTGAGCGGCACGGATGGCGGCCACATAGCCGCCGGGGCCGCCGCCGATGACGATGATGCTGGTGTCGCCGGCGGGCTTGGCAGGAGCAGCAGCGGGTGCGGGAGCGGCAGCAGGCGCAGCGGCGGGAGCGGCAGCGCCGGGAATCGCCTCACCGGGCTGGCCGATCCAGGCCAGGGTGCCCTTCACGGGCACATCGTCGCCCTCCTGGGCCACGATCTTCAGCATGGTGCCCTCCACCTCGCTGGTGACCTCGTTGGTCAGCTTGTCGGTGGTGATCTCCAGGACCACGTCGCCAACCTTGACGGCGTCGCCTTCCTTCTTCATCCACTTGGAAACGGTGCCCTCTTCCATGGTCAGGCCAAGCTGGGGCATCTTCAATTCATAAGCCATTGGTATGTTCCTCCCGTTACAGCAAGATGCTCATGGGGTTCTGCAGCAGGTCACGCAGATCCATCTCAAACTTGGCAACCACAGCGCCGTCCAGCGTGCGGTGATCCAGGGTGACGGACAGGCGCATGACCTTCCGGGCCTCCACGCCGCCCTCGGCATTCAGAGCCAGCTCATCCTCAATGGCGCACACGCCGATGATGCAGGAATCCGGCTGGTTGATGATGGGGGTGAAGGTCTCGATGCCGAACATGCCCAGGTTGGACACGGTGATGGTAGAACCCTTGTACTCGTCGGGCAGGAGCTTGTTCTCCTTGGCGCGGGAAGCCAGATCCTTGGCCGTAGCGGAGAGCTGATCCAGGCCCATCTTGTCGGCATCCCGGATCACGGGAGTGATCAGGCCGGCGTCCAGAGCCACGGCCATGCCGATGTTGACATGAGCGCGCTGGATGATCTGCTTGTTGGCCTCGTCGAAGCTCACCAGCATCTCCGGATGGCTGCGCAGGCACTTGGCAGTGGCCTTGAGCACCAGATCGTTGACAGAGTACTTCTTGCCGGTCTCCTCCAGCAGCATCTTGCGGAACTTCATCAGCTCGGTGACGTCCACCTTGATGTTCTGGGTGACGCAGGGGATCTCGGTGTGAGACTGCAGCATCCGCTCGGCAACCACCTTGCGCATACCGGTGAGCTTCACAACCGTGTCGCCCTCCATCAGCTCCACTCCGGCAGAAGGTGCCTTCTTCTCAGCAGGCGCGGCAGCGGGAGCGGCGGCAGGAGCAGCAGCGGGAGCGGCATCCTTGGCAGCCAGGATGTCCTTGAGAACGATCCGGCCGGAGGGGCCGCTGCCCACGATGTTGGAATAGTCAATTCCCAGGCTGGCCGCGGTCTTGCGGGCCAGGGGAGAAATGCGGATCCGGGCACCGTTGGCGGCAGCCACGGGAGCGGGAGCAGCCGCGGCAGGAGCAGCGGCAGCAGGGGCAGCCTCAGCAGCGGGAGCGGCGGGGGCGGCAGCAGGAGCCGCATCGCCCACAGCCTCGCCGGGCTGGCCGATGTAAGCAAGCAGGCCCTTGACGGGGACATCCTCCCCCTCCTGGGCAACGATCTTCAAAAGAACGCCGTCATGCTCGCTGACCACTTCGTTGGTGAGCTTGTCGGTGGTGATCTCCAGGATCACATCACCGGTCTTGACCTCGTCTCCCTCGTGCTTGATCCACTGAGAAACCGTGCCCTCCTCCATGGTCAGGCCCAGCTGAGGCATCAATACTTCATAAGCCATTTATTGTTACCTCCTCACTTGTTCAGAACACGCTTAACGGCCTTGACAATGTCGTCGGGATGGGGGAAGTTCTGATCTTCCAGCACGGGGCTGAAGGGAGAGACGATGTTCAGACCGCACACGCGCTCCACGGGAGCGTCCAGCTCGTCGAAGAGCTCCTCAGCGATCTGCGCGGAGATCTCGCCGGCATAGCTGCCGCGCTTGACTTCCTCGGACACCACGATGACGTTGTGGGTCTTGGACACAGAGGCCTTGATGGCTTCCCAGTCGATGGGCACCAGGGTGCGCAGATCCAGGACTTCCACATCAATGCCCTCAGCGGCCAGCTTCTCAGCGGCCTCCATGGAGAAGTTCACCTCACGGCTCCAGGTGATGATGGTCAGGTCCTTGCCCTCGCGCTTGACCTTAGCCTTGCCGATGGGGGTGAGATACTCCTCCTCGGGGATCTCCTCCTTCTTGGCGTAGAGCAGCTTGTGCTCCAGCACGATGACGGGGTCGTCGTCCCGGATGGCGGACTTGATGAGGCCCTTGGCATCCTCAGCGGAGCAGGGAGCCACAACCTTCAGGCCGGGGAAGTGGCAGAAGAAGTTCTCCAGGGACTGGGAGTGCTGGCCGGCATTGCGGCGGCCGGAACCCATAGGAGCACGCAGCACCATGGGCACAGAGGCCTGGCCGCCGGTCATGTAGCGCATCTTGGCCGCCTGGTTCAGCAGAGGATCTGCCGCCACGGTGGCGAAGTCGTCATACATCAGCTCCACAACGGGACGCATACCACGCATAGCCGCACCCACGGCCATGCCGCAGAAGCCCTCTTCGGAGATCGGGGTATCGATCACGCGGTTGGGGCCGAACTCATCCAGAAAACCGGTGGTGATGGCAAACACGTTGCCCATCACAGCCATATCCTCGCCCATGATGAAGACCTTGTCATCCCGGACCATTTCCTCGTGCAGGCCTTCACGGATGGCTTTGCTGACCGTAATTTTCTTGCTCATCTTGCCACACACCTTTCGTTGTCAGTCGCGTACATATCGTCAGTTACTTCAGAGGGATCGGGATAGGGAGACTCGTCAGCGAACTTCACAGCCTCGTCCATCTCTTCCTTGGCGTCCGCCTTCATCTTCTCCAGCTCTTCGGCGGTGACGCCCATGTCCATGAGCTTCTTGCCCAGCTTCTCGATGCCGTCGTTGGCCAGAGCGTGCTCCATGTACTCAGCGGGGCGGTACACGGCGGGATCGCCGCAGTAGTGGCCCTGATAACGGTACACCTTGGCCTCCACAACATAGGGGCCCTCACCGCTGCGGGCGTGCTCCATGGCCTTGGTCATGGCAGCATACACAGCCTCGGGATCGGTGCCGTCCACCACCGCGTAGGGAACGCCGTAAGCGGCAGCACGGGGAGCCAGATCCGGGGTGTTGGTGACCCGGTGGATCTCGGTGGAAACACCGTAGCAGTTGTTCTCAATGAACCACACCAGGGGCAGCTTCCAGGTGGCGGCCATGTTCAGGGCCTCATGGAAGGTACCCTCGTTGGTGGAGCCGTCGCCGAAGCAGCCCACTGTCACGGAGTTGTCGCCCATGATCTTGGAGGCCAGGGCGCTGCCGGCGGAGATGGGCTGGCCGGCGCCCACGATGCCGTTGGCGCCCAGATGGTTCATCTTGGCCATATCGGCAATGTGCATGGAACCGCCCTTGCCCTTGCAATAGCCGGTCTTCTTGCCGAACAGCTCGGCCATGGCCAGCTTGGGATCGCCGCCGCGGGCGATGACGTGGCCGTGGCCACGGTGGGTGGAGGTGAAGTAGTCCTGGGGCTGGATGGCGGCAAACGCGCCCGCCTCAGCGGCTTCCTGACCGATGCTCAGATGGATGTTGCCGGCCAGCATGCCCTTGGTGAAGCATTCCGCCGCGTGCTCCTCAAACGCGCGGATCCGCACCATGGTGCGGTAGAATCCCAGCAGCATTTCCTTGGAGCAAGTCTCTTCGGAGGTTTTCTTCTTAGTTGCCAATGTATTCACGCCTTTCTATTCATGATCCATAAATATGTGAGGACAACTTGTTATGCCTGTCTGGGGGCAAACAGGGGAACTTCCAGCTCGTCGTCGAACTTCCGGCCCATGACCATCCCCTCGATCTCCGCGATCACCACGTCCACCGTCAAAAGCACCTTGGTGCCTTCCACCAGATGGCCGCCGTGGGCGTTGCCGTGCCGGTCACTCAGGCTGATGTGCACATGCAGGTTCGTGTTCCCCTCGTCGTCGTGGCAGATGATGCCGGCGGCACTGGTGAGCTCGATGGGGCCCGTCAGGTGCAGCGTCTCGCCGTAGCCGTAACCCGCCTTCTTGTCCGGCAGTTCCACCGGATTGCAGAACTGCACGCCGTTGAGGCTTCCGATGGCGCTGAGGATCACGCCGTTGTTGATGCCGCTTCGCCTGCAGGCCTCCTCCAGCCCCAGCAGGACATCCGTTCCGGGTTTCAGACGGATCGCCACCACCCGCTTCAGGTTGCCCTGGGCCATTTCCATGATATCTTCCATGCCAGCCTCCTTAGCTTTCAAATTTTCCGCTATAAGTCAATGTGCTGGAATGCATCACAGAGAACGAAAGTCTCGGATCTGTCCGGAGGCCACTCCACAAGGTCGTGGGCCAGAACCGGGCGCATCCTCATCTTGTCGTCCCCTGAAAACGGAACATGATAAATACAGATGCTCTTGGTATTGAGCGTCCCCCGGAAAAACCGTCCCCGCCGCAGCACGCTGAAAAACAGCGGGTTGACAAATACCGCCCGCAGCGGGATCTGCCGGATGGCGTCAAAGGTCTCCTGGGTGTAATCCACATCGGCGGTAAAGAGGATCTTCTTGTCGCCGAAGGTAATGAGATAGCACACATGATGGACATTCTGGAACTTCTTGTCCAAATGGCGGGTGGAAAAGGCCTGGACGGTGATGTCCGGCTCAATGCGGTAGGCGGCGTGATCTGTCTCCTTGGAGAGAAGCACGCACTGGGTGCCGGTCTCCTTTAAATATTCCACCAAACCGCTCTTTTCCACCGTGCGTCCGTCCGGCATAAACAGGCCCTTCACCGGCCGGTGTTCCAGGAACTCCCGCACCATGCCGGGGGAAAAATGATCCGGATGGGCGTGGGAAAAGAGCAGGTAATCGATCTTCTCAAAGGGAGGCTCCCCATTGAGCATCTCCTGCCACACAGAGGGGCTCAGGCAGCTGAAAGGATGTCCCTCTCCGCCGTAGATGCCGTCCAGCATCAGCGTGCAGCCTTGGTACTGCAGCAGCAGTCCCGCGTTGGCAATGAGGGTGACGCGCAAGGTGGTTTCCATATGGGCTGAAATCTCCTCTTCGATTCTGATTTCTTTCGCGTAAAAAGGAGTCCGTGCGCCGCTGCGCCCGGAAAATCGCCCGCAGCCTTCGCCTCCCATTAGTCATCTTATGTCCGAAGCTCCTTTGTCTGCTTATTATCTTATTCACCCACATTCCAAATGTCAACTCGAAATATTCCTATCTTGCAATTTCGGTGTTTTTCATGGATTTGCGACGGTTTTTTGTGCACTATTCTAATGCCGTTCGGATTCTGTAAATTTCAGTTGATTTTCCATGTCAGCTGTCGTAAGATGTCTGTAGGACACAACTCAATTTTGTGCGAATCGGGTGATCACATTGAACGGATTTCCCTCTTCCCTGTCCGAGCAGGCTGCCAGCCAGATTATGGACATGATCCTGGTGGAGCGCCGCTTTCAAACCGGAGACAAGCTTCCCAACGAGCTGCAGCTGGCCCAGGAACTGGGGATCAGCCGTGTGACGCTGCGGGAGGCCATCCGGATCCTATGTACCCGGGGCCTTGTGGAGATCAAGCGGGGCCGGGGCACCTACGTCACCGCCTATGAAGCGCCGGTCTCCAGTGCGGATCTCTCCCCCCTGGGCGCCGTGGCGGCCAGCCACCGGGATCTTCTGGAGATCCGCATGATGGTGGAGCCCTCCGCCGCCTATTACGCGGCGCTGCGTGCCTCTCAGGAGGAGATCAGGACCATTGACGACCTGCGTGCAAAGATCGAAGAACAGGTGGCCCACGGCCAGAACCCCCTGAAAACAGAGCAGGACTTTCACAACGCCATCGCCCTGGCCAGCCACAACCAGTTCATGACCAAGCTGATGCCCATTATCAGCAAGGCCATCTACACGGACATCACCTACTTTGAAGAGAGCATTACCTACTCCCTGCAGGATCACCGGGAAATCGTCCGGTTCATTCAGGCAGGCAACGCCAAAGCCGCCCGATCCAGCATGGAGCTGCATATCTTCCACGCCTACCAGATCTCCAATCTGCGGGTGGACTGAAGCAAACGCAAAAGGAGTGCCGGCAAACTGCCGGCACTCCTTTTTTATTGATGATGCCCCGTGCCCTACGCCATGCGGGAGAGCATCAAGATCACGCCGTAGAGGACACTTGCGGTGGTGCCGAAGACGATCACCGGCCCCGCCACCAGGAACATCCGGGCAGCCATACCGGTGACAAAGCCCTCGCTGCGGAAATCCAGTGCCGGGGAGACCACGGCATTGGCGAATCCGGTGATGGGCACCAGCGTCCCCGCTCCGCCGAAGCGGGCCAGCTTGTTATAGAGGTTCAGGCCTGTCAGCAGCGCCGAAATGGCCACCAGGGTGCAGGAGGTGGCTGTGCCGGCGTCCTCCTGGGAAAGGCCTGCGGCCATCCATCCGTTTCGGATCAGCTGTCCCACCACGCAGATGGCCCCACCGATGGCAAAGGCCATCGCCGTGTCCCGGATCACCGGGGATTTCCGGGCCTTTCGGGCCACATAGGCCTGATACTCCTTTGGCGTCATATCCATTATGACCCCTCCTTTGGCAGTTTCCCACAGTCTTCCCATCCGGTGGAAAAGTATGCGCTCTTGCAATCCCGTGGCGAAGGCGGTACACTGGTGGAAATGCTTTTAAGCCGTTTAGGAGGATCCCGCCATGAAAACCCCCCTCAAGCCGTTGGGGCTGTATATCCACATTCCATTCTGCAAGCAAAAGTGCTGCTACTGCGATTTCTACTCCCTGTCCGGCCGGGAAGACCGCATGGACGCATACACCGACGCCCTGTGCGCCCACCTGTCCGAGACCGCCCCCTTTGCCTCCGGGCGCCTGGTGGACACCGTGTACTTCGGCGGCGGCACGCCCAGCTATCTGGGGGAAAAGCGGCTGGTGCGGATCCTGAAGCTGATCCGGAAAAAATACCACGCAGCCAAAGATGCGGAAATCACCCTGGAGGCCAACCCCGACTCTGCCGGGGACTGGAAGATGCTGCGCTCCCTGCGCCGGGCGGGATTCAACCGTCTGTCCCTGGGGATGCAGTCCGCCGACGACCAGGAACTGCGGGCCATCGGCCGCATCCACACCATGGAGCAGGTCCGGGCCGCGGTGGAGGCCGCCCGGAAGGCAACGTTTGAAAATCTCTCCCTGGACCTCATCTACGGCCTGCCGGATCAGACGATGGAGCGCTGGCAGGAAACGCTCTCCGCTGCCGCCGCCCTGGAACCGGAGCACCTGTCCTGTTACGGGCTCAAGGTGGAGGAGGGAACGCCCCTTTATGCCCGGCGGGCGGAGACCAACCTCCCGGGAGACGAGGCCCAGGCGGACATGTACCTCTATACGGTGGATTTCCTCTCCCGCCTGGGCTATGCCCAGTATGAGATCTCCAACTTTGCAAAGCCCGGCTTCGCCTCCCGCCACAATCTCAAATATTGGACTCTGGGAGAGTATGCGGGCTTTGGCCCCGGTGCCCACTCGGATTTCGGCGGCGTGCGCTACGCCTACGAGCGGGATCTGAACGCCTACATCCAGGGTGTGAGCAGCCATGCGCCCATGCTTTCGGAAAGCGAGCGGATCCCTCCCAGGGACCGGGACACGGAGTGGGTGATGCTGGGCCTGCGGACGGTTCAAGGCCTGGACCCCAAAGAATTTGAAAGCCGCTTCCGCCGCCGCTTCCAGTGCTTCCTGCCCTTTTTGGAGCAGTGCCGGGCAGCGGGCTACGCCGTGGAGGAGGCAGGCCGCTGGCACCTGACGCCCCGGGGGTTCCTGGTATCCAACCAGGTCATCGGCGGGATGCTGGACGCTCTGGCGGAGGACAAGCGCCGCCGGGCGGAGGCCGCCGCCCGCGGAGACTTCCGGATCGATTTGTAAATGCACCTGTTCTTTGGAAAAACAAAGAAAGCCCGCCCCTTTCAGGGCGGGCTTTCTGCTTTTGCCGTCTGTCGTTACCCACGGACATCAATGGCATTCACCGGGCAGCCGTTGGCCGCGTCCGTCACCCGGCTGCGCCGCTCCGGGGCGGGCTCTCCCACCACCGTGGACACGCTGCCCTGGATCCGGAACACCTCCGGTGCCGCCGCCGCGCACATACCGCAGCCGATACAGCGCGTCTCGTCGATCTGAATGGTCATATCGCCCTCACCGTCCTCTCATCCGCCGATCAGGAAGTCCAGCACATCCATGACCCCGTCCCCGCTGGCCCGGTAGAGCTCCGTATAGCCGCAGTTGGTACAGGAGACGGTGATAAAGCGCTTGTTCTGAATATCAAACAGTTTGGCGAAGTTTCCGCCGGTAGCCTGGAACTGGTCGTGGTCATAGTGACGGCAGCCGCACTTGGGGCAAACGTATTGGATCTGATCCATGGAAGCGCCTCCTTTTTGGTATCTGGAGTTATTTTAATATGTATATGCCCCTTTTGCAACCTCTTTCGGCGGAGGAACCTTTTGGCCGCACAGTCCGTCTTATCAGGAAACAGTCTCACTCCGGCATGAATTGTCACGGAAATGTCATTTACTTTTTTTCGGATCTGTGCTATGCTGAAAGGCGTTATGTAGACTTGATAACTGATAGGAGGCACGATATGAAACACATTCCGCAAAAGCTCCTTTCTTTGCTGCTGGTTCCGGTGCTGGCCTGCTCGCTGATGCTGCCGGCGGCGGCATCGGATGCCCTGGGAGAGGATCTCACCGCCCAGAACACCCTGCTCAACGAGGAAACCGAGCTCTCCACCAACGTCTTCTGGAGCACAGCCTACTCCGACCTGCGGACGGAAAACGTGGTCACCTACACCCCCAACAAGGATGTCACCCCCATCGTGACTTACGGCAATGTCCTTACCTCCCGCAATACTCCCTCCTCCATGGCTGCCAAGCTGGAGGCCCAGAGCTACCGGGTGGTGGCCGGCATCAACGGCGATTTTTACAATACCTCCACCGGTCTTCCCATCGGTATTGTCATCACCGAGGGTGAGTTGCGCAGCAGCGACGGCGGATACTATGCCATCGGCTTCCGGGCCGACGGTACCGCCGTCATCGGAAAGCCCGCAGTCAAGGTCTCCGCGGATCTGGGCTATGAGCTGCTCAACGACTACGGCACCCCCACGGAGGTAATCCGTTCGGTGACAGGTGTCAACAAGGCCCGTGTCTCCACCGGCGGCATCTACCTTTATACATATGACTTCAACGACCGCCACACCACCGGCAATACCGAGGCCGGTGTGGATGTGGTGTGCAACATTGAGGACGGTGCCCTCTCCATCGGCGACACATTGACGGTCACGGTGGAGCGGGTAGTGGAGGCCGCCTCCGCCACAACCATCCAGCCGGGACAGATCGTCTTGTCCGCCAACCTGCTCTCCGGCGACTACTATGTCAATGCCCTGCGCCAGATCCCCGTGGGCTCCACCATCACCCTGGATGTCAGTGCTTCCAGCGAGGAGTGGAATGACGTGGAATACGCTGTGGGCGCCCTGTACTCCCTGGTGGAGAACGGCTCCGTGGTCTCCGGCCTGGCCGCCGGCGCCAACCCCCGCACCGCCATCGGCCAGAAGGCCGACGGGACGGTGGTATTCTACACCATCGACGGCCGCAAGTCCGGCCACTCCATCGGAGCTACCATGACCCAGGTGGCCCAGCGCATGGTGGAGCTGGGCTGCGTCAGCGCACTGTGCCTGGACGGCGGCGGCTCCACGGCCATGACCGTCACCGCGCCGGACGCCACCTCCGCCAAGACCATCAACGTCCCCTCCGACGGGGGCGAGCGGGCCGTCACCAACCAGGTGTTCCTGGTGGCCACCAATGAATCCACCGGACGCCTGAGCCACTACTATGTCAAGGCGGACAATGCCTATGTCCTGGCCGGCAGCAAGGTGAACATCACCGCCTCCGCCGTGGACACCAACTACATCCCCATGGATCACGACTACGACCTGGATGCCTCCGACGGTGAGATGGACGGCAACGTCCTCACCACGCCTCACCGGGGCGGCGAAATCACCGTCACCGCCAGCGGCGGCGGCAAAAAGGGCTCCACCACGGTCTACGCCATCACGGAGCCGGATTCCATCTCCGTGAAGAACGGCTCCTCCGCCGTCACCTCCCTGTCCGTGGCTCCCGGTGCCTCCGTGACCCTCACTGCCTCCGCCATGTACAACCACCTGGCCCTCAAGGCCGACCCTGAGGCCTTTACCTGGAAGGTCTCCGGCGGAATCGGCACCGTCAGTGAAAACGGCGTGTTCACTGCCACCGCCCCCGGCACCGGAACGCTGACGGTCTCCGCCGGCGGCAAGAGCACCTCCGTCACCATCACCGTCTCCAACCTGGCACTGCAGACCGTGGAGGACTTTGAAGGCTCCCCCACCATCTTCCAGGGAACCGGCAACGGTGCCGATCTGAGCCTGACTTCCGCCAGCGACTATGTGAAGCTGGGCCGCAGCGCCGCCAAGCTGGATTACACCCTGCTGGAATCCCTGAATTACGGCGCCGAGTGGCGTGCTTTTGCCGAAACGGACATCCCCACCATGTACACCAGTTTGAATATGTGGGTCTACGGCGACGGCTCCGGCAATAACCTCTATTTCTTCTACAGCAACGGCACCAAGACCTGGCTGAGCCAGCTCATCACCAAGCTGGACTTCACCGGCTGGAAGCAGATCTCCGTCCCCATCACCTCGGAGCATTTTGAGATCCAGGGCCTGAATGTCAGCGCCGGCTCCACCACGCAGGTGGACGACGGCCTGGGCGGCACCCTCTCCGGCGTGCCTACCACTCCCACCAAGGGCACCATCTACATTGACCATATCGTGGCCTCCTTCAACAACACCGTGGACACCACCGTGCCCTCCGTTACCGTCAAGGCCGACGGCACCGCCCTCACCGCCACCATCTCCGATGCGGTGGACGGCGTGCTGCCCCAGTCCTCCATTACGGTGACCTGGGACGGCAAGGCCCAGTCCTTCAACTACAATGCCCAGACCGGCGTCCTCTCCACCCCCATCATTTCCGACGGCAAGCCCCACCGCCTCACCGTCACCGCCCGGGATGCCTCCGGCAACATCGGCCGCGCCTCCTATGACGTGCCTGCCGGTGCCGACTGGAAGCCCTCCTTCACGGATACCCAGAACTACTGGGGCGCCACCTACGTGGATTACCTCTACACCGCCGGTATCACCACCGGCTATGACGACGGCACCTTCCGCCCCAACCAGAACATCACCCGGGCCCAGTTCTCCGTGATGCTCTTCCGGTATCTGGGGCTCAATGAGGCCGACTATGCCGGCGTCACCCTTCCCTTTGCGGACAACGCCTCTATCCCGGCGTACGCAGTACCTGCCATCCAGGCACTGTACATCGAGGGCATCATCAACGGCTCCACCGGCTCTGACGGTCGGCTCTACTTCAATCCCGGCGCCAGCCTCACCCGGGCCCAGGCTGCCACCATGATCGGCCGCACCCAGCAGAAGGGCTATGCCACAGTGGCCCTGACCTTCACCGATGCCGCCTCCATCCCCGCCTACGCCACCTACTACATCCAGACCATGGTGGCCCAGGGAGTCATCAGCGGTTATACGGACGGCACGTTCCTGCCCAACGCCTACATCACCCGGGGCCAGATGGCCAAGATCCTCTACAACCTCATGTGAGATCGGGCACTCCTCGGGCGCAAAAAGACAGGGATCGGCAAATTGCCGATCCCTGTCTTTTCTATATGCCACACGCCGCACCATGCACGCATTAAAAACAATGGCTCGCAAAAAAGTGCCGGGTGTGTAACTTTCCCCGCTCTCAGACCGTAAAGCCGCCGTCGGCGGTGAGGATCTGCCCTGTGATGAAAGAGGCCTTCTCTGAGGCCAAAAATACCACTGCCTGGGCCACATCCTCCGGCGTTCCCAGCCGTCCCAAAGGGGTCTCCTGAGCCAGCATGGAGCAGGTCTCCTCTCCCAGCTCTTTGAGCATGTCCGTCTGGATGCACCCCGGAGCCACGGCGTTGACCCGGATGCCGGAGGGTGCCAGTTCCAGTGCCAGGGAGCGGGTGAGGCCCACAATGGCCGCCTTGGTGCAGGCGTAGGCCACCTCGCAGGAGGCACCCCGCAGCCCCCACATGGAGGAAATGTTCACGATGCATCCCCGCTGCTGGGAGATCATCCGGGGCAGCACCGCCAAAATGGCATTGCGGGCGCCTCCCACATTGACGGCAAAGCTCCGCTCCCACTGCGCGTCCGTCAGATCCTGGAACAGCCCCTGGTAGGAGATGCCCGCATTGTTCACCAGCAAAGAGATGGGGCCCAACTCCGCCTCCGCGGCCCGGACCACCTTTGCTGCCTGGGCCCGATCCGCCACATCGCCGGCTACGGCCACAGCGTCGCACCCTGCCTCCCGGATGGCGGCCGCCAGCTCTTCCGCCTCCCGGCCATGGGTGTGGTAATTGATCCCCACGCACCACCCCTCCCGGGCAAGCTCCCAGGCGATGGCACGTCCGATCCCCCGGGATGCCCCGGTTACCAGTGCCGCTTTTCTCATGTGCCGTTCCCCCTCTTCGGATGCTTTACGCCAGTGTAACAAAATTTTTGGACGGATGCAAGAAAAGTGTTGACAAAACCGTTTTCTTCGTGTATCTTATATTTGTTCGCTTCGGACGATTAGCTCAGCTGGCTAGAGCACCTGCTTGACGTGCAGGGGGTCACAGGTTCGAGTCCTGTATCGTCCACCAAAAAGAGCGCCTGCAATAGCGGGTGCTTTTTTATTTTCTTTTTTTCGGGAATAGAAAACAGCAGGGAGGGCCGGCAGAACTGCCGGCCCTCCCTGTGTTTATGCGCTCTCCAAGCCGCTTATTTCACCGCCGGAGGAAATCCCGCCGCCCGGAGGGCGCTGTCAAAGGCGCCGCCCCGGTAGCAGAACACCAGCGTCCGCACCTGGTCATGGCCCAGGTCGATGACGTCGCCGTTTCCGGTGGGATCGCTGCCGTCCCCCTGGATGATTCCCGCGTTCATCAGCAGCTCCACCGTGGGCCGGAACGTCTCCGGCACTTCCTTCAAATATTGATACCGCACATCCGGTTCCTCCAATCTTGCCTTGAATTCCGCCCACTTGTCAGCGGAGATAAGATAGCTGGGGCAGTGCTTGCCCGTCACATCGAAGTGACGGTACACATTTTCCAGGGGGATGTGATACCGCTCCATCAGCTCCCGGCCCAGGGCCGCCCCATTGGCCAGAGTGGCCTCGCTGGCCTGATACCCCCCGTTGCGGACGGTGTCGCACAGTTCAATGGACAACGAGTTGGTATTGGTGATTCTGCCGTACATGGTCCCCCCGCCGGTCAGATCCGCATTGGCGTATTTTTTGCCGCCTACCGCCCAGGCGGCACGCAGCTCCGGCACAGAGCGGTACACGCAGGTATCATCCACAAAATAGTGGGCGCTGGCCTGCACCACATGGGTCTGGAAATAGGCGGCATTGCTGGCCGCCCGATCCCCGTCGTTTCCGGTGTAGTGATACACCAGATATTTGATCTGGCTGGCTTTCCGGGATCCGCCATAGTTCCCGGGGTTGGCCAGCTGCTCAATCAGCTTATACATTGTCCTTGACTTCCGGCAAGCCGGCCACACTGGTCAGCAGGGACAGCAGGCCCGCCAAAGCAGAGGCGGAGATCACCATGATCCAGTTCACCTCTCCCAGCGCCGCCGCGGTGCCGATGGTGGCTGCCGCCGTTTGGGCCACCGTTTTGACGGCCCGGACTGCCGCCGCCTTGATCCACGTTCTGGTCTTTCCGCTCATATCAGCCCTCCTCCATGATTTTTATTTGTGATATGCCTCCAGGTCGGAGATCCGGTGGTTGATGACCTTGATCTGCTCCTCCACCACCGGTACACGCTGGGCGAAATGGTTGTGCTCCCGCACCTCCCGGGTCAGCTCCTCCACCTTGGTGTCCGTCACCGCCTGATGGCGATTGTTGGAAATAATGACTCCCAGCAGCGTCACGCCGCCGGAGAGCAGTGCCGTCAGGATATTCTCCATCACAGCCCGTCATCTTCCTCCGGTGCCGCGCCCAGATCCTCCCAGAAGGTTTCGGTGCCCGTTTCTCCAGGCGGATAGGGATTGTTGTCCTGAGTGGACTTCCACAGATGTCCATTCTTCAAGCACACCTCGCCGCTCATCCAAAGACCGCTGGTGCCGCTGGGCGCCGTATACTGCTTGGCAGCCGCGGGATCCTTGGTATGGGTAATGCTCCAAAGAGCCGGTGTGTTGGAGGGGAGTTCCCCGGGATAATTGGCCGCGTTGTGGGGGGTAATCAGGGTAAAGACCTGGCGCTCCCCGTCCACTTCCTCCCAGACAGGCGCACCCACCGGCCAGAGGGAGTAATCCTTCTGTGGGTCATATTGGGGGATGGCCTCCTCCCGGGCAATGAGCGCCGTACCATCCAGGGAAGCTGCCTGGCTGCGCAGACTGGCAGCGTCTGCGGCGCCCTTGGCCCGCATGGCCTCATTGGCCAGCTCATACACTTCACTCACCGCTCTCCACCCCCTCCCGATAGGCGGCCATCAGGCCGTCCTCTTTCTCCTGGGCCTCCAGTTCTACCTGGGCTGCCTGCGCCTGGGCCGCCTCTGCCTGCTGGGCCAGGGTATCCGCCTGGGCCTGCAGCTGGGCCATCTGAGTCTGGTAGCCGCTGACGTCTCCCAGATATTGAGACTGCACCTGCAGTTCCACGGTATAGCTGCGGGTGGCGCTGTCATAGGTGATGCGCACCACATCAAAGCTGTACCCCTCCGGCAGGCCTGTCTCCTGGGGGCGGTCCGAGCGCAGATGCTCCACCGCGGGCTTTTCCCAGGAGATGGCCTCGATCTGGGGGAGTTCTGCAAACTCCCGCTCAATGACCACCTTGTAGCGGCCGTTGGCACTTCCCCGCAGAATCAGTCCGGCCGTGACGCCGTTGATCCTCCAGGTCTGTCCGTAAAGACTCATGATTGTTCCTCCTCTCATGATCATGATTGGGAGCTCCCGCCGGGTCCCGATCGTCCCAGGGCGGGGCCGCTCCTGATAAACGGCCCCGAGCCGCCTCTCTTGCACAGATTCGTGCAAGCAGAGGCAAAATTTTTATATAAAAAACGGACATCCCTGAGGATGTCCGTTTTTCTCCCGCAAAGGTCTCGCAGCTTTCTGCCAAAACAAAAAAATCGTCGCAGGCGAATGATCGCCTGCGACGAGCTGGAGCGGCTGATGGGAGTCGAACCCACCTATGCAGCTTGGGAAGCTGCCGTTCTACCGATGAACTACAGCCGCATCTTTTGAAGTCGAAGTGTATTATAGCAAAACTTTTCCGCTTTTGCAACAAGAAAAATGGCGAACTCTTCTGTGGGGCTTCCCGCAGGGGCATGAACGTCCCATTTCCCTCATAAGATGAGCCAACGGGAAAAGGAGGATCGCCATGAAAAAACTGTTGGCCCTGGTGTGCGCGGTGCTGTGTCTCACCGTCAACGTGGGAGCGCTGGACCTTTCGGCGCCCTCGGCGCTGCTGATGGAAAAGGAGACGGGCACCGTACTCTTTGCCAAAAACGAACACGAAAAGCTGGAACCGGCCAGCGTCACGAAAATTATGACGTTGCTTTTGACCATGGAAGCCATCGACTCCGGACAGCTCCACTACGACGACGTGATCACCGCCTCGGCCCACGCCTGTTCCATGGGCGGCTCCCAGATCTGGCTGAAGGAAAACGAACAGATGACGGTCTCGGATATGCTCAAAGCCGTGTGTGTAGTCTCCGCCAACGACTGCGCCGTGGCACTGGCGGAGGCGGTGGCCGGCAGTGAGGAGGCTTTCGTGGAGCGGATGAACCAGCGGGCGTCGGAGCTGGGCATGAACGACACCACCTTCAAAAATGCCACCGGGCTGCCCGCCCAGGGCCATGTCACCTCCGCCTATGACATCGCCCTCATGAGCCGGGAGCTGATTTTGCATCACCCGGACATCCGCCAGTACACCATCATCTGGATGGATACGCTGCGGGACGGCGCCTCCCAGCTGGTGAACACCAACCGGCTCATCCGCTTCTACAACGGCGCAACAGGCCTGAAGACCGGCTCCACCGATTCCGCCCTCTACTGCCTCTCCGGCACGGCGGAGCGGGATGGCATGGAGCTCATCTCCGTGATCCTCAAGGCCCCCACCTCCGCCCAGCGCTTTGAGGATGCCCAGGCGCTTTTGAACATGGGCTTTTCCACCTACACCCTGATCCACGCCGTTCCGGAGACTCCTCTGGCGCCGGTGCCGGTGTCTCTGGGCACTCAGGCCACCGTGCAGCCGGTGGTGGGTGAGGGCGGTACCCTGGTGCTGGAAAAGGCCCTGGCAGCAGGGCTCACCCAAACCATCACCCTGGCGGAGTCCGTGGAAGCCCCGGTGGCCGCCGGAGACCAGCTGGGCACCCTGCAGCTTTTCAGCGGGGAGACCCCCGTGGCGGAACTTCCTCTGCTGGCAGGGGAAGACGTCCCACGAATCACATACCCCGAGATGTTCTCCCGGGTACTGCGCACCGCCTTTCTCTGCGCCGGCGCGCCAAGCCAGCAGTGAGTGTCTTTCTGGAAACTTTTTCCGCTTTCCACCCCGGAGCGACGCTTTTCTCTTGCCCACCGGGCGGCGGGATGCTATACTGTTGTCGCAGAAAAAATTTCCGGGCGGCCTGAAGCCGCCCAATACAAAAGAAGGGACGATCTCTTATGCTGAACGTCAAGCTTTTTCATATGAAGTCCTTCCTGCCCATGCCCTATGAGGAGGCGCTGGCTCCCCGTCTGAAGATTGCCCACGACAAGCTGCAAAACGGCAGCGGCGCCGGCGGCGACTTCACCGGATGGGTTCACCTGCCCAGGGACTACGACAAGGAGGAGTTTGCCCGCATCAAGGCGGCCGCTGCCCGGATCCAATCCAACTCCCAGGCGTTGGTGGTCATCGGCATCGGCGGATCCTATCTGGGCGCCCGGGGCGTCATCGAGTGCCTGTGCTCCCCCAACTATAACCTTAAGAAGAAGAACACCCCCAACATCTACTTCGTGGGCAACGGCCTCTCTGCCGACTCCATGCAGGAGGTGTTGGACCTGCTGGAAGGCGTGGACTTTACCGTAAACGTCATCTCCAAGTCCGGCACCACCACCGAGCCCGCCGTGGCCTTCCGCTTCTTCCGGGAAGCCCTGGAGAAGAAGTACGGCAAGGACGGTGCCCGGCAGCGCATTATTGCCACCACGGATAAGGCCCGGGGCGCCCTCAAATCCCTGGCCGACGCCGAGGGGTGGGAGACCTTCGTGGTGCCCGACGACGTGGGCGGGCGGTACAGCGTGCTCACCGCCGTGGGCCTGCTGCCCATCGCCGTGGCCGGCGTGGACATCGACGAGCTGATGGCCGGAGCCGCCCGGATGATGGAGCGCTGCGGCGTCACGGGCTTCGACTGCCCCGCCTGGCAGTACGCCGCCATTCGCTATGAGCTCTACCGCTCCGGCCGTTCTGTGGAACTGCTGGCCTGCTACGATCCCGCTTTCCGCTTCATGGCCGAGTGGTGGAAGCAGCTCTACGGCGAGAGCGAGGGCAAGGACGGCAAGGGCCTGTTCCCTGCCAGCGTGGAATTTACCGCGGATCTGCACTCCATGGGCCAGTACATCCAGCAGGGCAAGCGTCTGATGTTTGAGACGGTGGTGCGCCTGGGTGCTTCCAGGTGCCGGCTGGCTGTGCCCCGGGACGAAGCCGACGGCGACGGCCTGAACTTCCTGGCTGGGGCGGACATGGACTTCATCCGGGACCGCGCCATGGAGGGCACGCTTCTGGCCCACACCGAGGGCGGCGTCCCCAACGTCATCGTGGAGACCGACGGCAAGTCCGCCGGTGATCTGGGCGAGCTCATCTACTTCTTTGAGTATTCCTGCGGCCTGTCCGGATATCTGCTGGATGTGAACCCCTTTGACCAGCCCGGTGTGGAGGCCTACAAGAAGAACATGTTTGCCCTGCTGGGTAAGCCCGGCTACGAGGACCGCAAGGCCGAGCTGGAGGCCAAGCTGGCACAATAAACAGCACTGCCTGCCGGAGGAAATCCTCCGGCAGGCAGTCTTGTTTTTCCGGTCTCCAAAAACTGTCAATGACCAATATGAACAAAGTTTGAAAGTTCATTTTTGCATTGTATTTTACAGGATTGTATGATAAGATTTAATCAGCAAACTCCCCCTCCCCCAGCAATTTAAAAGAACAGGAGTGATTCAATATGGTCAGATTAATTATGGGCGTCAAGGGTTCCGGCAAGACCAAGCAGCTCATCGAACTGATCAACAATGCGGCGAAGGACGAGCCCGGCAACGTGGTTTGCATCGAGGCCAACCGCAATATGACGTATGACATCCACTACCACATCCGCCTGATCGACGCCCAGGAGTACAAGCTCAACAGCTACGATCTCTTCCGCGGCTTCATCAGCGGCCTGTATGCAGGCAATTATGATATCTCCCACGTGTTCATCGACAATCTGTGCAAAACCGTGGGTGCCGAGGTCGGCAAGGATACCGAGAACTTCCTCAACTGGCTGGATGCCTTCGGCGAAAAGAACGGCATCAAGTTCACCGTCACCATCAGCGCGGACAAGTCCGCTGCCACCGACGGGATGCAGCGCTATCTGTAAGATTTGAAAATACCAGGGGAGAGGCCTCCGGCCTCTCCCCTTTTTGGCGTCTTTCGGACTTTGCCCGAATTCAGAGTTCCGGCAGCTGTGTGGTACGCTCCGTCACGTTCTGGAAGCACACCTGACCCACGCCGAACAACCTCAGCAGCTGCTCCCGAACCTCCATGGCCCGGCTGTCCAGATACCATACCACCGCCTGCTTGCCGCCCTTCTCCCAGGTGAGGTACGCGGCCTCATAGCGGCTGGAGTAATAGCCCTCGGCACCGTCCTCCGCCTGGGCGCGGATCTCCTGGGCGTCCATGGTGCCGCTGCGCTTTTCTCCTGTCCAGCACACGCCCCGGGTGGAGATGCACACGCTGAGCTTTTCCGGCGCCACCACACCGTCCAGGCCGGCTAGAACGCTGTAGAGCTCCTCCATGGGCTCCAGCGGTGCCACCGCCAGCTCCTCGCCGGTCTTTTCGTAGGCGTCTACCCGCAGCACCAGCTTCTCCGCGGCACGGCCCAGCGCCGCCAGATCATAGGCACCTGTGTCGCCGGTGTCCCCGGCAGGCGCGTCCGCCATGACATAGAGGAGCTTATCTCCCAGTTTGGCGGCGGTCTGCTGCACCAGGCGGGTCAGCTGGCTGCGCTGGTTATCCTGCAAGCTGGAAATATCCAGCAGGATTCCGTCATAATTGCCCTGCCGCACAGCGGCTGCCAGAGCCTCTGCGGTGGTAGCCGGCGTCCCCTTCAGGGCCAGGCTTCCGCCGGAGACCCGCAGCAGCTCCGTGGCGCCGGACTGCTCCACGGCAGCGCGGATCCGGGAGAGCGTCTCCTCCTCCATGACAACATTCACCTGGGTCTGGCCGCTGTAGGTGAATCTGGCGGCGGACACGGCCACCACATCCAGATCCTCCAGGGCTGCCGCATCCTCTACGGAGGACACGATGCCCAGCTGGGACAGCGTGGTACCGGAGAGCTTTTGATCCAGGCGATCCAGGATCACCGCCACCTGTTCCCGGGTCGCTGCCCGGTCCGGCGCAAAGGTGGTGCCCGACGTGCCGTTGACGATCCCCAGCTCATAAGCCATAGCGATATACCCGGCATTGGTGGTGGTATCCGTAAAGGGGGCAGATACCGCCTGGGCGAGGCCCGCAATGGTTCCGTAGCCCAGGGCCCGCACCAGCATGGCCGCCATCTCCTCCCGGGTGATGGAATCTGCGGGGCGGAAGGTATCGGTCTGGCGGGTAATGGCCCCGTTGGCGTAGGCAGTCTCCACCGCGCTGAAATACCAGGCGTCAGGGTCCTGCACATCCTCATAGGTGCCCTTCTGGGGTGTCACCATCTCCCAGTCGAAAAAGCGGCACAGCACCACTGCGAAAGCAGCCCGGGTCATGGGATGCCCCATACCGAAGGTGGTGGCGCTCTCTCCCTGGAACCAGCCCTGCTGGACGCAGCGCTGGATGGAAGGCGCTGCCCAACTGGCAGCCGGCACATCCCGGAAAGAAGCGGCCGCCGCGGGCACCGGCACCACGCCGCTCAGCAGGCACACCAAAAGCGCCCAGACGGCGATCCGCCGAATCTGCATCTTCATGCGCATTGCAACTCCTTTTGTGTGATTTGACCTCCGGCGGCATTTCCGGGGGCGTCAAAGCGCTCCAACATCCGGAAAACGCGGTAAAATCTGCCGGAAATCTCGGGCTATTGTACCAAATAAATGCTCTCCCGTCAAATGAGAGCCGTCGGTTCCTGTCGCCGCCCCTGTCAACACACATTTTTTCTTTACCTTTGTGGGAGTATCTGCTATAATCATTTAGTTATTATGGTTTCTTATACGCATTTTGCGCCGGAAAGGAGGCAGCGTCCCATGAAGTTCAAAAAATGGAACATCACCCAGCCCGCAGAACAGGACGTGGCCCTCCTGCGCAGTGCGGGATACCCATATCTGCTCTCCACGGTGCTGGCTGCCCGGGGTGTCACCACGCCGGAGGCCGCCGCCGCGTTTTTGGATCGGGAGCGCTCTTTGACCCTCTCCCCCATGCTGATGCGGGACATGGACAAGGCCGTCGCCCGCATCCAGCGGGCCATCAGCCAGGGGGAGACCATCGCCGTTTTCGGTGATTATGACGTGGACGGCATCACCTCCACCTGCCTTTTAACCGACTATCTGCGCCGCTGCGGCGCCCGGTGCCTGCGGTATATCCCCCGCCGCATCGAGGACGGTTACGGCCTCAGCCGGGATGCCATCCGGGGGCTCTATGACCAGGGCGCCACACTGATGGTGACGGTGGACTGCGGCATCACCGGCAACGACGAGGTGGAATACGCCGCCTCTTTGGGTATGGATGTGGTGGTAACGGACCATCATGAGTGCAAGGAAGACCTGCCCCATGCGGTGGCAGTGGTAGACCCTCACCGGCCGGACTGCCCCTACCCCTTCAAGCACCTGGCAGGCGTGGGCGTGGCACTGAAGCTGGTGCTGGCCCTGGGCGGAGAGAGCCGGGAGGACGCCCTGTTCGCCCGGTACTGCACCCTGGCCGCCATCGGCACCATTGCCGATGTCATGCGGATGGAGGGGGAAAACCGCACCATCGTCTACTGCGGGCTGGAGGCTCTGCCCCACACAGACTTCGTGGGCGTTCACGCCCTGCTCAAAGAGGCCGGGCTTGCCGGCAAGCCCATCTCCTCCATTCAGATCGGCTTTGTCCTCTCCCCCCGCATCAACGCCGCCGGGCGCATGGGGGCCGCGGATCTGGCCGCCGACCTGCTGGAGACGGATGATCCTGCCCGGGCGGAGGAACTGGCCCGGGAGCTGTGCGACCTCAACCGGGAACGTCAGGCGGTGGAACAGGCCATCTGTGCCGACGCCATTCACCAGATCGACTCCCTGGGCCCGGAGGAGCGCAGCGCCCTGGTCCTGGCCAGCGAGGACTGGCATCAGGGTGTCGTGGGCATCGTGGCCTCCCGTCTCAGTGAAAAATACGCCTGTCCCAGCTTCATGATCCACCTGAAAGACGGCATCGGCAAGGGCTCCTGCCGCTCTTACGGCGGCTTCAACCTTTTCACGGCGCTGGAGTCCTGCTCGGATCTGCTGGAGGGCTTCGGCGGCCACGAGCTGGCCGCGGGCTTCACCATCCAGGAGTCCAATATCCCCGCCTTCCGGGCCAGGATGAACCGCTATGTCCGCTCCGCCTCCGGCGGAGTGCTGCCGGTGAGTTCCCTGGCCATTGACGCCCCCATCACCTCCCCCGGGGAGATGACGCTCCAACAGGCTCAGCTGCTGGAGTATCTGGAACCCTACGGCGCCGGCAACCCCCGTCCCGTGTTTGCCCTGCTGGGAGCCACGGTGGACGCGGTGCAGTCCGTGGGCCAGGGCAAGCACCTCAAGCTGCGCCTTTCCAAGGGCGTCAGCCGGTTCGACGCCATTTTCTTCTCCGTCACGGCGGAGGAGTGCGGCATCAGCGCCGGAAGCCGGGTGGATGTTGCTTTCCACCTGCAGGCCAACACCTTCCGGGGGAACACCACGCTGCAGCTCCAGCTCATCGACATCCGCCCCTCCCTGACCCCCAGCCGCCACGAGGCGGAGGCCCTGGCCCTGCTGGACCGGCTGGTGGAGGGTGACCCCGTCACGCCTCAGGAGGCCACCCGGCTGGGTGCCTCCCGGGACCAGTTCGGTGCCTTCTATCTGGCGCTGGAGCGGCGGCTGCGCCAGGGCTGCTGCGGCCCCCAGGCGGAGCTTCCCTTCCTGCGTCAGCTGGCGGCGGACGGCGGCGGCTGTGAGAGCTTTTTGCGGGCCGCCCTGGCTCTGGCCGTCTTCAGCGAGCGGGGGCTGCTGTCCCTGACCCGGGAGAACGGCACCCTACTGGTCAAACTGGGGCAGACCCGCCAGAAGGTGCATCTGTTTGCCTCCCCCTATTTGTCCCGGCTGCCGGGGGCAGCCAATCGGAATCGAGGTGAAACGCCATGACCGTTTTGGAACAATACGACAATCTGGAAAAGACCGTCCGCAGTTACAACCCTTCGGCGGACTTTGCCCAGATCCGGGCCGCCTTTGAATTTGCCCAGGAGGCCCATAAAGATCAAAAGCGCAAAAGCGGAGAGCCCTATATCATCCATCCTCTGGCGGTGGCTCAGATCGTGGCGGAGGAACTGCGTCTGGACTCGGAGTCCATTATGGCCGCCCTGCTCCACGACGTCATCGAGGATACCGGCGCCACCCATGAGGATGTGGCCCGCATTTTCTCTCCCACCATTGCCGACCTGGTGGAAGGCGTCAGCAAACTGACCCGGATCCAGTACGCCACCAAGGAAGATGAGCAGATGGAGAACCTGCGCAAAATGCTCATCGCCATGTCCAAGGACATCCGGGTCATCCTCATCAAAATTGCAGACCGGCTCCACAACATGCGCACCATGGAGTACCAGACTCCCATGAAGCAAAAGCAGAAGTCCCTGGAGACCATGGAGATCTATGCCCCCATCTCCCACCGTCTGGGCATGCAGCGCATCAAGTGGGAGCTGGAGGATCTGTCCCTGAAATACCTGGATCCCGTGGGATATGAGGAGATCGTCTCCAAGCTGGAGGCCAAGCACCAGGAGTACGAGGACTTCATGCACCGCACCCAGATCCAGATTGACGACCGCCTCAACGAACTGGGCATCCAGCACATCGTCTACGGCCGTATGAAGCACCCCTATTCCATTTACCGCAAGATGTTCAACCAGAACAAATCCCTGGATGAGATCTTCGACCTCTTTGCCTTCCGGGTGATTGTGGAGAATGTGGGCGACTGCTATAACGTGCTGGGTGTGATCCACGATCTCTACAAGCCCATTCTGGGCCGGTTCAAGGACTATATCGGCACGCCCAAGCCCAACGGCTACCAGTCTCTGCACACCACCGTCATGGGCACCGACGCCATCCCCTTTGAGGTACAGATCCGCACCAAGGAGATGCACGAGGTGGCCGAGTACGGCGTTGCAGCCCACTGGAAGTATAAGCAGGGCGGGCAGGGCGCCGGCACCGAAGGGAAGTACGAGTGGGTGCGCCGGCTGCTGGAAAACCAGGAGGGCGCCGACGCCGAGGACTATATCCACTCCCTGAAGATCGACATGTTTGCCGACGAGGTGTTCGTCTTTACGCCCGGCGGCGACGTGCAGAACCTTCCCAGCGGCGCCACCCCCATCGACTTCGCCTACGCCATTCACTCCGCCGTGGGCAACCATATGATCGGCGCCAAGGTCAATAACCGCATCGTCACATTGGATCACGTGCTGAAAAACGGCGACGTGGTGGAGATTCTCACCTCCAAGAGCGCCAAGGGACCCAGCCGGGACTGGATGAAGATTGCCCGGTCCAGCGAGGCCCGCAGCAAGATCCGCCAGTGGTTCAAAAAGGAGAAGAAAGAGGAAAATATTGCCAACGGCCGGGCCGCCTTTGAGGCGGAGCTCAAGCACTGCGGCCTCACCATCCGCATGGTGACGGAGAGCGATATCCTCCCCACCCTTTTGAAGCGGGTCTCCTATCCCACACTGGACGATATGTACGCCGCCATCGGCTACGGCGGCTTCACCGCGCAAAAAGCGGTGAGCCGGATGCAGGGCGAGCTCAACCGGGTGCAGAAGCAGCAGCAGGCGGAAAAGGTCATCGAGGAGCCCCCCGCCAAGCACGAGCCTGCCAAAACGCCTGCCCCCAAGCGGGTCAAGAGCGAGCAGGGCATCATCGTGGAGGGATTGGACAACTGCCTGGTGAAGTTCTCCAAGTGCTGCACTCCCGTCCCCGGAGACGAGATCATCGGCTTCATCACCCGGGGCTACGGGGTCTCCGTCCACCGGGCGGACTGCCCCAACGCCTCGCCGGAGCGGCGCAGCGCCCCGGGGCAGGAGGGCCGCTGGATCAAGGTCACCTGGGGCTCCGACACCCTGGACAGCTATCCCACCACATTGGAAGTGGTGTGCAAGGACCGCAGCAACCTGCTGCTGGATGTCTCCGCCGCCCTCTCCACCACCAATACGTTTGTGCTGGGGGTCAACTCCCGCAGCACCGAGGACAATTTCGCCATGATCCGCCTGGAGATCAAAGTCCGGGACGACGCCCATCTTAAGACCGTCATGAACAAGCTCAACCAGATCTCCGGCGTGCTGAAAGTGAACCGGCCGGCCGGTTGACGGCGTCACAAGCTCCGGATCCCTCCCCTTGCCTTTTCAGGCAAAGGTCACTCCCTCCGCTGCTCCGCCTTTTCCTCCGCAAACGCTTCGCTGGTTTGCGTTCGGAGCTTTTGGAAATCTCCCGTTATCTGTGGCCCCGGCTTTGTAAAAAGAAACCTTTTCCTTATAGACGCCGGGGCTTTCGTCCCTTAGTCTCTTGCAACCAAATTTCTGTCCGGGAAACGGACCGATACAGAGAGGAGTACCGCGTATGCGCGCAGTGGTCACCCGGGTGCACCATGCCTCCGTCACCATTGACGGGAAAATCAACGGCCAGATTGGGGAGGGCTTCCTGGTCCTCCTGGGGGTGGGCCCCAACGACACGGCGGAAACCGCCGACAAACTGGCAGACAAGATCTGCAACCTGCGGATCTTTGAAGATGAAAATGAGAAAATGAACCGGAACCTGGAGCAGGTGGGCGGCAGCCTCTTGGTGGTCTCCCAGTTCACCCTCTACGCCGACACCTCCTCCCGCCGCCCCGGCTTCACCGGGGCCGCCAAGCCGGATGTAGCCATTCCCCTCTACGAGCGGTTTATGGCCCACTGCCGGGAGCGGGGCTTCACCGTGGAACACGGGGAATTCGGCGCCAAAATGGAAGTGGAATCCCTGAACCACGGCCCCGTTACCATCCTCTTTGACACGGAACAGACCAAGTAAGGAGCATATCATGGAGATCAGATCCCTGCAGGTGGGCCCCATCGGCACCAACTGCTACCTTTTGTGCGACGAGACCGCCAAGGTCTGCGCCGTCATCGATCCCGGCGGGGAAGCATCCCGGGTGGCCGCCGCAGTGGCGGAGACCGGCTGCACCCCCTGCGCCATTTTCCTGACCCACGGCCACTATGACCACACCGGCGCCGTAGCCGCCCTGCGGGAGAAGTGGCCGGACATCCCCGTATACCTGAACCACAAGGACCAGTACACGGATGATGCTTACGCCATGCAGCTCTTCCCCACCATTCCCGACACCGTGGATTACGGGGAAGGGGACACCCTCACCGTCGGCACGCTCACTGTCTCCATCCTGGCCACACCCGGCCACTCGGAGGGATCTGTGACGCTGCGCTGCGGTGATGTGCTCTTCTGCGGCGACACCCTGTTCGCCGGTTCCTGCGGCCGGACAGACTTCCTGGGCGGCAGCATGACCACCATCCTGGCTTCCCTGCGCCGTCTGGGCCGGTTGGAGGGGAATCTGAAAGTGCTCCCCGGCCACATGGAACCCTCCGACCTGGACTCGGAGCGCAAGTGGAACCCCTATCTCATGCAGGCCCTGCGGGCATGATATTTGAGGAATTATTATGAAATTGGTACTCAACGGCCATGACGAGCGATATGTTGTGGAGCAGAGCCTCATGGCCCTGTTCCCTGGCGAACTGCCCGTCTATGAGCCCATCTGTCCCGGAGATGACGACTGGGCTGTGGTCACTCTGGCGGAGGAGACGGAAGGCTGCCGCATCACGGTGGAACTGGCCTTGGGCGGCAAGTCCGCCTCCCGCACCCTGACCGCGCGCCTTTCCGGCACGGACTTTGAAAAGGAGGGTCAGCGCCGCCACGCCATGGCCCGCTGCTTTTTCCTGGCGGCCCGGGACGTCACCGGTGCCACGCCTCCCTGGGGCATGCTCACCGGCGTCCGGCCCGACAAACCGGTGACCTGGGCTCTGGCGGAGGGAAAATCCCCGGAGGAAGCCCGGAAAATGCTGGAGAAGGAGTATTTCGTCACACCGGAGCGCTCCGCCCTGGCCCTGGAGACCGGGGAGACGGCCCTGCGGGCCATCCGGCGGCTCTCCCCCCGGGACATCGACATCTATGTGGGCATCCCCTTCTGCCCCACCCGCTGCGTGTACTGCTCCTTTGTGAGCCAGTCTGTGGAAAAAAGCTTTGCCCTGGTACCCCCCTATGTGGAAGCTCTGGCGGCGGAGCTGCGCGCCGGCGGCGAGATGGTCCGCCGGGCAGGGCTGCGGGTGCGCAGCTTCTACATGGGCGGCGGCACCCCCACCACCTTGACGGCGGAGCAGATGGACACGGTGCTCACCGCCTTTGAATCATCCTTCGACCTTACGGACTGCACGGAGCGAACGGTGGAGGCCGGCCGGCCGGACACCATCACGCCGGAAAAACTGGCAGTGCTCCGCTCCCACGGGGTAGACCGGGTGTCGGTGAACCCCCAGACGCTGGAGGATCGGGTGCTGGCGGCCATCGGCCGCCGCCACACGGCGGAGGATATCCGCCGCGCCATGGACCTGGTGGGCCGATACGGCTTTGCCCATGTGAACATGGATCTCATCGCGGGGCTGCCGGAGGACACGGCGGAGGGCTTCCGCCGCTCTTTGGACGGCTGCCTCACCATGGGAGCCGATAATATCACCGTCCACACCCTGGCTCTGAAAAAGGGCAGCCGCATCCTGACGGAGGGGCTGCGGGTCCCCGGACCGGAGACGGTGACGGAAATGCTGGACTACGCCGCTCCCGTCCTGCGCGGGGCCGGGTATCATCCCTATTACCTCTACCGGCAAAAATACATGTCCGGCAGCTTTGAAAACACCGGCTGGTGCCGTCCCGGAGCGGAGTGCTGGTACAACGTGGACATCATGTCGGAGCTGTGCTCCATTTTGTCTTTCGGGGCCGGCGGTTCCACCAAGATGGTGGAATTCGGCACCAACCATATCCAGCGGGTGTTCAACGTGAAGTATCCCAAGGAGTACATCGAGCGGCCGGAGAAGTGCCTTGCCAACCAGGCCGCCTTTGCCGCTTTTTATGAAACACTGTGAAAGGAGTCTTTCAACATGCCGTATTCTCTGACACAGATCAACGAAGCCGTCCGCTCTGACCCCAAGGCCTTTGCCCAGGAGTGCGATGAGATTTTCCACCAGAAGGTGGAAAACGCCGCCCGCAAGATCGCCGAACACCGTACCGAATCCCACGTGATCCTGCTCTCCGGCCCCTCCGGATCCGGCAAGACCACCACGGCCCTGAAAATTGAAGAGGCTCTGGAGCATATGGGCATTGAGACCCATACCATCTCCATGGACAATTACTTCAACACCATCGACCCGGAGACGGCTCCCCGGAACCGGGAGGGCAACATCGACTACGAATCCCCCTTCTGCCTGGATATCGAGCTTTTGAACCGCCACTTCTCCATGCTGGACCGTGGGGAGACCATCCATGTACCCAAGTACGAATTCTCCCGGCAGATGCGCTCGGACATTTTGTCCCAGCCGCTGCACCTGGGGCCCGATGAGATGGCCATTTTTGAGGGCATCCACGCGCTCAACGACATCATTGTGGGCAAGAACCCCCACGCCTTCAAGCTCTACATCGCCGCCCGCTCCAACGTGGTGGATGACGACGGCAGCGTGGTGTTCCAGCACCCCTGGCTGCGGCTTTGCCGGCGCATCGTCCGGGACTACAAGTTCCGGGGCAGTGACGCCGCCTTTACCCTGAAGATGTGGGCCAACGTCCGCCGGGGCGAGAAGCTCTACATCTCTCCCTACAAGGAAAACGCCAATCTGATGTTCGACTCCTCCCTGGCCTGCGAAGTTGCGGTGCTCAAGCCCTTCGTGGTGCCCCTGCTGGAGGCCATCCCCCGGGGCAAGTACCAGGAGGTGGACGAGATCCTCAAGGCCTATGACCGCATCGAGGCCATGGACGAGAGCTGCATCGCCCCGGACTCCCTGGTGCGGGAGTTTATCGGCGGCAGCACATACAGCTACTGACCATCCGTCATAAAGGAGGCACCTATGGACGAACAGCTGCGGGAAGTTTTGAATCTGGTCCGCCGGACTGCCCGGCAGGCGGGGGATACCGCCGCCGACGCCGCTTACGGCGCAGGCAAAAAGGCGGAGGAGCTTTTGAGCGTGGCCCGGGTGCGGGCCAAGATCGCGGGACTGGAGGGGGATGTCCGTGAATGCCTCCAGGACGCGGGGGGGCTGCTCTACGCCACCCACACCGGTACCCCCACCGACTCGGAAGTCCTGCTTGCCAAGCTGGAGGAGATCGACGGCCTCAAGGCCCAGATCCAGGCACTGCGGGAGGAGGAGGCCCGTCTGCGGGGAAAGGAATCCACCCCCGTGTGCCCCACCTGCGGCGCTCCCAGCCAGGAAGGCGACCTCTACTGCCGCACCTGCGGCGGCAAGCTGTAAGGAGGGCACACCATGGCATATACCCTGCAGCAGTACCAGGAGAGCGCGGACGTCCTGCGCCAGCACCTGGGGAACTTTTCTCCCCGTTGCCTGGTGATCCTGGGCTCCGGCCTGGGCGCTCTGGCGGACGAGGTGGAATCCCCGGTCATGGTGCCCTATGCGGATGTACCCCACATGAAGATCTCCACCGCACCGGATCACGCGGGCCGCTTCGTCTTCGGCCGCCTTGCCGGGCAGGACGTGGCCGTCATGCAGGGCCGGCTCCACACCTATGAGGGCTGGTCTTTTGCCGACGCGGCCTATCCCGTGGGGCTCATGCGCCTGCTGGGGGCGGACACCCTGGTGGTCACCAACGCTGCCGGGGCAGTGAACACCACCTTCTCTGCCGGGGACATCATGCTCATCACCGACCATATCAAGCTCTTCGGCGCCAGCCCCCTGACGGGGCCCAACATCGAGGAGCTGGGCCCCCGGTTCCCGGACATGAGCCATGTCTATACCCCGGCCCTCCAGCAAACTGCCCGGCAGGCGGCCCAGACGCTGCATATCCCCCTGCGCCAGGGCGTGTACATGTTCTTCCCCGGCCCCCAATACGAAACGCCTGCCGAGGTGCGTGCCGCCCGGATCCTGGGGGCGGACGCGGTGGGCATGTCCACTGTACCGGAGGCCATCGCCGCGGCCCACTGCGGCATGGATGTGCTGGGCTTCACCCTGTGCACCAACATGGCCGCCGGGGTGCTGGACCAACCTCTTTCCGGGGAGGAGGTCATTGCCGCGGCCGCGGCAGCCGGCCCCCGGTTCACCGCCCTGGTGAAGGCGTGCCTGGAGCGGTTATAAAGCCTACCCGGCCGCATAAGTTCAAAGAGAGGGCCCTGCGTCTCTCTTTGCGTATTCTTTTGATGATTTCGAGGTAAACTCCCCATGTCAAATCGTGAAAAAAAGCAGTCTTTCCTGGGCGGCGCCGCCATTCTGGCCGCCGCTGTGGCCATTGTGAAAATCATCGGCGCCATTTATAAGATTCCCCTGGGCAACATCATCGGCGACGAGGGCAAGGCCCATTTCACCGTTGCCTACAACATCTACAACCTGCTTTTGACCATTTCCACTGCCGGACTGCCTCTGGCCATCTCCAAGCTCACCAGCGAGGCCCATGCCCTGGGCCGGGAGAACGAAAAGCGCAAGATCTTCCGCACTGCCATCTGGCTGTTCTTCGGCCTGGGGCTGGTGTTCTCCCTGTTTATGTTCTTCGGCTCCGCCCAGCTGGCGTCCTTCATGAACGACGACCTGGCCTTCTGGTCTATCCGGGCCCTGTCTCCGGCAGTGTTCTGCGTGTGCCTTCTGGCCTGCATGCGGGGCTACACCCAAGGTCAGGGGAACATGACCCCCACCGCCGTCAGCCAGATCCTGGAGGCTTTGTGCAAGCTGGGCATCGGCTTGTCCCTGGCCTGGTACTTCCTGCAGCTGGGCAAGGGCGTGGAGATCAGCGCCGCCGGTGCCATCCTGGGCGTCACCGTGGGCACGGTGCTCTCCATGGTGTTTTTGATCTTCTACCTGCTGCGCCACCGGGACCGGACGGAATCTCTGGACGTACCGGAGAGCAGCAGCACACTGATGAAGAAAGTCTTGATGATCGGCGTGCCCATCACATTGAGCAACTCCGCCATGAGCATCATCACCCTCATTGACTCCAAGATCGTCCTGGGCCGGCTGGAGACCATTTCCTCCCTGCTGACGGAAACTCCCACCGCCTTGTACGGGCAGTACACCTTCGGCATGGACCTGATTAATCTGCCCCCCTCCTTTGTCTATCCCGTCACCATGAGCCTGATCCCCTTTGCGGCGGCGGCCATGGCCCGGAAGGACAGTGCCGGGGCCAACCGCATCATCTCCTCCGCCTTCCGGCTCATTGCCATTCTGGCCATCCCGGCAGGCGTGGGGCTCAGCGTCCTCTCCGGCCCCATTTTGCTGATGCTCTATCCCGCCCAGCAGGACGCCGCCATTGCCGCAGGCCCCCACCTGCAGGTGCTGGGCATTGCCTGCATCTTCATCTGCCTTATGACCCTCACCAATGCCATTTTGCAGTCCTACGGCCATGAGCGCATCCCCATCTGCACCATGATCGCAGGCGGCGTGGTAAAGATTGTCATGAACTACGTTCTGGTGGGCAACCCGGATATCAACATCCACGGCGCCCCCATCTCCACCTTGTGCTGCTACCTGGTGATCTCCGGGTTGAACCTCTTCTTTGTGTGGAAATACTCTCCGGAAAAGCCCCACTACCTCCAGTTGTTCACCAAACCCGTCGTCGCCTCCGTTCTCATGGGCGGCGCCGCCTGGGCGGTCTACGGCTTTGTGGATCGGGCCCTCTCCGGCGGCCATTCCGCATACAGTGCCAACGCCCTGGCTACCCTGGTGGGCATCGGCGCCGGCGTGGTGGTGTACTTCATCCTGGTGATCGCCCTGCGGATCCTCCGGGCGGAGGATCTCAAATCCGTCCCCTACGGCGCCAGGATTATAAAACTTTTACACTTAAAGTAAGGTACACCCATTGATGAGGCCGCCTGAACCCCGAAAAAGCCAAAAAATCAGGCGGTTTCACGATGAATTTTCTTGCAAAGGCAGATGTCTTATGGTAGATTTTCAATGTAAGGAATCCTATGACTACGAGGACTTTCTGGAGATCATGCGCCTGCTGCGCTCGCCCGGGGGCTGCCCCTGGGACGCGCAGCAGACCCACGCCTCCATTCGACGGAATTTTCTGGAAGAAACGTACGAGACCCTGGACGCCATCGACCGGGACGACCCCGCTGCCATGTGCGAGGAGCTGGGAGACGTTTTGATGCAGGTGGTGTTCCACGCCATCATGGAGGAGGAGCGGGGCCGCTTCACCATGGCGGACGTGGTGGACGGTGTGGCCAAGAAGCTGGTCTATCGGCACCCCCACGTCTTCGGCGGCACCATGCAGGCGGACACCAGCGATCAGGTGCTGGTAAACTGGGAGATCCTCAAGCGCAAGGAAAAAGGACAGGCCTCCACTGCCGATGCTGTGGAATCCGTTCCCCACACCCTGCCCGCCCTTTGGCGGGCGGAGAAGGTGCAGAGCAAAACCGCCAAGGCCGGATTCGACTGGGACAACGCCCTGGGGGCCCTCACCAAGCTGGAGGAGGAGGTCCGGGAGCTGCGGGAGGCACTGGAAGCCCAGCGGGACATGGACGCTCCCCACGGCGTCCGGGAAGAGCTGGGGGACACCCTCTTTGCCGCAGCCAAGGTCTGCCAGATGACCGGCGCCGATCCGGAGGATGCCCTCCATCGGGCCTGCGACAAATACGCGGACACCTTCCGCAAAGTGGAAACTCTGGCGGACAAGCCCCTTGCCGAATATACGGAGGAGGAACTGGTGGCACTGTGGAAAGCCGCCAAAGCCCAACGGTCTTAAACGCCGACAAGCGCGTTAAGAATAAATTTGTTGACAACATTTTATAGGAGGAACTCATCCATGAACAAAGCTGAACTCATCAACGCCGTGGCCGCTTCTGCCGAGGTCTCCAAGAAGGACGCCGAGGCTGTCGTTACCGCTACTTTCAACGCCATCACCGAGGCCCTGACCCAGGGCGAGAAGGTGCAGCTGGTGGGCTTCGGCTCCTTTGAGGTGAAGAAGCGCGCCGAGCGCATCGGCCGCAACCCCAAGACCAAGGAGTCCATCCAGATTCCCGCTTCCGTGGTGCCCGTGTTCAAGGCCGGCAAGGCCCTGAAGGACGCCGTGGCCAAGTAAGTTTCCCTTTTGGATCAACGACTGCCGGCACCGGGGTGCCGGCAGTCCTGTTTTGGAGGTAACCCATGCGTCTTGACAAATATCTCAAGGTCTCCCGCCTCATCAAGCGCCGGACTGTAGCCAACGAGGCCTGCGACAACGGTCTGGTGACCGTCAACGGCAAACCTGCCCGGGCCTCCTATGAGGTGCAGGTGGGGGACCGGATTTCCATGCAGTTCGGCGTGCGCTCCGTCACGGTGGAGGTGCTCTCCGTCCAGGAGACCGTCCGCCAGGCGGACGCGGCGGCGCTGTACCGGGAAGTCGGCCGGTAATATTTCCCTGCTCCTCCCCATATAGTGGACACAAGGGGAGGGACGCGCATGAACGACTACAACACGGTCCCCCAGGCGGCGCACCGCCTGGAGCTGACGGGCCGGGAACATCTCACGGTCTCCGGCGTGGAGGATGTGGAACGCTTTGACGAGACCGGCATCATCATGTCCACCGCCGCCGGGGTTCTGGTGGTCACCGGAGAGAACCTGCACATCGACAAGCTGTCCCTGGACGGCGGGGAGCTGCATGTGGACGGACGCATCGACTCCATTGCCTATGAAGAGGGAGAGGCGGAGCGCCCGGGCTTTTTCCGCCGGCTCCTGGGGTGAGCTCCATGGGAATCAACATCTCCCAGCAGCTGACCCTGTTCGGCCAGTCCATCCTGCTGGGCGTGGCCGCAGCCCTGGTGTACGATCTGCTGCGGGCTTTCCGGGTGCGGATCCCGCGCCTGACCGCCGCGCTGGACGTATGCTTTTGCCTGCTGCTGATCGTGTCGGTGTTTTTATTCGTACTGCACCAGGCCCAGGGACAGCTGCGGGGCTATGTGCTGCTGGGATCCGCCGGCGGCGCCGTCCTCTATTTCACGCTGCCGGCCCCCTTTTTGCGCCCGGTGTGGGATTTCTGGTGCGGAAGCGTCCTGTTTTTGCTGCACCTCCTTTGGCAGCCGGTCCTCTCTGCCGGACATCTATGCAAAAAAATATTTATTCGGGGAAAAAACCTCTTTTATTTTGCAGGAAAGTGTTATACAATAACAAAAGGCGGAGATTCCGGCCATTATCACAAAGGAGGCGCCGGCTATGGCACAAAAACGCGGCAGAAACAAAAAGCAGCACGTCCGCGCCGGTGTCCTGACCAAGTTCGTGATTCTGGCCCTGTTGGCCGGTCTGGGCTGGCAGTTGCTGCAGCTCAAAGGTCAGGTGGAGCAGGCCCAGGGACAGCGGACCGCACTGGAACAGCAGGTCAACGCCCTGCAGGAGGAAAACGACACCCTGGAGGCAGACATCGCCGAGGGTGCCACCCAGGAAAAGATGGAAGACCTGGCCCGGGAGAAACTGGGCGTGGTCTCCCCCAATGAGCGTGTGTTTTACGATGTGAGCAACTGACCGGTGCCGGGCGGCGAGGAGAGGCGGTCCCGTGCTCTCCCTGCCGGATCTGGAACCGGTCTTTTTAACTCAGCGCGGGCATTGCCCGTCATATCACCGGAAGGAGAAACAAAAAACCATATGGAGCTTCAGGTTGGGAGCATTTTGGAGGGCAAGGTGACCTCCATCACCAAATTCGGCGCGTTTGTCGCACTGGAGGGCGGCCGGTCCGGTTTGGTACATATCTCGGAGATCGCCAACAGCTTTGTCAACGACGTCCACGACTTTTTACAGGAGGGACAGACTGTCAAGGTCATGGTCCTGTCCACAGACAACGGAAAGATCAATCTTTCCATCAAGAAGACCCTGCCTCCCCCGGAGCGTCCTGCCTCCCGGGGCCCCCGTCCCCCCATGCGTCCCCGGCCGGAAGGTGCGCCCCGCCCTGCTCCGCAGTCCCGTTCTTTTTCCCGGGGCGCTCAGCAGCCTCTGCCTCCCTCCGGAGATCAGTCCTTCGAGGATAAGCTCAAGCAGTTCCTCTCCTCTTCCGAGGGGAAGATGGCCGATCTCAACCGCAGCATCGACGGCAAGCGGGGCGGCGGCCGCAGAAGAAGATAATTGCAAATGCCCGCCGGAAATTCCGGCGGGCATTTTCTATCCGGAGATAGATAAAAAGGAGCCGCCCGGCGTCAAACACCGTGCGGCCCAAACGGGTGGGATATTGGAAAGCTTCCTGTATTATGATACACCCCCGTCCCCTGCTGTGTAAACAGGAGCTTTTGCCGAATCCCCACTTCTTTTGGCGAATCCGCTCAGGCGGAAACAATTTGCGGATGCAGCCGGATTTCCCCTTTGCAAAGATGTGATGGTATGTTATACTGTATAAAAGAGAGAACACTCTCGTCCTCTCTTTCATACGAAAGGAGCGATTTCGATGAAGTACGCCTTTACCTGCAAGAAAGTGACCCTCAATGACTCCATCAAGGAGTACGCTGAAAAGAAAATCAACAAGCTGCAGCGCTACTTCCGGGAGGAGGACACCACCGCATATGTCACGTTCTCTGTGGAGAAAGAGCATCTTTGCTCCGTGGAAGTCACGATCCGCGGCGGCGGCACGCTGCTCCGCGCCCAGACGGAGGCCCCCGACGGTGATATGCGCGGCGCCATCGACGCCGCTGTGGGTTATATCGAGCGCCAGATCCTCAAGAACAAGACCCGCCTTGCCAAGCGCCTGCGCAGCGAGGGCTTCCCGCCTCCGGCTCCCACCGACGACTTCGAGGTGGCAGAGGAGAAGGAGTTCAACATCGTCCGCACCAAGCGCTTCTCCGTCAAGCCCATGAGCACGGAGGAGGCCATTTTGCAGATGAACCTGCTGGATCACAGCTTCTTCGTCTTCCGCAACAGTGCCGACGACAGCCTGTGTATCGTCTACTGCCGCAAGAACGGCGGCTACGGTCTCATCGTCACCGACGACGAGGAATAACCGCACAATCAGGAGGGGCCTCAGGCCCCTCCTTTTTTGTCCCTTTCGGTTGAAAAAAGCCGTGTTTTTCGGAAAGGGTTGCGTTTTTTTGCCGCATTTGTTATACTGATACCAGCGTCCGCCTTCGCGGGCGCTGAATTTTAAAAAAGAAAGAATTTAGATTCATGAAAATGATTTTTTTAGTGGACGGAGACAACAACATCGGTACCGGGCTCCAGGGCATTGAAGCCCTCACTGCCGAGGATACCGTCCTGATCTTTTACGGAAAGGGCCAGTCCCTGGCCAGTGTCAAAAAGCTCTGCGGCAGCACCCGGGCCCAGGTCCAGTATCTGGAGAGCGTCAAGGGCGGGAAAAACTCCATTGACTTCCAGATCATCACGGAGTTGGGCGTGCTGGTGGGCCGGGGCGAGGCGGACTTTGCCTACGTCATCAGCCAGGACAAGGGGTATGAGGCCGCCATGAGCGCCCTGCGGGCCCGCTACGCCGACACCTTCCAGGAGGTGGCCCTGCGCCCCTCCATCCAGAGCTGCCTGCAGGCGGCGTTTTTGCTGCGCTCCGCCTCGCTGGAGGAGCTCTCCGCCTCCCTGACCCGGGAGTATGGCCCGGTGCAGGGCGCCCTGGCCTATGCCCACCTGCAAACGCTCTTCGCCCCGCCTCCGGCGGAGGAGAAGCCCGCCGCCCCCCGCCGCCGCAAGCGTTCCAGCGGCAAGGGCGGTCAGACGGCCCAGGCTCCCGCTGTGGAGGCAGCCCCCCAGGAGCCTGCCGCGGAGCCTGACGTCCCGGCAGAAAAAGCCGTCAAAACCACCCGCACCCACCGGGGCGGGCGGCGCCGGAAGAAACCCGCGGAGGCCCCCGCAGGCTGAAGATGCAAAAAAGCGTGCCCCATGGAACGGGCACGCTTTTTTCTATTTTGCCGTCCACGCTGCCGGTGCCCGTTTGAGAAAAGCAAAGCACCCGCTCTTTGAGCGGGTGCTTTGCTTGGTGGTTCAATCTGCGTGATCCACGGCGTACATGTGGGCCATGAGATCCAGGATCTTGTTGGAATAGCCCCATTCGTTGTCGTACCAGGCGATGAGCTTGACGAAGTTGTCGTCCAGCATGATGCCGGCAGTCTCATCGAAGATGCAGGTCTCGGAAAAGCCCGTCAGATCGGAGGAGACCACCTGGTCGGTGGTGCAGGTGATGATGCCCTTCATGGAATTGCGGGCGGCGTTCTCCATGGCCACGCACACATCGTGGTAGCTGGCAGGCTGGATCAGCCGGGCGGTGAGATCCACCACAGAGACGTCGTTGGTGGGCACCCGGAAGCTCATGCCCGTCATCTTTCCCTTGAGCTCGGGGATTACCACGCCCACCGCCTTGGCGGCGCCGGTGGTGGAGGGGATGATGTTGCCCATGACGCTGCGGCCGGTGCGCCAGTCACGGCCTGCCCGGGAGTCCACGGCCTTCTGCTTGGCGGTGGCGGCGTGGATGGTGGACATCAGAGCCTGGGAGATGCCGAACGTGTCGTTGATGACCTTGGTCATGGGAGCCAGGCAGTTGGTGGTGCAGGAGGCGTTGGACACCACATCCATATCCGGCGTGTAGAGCTTGTGGTTGACGCCCATGACGAAAGTGGGGGTCACATCGTCCTTGGCAGGTGCGGAAATGATGACCTTCTTGGCCCCGTGGTTGAAGTGGGCGGAGGCCTTTTCCACGGTGCAGTAAGCACCGGTGGATTCGATGATGTACTCGGCGCCGCAGTCATCCCAGGGAATCTGGGAGGCGTCGTCATAGCTGTAGACCCGGATCTTCTTGCCGTTGATGATGAGGTGGCGGTCATCCCGCTCCACGGTACCCTGGAACGTCCGGAATACGGAGTCGTACTTTACCTGGTAGACCATGTAGTCCAGATCCGCGTTGCGCAGGTTGATGCCCCGGATCTCGTAGCTGCTGCATCCCCGTTCCACCATGATCCGCAGAGCCACGCGTCCAATGCGGCCGAAGCCGTTAATCCCAACTTGAATCGCCATCGTTTCAATCCTTCCCAATCGTATTTGCGGCGGATGCCGCCTGCCTGGGCTGTGCTGATTTCATTATACCATTCGTTTAGAAAAATTCACTTGATATTTACGTAAAATTACGTACTTTCTTTTTATGTTTTTCTGGTTTAATTGCACAGCGGTCTGTGCTGCATTCGACAATTTTCGACAAAATTCTTGTTTTCCCCCAGGGACTTTGCTATCCTATAGGTATTGCAGGCAGCCTTTTCCTGGGTTATGGGGACGTTTGCCCGCATATGCTACGCAAAGCGCCCCACGGCGCGGGAGAGGAGGATCACATGGAGGGGGATCGCAATCAGCTGGAAGCCCTGCTGCCCAACATCGCTGCACAGATGCGGGGCGCACTGAGCAATCTCCACCTGGCTGCCGCCCAGCTGGTGCCTGCCGCTCAGCGGGAACAGGATCCGGATCTGGACGCCCGGGCCGCTTTGCTGGATCAGAGCTACTATCAGCTGCTGCGGCTGGCGGGAAACCTCTCCGCCGCGGCCATGCTGCAAAGCGACGCGCCGCTTTCTCTTCAGGATGGGGACATCGTGGAGGCAGTTTCGTCCTTGTGTGAACAAACCGCCTCTCTGGCGGAGCTGGCAGGGGTGCACCTCTCCTTCCGCTGTGCCATGGATCACCACGTGTGTGCCTTTTGCCGGGAGGGTGTCGAACAGCTCCTCTTTCAGCTGCTGTCCAACGCGGTGAAGTTTACCCCCCAAGGCGGCAGCGTCACGGTGGAATTGAAATGCGCCGGAGGAAAAGTGCTTTTATCCGTGGCGGACACCGGCTGCGGTATGGAACCGGAACAGCTGGAGACCCTCTTTGACCGTTACCGCAGCGGCAATCCCATGGTGCCTGTCCCCCACGGTCTGGGACTGGGCCTGGCCCTTTGCCAGCGGGTGGCGCAGGGGCACGGCGGCAGCCTGATGGCGGAATCCCATTTGGGCCAGGGCTCCCGTTTTACCGTGTCCATCCCGGATCGGCAATGTGGGATCACGGAGATCTCCGATGTGCGCTTCGACTATTCCGGCGGCTTCAATCGGGCCCTGCTGGCGTTGTCGGATGCATTGCCAGCCCGGGCGTTTCTTCTGCGCAATCAGGATTGACAGTCACAGGCCGCGCCTTTGGGCGCGGCCTGTTCTTGCTTCCCCCTTTTCATTTTCCTCAAAATCGGGTACAATGTGCCTGACAATCACGGGAAAGCACCGCTTCCCCCAAGGAGGTTTTTCATGTCCCTGGTATATGTGGCCATGAGCGGCGGCGTGGACAGCGCCGCAGCGGCTCTGCTGCTGATGCAGGCAGGGTATCAGGTGCGGGGCGTCACACTGCGCCTGCGCGCCGACGGGCAGGAGGATGATTTGGACAGCGCCCGGGCCGTGGCGGACAAATTGGGGATCCCACACACGGTACTGGATCAGCGGGAGCTGTTCCAGCACACGGTGATGGATCGATTTGTCTCGGAATATGTGGCTGGCCGAACGCCCAATCCCTGCGTGGACTGCAACCGCTGCGTCAAATTCGGGGCGCTGCTGGACTGGGCTCTGGAACAGGGGGCAGACTATCTGGCCACCGGACACTACGCCCGGGTGGACCGTGATCCGGCCTCCGGCCGGTACCTGCTGCTGCGGGGACTGGACCGCCGGAAGGAGCAGAGCTATTTTCTCTATCAGCTGACCCAGCACCAGCTCTCCCACCTGCTGTTCCCGGTGGGAGACTATGAAAAACCCGCTCTCCGGGCTCTGGCGGAGGCCCATGGCTTTGCCAATGCCCATCGGGCGGACAGTCAGGATATCTGCTTCATTCCAGGCGGAGACTATATGGCTTTTCTGGAGGAGTACGGCGGCGTGACCCCCCAACCCGGGGACTTTGTGGACGCCCAGGGCCGCGTGCTGGGCCGTCACAAGGGTCTGGAGCGCTACACCACCGGACAGCGGAAGGGCCTGGGGGTCAGCGCAGATGCCCCGCTGTACGTGGTGCGCAAGGATCCGGCGTCCAACACCGTGGTGCTGGGGCCGGACAGTGCCCTGTATTCCCGGGAGCTGATCGCAGATGCCTTTAACTGGATCTCCGTACCGGAACCCTCCGCTCCCCTGACGGTTACTGCCAAGACCCGCTACAGCCAGCGGGAGGATGGGGCGGCAGCCCAGGTGCTGCCGGACGGGTCGGTACAGGTTTCCTTCACCGTACCCCAGCGGGCGGTCACAGCCGGTCAGGCGGTGGTGCTCTACGACGGGGAGCGGGTGGTAGGCGGCGGTACCATCCGGGAGGCCTGGTAAATGAAACGGGCGCCGCAGCTGCGGCGCCCGGAATCGTTATCGGTCACTGACCAGCCAGTTGTCCTGAAAGATCAGGTCATCTACATCACTGCCGACATATAGGGTCTTCATAGGTATTTCCTCCTTTGCAAAACGGTCTTTTGTCAGTATATGCGCCCGATACCGGGAAATTGCACGGAACAGGGCAACTTCTCTGCCGGGTATCAAAAGTTTTTTGCTTTTTTTGAATCGAGGCTTGACATTCCACCTTCTATATGATATTCTAATTGTTGCCGACAGCTGCCGGTGTGGTGGAATTGGTAGACACAGGGGACTTAAAATCCCCCGGTAGCGATACTGTACCGGTTCGAGTCCGGTCACCGGCACCACAAAATGAGATATCGCGGAGTAGAGCAGTTGGTAGCTCGTCGGGCTCATAACCCGGAGGTCGCAGGTTCGAGTCCTGTCTCCGCAACCAGACAAAGAACCTTGAAGCCGCAACGGTTTCAAGGTTCTTTTTATACAATTCCGGCAGATGTTTTCCCTTTATTTTTCCCTTTACAGGTTCTTAAGGGGAATTTTCAGGGGGTGCAGCCTCCCCGGCGGTGAGCTGCCCGGGACACCAGGGCGGCGGCAAATCCGACAGCGCTGTCGGATTTCCAGCACCCAGGCAAGGGGGTAAATCCGCAAGCGCCTGCGGATTTGAACAGCCTCCGGGCATTGGTACAAATCCGCCAACGTGTTCGGATTTGCACGGCACCCAGGCAACCGGCCCAGGTCTCCCGGGGAACGTGCGCGGCGCTCCTGGATAAAGAAACCACCGTTGTCGGAAAATCCAACAACGGTGGGCCTGCTGGGGATCTGGCCCCGGTGTCCGAATCGGACACAAGGGCGGCGGCAGCTCCGGCAGGGGTACCCCCAAAATTTTGCGGGTACCTCCGCCGCCGGTGATCCTTTACGCCACACAAAACCGGCGGGTGGTCGTGGTGTGGGTGAAGCGCTCCGCCACGTCCGGGAGGGCCTTGCGGAGGGCCACCGTGTCAACCCTGGAAGCGGTGACGGCTTTCCAGGTGATCTTATACTCCCCGGCCTGGATGGCCTCACGGTCCCCCATAGCGGCCTTGATGGCGTCTTTCAGGGCTTCCGCCTCCGCCTGGGCCTCGTCAATCAGGGCTTGCAGCTGGCGCAGCTCCCGCGCCTTGGCTTCCAGTTCGTTGATACTCATGGTGTCTTCCTCCTCATATCCTGCGGCGGCTGGTTTGGTGCTCTCCGGATCGTCCCCGGCCTTCACGAAGCAGCCCGCCCGTTTGTGGGATGGGGAGATTTTAGAGAGGTCATCCGGCTCTTTCCCGGTCCGCCTGTCGCAGCTCCCTGTTCCCTTGCTGTGATTATAATATAGCATATATGTGCTCATATATCAATTCGCACAGTATACAAATATATGCGCTCATATATATCTATTTTGTATATGGACACATATAGATTTTTGCGCTATAATAAAGCTACAATGGGAGAGGTATCGAAAAAAACACGATTTCCCCCCAGGAAGGGAGCACTATGGAGGAGAAGAAAGTAAGCGCAGCGCAACGCAAAGCAACGGAAAAGTACCTGGGAAAGTTTGAGGAACTTCGCGCCAGGGTTCCGAAAGGGCAAAAGGAAGAGATTCAGGCCCACGCAGCGGCCCAGGGCGAGAGCGTGAACGCCTTTATCAATCGGGCCATCATGGAGGCTATGGAGCGGGACAAGGCCGCCGGAGCGCCCCAGGAGGGCAAAGCATAAGCCCCAGGCCATGCAGGCCCAGGGCTGGGGTTGACAGCGGCCCCGGAGGGGCCTATAATGAACATAGAAAAGGGCGCTGCGACAAGCGGTTAGCCCGGGATGTGAAGAATCCTAAAGCAAAGCCTTAGAAACCGTCACCGGCCAGGGTGGCGGTTTCTGCTTTTTACGATGATCGTAACCGTAAAGGCTCCGATATGTAACGTAATCCGCATAGCCTCACCCCCTTTCGGGTGGTGTGACCAACCGCCTGCCGTTGTGCAGCGCCGAAACGAGAATACCACAGCCGCCTCCAAAATGCAAGGCGGGTCGTCCCGCCGCGCCCTGGGCAGATCCTCACGCAGCACAGCAAAACCGGCCCTTGTGTCCGATTCGGACACCGGGGCCGGTTCTCTTATGTGCCGGAAACCGTCTTAATAAACGCATCCATACGGGCAGCGCTGGCCTGCCGCATCTGCGTAGTGACATGGGCGTAAATATCCAGGGTAAAGGCCGCTGTGGCGTGTCCCAGCGTCTCCTGCACGGTCTTGATGTCATCCCCTGCCCGGATCGCAGCCACGGCATAGGAGTGCCGCAGATCGTGAAAGCGGGCGTCCGGGCGTCCGATGGCGGCGGCAGCCTGCTTGAAGCTGCGGTAAACCGCCGCCTGGGCAAGATGGTGGCCTAGATCATCCGTAAACACCAGGCCGGAGTCCTCCCACAGCTTCCCGGCCCGCAGGCGCTGGGCAGCCTGGGCGGCCCTGTGGCGCTTTAGGAGGGCCATGACGGAGGCGGCGGGGGTAATGGTGCGGCTCTTGCCGTTTTTGGTGGAGGTCAAGCGGTATTCTCCACCGCCGCCCCGCAGCCGCTGCAGCTGCTTGTTGATGGTGATGGTGCCTGCCTCAAAGTCCACACAGTCCCACATAAGGCCCATGACTTCCCCCTCACGCATCCCCGTAAAGAGGGTGACAGTGAAAAGCACCTCCATGCGGCTGCCCTGGATCTCCCGCAGAAACGCCGTAATCTGTTCGTCATCCAGGGGTGTCAGCTCCCGCTTTTCGATCCGGGGCAGCGTACAGGCCCCTGCCGGGTTGAAGCGGATGTAGCCAATCAAAACGGCCTGCTGCAGGGCTTTGTGGAATACGCCGTGGATGTTCTTGACAGTCTTGGGGGAAAGGCCCTCCGGGCGGTCCTTTGTGGGCTTGCCCAGGGCATTGTAAAAGGACTGGATCATGTGGGTATTCAGCGATTCCAGCCGCACAGCGCCCAGGGCAGGCTTGATATAGACCCGGATATAGGACTTGTACAGATCCACCGTGCGGGGCTTGACGCCGCCCAGGTAGGTTTCCGCCCAGGCGTCCAGCCATTGCCCCAGGGTCTGCTTGTTGGGGGCCGTATAGGTGCCGTTATCAATGGCGGCAGTGGCTGCTTTGAGTTTCTGGGCAACTTCCTTTTGGGTCTTGCCGGTGATGGAGCGCTGCACCTGCTTGCCAGTGCCGGGGTCCGCTCCCTCCGTGTATCGTGCCTCCCAGTATTCATACTTCTTTCCGTTGCGGGTGACGGTTTTCTTTCGGATCGTACCCGTTCCCTTTGCAGATCGTCCGGCCATAGGGGAAAAACTCCTTTCCTTTTGCGGCCCGGTATGCTATCATGAGAGTGCATACAGGGCCTATATTTGTCATGTGGGGTCTGTCTATGCCGCCCGTCCAGGGGTCCAGCCTGGGCGGGTTTTTTTATTCAGCCAATGTTTTCTGGATGGTTAGTGTCCGTATCGTGAAATACCACTATTGGTTTTCCATCTTTCGCTTTTTCAATCGTAATATAGTCCTCTTGCGGTGGATTTTCTGGATCATGCTTTTTTATATATTGTGAAAGATTCATGTTTGTTCTGGGCGGATCAAAATGCTCTTCATGAATAAATTTATAGCCACACTTAATTTTTTCATAGGCCTGCAATAATGCAATAAGCTTTTGTATTCTCATATACGTATTGCCATATGAGTACGGAAGAGGTTCTCCTATTCTTGTTGCCCTCAATAGTGCATCCAGTATCGTATAGACTGTTTCTAGATCATTTTTAGAGATGGAAGTATTTTCTTCATTCGGGTGTGTCCCGTATCGCAACTGTTCTGCAAGAAACAATTCAATATTATTGGGGTTAATTTTTTTTATTTCGTCTTGCACAATACCCCGTCTTTCAAATTCAAGAGAATCGCTTAACTTGTTATTCAATTCCCACTCGTATTCTAAATAGCTATATTGAAATGGATCAATTAAAGATTTTCCAAATTGAAATGGTTCTGGGAGATTGTCAAGAAATGAAAATTCTTTCAATCCATACATTTGAGCTAAATCGAATAGTAGCGCTGCGGGAATATTGTTTATTCCTCGTTCGTAATTGCTGATTGCTTGTGGAGTAAGCCCAAGTTTTTTTGCGACTTCTGCTTGAGTAAGCCCAGCATCTTTTCTCGCTTTTTTTATACGTTTTGCAATTTCTATACGGTTTTCCTTAGAATCAGCCCCCATTCAATCACCTCCTTACACTGTTATTATAAACGCAAAATAGCAAAAGTCAACGTCACGTTTATTTTTCTGTTGACAATAAACGAAGCGTTGAGATATAATGCAGATGAACTCAATGATACATTGATAGGAGGTGCCTATGAGAACGGCAATTATCCCAAACGGTCACGAGATTTTGCGAAAACGTGTTTTGTCAGGACTTAACAAAATGGACTTGGCAAAGGCTGCCGGAATCCCCCATTCCTCTGTCATCCGGGCAGAGAGCGGGAAGAGCGTTAGTCCCAAAACGGCAACGGGTATTTGCAAGGCCTTGGGCATGGATTTTGACGCCCTGTTTACCATCAAGGGAGCAGACGTGTCCGATTCGGACACCTGAACGGAAAGGAGAAGATCATGGAGCGAATCGCGGTATCTGTGACGGAGGCGGCGGAGATGCTGGGCATGTGTCCCAAAAAAGTTTACCAACTTACCAGACAGGAGGATTTCCCGGCGTTCAAGGCGGGAAACCGTACCGTTATTTCCGTGGAGGGTCTGCGGGAGTGGGTCCGGCGGAAGGCCACAGGAGAAGGGGCGGCGGTATGATAGGTATTTGCTGCCGGTTTGACCCCATCACGGCCAGCTGCGCCCCGTGCTGCGCGGTATGCAGCAGGCGGGACAGCTGCCAAGAAGAGACAGAAAAAGCCGCCCCAGTGCTGGAACACCGAAGCGGCAAGGCGGAACAGTTTTTCGAGCCTGTTTCCGCCTCCTATCTTAGCAGAATTTGAGGAGGATTGCAATCAATGAAGCTACATAACGAAACCACCGCCGCCCCGGCGGCGGATCTCCAGCGCCCCGCGTATGTCCTGAGTGACGAAGCCCTGCTTAGCCTGTCGGAATATACCCCGTACAGCGAGGGTGACGCCTTTTTGTGGGTAATCGACATTGGAAAAAAGGTGGGCGGTTTTTGGGGAATCGCGGAAGATGTAGCCCGGGCCATAGCGGCGGACGCTATCCACCTGCGCAGCGGGCAAGCCCGCGCCCTGCTGGCCATGCGGGCCTTTTACTTCCTGGGCGTCCTGCGGGGCGGGGAGGCTTACAGGTCTCTTGTCGCGGGCAACGACGATGACGAACCGGAGTTTAAAGACCTGCCCTTTGAAGTCTTTTCCCAGCTTTTCGTGGAGGATATGAACGATTTGCCTGAGGAAGAGTTCAACAGCATACTGGCCCTCCTGGGGCTTACCGTGCCCTGGGCGGCGGAGGATATGAAAGGAGGCCCGGAGGCATGAGACAGCAAGACACCGTGCGGGAGGACGCCGCAAAAATGGCGGCAATCGTCCGGGACCGCCTGAGCGGAATTGTCCCGGCTGCATCCATGGAGGTATTCGGAAGCCAGTGTATGGAAACCGGGGATTTTTACGTTAATCTCCGAATCCGTATGTCTGGGTGCACGATGAAGAAGGAGGGTATCGCATGAAATTTCAGGGCAAAGAGTTTGTAGACGCCGCCCAGATCCCCGGCGTAGTCATGATGAACGGCCAGCCATACGGAGAGACGGGAGGCCATTGGTTCCCCGTGAAAGGCGCTATCCGCTGCGGTACCGGCTTTGTCCCGGTGCTGGACATCCCCATGATGGACGAACAGCCCAGCAGAAAGGCGGCGGGAGCATGAATACACGGCAAATCAGCGAAACCGCGCTTTCCTCTTTACCCGAAAATTCCGTTTCTTATGAGCAAATGCTTCAGGATCTTATGAACCGCCTGGAAACTGCCCCCGAAACTGCCGTATGTCCGCCGCCGAAAGCTCCTTGCAAGGCCGGGTATTACATGGGATGGCTTGCTTTAAACGCCATTGCTTATGGGTTTAAACGGGGCACAGAGGCGGCGGCGGGGGGTACAACATGAGTGAAGCCCAGGCCAGACGGCTTGCCGCCATGCTGACGGACAAGCAGCGCCGCGATTTTCTGAAACTGGCGCAGATCATCCAGGAGACCGAACACAAAAAGCCCGCCGCCGGTGGGCAGGAATAACACCCAAGGCTTTAGCGTCGCAGCAGTGCGGCGCTAAAACCGTTTTTAGGGCATTTGGAATAGGGTGGAATACGGTGGAGCCTGTTGCACCCAACAGAAAAAACGCACCGCCAGAGGGGCGGGAACACATGGGCAGCCAGGAGGGGCAAGAATGGCAAAGCGGAAAAAGACCATCATAGCCGGTCCCATCGTCAAGACTATCATTTACACAGCGCCGGAGCCGCAGGACGGGAAGCGGGCCAGGGCGGAAAAGTCCAAAATGACCTCCGCCGCCCAAAAGGCCATGAACGACAAGACCGCCCGTGGACGGCTGGAAATGCTGCTGGCGGCAAACTTCACCGGGCGGGACCTGTTCGTTACCCTGACATACCGTGACGCAGATCTACCCGACAGCCGGGCGGCGGCGGTGAAGCTGCTGCGGGCCTTTATCAAAGCCCTGCGGCAGCATCGGAAAGCCCGGGGCCAGGTCCTCAAATACATATACACCACCGAAGAAAAGCACGGGGAAGCCCGTTTGCACCATCATCTGGTTATCAGTGCCACGGGGGCAGATATAGAGGTTATCCGAAGCCTGTGGCCCTATGCGGACGTGATCGACATGGAGTATATCGGCCAGCGGGATTATGAGACCTGGGCGCTCTACATGACCAAGGAGAGCGTCACAGGGCGGCCCGTGGGGGCGCAGATGTGGACCGGCAGCCGGAATCTGGAAAAGCCTGTGGTGAAGTCCTGCTATGTACCCAATGACACCATGCTTGCCGTTCCCGTTGGCTGCCACATCATCGAGCGGGAAGAGCGTGTAACGGAGTTTGGAAGCTACTGCTATATCAAGTACCGGCTGCCCCGCCAGAGGCAGGGCGGCGGCCAGATCCAGGAGCGCAGTGAGTTGGAAAAAGGCTACGGAGACGCCTTTTTACTTGCTTGTAATCAGATATAACTTTAGGAACAGGACCGGAGAAAAGGCCCGGGACCTCTTGAAAGCAGCTCAACCGCCCGGTAACATGAAAGCACACGGGGCGATTTTCGCGCGAGGCGCACGCGCGAGACGGCCCACACCGGAAAGGAGCGGCTTTCATGACCAAAACAGCCATTGTCCCATGCTTTTCCACGCCCTTGGGCGTGTTTATTTCCTGCCCTACCTGCAAGGCAAAACGGCTCATGCGGCTATACCCGGAGACATCGGGGGCAGGCGTGGCCCTGTTCTGCCGTAGGTGCAAGCGTGAGCTCGTGGTGGATATTCAGCCGGGAACCGGCCCGGACCGTGTGACCCTGCGGGAAATCAACGCCGCAGCAGGTTGACAGGGCCTGCGGATCATCCCCCCCTGCCTGGATGGCGGCAGCACAGCTGGGCCCAGGACCGGGGGCAGAACCTTTTCCGACGGCGGGAGAGGGCGCCGGAGGGGGTAACCGGCAGGCCGCAGGGAATCACGCCCGCAGGACGCGCCCGCAAACGCCGCGCCTGCGTAAGCAGCGTTCAAACCGCGCATAAAACGAGGGCAAATTTCACAGCGGAGCAGGCACGGCAGCCGGGACGCTTGGGCGCATGGGCGCTCGCGCCTGCGGGTGCGTGGCTTCCTTGCAGCCCTCCCCCAGGGCGGGGAAGTTCTGAACAGTCCACGCAAGACCGCATGCCCCCATTCATGCGTGACTTTTTCCCCACGGGAAAGTTTAAAAATGCCCGCATTGCCCCGCACAATAGGCGGCCAAAAATGGCGATAAATAAACGGCGTTTTTCACAGGAAGCTACGTACGCACGCAGGTGCTTGCGTGGGCGCAGCTGCGCACGTGGGCGGGTGGTTCCTTGCCCCGCCCCCCAGCCTGGTAAAGTTTCGGGCATGGGTATGCAAGACCGCATGCCCCCTCGAATGCGAAAAAAATTCCCGCATCAGGATTCTACGCTTCCAACGCCGGGCCAGGCCATCTGTCCTGTTCCCAGCCAGGAGGCCGCAGCAGGCCCCAGGAGCCACCAGGGAGACCGCAGGTGCCTCCGCCGCCGGGCCGGTTCTGTTTGCCCTATCCCCTGCCAGGAGGCCGCAGCAGGCCCCAGGAGCCGCCAGGGAGACCGCAAAGACCTCCGCCGCCGGGCCGGTCTGCCTGTCCTCCCCACTGCCAGGAGGCCGCAGCAGGCACCAGGAGCCACCAGGGAGGCCGCAGAGACCTCCGCCGCCGGGCCGGTTCTGTTTGCCCTATCCCCTGCCAGGAGGCCGCAGCAGGCCCCAGGAGCCACCAGGGAGACCGCAAAGGCCTCCGCCGCCGGGCCGGTCTGCCTGTCCTCTCCCCTACCAGGGGGCCGCAGCAGGCCCCAGGAGCCGCCAGGGAAACCGCAGGGACCTCCGCCGCCGGGGCGGTTACTTTCAATGCCAGGAGGGACTATGAGCTATTGGAACAAGTGGTATCAACGTACGGCAGATGAAAGGATGGGCGCGGTGATCGCGCATAACTTCCTTGGCGGAAACCTCATTACCCTGCAATATGCAAACCCGGATCGTGTAACGGATCTATTTGTAATCCGAAACTGGAAAGCATGGCTTGACCGCGCCAGAATATCAAACGGCGGGAATTTCAAGTTCATTGTGGGGCATGACTACGGGACGCCGGAGGCCCCGGCCATGGCGCACTATGTTTTTATAGACGTTGCTGCAGCAGAGTGCGAACGCATGGCGTCAAACTGGGTCTGTGGGCCTGCATCGGTTACACACCTGGATGCGCACACGCTACATGATGTCCTGTCCGCCCTCTCAAACCGCCCCGTCATGCAGCGCAAAGCCTCGCGGCCTCTGTGGGGATCGTCAAGAAAGGTACCGTGTGCAGTTCCGCCCAGCAGAACGGGATAATGAGGGGCAGAACAGCCCTCAAATTTTCCCCTTATTTTTTCCCTTTAAGCTGTTCCAGACTGAAAATTGAAAAATCCACACAATACCATGGAACGGTTGAAAACAGGGAACAACGGACGGCGCAGAACACACCAGAAAAAGCGGCTAGTCAATTCGAGTCCTGTCTCCGCAACCAGACAAATAGGAGTCAAGTTCCCAACAGTCGTATGAGACTGGCAAAGACTTGACTCCTATTTTTTTATATCATGCTTTGCGCTATGACACTCCATGTCCTTGTCCAAATTCTCTTCCAGCCCTTGCGGTGTTTCGTAAAGAGGAACGCAGGGATCAGGAATCAAACGGGAAATGTGACATTTGTCCATCAGCAGATTCCCAAATGGACTGTTCTGCCCAGGGCCCCGCAGAAAGCGGATACTCCCTGATGGATGCCCGCTGAATACTGTTTATGTGGAGGTATCTGCGAAATCCACCCCAAGCGGCTATGAGAACAAGAATAACCGTTTCCGTTACGATCGCTTTTTTCTTCACGACAAAACCATGAACAATTCAACCACCGAATGGGAGGCGCCGGAGCAATAGCTGTATGCGCTACTGGACAAGCAGCTATAGCAGGGCAGAGACCTGGAACGCACGGAAAATACCAGCTATCCCATTGGGCCGGAGAACCCCATCCGCAAAAAAAGGGAGATTTTGGAACGAAGGCCTTGCGGTTTTTCATAGGGTGTGCTATACTCCTTTCGGTTTAAGGAATGCGGCGAAAGGGGGAGCTCCCTGGCGCCACGCTCAGAATATGGATGACAAGAACCAGATTGCGAGGGAGCCTGTGTTCCAGGCTGAGAGGGTCCCAGAAAGGACCGACCGTACCCTGTTTTTCATGTATGACAGGGACATCAGCATCTGCGTGAAAGTCATGGCAGGGTATGTGCTGATGCACATACCTTTTTCTTTTGCGCGGACAAATTGAATGGAGGTACCCCTATGAAAAAGAAACTCCCCGCATTTTTTCTGACCCTGGCGCTGTGCTGCGGCCTGATGAGCGGCTGCGGCGGCTCCGGCGAAACCGCATCGGACGACACATCCTCCGACGGCGTCCAGGAGATCCCCTCCCTGAAGATTGCCTTCTCCCCTTACGCCGACGCCGACATGATCTCCGAGTCCACCCAGCCCCTGGAAGACCTGCTGAAGGAAAAGCTGCTGGAAAAGGGCTATGACGTGGGCGAGATCGACATGACCGTGGGCACCAGCTACACCGCCGTGGGCGAGGCACTCAGTGCCGGCAGCGCGGATCTGGGCTTTATCTCCGGCGGCAACTATGTGCTCTTCTCCGACGACTGCGACGTGCTGCTCACCGCCCTGCGTTACGGCATCAACAAGGACTCCGAAAACCCCGCCGACTGGAATGACGGCACCATCGAGGAAAACACCGACGAGATGAGCACCTACTACCGCTGCATTCTGCTGGCCGGCCCCACGGAAAAGGGCCAGGAGCTCATCGCCAAGGTCAACGGCGGCCAGGAACTCACCTGGGAGGATCTCAACAGCGCCACTTGGGCGGTACTGAACCCCACCTCCGCCTCCGGCTACATCTATCCCTGCCTGTGGCTCCAGGAGCACTACGGCAAGGGCATCAGCGACCTGGATAACGTGGTGGAGTGTGACTCCCACACCACCTCCGTTGCCCGCCTGGCCGCGGGACAGGTGGATGTGATGGTCTCCTACGGCCACATCCGTATCAAAAACGCCCCCATCTGGGAATCCGACTTCGGCGGCACCGCCCCCATGGTGGAGCAGACCGGCGTCATCGGCGTCACAGAGGGCATCTACAATGACATGATCGCCTACAGCAAGACCTCTGAGACCATGGAGGACGAGGACTTCCGCAAGGCCGTGGGCGAATCCTTCATCGAGCTGGCCGAGACGGAAGAGGGCCAGGCCATCTTCAGCGTCTTCAGCCAGGTGGGCTACACCTGGGGCAGCGACTCTGACTACGACGGGGAGCGGGATGCCCAGGCTCTCCTTAAATCCATGGAGCAGTAACCGCTCTGCCGGGAGGTTGACCATGCTGCAAGTCCTGCATATCCAAAAAGAATTTCCCCGCTCCGGCCAAGTCCTGCGGGATGTGAGCTTCACCCTGGGGGACGGGGAGTTTCTCTCCGTCATCGGGCCCTCCGGAGCCGGCAAGACCACCCTCTTCCGGATCCTCAACGGCACGGAAGTCTGCGGCGGCGGTGAGATCCTCTACAAAGGCACCCACTTTGAAGCTGCCCGGGGCCGGGGCAAGCGGGCTGTACAGCGGACCATCGGCACCATCTATCAGGATTTCTGTCTGGTGGAAAACACCTCCTCCCTGCAAAATGTCCTGAACGCGTGCCTGCCGGAGATGTCCCTGGGGGCCGCCCTCCTGGGGCTCTTCGGCCGGGCGCGGACGGAAAAAGCCGCCGGGATTCTGCGGGAGGTGGGGCTGGAGGACAAGCTCTCGGAGCCGGTGAAGCGGCTCTCCGGCGGGCAGAAGCAGCGGGTGGCCATCGCCCGGGCCCTGATGCGGGATCCGGCAGTGCTGCTGGCAGATGAGCCGGTGGCCTCTCTGGATCCCGTCACCGGGCGGCAGATCCTGGAGCTGCTGCGGCAGATCCAGCTCAGCCGGGGTGTCAGCATCCTCATGAACAGCCACAATCTGGAGCTGTCTTTGGAATTTTCCGACCACATCATCGGTATCAGCAGGGGCCGGGTGGTCTTTGACGGCACGCCCGGAGCGGTGACGGAGGATGTCCTGCGGGAGATCTACGGCGGAACAGGAGTGTCCCCATGAGACGACACATTCCCCGCCCGCTGACGGTGGCCGCCTTTGGGGCGCTGTTTCTGGCGGCTGCCTGGTTCACCGGATGCGACCTCACGTTGCTGTGGTCCCGGCGGGGCCACCTGACGGACATTGCCCGGGAGATGTTTCCCCCGGAGTGGAGCTTTGCCGGAAAAGTTCTGCCCCTCCTCTGGATCACCGTCCAGATGTCCGTCACCGGGACGGTGCTGGGCGCTGTGCTCTCCGTCCCGGCCGCCATGGTCTGCGCCGCTCCCCTGCCGGGCCCCCGGGCGATAAAAAAGCTCCTGCGGTTCTGCATTCAAGTCCTCCGATCCTTTCCGGCACTGATCCTGGCTCTGTTGGCCACCTTCTTCCTGGGCATCGGCGCCTTTGCGGGCACCGCCGCCATCACCGTCTACACCTTTGCCATCATGACCCGCCTCACCTACGAGGACATGGAACACGCACCTCTGGGGCCCTACACGGCTCTGCGGGCCATGGGTGCCACCTCCGTCCGGGCTTTTTCCCGGTCTATTTTCCCGGAAATCGCCCCTTCCTACCTCACCAACGCCCTCTATCTGCTGGAGGGCAACGTGCGCCACAGCGCCATTCTGGGCTATGTGGGGGCCGGAGGCATCGGCCTGCTGCTCAACGAAAAGGTCTCCTGGCGGGAGTATGGCAAAGTGGGCATGATTTTGCTGCTGCTCTTTGTCACGGTCTATCTCATGGAGGCCCTCAGTACCCTGCTGACCCGCCTGGTGCAGCAGGAGGTGACCCTGGGCCGGGCAGGCCGGTGGGCACTGGCCGGCGCGGCAGGGGGGCTGTTCCTCCTGTGTACCCTGACGCTGCCGCCGCCGGATCTCTCCCGCACCAGCCTCCGGATGGTGCGGGCTCTGCTGACCGGTATCCTCCACCCGGACTGGGGCCTCTTCTTCCAAACGGACAGCAGCGGCCTTGCCTATCTGCTGCTGGAGACGGCGGCTATCGCCCTGGTGGGAACCTGCGTGGGCGTGGTCCTTGCCATTCCCCTGGCCTTCCTGGGCAGCGGGCGTTTCTTCCCCGCCCCGGTGGCCTGGCTGTTCCGTACGCTGGTGGCCGCCATCCGCTCCGTCCCCTTTTTGATCTACGGCCTGATCTTCATCCGGGTCTGCGGCCCCGGCTCCTTTACCGGTGTGCTGACGCTGGCGGTGTGCAGCGTGGGCCTTCTATGCAAACGGTTCTCGGAGGCCATCGACGCGCTGGATCTGCGTCCCTGCCTGGCTCTGGAGGCCATGGGCGTGACCCGGCTTCCCCGCATCCGCCACGGCGTGCTGCCACAGCTCTCCCCACAGCTCTTCTCCGCCACCCTCTACCGGTTCGACGTCAACATCCGGGAAGCATCGGTGCTGGGGCTGGCGGGAGCCGGCGGCATCGGTGCGCCGCTGATCTTCGCCATGAACCAATACGCCTGGAACCAGGTGAGCACCCTGGCCCTGGGCATGATCCTCCTTGCCTGGCTGGTGGATCTGATCTCCACCGCCTGCAGGCGCCGGTCAAACTAACAGCAAGAGCCGCTCCCGAAGGTTTCGGGAGCGGCTCTTGTGTTTGCCGTTTCAAATCCGTTTCACGCCGTCTCTTCGGCAAAGTTTCCAGTGTAGAGCTGGTAGTACTTGCCCTTCTTCTCGATCAGCTCGTCGTGGGTGCCCCGCTCGATGATGCGGCCCTGCTCCATGACCATGATGCAGTCGGCGTTGCGCACGGTGGAGAGGCGGTGGGCGATGACGAAGGTGGTGCGGCCGGTCATCAGGGCGTCCATACCGTCCTGCACCAGCTTTTCCGTCCGGGTATCGATGGAGCTGGTGGCCTCATCCAGAATCAGCACCGGGGGATCCGCCACGGCGGCCCGGGCAATGGCGATCAGCTGCCGCTGGCCCTGGGAGAGGTTGGCGCCGTCCCCGGTGAGCATGGTGTCATACCCGTCGGGCAGCCGGCGGATGAAGCCGTCGGCATTGGCCAGCTGGGCCGCCGCCACGCACTCTTCGTCGGTGGCGTCCAGATTGCCGTAGCGGATGTTCTCCATCACAGTGCCGGTAAAGAGGTGGGTATCCTGGAGCACGATGCCCATGGACCGCCGCAGGTCCGGCTTTTTGATCTTGTTGATGTTGATGCCGTCATAGCGGATCTTGCCGTCGGCAATGTCGTAGAA
>CAJKKQ010000004.1 GCA_905200545.1 uncultured Oscillibacter sp.
TGCCGGATAGGAACGGCAAAATTTTTTACACTTCTATTACTTCTTTATCGCACACAAGAAAAATACCGGGGGATACCAGGACAGGGGCATTCGCCGCAGGGCTGGCCGGGGCCATGGCCGCCGCCACCGGCGGCAGGGCCGTCACCACGCCGCCGTCCACGGAGCCGGTGGCCTCCGCCAGGTCATAGAGCCCCGGCAGGTTGAAAATACTCAAAAACCCCCGGAGGCTCACCGGACAGAGGAGCCGGAACCCCACCACCAGCCACAGGGCATAGCGGTACTTCCGGGGTGCCCGGGTGAGGGCCAGCCGCACCGCCAGCACCACCCCCATCACCGGCAGGGCCATGAGGGCCATGGAGAGGAGCCGGGAAAAAACCGCCGTCAGAAGTTCCATGCCTATCCCTCCTGATACGTCTCAATGAGATGCTTCAAATCCTCCGCCTCTTTTGCCGTCAGCTTCCGCCCGCCCATGAAGGCGGTGAGGAACCCCGGGAGAGAACCGCCGAAGGTCTTGTCCACGAAGGCCTCCGCCGCACGGTGGTCCACCGCCGCACGGGGCACGGCGGAGGTGACGGTGCTGCCCTCGTTGCGCAGCACGCCCTTGTCGCAAAGCTTCTTCAACACCGTGTAGGTGGTGGACTTCTTCCACCCCAGCCTTTCCCCGCAGAGGGTCACCAGCTGCCCGGAGGCCACCGGCTCCGATGCCCACACCACCCGCAAAAGGCGGTACTCACTGTCGCTGAGATGATGCTGCTCCATAACGTCCTCCTCTTTGGTCTATGATAATCGACTTTCCGATTCCAGTCTATAACAATAGACCAGCGTTGTCAACGGCGTTTTGCCGTCTCCGGCGGCAGAATTTCCACGGGTTTCCAGAGCGGCTGCGCCCCGGTGAAATTTTAACTTGACCTTCCCCCGGGTGGAGGGTATATCCTATCGGTACAGAAGCGGCGGCGGCCACGGCGGCCCGCCGCCCGGAGCAGACAAGAAGAGAAAGGAAGTCGATGGAAATGAAGAGAAAATTCCCGCGTCTGGCCGCTCTGGCAGTGGCTCTGGCCCTGGCGGTGAGCATGGTTTTGCCCGCCGCCGCCGCGGATGCCGCCCCAGTGGAGACCGCGGCCCAGGAGGCCATGACCTACGCCGCCACCTACGGCCAGGCAGTGAGCATCCAGTACGCCCTGTGGCAGGACGGGGAAATCACCGCCGCCGGCGGCAGCGGCGTCTACTCCAAGACGGAAAACCGGGCCCTGACAGAGGACATCCTCTACGGCGTGGGCTCCGTCAGCAAGATCTACACCACCGTGGCGGTGATGCAGCTGGCGGAAAAAGGCAAGGTGAACCTGGACGCTCCGGTGACCCGGTATCTGAAAGACTTCAAGATGGCGGATCCCCGCTATGAGGACATCACGGTACGGATGCTGCTCAACCACTCCTCCGGCATCATGGGCACGGGCCTCTCCGGCGCCGTCCTCTTTGACGACACGGATCCCTCCGCCACCGACGGGCTGCTGGAAGCCCTCGCCACCCAGCGCCTGGCGGCAGCTCCCGGAGAGTACAGCGTCTACTGCAACGACGGCTTCACCCTGGCGGAGCTGGTGGTGGAGGCCGTCAGCGGCATGGACTTCATGGACTATGTGCGATCCAACATTCTCTCCCCGGCGGGCCTCTCCTCCACCTTCGCCCCCGGAGACGACTTCGACACCTCCCGTCTGGCCAAAACCTACACCGGCTCCGACACCCGGGCCCTGCCCCAGGACTGCCTCACCGCCGTGGGCGCCGGCGGCATGTACGCCACCGCCTCGGACCTGGCGTCCTTTGGCGGCGCTCTGACGGGGACACAGCTGCTGAAGACCTCCTCCCTGGAGGCTATGGCCTATCCCGAGTACAGCCGGGGCGTCTGGCCCGACGATACTCTGGACTCCCTGGCCTACGGCCTGGGCTGGGACAACATGGCCCTCTACCCCTTCTGCCAGAGCGGTATCACAGCTCTGGCCAAGGGCGGCGACACCCTGCGCTATCACGCCGCCCTGGTGGTGTTGCCGGAGTATGACATGGCCGCCGCAGTGGTGAGTTCCGGCGGCGTGTCCACCTACAACCAGATGGCCGCCGGGAAGATCCTCATTGCCGCCCTGGCGGAGGAGGGCGTCACGGTGGACGAGAGCATCCCCGCCCTGCCGGAGGCCGCCTCCGCCGCCATGCCCCAGGAGATGAAGGACTATGCCGGGTACTATGCCTCCACCACCGTCCAGTACAAGGTGGAGATCAGCGATGACGGCACGCTGACCCTCCACTGCACCACTTACCCCGTCTCCGTGCCGGATCAGACCTTCACCTATTGCTCCGACGGCACCTTCCGGGACGCTATAGGTTCCGCAGCTCTCTCCTTTGTGGAGGAGGACAACGGCGAGACCTATCTCCACCAGAAGGCCGTCTCTCCCCTGCCGGGACTGGGCGGCCTGCCCACCTCCAACTACGCGGCGGTGAAGCTGGCGGACAATGCGGTGACGCCGGAGCTCCAGTCGGTGTGGGATGACCTGCTCACCATGAGCCTTCTGCCTATGGATGAAAAATACGACTCCCAGATCTATCTGGCCCTGGGGGAGGCTGTGGGCGAGGTGCCGGATTCCATCCCCGGCTACATGGGCGCCGCCCGGATCACGGACGAAACCGCAGCCCTCTTCGCCGCCCGGGTGCCCGGCACAGGCGGCCGTGACGGCATGGACTACCACCTGGAAGACCGCAGCGGCATCACCTGGGTCAGCGTGGGACAGAGTGCCTACATGGACCTTGCCGGTGCGCCGGAGCTCTTCACCGGCTCCGGCTGGGCCTACACCACCGTCCAGTCCGACGGCTATGCCCGCTGGTACCAGGTGGGAGCCGCCGCCGGGAAGACCATGACCGTCCAGGCGCCCCAGGATGCGGGCTTCTGGGTCTATAACGCCGACGGCACCGTAGCGGCCTCCTCCGTACTGTGGGGGGACACCGCCGTGACGCTGCCGGAAGGCGGCCTGGTGGTCTTCGCCGGAGATCCCGGCGCCCGGTTCCACCTGCGCTTTGCCGCCTGATGGTACCCAAACAAAAACAGGAGAGCATCTGCTCTCCTGTTTTTTTGCGGTTATGTGCTCAGCGGTCCGAGTGGGCCCAGGACTGGGGGGCGTTGTAGGGCCGGTAGGCGGAGGTGAGGACTTTTTCAAAGATGGGGGCGTCGGGCTTTTCGATGCGCCGGAGGATCTGCTCCCCAGCGGCCTCGCCCAGCTCCACCACCGGCTGGACGATGGAGTCCATCTGGTTGGAATAAAGCTGATAGAGGTTGGAATCATAGTCCATGAAGCTCACCAGATCGATGTCCCGGGACAGGTCGTACCCCTTTTTATGGAGGTAGATCATGGTCTCCGAGGCCATGAGGCCCTGGCAGACGATGATGGCGTCGCACTTTTGCTCCAGCAGCTCCTCCAGGCAGGCCTGGGCGCTGTTTTCCATGGAGTCGCCGTAGCGGATCAGCTCCGGATCATCCGGCAGCCCACAGTCCGCCACCGCCTGCTGGTAGGCGCTGATGCGCTCCTTGGTGGTGGACAGGCGGGGCAGCCCGCCGATGATGCCGATGCGCTGGTCGCCCTTTCCCGCCAGGCGGCAGACGCTGCGGTAAATGGGCTGGAAGTTGGACACGCAGATGGAGGAGTACTTCTTGGTCTCAAAAGTACGGTCCACCAGCACCACCGGGAATCCCGCCGGGATCATCTGGTCGAAGCGGTCGAAATCATCCATGGTGCTGGCGATCAGCAGTCCGTCCACCAGCCCCGCCGTCAGCAGTCGCACGTTGGTCTCCTCCCGGTCCATATCCTCCTTGGTGTTGGCGATGATGAGATGATAGCCGTGCATGGAGAGATAGTTTTCCACGGATTCGATCATGGTGGCGAAGAATTTATTGGAGATATCGGGCACAATAAAGCCCACCGTCTTCTTTTTTCCGGTGCGGAAGCTTCGGGCGGAGGCGTCCGGCGTGTAGCCCAGCTCCGCGATGGCACTGTACACCTTCTCCTTGGTCTCACTGGAGACGTAGCGGGTGTTGTTGATGGTGTGGGAAACGGTGGCGGTGGAGACCCCCGCCAGCTTGGCCACGTCGCTGATGGTCACTTTCATGATTTAAACCCTCTTGCGCAATGTGTTTTATTGGCAGATTCCATTTGCGTAATCAATTAACTTCCTCAGTATATGCCACCATACTCCCCGCGTCAAGTGCTTTCCGACGGCTTTCTCGCAATTTTATGGAAAAGGTGTCCTTTTTTTATCCATAATTCACAACATGCCCTTAATATTGTTATAAGAAATGCCAGTTGTCAGAACAAAACCCGTGTGATATCATGCTGATATAAACGATTAGGCAAAACGTTTGCGCAAACGTTTTGGCGGTGTGATCCAGAACCGCCGTACAATTTGAAAGGAGTCTAACGACTATGAACACCAAAATCGGCATCAATGGCTTTGGCCGTATCGGCCGCCTGGTCTTCCGCGCTGCTCTCAACCGTGACGATGTGGAGGTTGTGGGCCTCAACGATCCCTTCATGAACCCCGAGTACATGGCTTATATGCTCAAGTACGACAGCGTCCACGGCAAGTTCCCCGGTGAGGTTTCCTCCGAGGACGGCGCTCTGGTGGTCAACGGCAAGAAGTACCCCGTCTTCACCGCCATGGAGGTCAAGGACATTCCCTGGGCCAGCGTGGGTGCCGAGTATATCTGCGAGTGCACCGGCAAGCACCTGACCAAGGAGCTGTGCCAGGGCCACATCGACGCCGGCGCCAAGCACGTTATCATGGGCGCTCCCTCCAAGGATGACACCCCCATGTTCGTCATGGGCGTCAACAACACCAAGTACACCTCTGACATGACCTTCGTGTCCAACGCCTCCTGCACCACCAACTGCCTGGCTCCCATCGCCAAGGTCCTCAACGACAACTTCGGCATCGTGGAAGGCCTGATGACCACCGTGCACTCCGTCACCCCCACCCAGAAGCTGCTGGACGGCGCTTCCCTGAAGGATTGGCGCGGCGGCCGTGCTGCTACCGGCAACATCATCCCCTCCTCCACCGGCGCCGCCAAGGCTGTGGGCAAGGTCATCCCCGAGCTCAACGGCAAGCTCACCGGCATGTCCATGCGCGTCCCCACCCTGGATGTCTCCGTGGTGGATCTGACCGCCAAGCTGGAAAAGCCCGCCACCTATGAGCAGATCTGCGAGGCCATGAAGGCCGCTTCCGAGGGCGAGCTGAAGGGCGTTCTGGGCTACACCGACGAGGATGTTGTTTCCTCCGACTTCCTGGGCGATCCCCGCACCTCCATTTTCGACAAGAAGGCCGGCATTGCCCTCACCGACACCTTCGTGAAGGTGGTCTCCTGGTACGACAACGAGTGCGGCTACTCCAACAAGATGGTGGATCTGATCCGCTACATGTCCTCTGTGGACCACAAGTAATTTTCCCCGCATCTTCCGCCCCGGGCCCTTTGGCCCGGGGCTTTTTTGCGCCTTTTGCCGGAACGGATGCCGACAGGCAGCAAAAAAGCGCCGGTTGCCCGGCGCGGCCTCCCATGTACAGCACAACCCCCCGCTCGCTCCAACGACGAACGGGGGGCCTACTCCTGGATCGGATTTTCCAATACTTTTACCTCTTGCTTTCTTTGACTACCGCTGGATCCCAGTCATGCTTGGGGAAATCAATCAGGAAACTCGGGGAAACTCAGGTATTTGCCAATCCTTAAAACATCGGTTACACGCAGATTCTTGCTCTGGTCTTTACCAAAACTTCTCTCGTGTGGCTCATCATAGTGAGGTGTGTTTCGTTTTTGGGTTCTTCCGGAGTTCGCGCGGTTTTAATGTGGACTGGTTTCCATACGGCGCTGGGATGAGGATGAATTTGAACCTCTGAGCTTCTTAGCCCATTGGACTCACTCCCTTCCTGTGTCTACAATGTACAATACTTTTCTGAAAATGTCAAGTGTATTTGTGCAATTTTACATTTTTCATAAATGCAAATCGATTGCCGTCAGCAAGGTGCACAAATGTGTGGCCGAGTGTACCCTCACCCCTCCAGCTGCCGCAAAAAGGCCGCTGCACAGAGCCCCGGATCCTCCCGGAACGCCGCCCCCAGGGTCTCGAGATTCTCCTCGCTGTGCTCGATCTCGCAGCTCAGGCGGCGCACCGCCTCGGAAAAGCCGCACACGCCCGCCAGGCGCCGGGCCGTGAGCACCATGAGGATGCAAAACTGGACCCGGCCCACCAGGTCCCCGTCGTTCACCGACTTGAGGAGGTAGCGGAAGGCAAAGTATGCCCCCACCCGCTCCAGCAGCGCCTCCGGCACCGGCGCATCCTCCGCCGCCGCTGCCCGGCCCAGCAGGTCCCGCCAGTCCCCGTCCAGGGTCTCCAGGCCGGAGAGCACCTCCAGGGCGTGGGGAAAGAGCCCCGGCCCGGCGGGAACTTCCACCTCCGGCGCCTCCCACTGCGCCGCCAGGTCCGCCAGCTCCTCCCCCCGGTCGGCATCCAGAAGGGCCTGTGCCTCCAGGGCCAGCAGCAAAAATCGCTCCATCCGCTCCTCCAGCGGCCGCTGCCGCGCCTCCAGTTCCCGGAGCATCCGGTCCCGGAGAGGCACCAGCCCCGCAAGCCACGGATCCCCGGGCTCCTCCGCCTCTGCGGTCTCCCGCTCCGGGAAGGTCAGGGGAGCCTCACTCCCCAGCAGCAGCTCCAGGGCCGCCGGGCAGGAGGCGCTGAGACTCATTTCCCGGAAGGGGCCGTAGTCCTCAACAAAGCGGGGATGGGCCCGGCAGGTAACGGAGGTGGCCTCCGGCCCCAGCTGCCGGTGGATCTCGCACAGGTTCTCCCCGTCCAGAAAGGGGCAGCGGCCGCCGGAGAGGGGGAAGCAGACATCTCCGTCTTCGTCCACCGCCATGGCGGAGCGGAGCTTCTCCCCCAGAGGGCCGGGAACTTTTCCATAAAGGCGGGCCGTCTCCTCATCAATGACCACCTCCCACTTTTCGCAGCAGGTGTGGGGGCACGCTCCCGCCAGGCAGCGGAACGCCCCGTAATAATCCGGTTCCCGGACACGCATGATCCTCTCTCCTCTCAGTCTGTCAGTTCTTCGGGGCGCAGCAGGTGGAAGTGGTTCTTCCGGAAGGTCAGCACCCCCTCATCCCGGAGCTTGCCCAGGGCGGCGGACATGGCGCTGCGGTCCACCGCCAGAAAATCCGCCAGCTGTTGGCGGTCCAGGGGAATGTCGAACTCCGGCGTCCCCGCCGCCAGGGCCGCGGCGGAGAGATAGCTCAGGAGCTTGTCCCGGGTGGTGCGCCGGGCCATGTGCCCCATCTTCCGGGTGAGGGCCAGGTTCTTCCCCGCCAGCAGCGCCGTGAGATTTTCCGTCAGCCGGGCGTGGAAAGTACAGGCGTTGGAGCAGCCGGAGAGGACCCGGCGGGCGTCAAGAAACAGCACCTCCGTCTCCTCCGCGGCCAGGACCGTCACCTCCAGAGGCTCCCCGGCCAGCGCGTAGGACTCGGCAAAGACATCTCGGGGCCCCGCCAGCCCCACAATGGTGCGGCTGCCCCAGAAGTCCTCCTTTACCACGTGGACGGCGCCGGAGAGCACCAGCCCCAGCCGCGCCGTCCGCTCTCCCCGGCGCAGCACCGTCTCCCCCTTTCCATAGCGGCGGCGGGTGGCCTCCACGCACCCCAGCAATGCCTCCAGTTCCTGGGGATCAATCCCCCGGAACAGGGGCGAGGGGAGCATCTCCGGTACGATTTCCAAAAAAATTCCCCCTTTCGTTGGAAATCCAACATACTTTTTATCCTGATTGTACGATACTATCCACATGAAAGCAAGAACAACGTTTGAAACGGAAAAAAGGAGAAACACTATGATTCGGAGGATCATTGAAATCGACCGGGAAAAGTGCAACGGCTGCGGCGCCTGCGCGGCGGCCTGCCACGAGGGTGCCATCGGCATGGTGGACGGCAAGGCCCAGCTGCTGCGGGACGACTACTGCGACGGCCTGGGAGACTGCCTGCCCACCTGCCCCACCGGCGCCATCACCTTTGTGGAGCGGGAAGCGGCCGCCTATGACGAGGCGGCGGTAAAGGCCCGGCAGGCCGCCCAGGCCGCTCCCCTGCCCTGCGGCTGCCCCGGCAGCGCCGCTGCGGTGCTGCGGGGAGGAGAGAGCTGCTGCGACGCGGCCCCGGCTGCCGCTCCTGCCGCGGCGGGCCCCGTGTCGGAGCTGCGCCAGTGGCCGGTACAGCTGAAGCTGTTGCCGGTGGAGGCCCCCTACTACAACGGGGCAAAGCTCCTGGTGGCGGCGGACTGCACCGCTTTCTCCCGGGCGGACTTCCATGAGCGGTTCATGCGGGGCCGCATCACCGTCATCGGCTGTCCCAAGCTGGATGAGGGGGACTACACGGAGAAGCTCACGGAGATCCTCCGCCGCAACGACATCCGGGAGGTCACCGTGGTGCGTATGGAGGTGCCCTGCTGCGGCGGAATCCAGCGTGCCGTGGAAAACGCCCTGCGGGCAAGCGGCAAGTTCCTTCCCTGGCAGGTAGTGACCCTGGGCCGGGACGGAACCATTCTGGACTGAGTGAATTTTGAATCTGAAAGGAGATCTTGCTATGAACGCCATTGTCAACGATACCTGCATCGGCTGCGGCCTGTGCGCCGGCACCTGCCCCCTGGTCTTCACCATGGGGGACGACGGCCTGGCCCACGGCGGCGAAGTGCCCGCCAACCAGGAATCCGCCGCACAGGAGGCCCGGGACGGCTGCCCCGTCTCCGCCATCTCCCTGGAGGAGTGAGCCTATCACTTCATCAGCGCCCCGGAGCGTTCTGCTCCGGGGCGCTGATTTTTCACGTATTGTCCCGGCTGATGGGCTCCCGCAGCAAAAGGCGCCGCAGGGCCTTGCCGTTGAAGGGGATCAGGGGGTAGAGGTAGCCCCGGCCCACGATGGGTTTGGTGGTGGCCAGCAGCACCAGGATCCCCAAAAAGCCCAGCACGAACCCCCACACGTCAAAGAGGGCGGTGATGATCAGCAGCGCCACCCGCAGCAGCTTGAAGGCGTATCCCAGCTCGTAGCTGGGCTGGGCAAAGCCGGCGATGGAGACGAAGGCCATATACACCAGCACCTCCGGCCCCAGCCACTTGGCCTGGACGGCGAAGTCTCCCAGAATCAGGGCGCCCAGCAGGGAGAAGGAGTTGGACAGGGCGTCGGGGGTGTTGAGAGAGGCCAGCTTCAGCACATCGATGAGGAACTCCACCACCAGCAGCTGCCAGAGAAGGGGCAGCGATGCCGGCTCCGGTGGGGAGAGGAAGTCCAGCCACTCCGGCAGCCGGTCCGGGGAGCTGACCATCAGGTACCAGGCAGGGGTGATGAGCAGGGAGATGACAAACACCACCACCCGCAAAATCCGCAGGTACGTGCCGATGATGGGGGGAAAATAGTAGTCGTTGACCTCCTGGGTGAAGTCAAAAAAGGAGGTGGGCAGCAGCATGGCGGAGGGAGAAGTGTCCACCATCACCACCACGGATCCCTCCATGATGCAGGCGGCGGCGGTGTCCGGCCGCTCCGTGTAGCGGGCCTTGGGAAAGGGGTTGTACCACTGCTTGGGGCGGATGGCCTCCGCCAGGCTCTCCTGCCCCATGGACAACGCGTGGAGGTCGATGCCCTCCAGCTTCTGACGGATCTGCTCCAGGAGCTTGGGATCAGCCCGGTCATTGAGGTAGCAGAGCACGATATCCGTCTTGGAGCGCCCTCCCGCCCGGTGGGGCTCCATGGTCAGGTGGGGATCCCGGATGCGGCGGCGCAGCAGCGCAAGATTCGGTACCAGCGCCTCCACAAAGCCCTCGTGGGCCCCCCGGAGCACCCGGCCGTCGGCGGGCTCCTCCACCCCCCGGCCCGGGTAGTTCTTGGCATCCATCATGGCGGCGCCGCTGACGCCTTCGATCAAAAGGAGGCTCTTGCCCAGCAGTACCGAGGTGACGATGTCGTCCCGGTCGAAGCTCACGTCCGCCTCCATGAAGGTAACGCACCCGTCCACGAACTGCTGCATCTCGGTAATGTCCGCCACCGCCTGGGGCGGCAGGGACAGCCAGAAGGCCCCCATCCGCTCCAGCACCGCGTCGCCGCCGAAGCCGTCGATGACCCAGATGCGCCCCCTGCGGCCGCCGATGCGCAGGTCCCGGCTCACCACGTCGCAGCTGCGGTTCACCCCCAGCACGTCGTCAAACCAGCGGACATTTTCGGTATAGTCATTGGAAATTCGTTCCACGCATATCCTCCCCTCTGTTTCCAGGGTAGTATGCGCCGTTTTCCACAGTCTATCCCAAAGGGCAAAAGGAGGGCCGGTGCTTTCGCACCGGCCCTCCTGAAAGATTCATGCTTTCATGGGCGGGAAGGTCAGGGTAAAGGTACTGCCCCGGCCGGGTTCGCTCTCCAGCTCCACCCGGGCCCCCAGATAGGCGGCGCCGTGCTTGACGATGGAGAGGCCCAGTCCCGTGCCGCCGCTGGAGTGGCTCTTGTCCACCCGGTAGAACCGCTCGAACACCCGGCTCTGGGCGTCCCGGGGGATGCCGATGCCGGTGTCCGCCACCGCCACCCGGGCTCCCTGGGGCGTGTTCTCCACGGTGACAGTGACGCTGCCTCCCTGGCGGTTGTAGGCCACGGCGTTGTCGCAGAGGTTGTAGACCACTTCCTCCACGATCTGGGGCACACCCCGGGCCAGGGCCGTCTCACCCCGGAGCTCCAGCGTGACGTCCTTGCGCTTTGCGGCATCGGTGAGCTGCTCCAGCACCCGTCCGGCAAGCTGGTGGAGATCCACCGTCTCCCAGGTGCCGGCGGGGCCTCCCTCGTCCAGGCGGGAGAGCTTGATGATGTCGTTCACCAATCCGATGAGCCGCTCCGTCTCCCGGCGGATGTTGCCGGCAAAGTGGGGAATGTCCACCGGCTGGACCATGTTGTTCTCCAGGATCTCCGCCGTGCCCAGGATGGAGGTTAGAGGCGTTTTCAGCTCGTGGGAGACGTTGGCGGTAAACTCCCGGCGCAGCGCCTCCCGCTGCTCCTTCTCCGTCACGTCCAGGATCACCAGCACGGCGCCGGTGACACGGCCGTCCCGCTCCACGGGATTGGCCAGCACCCGGCGGCACTCATCGTCCCGCTCCAGCAGCTCCTCGCAGCGGCGGCCCGCCAGGGCCTCCTCCACGCAGCGGCGGAAGCCCGCCTCCCGGTTGAGCTCCAGGGCGCTGACGCCCTCCTCCCCCGGCTGCCGGGCCCGCAGCAGCCGCACCGCTGCGGAGTTATAGCTGAGGACCCGGGTCTCCGGGTCGATGACCAGGAAGCCCTCGCTCATGTTCTCGGTGATGGCGGTGAACTCCTGCTGGCGGCGGCGCAGATCCAGCATCTGCTGGTGGATCTGGCGGCGCTGGCTGCGCAGCTTGGTGAGCAGGGGCGCAAGCTCCTCATAGGTGTCCGCCCCGGAGGGGTCGTTGGGATCGATGGCGTTGATGGGGCGCACGATTTTCTTTGCCACCGCAGAGGAAAGCACCAGCGCCAGCACCAGTACCAGCAAAACCATCACCGCCACCGGCTGGAGCACCTGTACCACCAGCGTCCAGGCGGAGTACTGGGTATCCGACAGGCGCAGCACCGTCCCGTCGGTGAGGCGCAGCGCATAATAGATGGTCTGCTGGGCCAGGGTGTCGGAATAGCGCACCGCCCAGCCCTTACCCAGCTGCAGCGCCTCCCGGATCTCCTCTCTTTGGGCGTGGTTGTCCAGGTCGCCGGCAGGCTCGGTGTTGTCATAGAGGACGGTACCGTCGCCGTCCACCCAGGTGACCCGGTCATTCCCGGGCAGTCCCGATTCCAGATAGGCCTCGCCGTCCAGCTCCACGCCCCGGGCGGCATACTCCGTCCGCACGGCCAGTTCGTTGAGCACCCGATCCTGGAAATACCCATAGAGCACCCCGGTGATGAGCACCAGGCTCGCCAGCAGCACCGCCATGGATACCGCCAGGATGGAGCGAAAGATCTGTTTTGTCATATTCCCGCTCCCCCGTCAGCTCTCTGCGGCGATCTTGTAGCCGTAGCCCCGGACCGTCTCGATGTACGCCCCTGCAGGGCCCAGCTTCTGGCGCAGCGTCCGGATATGGACGTCCACAGTGCGGCTCTCCCCGGTATAGGCGTAGCCCCACACCTGCTCCAAAAGCTGTTCCCGGGAGAATACCTGCCCCCGGTGCGCCAGCAGCAGCCGCAGCACCTCGAATTCCTTCTGGGTGAGGCTCACCGCCTCCCCGGAGACGTGGACGGTGTGTCGGCCGGGATCCACCTCCAGCACGCCGCAGCGGTAGCGGACCTCCTGAGTGTCCCGGTGTGTCCGGCGCAGCTGCACCCGGATGCGGGAAAGGAGCTCCAGCATGCCGAAGGGCTTGGCCACATAGTCGTCGGCGCCGCTGTCCAGCCCCACCACCTTGTCGTACTCGGTGCCCTTGGCAGTGAGCATGATGACAGGGACGGCGGCGGTGCGCCCGTCCTGACGGAGCTTTTTCAAAATGGTGAGGCCGTCTTCCTCCGGCAGCATGATGTCCAGCAGCACCAGCTCCGGCACTTCCTCCTCCACCGCCTTCCAGAACTCCGAGGGCAGCGGGAAGCCCCGGGCGGGCAAGCCCTGGCTGTTGAGGGTATAGATGACGAAATCCCGGATGCTGCCGTCATCCTCCAGTAAATAGATCATTGGCTCTTCCTCCTACCGCCGCCTCAGATCAGCGGCTGCTCATTGATCATGAGCTTGAATTGCAGGCCCAGCGTCTCCGCGGCCTTGCGGCAAAGGAGCATCCGCCCCATGAAGATCTCAAAGTAGTCCATGACGGAGCCGTACTTGGTATCCACCCACAGCTTCAGCTTGATGAGGGTGTGCTCCTCGTTGATCTTCAGCTGAGACTTCTTCACCGAGTAGTTCACCCGGTCGTGGATATCGAAGGTGGCCATGTCCCGGTTGCGCACCCGGCTGCGGCGCACGTCGGACTTGTCCGCCAGGATCAGCGCCGCCGCCACGGCGTTCACCGGCTGACCGGTGCCTTCGTCGTGGTTGCCGATGGCGGTGACGATGGTGGCGATCTCCTCCGGGTCGCAGTCCAGATTGTCCAGGATCCGGAAGGCCATGACGGCGCCGGACTGGGAGTGGTCGATGCGGTTGACGAGATTGCCGATGTCGTGGAGGAACCCGGCGATCCGGGCCACTTCCACCGTCCGCTCCGGATAGCCCAGGGTGGAGAGGATATAGGCGGCGTTCTCCGCCACCACCGTCACATGGGCAAAGCTGTGCTCCGTAAAGCCCAGGGCGATGAGCGACTCGTCCGCCCGCTGGATATAGGTGCGGATGGCGGCGTTGTTTTTCACGTCTTCATACGTGAGCATTTGAGATCCTCTCCTTTTCTTTATGGAAGCAGGCGCGGCCGGTTCCCGGAACCCCGCCGCGCCGTCCGATTCAGTTTGCGGAGGGATGGATCCCCGTGATGGAGTATTCCACCCACTCGGCCACGTTGGTGGCGTGGTCGCCGATACGTTCCAGGTACTTGGCCACCATCAGGATGTCCAGGCCCTCCTCCCCGGCGTCGGGGCTCTGGCGCAGGAAGGTGATGAGCTCCCGCTTCACCTGGTTGAACAGCTCATCGACCTGATCGTCCGCCCGGCACACCGCCCGTGCCAGCTCCAGGTCCCGCCGGACGAAGGAGTCCACGCTGTCGGTGACCATGCCGATGACCGCCCGGGTCATCTCCGCGATATGCAGGCAGTCGCCGTTGGGCAGCGTGATATAGGGCACCAGGTCCGCGATGTCCGCCGCCTGGTCGCCGATGCGCTCCAGGTCGGAGATCATCTTCAGCGCAGCGGAGATCTCCCGCAGGTCCTTGGCAACAGGCTGCTGCTGCAAAAGGAGCTTCAAACAGCGGTTTTCCACCTCCCGCTCCTTCTGGTCGATCTCCCGCTCCGCCTCCTGGGCACTCTCCGCCAGATCCCGGTCGCCCTTCAAAAGGGCCTCCGCCGCGGCGGAGATGGCGTCCTCGCACAGCGCGCCCATCTGGATCATTTCCACATGCAGCTGCTCCAGCTGCTCATCAAACCGATTTCTCACGTTATCCGAACCTCCCCGTGATGTAATCCTCGGTGCGCTTCTCCGTGGGATTGGAGAAGATCTGCTCCGTCTTACCGAATTCCACCAGATCTCCCAGCAGGAAGAAGGCGGTGTTGTCGGAGACACGGGCGGCCTGCTGCATATTGTGGGTGACCATGATGACAGTATACTTGCTTTTCAGCTCCACCGCAAGGTCTTCGATCTTGGAGGTGGAAATGGGGTCCAGGGCGCTGGTGGACTCATCCATCAGCAGCACCTCCGGCTCCACGGCCAGGGCCCGGGCGATGCAAAGGCGCTGCTGCTGGCCGCCGGAGAGGCCCAGGGCGCTCTTTTTCAGCCGGTCCTTCACCTCGTCCCAGATGGCGGCGGAGCGCAGGGAGTTCTCCACGATCTCGTCCAGCTTGGCCCGGGAGCGGATGCCGTGGGTCCGGGGGCCGTAGGCCACGTTGTCATAGATGCTCATGGGGAAGGGATTGGCCTTCTGGAAGACCATGCCGATCTGCTTGCGCAGCCAGGTGGTATCCACGCTGGGGGCATAGATATTCTCCCCGCCGTAGTTGACCTCGCCCTCGATGCGGATGCCGGGAACCAGGTCGTTCATGCGGTTGAGGGTCTTGAGGAAGGTGGACTTTCCGCAGCCGGAGGGCCCGATGAGGGCGGTGATCTCGTTGGCGGGGATGTCCATATTCACGCCGTGGAGGGCGTGGTGTGCGCCGTACCACAGGTTCAGATCCTTTACTTCAATGATGGTAGACATTTGGAATCTCTCCCGTTTATTTCTTGAGTTTCCGGCCAACCAGGTTGGCGGAGAGGTTGATAAGGAGGGTCAGCAGCATCAAAATGGTGGCAATGGCAAAGGCCACGGCGGTCTCGCCCCGCTCGCTGGCATAGACATACAATGCCACCGTCAGCGACGCGGAGGAGGACTGGAGGGACGTGAAAAAGTCATTGAGCACCAGGCCGAAGCCCGCGGTGTAGAGAAGCGCCGCGCTCTCGCCCACGATGCGGCCCACCGCCAGGATGCAGCCGGTGACGATGCCGTCCACAGAGTTGGGCAGTACCACGGTACGCACCATGTGCCACTTGCCGGCCCCCAAAGCCAGGGCCCCCTCCCGGTAGGAGTCGGGCACAGTCTTGAGGCTCTCCTGGGTGGTGCGGACGATGGTGGGCAGGATCATCACCACCAATGTCATGGAGCCCGCCAGCACGCCGGTCTGCCAGCCCATCAGCTGAATGAAGAACAGCATGCCCACCAGGCCGAAGATGATGGAGGGGATACCCGTCAGGGTCTCGGTGGCAAATTCAATGATGGTCACCAGCTTGCGGTTGGTAGCGTACTCGGTGAGGTAGATGGCGGCCCCCACCCCCAGGGGCAGCACGATCACCATGGAGAGCAGCACCAGGTAGAGGGTATTGAGGATGTTGGGCAGGATGCCGATGGTATCCTTGATGTAGCTGGACTGGCTGGTGAGGAGCTCCCAGGAGATGTTGGGCACCCCGCGGTAGAAAATATAGCCGATGATGAGCACCAGCAGGGCGCAGGTGATGAAGCCGCTGAGGTACAGCAGTGCCCGCAGCGTCCGGTCATAGAAGCGGCGGCTGGCGGAAAGGGACTTGTTCTCCACGGCTCACTCCTCCTTCCTGTTTTTGATGAAGACGTTCAAAAAGACGTTGATCATCATGATGAACAAAAACAGCACCAGCCCGATGGAGAAGAGGGCGTTGCGGTGCAGAGAGCCCACCGCAGCGTAGGACATCTCCGAGGCGATGGCGGTGGTGAGGAAGCGCACGGAAGTGAGAAGCCCCGGCATGTTGGCCACGTTGCCCGCCACCATGATGATGGCCATGGCCTCGCCGATGGCACGGCCGATGCCCAGGACGATGGCGGTGGCGATGCCGCTGCGGGCGGCGGGGACGCTGACCCGGAACACCGTCTCGATGTGGGTGGCGCCCAGGGCCAGGGATGCCTCCTCATACTCCCGGGGCACCGCCCGCAAAGCCGTCTCCGACACGGAGATGATGGAGGGAAGGATCATGATGGCCAGCACGATGATGGCCGCCAGCAGCGTTGCGCCGGAGGGCAGATCGAAGATCACCCGGATGGCAGGCACCAGCAAAATCATGCCCACCAGGCCGTACACCACGGAGGGGATGCCCGCCAGCAGCTCCACGGCGGTGTGGATCACCACGGCCACCTTGGGGGGCGCCACTTTGGAGAGGAAGATGGCGGTCATGAGGCCCACGGGCACGCCCACGATGATGGCCCCGGCGGTACCCGCCAGGGAGGTGAGGATGATGGCGAAGATGCCGAAGTCATTGGTGGAGGCGTACCAGCGCTTGCCGAAGAGGAAGTTGATGGGGCCGATCTCCAAAATGGCCGGCAGGCCGGAGATGATGAGGTAGATGCTGATGATCAGCACGAAGGCTACGGCAATCATGCCGCAGACGAAAAACAGCGCCTTCATGAAAAATTCCAGCGCCTCCCGGGGGTTGTTGACCCGCAGGCGGGGCTGTTGGCCGCCGGCGGCGGCCTTCTTCCCGGAAACGGAGGCGCCCTCCGTCCGGGGCAGGGTTGCATTGTTCTCCATGTCACGTTCTCCTTGGTAGAGGAGGCGCACTCCTCCGGACTTGGCGAAGCGGCCGCCGCCCCGTCTGGGGGACGCCGGCCGTTCGCGCTGGGTCATGTACGGTTTTACTGGGCCACGGGCACAGCACCGGCAGCGGCGATGAGGTCGTTGGCGTCGGTGGAGGTGGCGAAGTCGAAGAAAGCCTGAGCCGCATCGGACAGGGCCTCGTCAGTGCGGGTGACGAACACGAAGGGACGCTGGATAGCGTAGCTGCCGTCCAGGACGGTCTCCTCAGAGGGAGCCACACCGTCCACGGTCAGAACCGTGATGCCCTCCTGGCCCTCCACAGCGGAGAGGGAGGCGTAGCCGATGGCGCCGGGGGTGGTGCGGACCGCCTCGATGACGGCGCCGGTAGAGCTCAGCTCCTGAGCCAGGACACAGGCGTCCTCGGTGCCGGTGATGGACTCGAAGCCGTCCCGGGTGCCGGAGCCGGACTCACGGCCGATGACAGCGATGGTGCCGGCGGTGCCGCCCATGTCGGCCCAGTCGGTGACGGCGCCGGTGTAGATCTGGGCGATCTGATCGATGCTCAGGTCGGTGACGGGGTTCTCGGCGTTGACGATGATGGCGATGCCGTCCAGAGCCACGGTGGTCTCGGTGAGGCCGGCGGCCTTCTCCTCATCCTTCAGGGCGCGGGAGGAAAGGCCGATGTCGCAGCTGCCGTTCTTCACGGCCTCAATGCCGGAGCCGGAGCCGGTGGGGTTATAGGTAACGGAAACGCCGGTGTCGGCCTGGAACTGCTCGCCCAGGGCGCCGATGACCTCCTCCATGGAGGTGGAACCGTCGGTGGAAACGCTGCCGCTGAGCTGTGTCTCCTCCGTCTGGGTGTCGTCGGTACCGGTGGTATCCTCAGTGGTTTCCTGAGAAGAGCCACAGCCAGCCAGCAGGGACAGGGCCAGCGTCAGCGTCATCAGCATGGCAAATACTTTCTTCATGGTTGTTTGCTCCTTTTCATCATATGTCTGTGGCTTTACGCTACGGCCATAGTATAAAGGGCGGCAGGTAAAATCCGAAACCATCCCCAGGTAAAGTCTGTGTAAAGTGCCCCTTTTTACCTTTCCCACAGATTTAACACTGCCGCAGCCCCGGAATTTGTGCTTTTACCACAGCCAGTTTGGCCGCAGATGTGCTATACTGATAAAAAAAGGAATTCACATCCATCCGGGCGAAATTTCTTTTCACGGCGTGCAATAAAACGCCCGGCTCATTCGTTAATGGTGTGAACAGAGGAGGAAGCGCATGATCTTCTGTATGAGTGTGGCGGCACCGTCTCCCGGGGACGGGGCCGTGCTGGACGGGTACCTTGCCCGTATCGCCGCCGGGGAGCAGGACGCCCTGGCGGATCTCTACCATAAAACCCGTCCTGCCGTCTACGGTTTTGCCCTGTCCATTTTGAAAAACGAGCATGACGCCGAGGACGTCCTTCACGACGCCTACCTGCAGATCTGGCAGGCGGCGGGCTCCTACCAGGGCCAGGGCAAACCCATGGCATGGATCCTCACCATCACCCGCAATCTGGCTCTGAGCCGCCTGCGCCAGCAAAGCCGCACGGAGCCCCTTACCATGGAGGACTGGCAGGACCGCTTCGCCGACCGGGAAACCGTCAGCCACGAAGACCGCATGGCCCTCTCCGCCCTGCTGGCGGCTCTGGAGGACACCGAGCGCCAGATCGTGGCGCTCCACGCCCTCTCCGGCCTCAAGCACCGGGAGATCGCGGAGATGATGAAGATGCCGCTTCCCACTGTATTATCCAAATATCACCGGGCCATGAAAAAGCTCCGGCTGGCATGGAAGGAGGCTCAGTAACATGGACGAGAGCATGATGGAACAGCGCCTGCGCACCGCCGTGGAGCACGCCGCCCCGGACAACCTGGAGCGGATCCTGGCCTCCTGTACGCAGCAGAAAGGAACTGTGATCCCCATGACCCCACCCAAAAGAAAACGCCGCTGGATCCCCGCCGCCATGGCTGCGGCGCTGGTGATCGTCTGCGGCCTCTCCTTCGGCGCCGTCCGCTGGCAGTCCGACCACGCTGTGGATTCCATTGTGACCCTGGACGTCAACCCCAGCGTCTCTCTGGATGTGAACGCCAAGGAGCGGGTCCTCTCCGTCACCCCCCTCAACCAGGACGCCACCGTCATCCTGGGAGATATGGACCTCACCGGTACCGACCTCACGGTGGCGGTGAACGCCCTCATCGGCTCCATGGTGCAAAACGGCTATCTGGATGAGCTGCAAAACTCCATTCTGGTGACGGTGGAAAATGACGACGCAAGCCGCTCCGCCCAGCTCCAGCAGCAGATCTCCAGCACCATCAGCGGCACCTTCCAGGCCGACCACCTGGACGGCGCCGTGCTGACCCAGTCTCTCACCGCCGACGCCCAGCTCACGGCCCTGGCGGAGCAGTACGGCATTTCCCTTGGCAAGGCGGCCCTGATCCAGGAGGTCATCAGCCAGGATTCCACGCTGACCTTTGCCTCCCTGGCTCCCCTCTCCGTCAACGAGATCGCCCTCATCGCCCAGTCCCGCAGCCTTACCACCTCCTCCGTCACCCAGACCGGCAGCGCCAGCGACAAGGCCTACATCACCGCCGACGCCGCCCGTGCCGCCGCCTACGCCCATGCCGGTGTCAGCGCCGGAGACGTGGCCTGGTACGAAACGGAGTTCGACAGCGAGGACGGCGTCATGGTCTATGAGGTGGAGTTCACCGCAGGCGGCGTGGAGTACGAGTACGACATCGATGCCCGCACTGGCGACGTGGTGAAGTACAGCCGGGAGGGCGGCTGGAGCGGCTCCGGCAGCTCCGGCGGCACCGCCTCCTCCGGCACGGACATCGGCGCCGACAAGGCCGCCCAGACCGCTCTGGCGGACGCCGGGCTCTCCAGCTCCCAGGTGACGGGCCTCCGGACCAAACAGGACTGGGACGACGGCCAGCTCCGCTACGAGGTGGAGTTCCGCGCCGGCGGCGTGGAGTATGACTACGAGCTTGCCGCCGACGGCACCATCCTCAAGGCGGACCGGGATACCGACGGCAGCGTTCCCGCCTCCACAGGAGCCTCCCTGACGGAAGAGGAGGCCAAGGCCGCCGCCTTCCGCCACGCCGGCGTCAGTGCCTCCTCCGTCAGCGGACTGAAAGTCCAGCGGGACCGGGACGACGGCCAGGAACTCTATGAGATCGAGTTCCGGGTGGGCAATACGGAATACGAGTACGAGATCCGCACCGACGGCACCATCCTCAAGGCCGAGCGGGATATGGACGACTGATTCCCGAAAAGAAGCAAACAAGCCCCGAACCGAGAGGTTCGGGGCTTGTTGTATTCTTGATTTACGATTGGCCGGGTCTTTCCTCCGGGGGCGGGGTCTCCTCCCCTTCCCGGACGGCCTCATCCCGGGCCTTGGCTTCCTCCAGCAGTTCCTCCTTGGCCTGGGCCAGGTAGTCGTGCTCCGGGTTCTTCTTCAGGGGCACGAAGCTCTGGGCCGGGGTCTTCCGGCGGCCCCGGCTGCGGGCGTAGAAGAAGCCGGTGACGGAGAACACCACCGCGCCGATGAAGTTCACGAACAGGTCCTTCATGGTGTCGATGATGCCGATGTCCAGATAGCCCCCCAGGCCCAGGGGCTCTCCGTTGATATAGACCTCCTGGATATTGGGGATGGTCACTACCTTGTTGGAGCGGGTGGTGTCCAGGGCCACGGTGTGGAGGGCGTGGACGATGGTGTCTTTCTGCATGTCCGTGCCCAGGAAATAGTCCATGCTGAACTCGAAAAACTCCCACAGCACGCCGATGGTCATGGAGAAGCAAAAGGCCACCAGCGCCAGAAACAGCGGGGAGAGGTGGAAGGTAAGGCGCTCATCGTCGTTGAGGAGCATCACCATGGAAAAGCCCACCGCCGCCGCCAGAAAACCGTTGATGGTGTGGAGCATGGTGTCCCAGTTGGGCACCACCACATAGAAGGCGTTGACCTCCCCCAGGATCTCCGCGGCGAAAATGAAGCACAAAATGGTGATCTCCAGAGGCGGCGGCAGCTCGATGCGCAGCTTCACCTGCACCCAGCTGGGGATATACAGCAGCAGCAGCGTCAATGCGCAGAAGAACACGCTCTCATAGCTGCGCAGCATCACTTGGCGCACCAGCACCACCAGCACCAGCGTCCGCAGGATGCAAAAGACGATGAAGGAACTTTTGTGCTCCCGCAGCTCCGTCTGAAGAGCCTTGCGGAAGGACTTTTTTTCCAGCTGTTTGGCCCGCTTCTTTTCCAGTCGCTTCTCTTTTCTCACTGCGTTCCTTCCTCCTTTGGATGGATGTCCTCAAAGATGGCCAGCGCGCCTTCCCGGCCCGCCGTCTCCAGCTCCGCCGCCGTGCGCAGCGTCCACAGCGCTTTCTGAACCCCCAGGGCCCGGCTCAGCCGCACTGCCGGAAGATTCCGGTCGGTAAACCGCACGGCCACAAAGTCCGGCCGGGTGCATACGTTGTAAAAAAGGCCTGTCAAAGCCAACCGGTTCCACGGGTCAAGCCCCTCCGGCCTCTTCAGGAAATTCTGCATCAGCTGTCCCCGCAGGACCTCCGGACGGTGGCGCCGCAGCCACAGGAGGCACCGGGGGTCAAAGCTCTCCAGACAGTAGGGCACGGAGAAGCGATCCAGGCACCGGAGGGTGGCCTCCGCCAGGGCGGCGTGGTTGCCTCCGGCGCTTTTGAGTTCCACAATGAGCCCGCCGGGTCTTCCGGCAAACAGGGGCACCACCTCTTCCAGAAAGGGGATAGTCTCCGTGGTCCCTGCCAGGCGCAATTCCCGGAGGACATCGGAAGAAAACGATTCCACTGTGCCCTCCACGCCGCACATGCGGGTAAGATCCCCGTCGTGGAACACCACCAGACGGCCGTCCGCCGTCAGGTGCACATCCAGCTCCGCACCGTACCCGGCCGCCGCCGCGGCCCGGAAAGCCGGCAGGGAGTTCTCCGGTACGCCGGGGCCGTGGAGCCCCCGGTGGGCATAGAGCGTCCCCGGCAGGCGCCGCCATCCGGGGGCACCCCGCCGCCCGTGGACCACAAACCCTGCTGCCAGGGCCGCCAGGGCAACCCCTGCGGCCGCCGCTGCCTTCGCCCTCATGTCCGGGTCTCCTCCCCCTTAGGGGTCAGGCGGCTGTCCCCGTGGCGGACGAAGAACATGGTCAGCATGCTGCAGGCCGAGAAGATGGCGGCATAGGGAAAGAGGGTGTCATAGCCCACATGGCGCAGCAGCCATCCGGCGGCGATGGGGGTGATGGTCTGTGCCGCCATAGAGAAGGTGTAATAATAGCCGGTGAAACGGCCCACGTCTCCCGCCCGGCACATCTCCACCACCATGGGCAGCGAGTTGACGCTGATGGCCGCCCAGGCGATGCCCACCATTACAAAGAGCACGTACATCACCGGGGAGAACTGGGCAAAAGCCAGGGTGCACAAAAACGCGCAGAAGAAGCTGGCGGTCAGCAAGGCCGTTCCCAGCAGGATGGTGTTCTTCCGGCCGATGCGCCCAGCCAGGGCACCCACCGGCACATAGGAGGCGATGGCTCCCGCCATGGCGATGGTGAGACACACCGAGGACTCCCCCAGCGCCATGCCCCACACCTGGGAGGCATACGTGGTGAACCAGGTCTCCACGGCGTTGTAGCCGATGAACCACAAGGCGATGGACAAGAGCAAAAATCCCAGGCTCCGGCGCACAGGAGCGGGCATGGCCTCCGTCTGGGCCGCGTTCCCCGCCGGACGCTGCTCCCGGACGGCCTCCTCCGCATCCCGGCGCAGCACCTCCTCCCGGGAAGGCTCCCGCACCGTCAGGGACACCACCACGGCGGAGAGGACCATGATGGCTGCCACCGCCGCAAAGAGGGGGTAGTAATCCGTATGGCCCGGCTGCTCCTTGGAATAGAGCACCGCCGCCAGCAGCAGATATAAAACGCCGCCCATGGCGCCCATGAGGTTGATGACGGCGTTGGCCTCGGAGCGCAGGGGCTTTGGGGTCACGTCCGGCATCAGGGCCACCGCCGGGGAGCGGTAGGAGCCCATGGCCACCAGCAGGCCCCCCAGCACCGCCACAAAGGCCGCTGTCTTCCAGACCGCCGGGGCGGCGGCGTAGCTGTTGTCCAGCCCCGGCAGCACCAGCATCAGCACCACCGCCGCGGCAGTGCCGCAGATCAAAAAGGGCTTGCGCCGTCCCATCGGAGAGCGGCAGCGGTCCGAGAGGCCGCCGAACAGGGGCAGCAGGAACAGCCCCGCCACATTGTCCGCCGCCATGATGGCACCGGACCAGGTCTCGTTCATATGGAAGGTATTGGTGAGGATCAGCGGCACCACGTTGTTGTACATCTGCCAGAAAGCGCAGATGGAAAGGAAGGCAAAGCCCACCAGCACCGTGCGTCGTTTATCCAGTCTCATGCCCGTGCCTCCTTGATTCGTTCCAAAAGCTCCGCCATGTCCCGGCAGATGAGGGTGGGCGGCGTTGCACTGACGGCGGCGTCCTGCGCCGTTGCCTCCCCGGTGAGCACCAGGACCGTGTCCACCCCCGCATTCACCCCGCAGGCGATGTCCGTGTAGAGCCGGTCCCCCACCATCAGCGTCTCCTCCGGGAGGCATCCCGTCTGGGCCAGGGCCAGTCGGATCATGGTGGGGTCGGGCTTGCCGATGAATTTGGGCCGCCGCCCGGCTCCCCGGCCGATGAATTCACAGATGGCCCCGCAGTCCGGCACAAAGCCGAAGAGGGTGGGACAGGCCCAGTCGGGGTTGGTGGCCAGGAAGTCCACACCCCGGGCCAGCAGCCGGCATGCGTTTTCCACCTTCCCATAGGTCAGCTCCGTGTCGTAGCCCACCAGCACCGCCGTCACATCCGCGTCCGGCGTCTCCCGGATATCGAAACCCGCCTCACGCAGCTGGCGGCGGAAGGATTCCGTGCCCACCACGTAATAGACGTCGGAAGGGGTACGTTTGGTTTGCAGGTAATACACCGTAGCCTCCACAGCGGTGAGGAACTCCTCCCGCCCAGCCGGGACCCCCAGCCGCTGCATCTTCTCCAGCCCGGCGTCCACTCCCCGGGAGGAGTTGTTGGTGAGGTAGCGGACCGCGCCGCCGTGCCCGCGGACATAGGATAAAAACTCCGCCGCCCCGGGCAGCAGCGTCTCCTCCAGATACAGCGTCCCGTCCAGGTCCAGCAAGAACAGCCGCTTGTTGGCAAGGTCCACGTGCTCACATCCTTTCATGCACTGTTAACCATACCATAAAAGGGCCCCGCTTGGCAAGCGGGGCCCCGAGGCTGCAGGAAACGTGATTTGGCGCCAGGGGCTGGGGCTCACAAGGAGCCGCAGCCGGTCTGGCTGCTCCGGCTCAGGCGGATGCACTCCAGGGTGTAAACGATCTGCAGCACGCCGAAGATCACCAGCACCATGACGATGGGCAGCAGGCCCGTATCAAACGCATAGTGCAGCACGATCAGCGCCGCCCACATCCACAAACAGGTGTTCACTGCCGCCCGGTAGGCCTTGAAGGCCGCCTGGCCCATCTGGCGCTGTTCCGACTCGTCGCAGCTGTCCATCCACTTTTTCAAAAACTTCGTGTCATAGACGCTGCCCTGCTTCTCGGGATTGATGCGGCGGGTGAGATCCACCACCTTCTGCTGGTGCACCATGATCACCGCGATGGAAACAAAGAACATTCCCAAGCCGCCCAGCCGTCCCATGGGCCAATTCCCTTCGCAGACCACCAGTACCGAAACGAAGAAGAAGTCCCACAGCATGGCGACGGCGGACATCAGCAGCGCCCAGCTGAGATCCTCCTCGGCCTTTTCGATGCGTTCCTCGTCCTCCCCGTCCCAGGTCTGATAGATGCGCCGGGCCTTGGCGTAGAACCACCACCCCAGGCCCAGAAACACCACGCTGGTAACGGGGATGCCCCAGGGGGCCGCTGCGGCGAGGACATCCTCCACCGCCGCCTTGATGCTCCCGGAGAGATTCACGGCTCCCACGATACCGGTGCCGAAGCCTGCCAGGCCTCCGAACAAGGCGGCGATCAGCAGCATCAGGATATATTTGGGCAGCGCCCTGCGGTTGTCACTTTTCTGCTTGGTTCCCATGCTCTTCATCCTCCTCATAGGAAAAAATGTCCTCTACGGTGACTCCGCAGAGCTTCGCCAGCTTCAGCGCCAGCGTCACCGAGGGGGAGTAGTCCCCCCGTTCGATCTGGCTGATGGTCTGCCGGGACACCCCCGCCAGCCGCCCCATCTCCTGCTGGTTGACCCCCAGCCGGGCCCGGTACTCCTTGAGATGGTTGTAAAGCGGCATCTCACCGCCTCCTCTCTGACAACTTTTTCTGTCAAATTGACAACTTTTCTTGTCATCCATAGGATAGCATTGACAAGGATCGTTGTCAATAGGCCGGAAGAAAACTTTTTTCCGGCAGGAAAAAGCACCCGCCGTTCCAGAGAGAACAGCGGGTGCCGAAGCATCATTTTTTGGTTTTTTTCGGAGGCGGAGGCGGTGGGTCCAGCCATTTGGCGGCGGGCACTTTCCGGCGCACCAGGCGCTCTTTCACAAAGGTGCGGAACAGGGCGTAGAGCACGGAGCAAAGGGGGATGAACACCAGCATCCCCAGAATTCCCATGAGGCTGCCGCCCAAAGTCACGGCGCACAGCACCCAGATGGAGGGCAAGCCCACGGAGGAGCCCACCACATGCGGGTAGATGAGGTTTCCCTCCACCTGCTGGAGCACCAGGAAGAGGATCACGAACACCAGCGCCTTCACCGGGTCCACCATAAGGATCAGCAGCGCTCCCACGGCGCAGCCGATGAAAGCGCCCACAATGGGGATCAGGGCCGTCAGGGCGATGAGAACGCCCACCAGCAGGGCGTAAGGCATGCGCAAAATAGACATGGACACCACAAAGAGGGTCCCCAGGATCACCGCCTCCAGGCACTGGCCGGAGAGGAAGCTGGAGAAGGTCCGCCCTGTCAGGCGCAGGATCTCCAGCGTGCGGTCCGCCCCCCGCTCCGGCAGCAGGGCGTAGAGCACCTGGCGGCCCTGCCGGGCCAAGCGCTCCTTTTGCAGCAGGATATAGAAGGAGAAGATCAGGGCGATGAGGAAGGTGCTCACGCCGCTGACCACGCCGCCGATGAATCCTCCCCCGGAGGAGAGCAGCGCCGCACCCCAGTCCTGGGCCAACTGCAGGGCCTTATGGGAGACGCTGCCCCAGTCAATGGCCAGCTCTGCCAAGAAGTCCTGCAGTTGGGGCAGGTACACGGCAAGGCCATTCACCCACTCCTGGGCCCGGTCAAAGGCGGCAGGCATCTGATCCAGCGCCGAGGACACCGCCTCGGCGATACCGGGGCCGATGACAGTGGAGGCCAGGGTCAGCACGGCGATCACCGCCAGCAGCGTCAGCACCAAAGCCAGGGGGCGGCGCAGCTTCCCTCCCCGGCGGGCGGTGGGATAGAGGTGGCGCTCGATGGCCCGCATGGGGACATTCAGCACAAAGGCGATGGCGCCCCCCAGGATGAAGGGACTCAGGATCCCCAGCACCCACATGACGGCAGAGGCCACCACCCCCAGGTTCTGCAAGGCACAGTAGAAGGCTACGCCGCCGCAGACCACTGCCAGCAGTCCGCGGATGTTGTGTTTGTTCCATTCCATGGTGTTTCCATTCCTTTCAGCGCTGGTCTACCAGACGCTTTTCCCGCCAGCGGCCCTTCCGGAACCGCAAAGTGAAGAGGAGTCCCCGCAGGCACTCGTCGCAGGCCATGGCCATCCAGATGCCAACCAATCCCAGGCCCACCGCCTGGCCCAGCAGCCAACCGCCGGCCACTGCCACCGTCCACATGCTGAAGATGCCCACCGTCACGGGATACCACACGTCCCCGGCGGTGGTGAGGCAACGAGTCATGACGATGTTGATGGACCGGCCGATCTCCAGGACAAATTCCACCAGCAGGATCTGGCGGCCCAGGGCGTGGATGGTGGGATCGGCGGTAAAAATGCTGTAAATGGGGTCGCAGAAGAGAAAGATCACCAGCGTCAGGCACTCTGACACCCCCAGGGCGATGCGGACGGTAGACCACACCCGGCATTTCACCTCGTCCAGCTTCCGGGCCCCCAGCATGTATCCCACGATGATCTGGGTAGCCTGGGCCACGGCGATGGCGTAGACATAGGCCACGTTGGCCAGCATGCTGCCGTAGACCTTGGTGGCGATGACGGCGGTGCCCATGACGTTGATGAAGCGCAGAATGAAGATCTGGGAGACGTTATAGGAGAGAGACTCCATGCCCGAGGGCATGGCGATGCCCAGCAGGCGCTTACAGGTGGATACGGGGAATGGGCGCAGATAGCGCAGGGAAAAGCGCACGGAGCACTTGCGGTGCAGCATCCAGATCACCAGGATCAGTCCCACGGCCTTGGAAATGCAGGTGGACACGGCGGCACCCGCCACCCCCATCCGGGGGAGACCGAAAAAGCCGTTGATGAGGACGGCGTTGCCCGCCACGTTCAAAAGGTTCATCACCACCGACACCGCCACCACCTCCTTGAGGAGGGTGTAGCTGCGCAGCACGGCGCAAAGCTCGATGTACAGCCCCTGGATCACCACGGCGCCGCCTACGATGCGGGTATAGAGACAGGCCCCGGCGAAGGACTCCGCCGGGGTGCGCAGCAGGGTGAAAAGAGTCTGGGGAAAGCACAGCAGCACCAGCCCCATCGCCAGGCTGAAGGCAGCGCTCACCGCTACGCCCACCGTGGCGATCTCGTTGCACGCCTCTCCCTGCTGCCCGGCTCCAATGTGCTGGGTCAGCAGGATGGTGGTGGCGGCACTCACGGTCTCCAGCACGATGACCACCACGTTCATCACCTGGTTGCCGTTGCCGATGGAGGCCACGGCGGCAGCGCCGAAGTGGGAGATCATGAACTGGTCCATGTTGCCCACCAGCAGCTGCAGCAGCAGCTCGGCAAAGATAGGCAGGGACAAAAAGAAGACCCGGCGGGTCTGGGGAGAGATCTGCGGCATCACGAATGGCTCCTTTGCGGTGAAAAGAATCAAAAAACACAGCAACAGAGTATACCGTTCCCCAGCCCGCCGCGCAATCGGCAAAGCGCCAAAAGCGGCCCGTCACCAAGTCCTTGTTTTGTGGGTTTTCCCGCTCAGCCCTTGCGGAAGTTCTCCGCGCACTCCAGATAGCCCCGGGCGGAGCCCCGGTTCCCCTCGATCTCCGCCTCCGTCAGGGGGCGCACCACCTTGGCGGGGCTGCCCAGGATCATGGACCCGTCGGGAGCGTCCATCTTACCGGTGACCAGGGCCCCGGCGCCCACAATGCAGTTGCTGCCCACCCGGGCGCCGTTGAGGATCGTGGCCCCCATACCGATGAGGGTGTTGTCCCCCACGGTGCAGCCGTGGACGATGGCGCCGTGACCGATGGTGCAGCCGGCGCCCACATGGGTCTCCTCGTGGAGGATGGCGCCGTCCTGAATGTTGGTGCCCTCTCCCACGGTGATGGCGCCGTCGTCGCCCCGCAGCACAGCGTTGTACCAGACGTTGACGTGCTTGCCCAGCGTCACGTCCCCCACCACCACGGCGCCGGGGGCCACCATGACGGTCTCATCAAAAGTTTTCTGCCGGTAATCCATAATCGGTTCCTCTTTTCTTTCTCTAAAATATCAATACAATTTCAAAGCGTATCAAAACTCCGGTGCGAAGTTGCCGTTGACAAAGACGGGGATCTCACGGCCGTCCCGGGTGGTGCCCACGATGGAGAGATCCGCCGTGCCCACCATAAAGTCCACATGGGTGATGGAGTGGTTGAGGCCGTGGGCGTCCAGCTCCTCCCGGGTCATCTGCTGGCCTCCCTTGAGGCAGGGATAGGCCTCGCCGAAGGCGATGTGGCAGGCGGCGTTCTCGTCGAAGAGGGTGTTGTAGAAGAGGGTCTTCTGGTTGGAGATGGGGCTGTCATAGGGCACCAGGGCGATCTCTCCGAAATAGGCGGCACCCTCGTCCACACTGACGGCGCCCTTGAGGAACTCCTCGCCCTTCCCGGCATGGACTTCGGTGATTTTGCCGTCCCGGAGCACCATGTGGAAATCGTCGATGATGTTGCCGTCGTTCACCAAGGGCATGGAGGAATAGACCACGCCGTTGGCCCCGGTCTTCAACGGAGAGGTAAAGATCTCCTCCGTGGGGATGTTGGCGATATAGGGAAGGCCTCCCAGAGTCACGTCATTGCCGGCCTCCCAGATGTGGCCCTCCGGCAGCTCCACGGTGAGGTCCGTGCCCAGGGCGTTGGTGTAGTGGAGGGACTTGAAATCCAGGGCGTTGAGCTTTTCCACCCGCTTGGCCAGGGTGGCAAGGTGAGCCTGCCAGCGCTCCACAGCCTTGCCGTCCCCGCTGATGCGCACACAGCGGAAGATGGCGTCCCAGAGTTTGTCCACAGCCGCCTGGCCGTGCTCCTCCGGGAAGACCCGCTCCGCCCAGCTGGGGATGGGGATGGAGGCGATGCACCAGGGGAAGCCGCTGCACATCTGCAGCCGGTCAAACTCCTTCAGGGCCTTGCCGCTGGCTTGCTGGGAGCGCACCAGCCGGCCGGAGTCCACCCCCTTGAGGTTCTCCGGGTCCGTGGCGGAGATGGCCAGGTACGCCGCCCCTTCCTGGGCGTAGTCATTGAAGAAGTGGCGCCGCCACAAGGGCACCGTGTCGAAGACGTCCTCGGCAGCGTGGAGATACTTCATCCGGACCATGGCGTCGTCGTGCCAATTCATGACCACCTCCCGGCAGCCGATGTCATAGGCCTCCTGAGCGCACATGCGGGCAAAGAAGGCGCACTCTACCGGGCAGGAGATCACCAGGGTCTGGCCCCTTTGTACATTAAGGCCCACCCGCACCAGAAGGCGGGCATATTCGCGCAGTTTTTCTTCCATCAGTCTTGGATGCTTCCTTTCTTTCCAGGGTTTGTATACGGGGAATATTGTAGCGTTTTTTCCGGTTGTTGTAAAGAAACGGCGGTGGGAATTCAAAAACCGTTCACGACTTTTTTGCGTCGTCCCACTGCTCCCGGCGCAGCGACATGATGGTGCCGTTGAGCTCTGCCCCCAGAATCAAAATGGCGGCGCTCATATAGAGCCAGATCAAAAGCACGATCACCGTTCCGATGGATCCGTAGAGCACGGAGTAGTGGGCGAAATTGTCCACATACACCGCGTACAGCCAGGAGAGGCCCAGCCAGGCCGCCAGGGCCGCCAGGGTCCCGGGCCAGATGTTCCGCCAGGGCTGGCGGCCGTCCTGGGAGAGGGCATAGAGAAAGAACAGGGCAAAGTACCCCGCCACCGCTGCTACGGGAAACCGCAGCTGGCCCCAGAGGCGGGCCACAAAGGGCGGCAGCTGGAAATTGGCCACGGCGTAGGCCAGAAGCCGGTCGCTGACGCTCATGAGGGTCAGCGTCACGGCAATGACCAGAATCAGCATCACCGTGTAGAGCAGGGTCTTGAGCACATGGCGCACCGGCCCTCGGGGCGGCCCCAGATGATAGGCGATGCGCACGGAACGCATCAGGGAGTTGGTGGCCCGCATGGGGAAATAGAAAGAGAAGAACAGCCCGAAGAGCAGGATCCGCAGGTTGGAACTCTCTCCCACGTGATTGAGGTACATGGCGATGAGCTCCACCACTTCCCCGGGCAGGATCTCCTCCAGCCCCGCCAGGATGCCCGCCACATCCAGCTGCAGCAAGCCCAGCAGGGCGCTGATGAAAATCAAAAAGGGGAAGATCATAAACAGCAGGTAAAAGGCCAACGCGGCCGCCTGGGAGCCCACATTGTGCCGCAGATACCGCTGGATCATCAGATATGCCCCCCGGATCAGCCGGTTCCTGGGCAGGGACCGCAGATAGATCTCCGGCATACGCCGCCTCCTTTCCTTCCGGATGCCCCATTAGTATATGCGCTTTCGACCTGTTTTCACGCCCAGGTCTGCCAAATCTCCGGGCAGTAGCCCACGGTGGCCTCCTTCCCGTTGCGCACGATGGGGGTACGGAAAAGCTCCGGGTGCTCCAGGAGCTTCTCCTCCCGGGCTTCCGGGGTGATGTAGGGCATGTAGAGGGCCTCATAGGCCCGGCACTTGGTGTCAAGCAAAGCCTCAAAGCCAACTTTCTGCTTGACGGACTGGTACTCACGGGGGGATAATCCCTTTGAGGGCAGATCGATGTATTGATACTTGATGCGCCGCTCCTTGAACCAGCGCTCCGCCTTTTTGGAGTCAAAGGACTTGGACGAGCCGAAAATCTGGATGTTCATCAATTTGCTCCTTAATCGTTCACTTCTATTTTATCAGATTGCAGGGGAGGGATCCGGTCATATGACGGACCAGGTGAAAAAACTCAAAGAGCTGGTGGAGGGCTCCGACAACATTGTCTTCTTCGGCGGCGCCGGCGTCAGCACGGAGTCCGGCATCCCGGATTTCCGCAGCACAGACGGTCTCTACCACCAGCAGTGGAAGTATCCGCCTGAAGTGATTTTAAGCCATACCTTTTATGAAAGCAACCCCGAAGAGTTTTTCCGGTTCTACCGGGCAAAGCTCCTGGCTCCGGGTGCCAAGCCCAACGCTGCCCACTACAAGCTGGCCCAGTGGGAGCGGGAGGGCAAGCTGAAGGCCATCGTCACCCAGAACATCGACGGCCTCCACCAGGCCGCCGGCAGCCGCAACGTGCTGGAGCTCCACGGCAGCGTCCTGCGCAATTACTGTGAGCGCTGCGGGAAGTTCTACGGCATGGACTTCATCCTCCACGCGGAGGGGGTCCCCCACTGCACCTGCGGGGGCCAGGTGAAGCCCGACGTGGTGCTCTACGAGGAGGGACTGGACCAGAAGACCCTGAACGACGCCCTGCGTGCCATTGCCGAGGCCGATATGCTCATCATCGGCGGCACCTCCCTCAATGTCTACCCCGCCGCCGGCCTTATCAACTACTACCGGGGCCACAAGCTGGTGCTCATCAACAAATCTGCCGTGGCCCGGGACGTCCAGGCAGACCTGGTGATTACGGATCCCATCGGGGAGACCCTCGCCCAACTCTGACGCTCCGCTCTGTTTGCCTTCTCTCCGGCAGCCGCCTTTCCGGCGGCTGCTTTTTTTGCCGGTATGCAGGTAAAATTGCAATTTAAACTAAATTTTGATGCAAAAAATTCTTTAATTTTTTTATTTTCCTGTTGAAAATGAAAGATCAATATGTTAAAATTGCAAAAAATCTTTTTTGCGGATCATTTGCCGCCACCCCGGTTCAAACAGAAAGGAGCGCCCCGTCATGATTTGGAAAGAGAACCGCGAGAACACCTACTGCGAGATCACCCCCGCCATCCTGGCTCTGAAGGAACAGTGGGAAAAGAAGAACTACATCGATCCCAAGCTCTACAAGGAGTACAACGTCAAGCGGGGCCTCCGGGACGAGGATGGCCGGGGTGTTTTGACAGGCCTGACCCGGGTAGCGGAGATCCAGTCCTATAACGTCACCCAGGGGGAACACATCATCCCCACCGACGGTGTGCTCTATTACCGGGGCATCGATACCCGGGAACTGGTCACCGGCTCACGGGGCCGGCGCTATGCCTTTGAGGAGGCGGCCTACCTGCTGCTCTTCGGGGAGCTGCCCACCCAGTCCCAGCTGCAGGATTTCTGCGGCCAGCTGGCCTCTTACCGGACGCTGCCCACCAACTTCTTCCGGGACGTCATTTTGAAGGCTCCGCCCCGGGATCTGATGAACACCATGCAGCGGGGCATCCTGACTCTCTTCTGCTATGACGACAAGCCCAACGACATCGGCCTGGAAAACGTGCTGCGCCAGTGCCTGCAGCTGATGGCCAACATGCCGGTGCTGGCCATCTACGCCTATCAGGCCTGGCGTTACAGCCAGGGGGAGAGCCTCTTTATCCACACCCCCAAGCCGGATCTCTCCACCGCGGAGAATTTCCTGCGGATGCTGCGGGAGGATCGCAGCTACACGGAGCTGGAAGCCCGGGTGCTGGACGTGGCCCTGGTGCTCCACGCGGATCACGGCGGCGGCAACAACTCCACTTTCACCAACCATGTGGTGACCTCCTCCGGCACCGACACTTACTCCGCCATCGCGGCAGCCATGTCCTCTTTGAAGGGCCCCCGCCACGGCGGCGCCAACAGCAAGGTCATGGCCATGATGGAGGACATCGAGGCCAACGTCTCCAACTGGAACGACGAGGGCTGTGTGGCGGACTACCTCACCAAGATGCTCAACAAGGAGGCCTTTGACCGCAGCGGCCTCATTTACGGCCTGGGCCACGCGGTGTATACCAAGAGCGACCCCCGCTGCGAGGTCTTCCGGGACTATGTGTACCGCCTGGCGGCGGAAAAGGGCCGGGAGGATGAACTGGCGCTGTACCGCAACGTGGAACGGATCGGCAAGGAGCTGCTGATGGAGCGCCAGCACAAGTCCGTCCTCTCCACCAACATCGACTTTTACAGCGGCTTCGTCTATGAGATGCTGGGATTGCCCATCGAGCTCTACACCCCCCTCTTCGCCGTGGCCCGGATCTCCGGCTGGAGCGCCCACCGGATGGAGGAGCTCTCCTCCGGCGGCAAGCTGATCCGTCCCCGGTACGAGTGTGTGGAGCCCTTCCGCTCCTATACCCCCATGGATCAGCGCTGAGGTTCCTGTCTTCCGTCCTCCGCCGGGAGCACTTCCCGGCGGAGGAAATTTTTTCGGGAAAAACAAAAAATTAAGGTTGACATCAGCTGTGGTTCCCGCTATAATAATCAAGCAGTCTTTTCTAGGGAATGTATTTGCGGCTGTGCTGGAACTGGTAGACAGGCCAGCTTGAGGTGCTGGTGTCGAATCGACGTGTGGGTTCAAATCCCGTCAGCCGCACCAGTTCGGTTCCCAAAAAGACCGTCCGCTGTATGCGCGAGTGGTGGAATTGGCAGACTCGCTAGATTCAGGTTCTAGTGTCCATTACGGACGTGCGGGTTCAAGTCCCGCCTCGCGCACCACATCCCCACCGAAGACGGTGTCTTCGGTGGGACCCTTTTGGGGCGGCGGAAAAAACTGCATACTGTACGCGCGAGTGGTGGAATTGGCAGACTCGCTAGATTCAGGTTCTAGTGTCCATTACGGACGTGCGGGTTCAAGTCCCGCCTCGCGCACCATCATCGGAGCAAAGTAAACTTTGCTCCGATTTTTTTGAATTTGATACTTGACTTTATCAAGTATAGCCGTTATACTTGACCAAGTCAAGAAAAAGGAGTTGACCGTTCCATGTTCCAGACCCTGGCCTACTACGCCACCGTCTTCCACCGCAGCTTTACCGCCTACACCTCCCGGCATCTCCAGGCCCTGGGGCTGAACTTCGGGTCGCTGTTTCCAGTGATCTACGTGGGCAAGCACCCGGGCTGCACCCAGGCCCAGCTCACTGCGGCCCTGGGGCTGGACTGGGGCTATTCCCAGCGCACCGTCACCCGGCTGGTAGAGGAGGGCTTCCTCACCCGGGAGAAGTCCGGCCGTGCCTACCATCTGGATCTGAGCCCCAAAGGGCAGCAGGCCTTTCAGGTGAGCCACCAGGTGTTCTTCGACTGGGATGAAGCCGCCCTGGCCCCTCTGGATCAGAAGGAGCGGGAACAGCTCTTTGCCCTCTTGGCAAAAGTCTCTGGGAAAGAAGCGGATTCCACATGTACGAAACCATTTGCAGCCCCCTGAACTACGGCGGGCTGACCCTAAAGAACCGGATCGTCTTTGCCCCCACCTCCCTGGGCCTTCCCCAGGAGGAGCTGGTGGAGCGGATGAAGAAGATCGCCGCCGGAGGCTGCGCCATGATCATCATCGGTGACGTACCGGTGCTGCCCCATGGCTTCGGCCCCTCCCTGTACACCAAGAAGGGCTTTGCCTTCTACAAATCTCTGGCAGACGCCGTCCATCCCTACGGGTGCAAATTGTGCGCCCAGCTCCACCAGTCCGACTCCAATCTCAAGGGAATGATCCGGTACATCCCCGGCGTGCTCACCAAGCGTATCTCCATGGAGGAACTGCGGCCCCTCTTGAACCAGCAGGTGGGGCCCTATATCACCGGCCTGCCGGAGAAAAAGGTGGCGGAGATCACTGACGCCTTCGGCAAGGCAGCAGAGTTGGCCACGCAGGCGGGCTTTGACATGGTGCAGGTCCACGGGGACCGGATGTGCGGCAGCTTCAGCTCCGCCCTCTTCAACCACCGCACCGACCGCTACGGCGGCAGTCCGGAAAACCGGGCCCGCTTCGCCGTGGAGGCGGTGTCCGCCATCCGCCGCCGCCTGCCCCACGTGCCCATCGACTACAAGCTGGCAGTGCGCCAGGAGGATCCCCACTACGGCAACGCCGGTGTGCTGGAGGATGAGCTGCCCATCTTTGTCCCCTTGCTGGAGCAGGCGGGAGTCACCAGCTTCCACGTAACCCTAGCCAACCACGGGGAGCTCACCGACACCATCCCCCCCAAAAGCCATCCGGAGTTCGGGGCGGAGGGCTGCTTTTTGAAATTCTGCGATCAGGTGCGCCGGCTCACCCGGCTGCCCATCTGCGGTGTGGGCGGGCTCACCGACCCCGATTTTGTGGAGGCACAGCTGGAAAGCGGACGGATCGACTGTGCCGCCATGAGCCGCCAGCTCACCGCCGACCCGGAGTGGCCCAACAAGGTCTGCTCCGGCCATCCGGAAACCATCCACCGCTGTGTCCGCTGCAACAAGGAGTGCCTGGGAGGCATGATGGCCCACCGGGGCGTCCACTGTATCTATGAAAGGAAGGAAACCAAATGAGCTACGCCATCGTTTACAGCAGCCGCACCGGCAACACCGCCATGCTGGCCCGGGCCGTCCGGGAGGCCCTGCCTCAGGAGGATTGCCGCTACTTCGGCACCCCGGCTCCCCAGGCTCTGGCCGCCGACACGGTCTATGTGGGATTCTGGACGGACAAGGGCACCTGCGACGAGCCCACCGCCCGCTTTCTGCAGAGCCTGACGGATCAGAAGGTGTTCCTCTTCGGCACCGCCGGGTTTGGAGGCGCCCCCGCCTACTTCCAGCAGATCCTGGACCGGGTGAAGGCCAACCTGGCCCCCGGAGTCCAGGTGACCGGCACCTACATGTGCCAGGGCAAGATGCCCCAGGCGGTGCGGGACCGCTATGCGGCCATGGAGGAGAGCCCCCGGCGCACCGCCATGCTGGAAAATTTTGACCAGGCCCTCAGCCACCCGGACCAGGAGGATCTTGCCCGTCTCCAGGCGGCTGTGGGGGAATAACGGTTCCCCTGGCGACACCGCAAAGCCCGGCGAAGCGCACAAGGCGCTCCGCCGGGCTTTTTTCACGGGTGATGGTTTCAGTTTTCTTCCCGGTTCAGGATCTCCATAAACTCGCTGCCGGTAATGGTCTCCTTTTCATAGAGGTAGCGGGAGATCTCGTCCAGCTTTTTCCGGTCGTCGGCCAAGATCTTGGCGGCCTTTTCATGCTGCTTGCGGACGATCTCCACCACCTGGCGGTCGATCTCCGCCTGGGTCTGGGCGGAGCAGGACAGGGAGCTGTCTCCGCCCAGGTACTGGTTGGTGGTGGTCTCCATGGCCACCATGTCGAAGTCGGGGCTCATGCCGTAGCGGGTGACCATGGCCCGGGCCAGCTTGGTGGCCTGCTCGATGTCGTTGGAGGCGCCGGTGGAGGCGGTGCCGAACACCAGTTCCTCTGCCGCCCGGCCGCCGGTGTAGGTGGCGATCTTGTTGAGGAGCTCCTCCTTGGTCATCAGGTAGTGGTTCCCCTCCTCCACCTGCATGGTGTAGCCCAGGGCGCCGGAGGTGCGGGGGATGATGGTGATCTTCTGCACCGGGGCGGAGTGGTTCTGCCGGGCAGCCACCAGGGCGTGGCCCACCTCGTGATAGGCCACCGTCCACTTCTCTTGATCCGTGAGGATGGCATTCTTCTTCTGATAGCCGGCGATGACCACCTCAATACTCTCCTCCAGGTCCGCCTGGGTGGCATATCTGCGGCCGTCCCGCACGGCCCGCAGAGCCGCCTCGTTGACGATGTTAGCAAGCTCCGCGCCGGAGGCGCCGGAGGCCATCCGGGCGATCTGTTGGAAATCCACATCCTCCGCCACCTTGATCTTTTTGGCATGGACCTTCAAAATCTCCTCCCGGCCCTGGAGGTCCGGCAGCTCCACGGGGACCCGTCGGTCGAACCGGCCGGGACGGGTCAGGGCTGGGTCCAGGGACTCCGGGCGGTTGGTGGCCGCCAGAATGATGACTCCGGTGTTGCCCTCGAAGCCGTCCATCTCCGTGAGCAGCTGGTTGAGGGTCTGCTCCCGCTCGTCGTTGCCGCCCATCTGGCCATCACGCTTTTTGCCGATGGCGTCGATCTCATCGATGAACACGATACAGGGAGCCTTCTCCTTGGCCTGGCGGAACAGGTCCCGCACTTTGGAGGCGCCCATGCCCACGAACATCTCCACAAATTCCGAGCCGGACATGGAGAAGAAGGGAACGTTGGCCTCGCCGGCCACGGCCTTGGCCAGCATGGTCTTGCCGGTGCCCGGAGGGCCCACCAGCAGCACGCCCTTGGGCATGGAGGCGCCGATCTCCTGATACTTGGCGGGGTTGTGGAGGTAGTCCACAATTTCTGCCAGGTTCTCCTTGGCCTCGTCCTCACCGGCCACGTCGGAGAACTTGATGCCCTCGGAGGACTTCACGTAGATCTTGGCGTTGGACTTGCCGAAGGACAGTGCGTTGGGCCCGCCCATCCGGTCCATCATCTTCCGGGACATGAACTGGCCCAGGGCGATGAAGATCACAATGGGGATCACCCAGCTGAGAATGTCTCCCAGCAGAGACGTCTGCTCCACCTCCACGCCGTTGGTGGAGACACCGGCATCCAGCAGCCGCTGGGTGAGGTCGTCGTCGGGGACCATGGCGGTCTTATAGACTTTTTGGTCCTGGTCGGAGAAGAGAATGCGGTTCTCCTGCTGCTGGATCTCCGCCGCATCCACCTTTCCATCCTCCACCATGGAGATAAAGGTATTGTAGTCCACCGTCTGAATCCGGGACTGGGCCAGCCAGGGCATGGCCAGGAACTGAAACAGCAGCAGACAGATCATGGCGATAAAATAGTAGTATAATAGGGGTTTTTTCGGTGTTTTGACCTCTTTCATTGGGGTGATTCCTCCTTGTGTGTTTCCCGGTCTTGTCCCTGCTGCCGGGCCTCCCCGGCTGCCGACAGCACCGCCAGCATGGCCCGGCGCACCGCCTGCCGGGCGAAATCCACGGCGTACTCCGCGTAGAGCATCCGGGCCTCCGTGCGGTCCTCTCCCGGCGTGGTGCCCTCGCTGTGCAGATCCGCCGGCAAGGTTTCCTCCAGCAGGGCCTGCACTGTGCGGTCATAGGTGCGCTGGGCCTGGGCCAGACGGCGCATGGCCGGAGAGCGGCTGGACCGGATGGCCTCCTCCAGTCCGCAGCTCGCCTCACGGTAGGCCCGCCAGACCCGGCGCATCTGGAGGTCGATATCCGCCTCCTCCAGATCCCGGCACGCCCGCAGGCAGTCCTCCAGGGTCTGATAGTCCTGCTCCAGCTGGCAGATCTTCACCAAAAACGGACTTTGCTCCATCGTTGCTTCCTCCACAAAGCCTTTTTGAGATGCTCTGATGATAGCGTTTTTTTCTCAAAAGCGCCATTTGCACTTTGGCCCATGTGTATAGACAGATCCCCCCGGATGTCAAGAATTTTGACACCCGGGGGGATCTGTCCAAAGCGTTCAAATGAGATTTCCGGAGAGCAGCTGGGATAGCTGCCGGGAGAGCTGCTCCACATTCAAGTCCCGGTTTTTGCAGTTTTCAAACAGCACCCCGGCGATGCCGTAGGCGCAGAAATTCAGCGCCACCTCCAGATCCTGATGGTTGACGGCCAGATCCGGCCGCTTGGCGCTCAGCAGTCGGCGCATATTGGAGCGCAGAGCCTCCACGAAGACGCGCTCGATCTGGGCCCGGCGCTGGGAGTCCAGCAGCCGCAGCAGCAGCTCCCCGTGCTCCGCCGCCACGCTGACAAAGGCCTCGATGGCCTTCTCCGGTGTCTCGGCCCGGAGGCTGGTCTGGAGGGTGCTCTCCACCATCTGGCGGATGCTCCATTCCATCACCTCCAGAATGTCCTGAAAATGATAGTAAAAAGCCTGCCGGGAGATGCCGCACTGCTCCACCAGATCCTTGACGGTGATCTTGTCGATGGGTTTTTTCCGGGCCATCTGCCCAAAGGCAGTGGCGATCACAACTTTCATATCAACGGGCATCCCATTCCTCCATCCTGCAGCCGCCTGGTTTTGGTTCATTGTACCACGTCTCAAGCCGCCTGTCCACGGGGATGCGGACCCATCCAAAAGCCCTTCATTTTTTGCCGGGGCTTTCAGCATCATTTCAGACTGCACTGTTACAATCCTTTCCAAATGAGTGCTGACACGCACAGCAGCGAGGAGGTCAACCATGATAACGGTGCAACACTTAACCAAGCGTTATGGTGATTTCACAGCCGTCCGCGATCTCTCCTTTGAGATTGGGGAAGGCCATGTGTACGGGTTCCTGGGCCCCAACGGCGCGGGAAAATCCACCACCATGAACATCATGACCGGCTGTCTTTCCGCCACCGAGGGCCACGTGCGGATCGACGGCCACGATATTTTCGAAGAGCCGGAAAAGGCCAAAAAGCTCATGGGCTACCTGCCCGAGCAGCCGCCCCTCTACATGAACGAGACGCCCGCCGAGTACCTGCGCTTCGTGGGAGAGGCCAAGGGCCTGCGGGGCGCGGAGCTCACCGGCCAGATCGCCCAGGTGATCCGCCAGACCAAGCTGGAGGACGTACAAAACCGCAGCATCTCCGCCCTGTCCAAGGGTTATAAGCAGCGGGTAGGCATTGCCCAGGCCCTGCTGGGAAATCCCAGGGTCATCATTCTCGATGAGCCCACCGTAGGCCTGGATCCCATCCAGATCATCGAGATCCGGGACCTGATCCGGGAACTGGGAAAGACCCACACGGTGATCTTCAGCTCCCACATTCTCTCGGAGGTGCAGACCATCTGTGAGAAGATCCTCATCATCTCCAAGGGACAGCTGGTAGCCTTCGACACCCCGGAGAACCTGGAACACCAGCTCCTCTCCCCCAATGAGATCACCCTCACCACCGACGCCACGGTGGAGGAGACTAAGGAGATCCTCTCCCGGATCGCCCATCTCACCGAGATCCAGGTGACGGTGGAGGAATCCGGTCTTGTGACAGCCCACATCAAAACGGATCTGGAGGACATCTACGCCGTGTCCCGAACGCTGTTCTTCGCCTTTGCGGAACAGCACAAGCCCCTTTTGGAGATGTCGCTGAAGAAAGCCAATCTGGAGGACATCTTCCTGGAGCTGACGGAAAAGAACGAGGAAGCCCCCGCCGCCCCGGAAGGCGCGGCAGCAGCGGAGGCTCCGGAAAGTGAGGAGAGGGCGCAATGACTGCGGTTTTGAAACATGAACTGAGAAATTACTTCCACTCCCTGACGGCGTATGTCTTCGGGGCGTTTTTGCTGGCCTTTGTGGGCATCGGCGCGGTACTCTACAACATTCAGGCAGCGGTCAGCAGCTTTGAGCTGGTGCTGAACTTCAGCAGTCTGATCTTCGTGGTGATCGTGCCCATTTTGACCATGCGGGTCATCGCCGAGGAGCGCAGGCAGAAAACCGACCAGCTGCTCTACTCCCTGCCCATCACCACCACCCAGGTGATTCTGGGCAAGTACCTGGCGCTGCTGGTGCTCTATCTCATTCCCCTGGCCATCATTTCCCTTTATCCCCTGGTCTTCGCCCAGTTCGGAGACGTGTACCTGCTGACCTCCTACGGCTCCATCCTGGCCTTCTTCATCATGGGCGCCGCCCTCATCGCCCTGGGGACCTTCATCTCCTCCCTGACGGACAACCAGGGCCTGGCGGCAGGCATCGGCATCGCCGTGATTTTGCTGAACTATTACAGCGTCAGCCTCTCCGAGTACGTCTCCTCCACCGCCATGGGCTCCGCGGTGGCCCTCATCGTGCTGATCCTGGCCCTGGGCCTGGTGATCCGCTATGTGACGGGCAACGGAAACCTTGCCTATTGGGTCAGCTTCGTGCTGGTCTTCGCCACCGTGGCGGTCTACCTGCTGGACAACACGGTGCTGGAGGGACTGCTGCCCCAGATCATGAAGACCCTGTCTCTTTTTGAGCGGTTTACGGGATTCGTCAACGGTGTGTTCGACATGACCGCCATCGTGTACTACGGTTCCGTAATCGTCTTCTTCCTGTTTCTATCGGTGCAGTCCCTGGAGAAGAGGAGGTATAACTGATGAAAGACCTGAAACTCCCCCGCCGCTCCGGCGGGGTCAAGCAAAACCGCATCGCCTTCCAGGGCGGTTCTTACTCCCTGATGATGACGGCGGTGGTTCTGGCTCTTTTGGTGGTGGTGAACATTCTGGTCTCGGCGCTGCCCACCAACCTCACCAAGTACGACATCAGCGTCTCCAAGCTCTACTCCATCACCAGCAACACCAAGGTGGTGGTCAACGCCCTGCAGGACGACGTCACCATCTACTGGATCGTCCAGTCCGGCGAGGAGGACGACGTCATCGAAAACCTGCTGAGCAAGTACGAGAGCCTCTCCGACCATATTACGGTGGAGAAAAAGAACCCTGACATCTACCCCACCTTTGCCCAGCAGTACACCGACGAAACGGTGGCAAACAACAGCCTGGTGGTGGAGTGCGGCGACCGCTACCGCTACATTGCCTACGATGACATCTACCTCTCCCAGGCAGACCTCACCACCTACTCCTACAACACCTCCTTCGACGGCGAGGGCGCCATCACCTCCGCCATCGACTACGTGGTCAACGCAGACCAGCCCCAGGTCTACGTGCTGGAGGGCCACGGCGAGGCGGATCTGCCCTCCACCTTCTCCGACCAGGTGGAAAAGGAGAACATGGAGCTTCAGACCTTCTCCCTGCTGACGGTAGACGCCGTCCCGGAGGACGCCGACTGCGTGGTGATCTACGCCCCCACCAGCGATATCTCCACGGAGGAGAAGGATATGCTCTCGGACTACGTCTCCGGCGGCGGCAAGCTGCTGGTGATGGCGGGCCCCGTGGAGGAGGGCAGCCTGGAAAACCTCTACAGCCTCCTTGCCGACTACGGCGTCACCGCCAATGAGGGCATCGTGGTGGAGGGCGACCGGGAACACTACGCCTTCCAGGCTCCCTTTGCTCTGATGCCGGACATGAACAGCAGTGACATTACGGACTCGCTGATGGAGGAACACTACTTCCCCATCATGCCCCTCTCCCTGGGCCTGACGGTGGGCGAGGCGCCCTCCGGCGCCACGGTGACGAGCCTGCTCACCACTTCCGACACCGCTTTCAGCAAGGTGGCGGGATATGAGATGTCCACCTACGAAAAGGAGGACGGGGACATCGACGGTCCCTTCTCCCTGGCGGTCTCCGTGGATGTTTCCGACAGCGGCGGCCGGATGGTGTGGTTTGCCTCCTCCAGCTTTCTGGACGACACCTACAACGCCTATTCCTCCGGCGCCAACGTGAATTTGGGCATGAACGCCCTGTCCTCCCTGATCGGCGAGAGCGAGGCCATGGCCATCCGCAGCAAGTCCCTCAACTACAATTACCTGACCATCAGCGACTCCACCTCCTCTCTTCTGAAGGTGATGATGATCGGCGTGTTCCCGCTGGTGTATCTTGGCATCGGCATCGGCGTGGTAATCAGAAGAAGGAGGCTTCAGAATGAACCGGTATAAAAAGCTCTATATCCTGGCGGGCATACTGGTGGTGGCGTGTCTTGTGACTTTCGGCGTCACCCGGTACGAAGCCCGCAAGGAGAACATCCAAAACAGCGGCGAGGTGGTTCTGGAGCTCCCCACGGACTCCGTCACCGACCTCTCCTGGGAGTATGACGGCCAGTCCCTGGCCTTCCGCAAGGAGGACGGCACCTGGACCTATGACGGCGACGACGCCTTCCCGGTGGATCAGGACAAGATTGCCGAATTGCTGGATCCCTTTGCCTCCTTCGGCGCCGCCTTTATCATCCAGGACGCGGAGGATCTGGGCCAGTACGGGCTGAGCGATCCCACCTGCACCATCCACATCTCCACAGAGGATACGGACTACACCATCCTCCTGGGGGATTACAGCACCATGGACTCCCAGCGCTATGTCTCCATCGGGGACGGCAACGTGTACCTGGTAGCAGACGACCCCCTGGACCTCTTTGACGCCCAGCTCAGCGAGCTCATCCAAAATGACGAGATCCCCGATCTGGATACCATCACCCAGCTGAGCGTCTCCGGCCCCGACGACTATACCGCCGTCTATGAGGAGGGCAACACCACCGACACCTATCGGAGCGATGATGTCTACTTCACCCAGCGGAGTGGAGACAAGGTCCCCCTGGATACCTCCCGGGTGGAGGACTATCTGTACACCATGTCGTCTCTGGACCTGACCAACTATGTCACCTACAACGCAACGGAGGAGGAGATCCAAGACTGCGGCCTGGATGACCCCGAGGCCACCGTCCAGGTGGACTACACCACGGAGGATGACGACGGCAACGACGTGTCGGGCTCCGTGACACTGTATGTCAGCCGGGATCCCGATGAACGTGCCGCCGCCCAGACGGAGACAGACAGCCAGAGCACCGATGACTCCGATGCGGTGGACGAAGAGGAAGATGAGATCACCGCCTATGTGCGGGTAGGCAGCTCCCAGATCCTCTATCAGATCACCGGGGAGGAGTACGAGGCCCTCATGGCCTGCGGCTATGACGACCTGCGCCATCCGGAGGTCCTGCCTGCGGACTTCGCCGATATCAGCCAGCTGGATATCTCCCTGGAAGGGGCAGATTACACCATCACCTCTGAGGGCGATTCTGACGAGCGCACCTACTCTTATCAGGAGGAAGAGCTGGACATCGCCGACCTGCAGACGGCACTGGAATCCCTGACAGCGGACAGCTTCACCAGTGAGGCGCCTACCCAGAAGGAGGAGATCAGCCTGACGGTCCACCTGGACCTGGAGGGCGATCCCACCGTCACCATCGACCTCTACCGCTATGACGGCAGCGACTGCCTGGCGGTGGTGGATGGAGAGCCCGTCTGCCTGGTCTCCCGCAGCGCCGTGGTGGACCTGGTGGAGGCAGTCAACGCCATCGTGCTGAACTGACGGTTTCCACAATCGCCCGGCAAACATAGAAAACGCCCCCGGAACCGACATGGTTCCGGGGGCGTTGCTGTTTAATTAATCCGCGCCGCTTTCCGGCTCCGCCAGCCGCTCCAGGTCCTCTCCGGTGAGGCGGTACACCGTCCACTCGTCCATGGGCCGGGCGCCCAAGGAGCGGTAAAAGGCGATGCTGGGGGCATTCCAGTCCAGGCACCACCACTCCATGCGGCCGCAGCCCCGTTCCCGGGCGATGGAGGCCAGACGGCGGAAGAGGGCCTTTCCGTACCCCTTGCCCCGGTGCTCCGGCAGGACGTACAGATCCTCCAGATACAGCCCCGCCCGACCCAGGAACGTGGAGAAATTGTGGAAAAACAGGGCAAAGCCCACCTCTTTCCCATTCTCCAGGGCAAAGAGCACCTCGGCCCCCCGGCGGTCAAAGAGCTGCTCTTTCAACGTGGCCTCATCCGCCACCACCTGGTCTACCATGTGTTCATACTCCGCCAGATCCCGGATAAAGCGCAGGATCAGGGGCGTGTCCGCCTCCTGGGCAAAGCGAAAGGTCAATTCCATAGGATTCTCCCCTCTCAAAGGCGCCCCGCCCGCCCATCAGGCGGACGGGGTGGATTGGTTATTTCAACGTGACCACGGTGACGCCGGACTCGCCCTCGCCGTAGACCCCCAGCCGGAAGTCCTTGACGGCCTTGTTGCGCCGCAGGACAGCGTGGACGGCCTTGCGCAGAGCACCAGTCCCCTTTCCGTGGATGATGGTGACGGTGTCCAGATGGCCCATGACGGCGGCGGAGAGGAAATTCTCCACCACGCTCTCCGCCTCCAGGGTCTCCAGGCCCCGGATATCCAGCTCCCGGCTGGCAGAAGCGCGCAGGGCACGGTCCGCATTCTGCCGGATGGACACCGAGGGATTTTTCTTCCGGGCGGCCCGTTCGTCGTCCTCAATGAGCCGGACCTCATTTGCCTTGGCTTTCATCTTCAGCACGCCGGCCTTGAGCTGCAGCGTGCCGTCCTTGCCCACGGAGACCACCTCCGCCGGGGTCCGCACGCCGGGGATCTCCACCAGGTCGCCCTCCCGGATGGGACGGCTGGGCTTGGGGATGGGCTCCTGCCGGGCGTCGCGCTTGCTGATGGCGTCCTCCGCCTCGTTGAGCTTACGCCGCAGCGCCGCCCGGGCCTCGTTGTCGTTGAGGGCCCGGTCCGCCTTGGCCTGGGCCTTGCGCATGTCGGAGAGCTCCTGGAACACCTGGTCCGCGGCAGCCCGGGCATCCCGGACGATGCGTTTGGCCTCCGCCTCGCCCCGGCTGCGGGCATTATCCTTGGCCCGCTCCATCTGCTCCCGGAATTCCCGGGCCTTGCGGGCGTCCTCCTCCCGCTGGCGGTAGAGACGCTCCGCCTCCAGCTCCTTTTTCTCCAGTGCCTGGCGCTTGGCCTCCAGCTGGGTGAGGACGTCCTCGAACCGGACGCTCTCGCCGCTCATCTGGGCCTTGGCGTCCTCGATGACGTCCGCGGGCAGGCCCAGCCGCGCCGAAATGGCAAAGGCGTTGGACTTGCCGGGGATACCGATAAGCAGCCGGTAGGTGGGCCGCAAGGTCTCCACGTCAAACTCGCAGGAGGCGTTCTCCACCCCCGCCGTGGTCATGGCAAAGGTCTTGAGCTCGGCATAGTGGGTGGTGGCGGCGGCCCGGGCCCCCAGGGCCCGCACCCGCTGGATGATGGCGATGGCCAGCGCCGCGCCCTCCACCGGGTCCGTACCGGCTCCCAACTCGTCGAAGAGGATGAGACTGCGGCGGTCCGCCTCCCGCAAAATACTCACAATATTGACCATATGTGCCGAGAAAGTGGACAAACTCTGCTCGATGCTCTGCTCATCGCCGATGTCCGCCAGCACCCGCTCATATACAGAGATGACGCTGCGGTCCCCCACGGGAATGTGGAGGCCGCACTGGGTCATAAGGGTCAGGAGGCCCAATGTCTTGAGGGTGACGGTCTTGCCGCCGGTGTTGGGGCCGGTGATGACCAGGGTGTCAAAGGTGTCCCCCAGCTGGATGTCGATGGGCACCGCCTGCTTGGGATCCAGCAGCGGATGGCGGGCCTTGCGCAGGTAGATGACACCGTCCCGGCGGACCTCCGGCCGGGCGGCCTCCATCTTGTAGCTCAGCTGGCCCCGGGCGAAGATCACGTCCAGGTGCACCAGGGCGTCGTAGTCCCACTGGATATCCTCCCGGTGGGCGGCAGCCTCGGCGGAGAGCTCCGCCAGGATCCGCTCAATCTCCTTTTGCTCCTTGGCCTGGAGCTCGATATACTCGTTGTTGGCCTGCACTACCCCCATAGGCTCCACAAAGAGGGTGGCGCCGGTGGAGGAGATATCGTGGACCAGGCCCGGCAGGTCCCCCTTGTGCTCCGCCTTCACCGGCACCACAAAGCGGCCGTCCCGCTGGGTGATGATGGTCTCCTGGAGGATCTTGGCGTAGCTGGGGGAGGAGATGACCCGCTGGAGGATCTGGCGGCTCTTGGCCTGGGCCGCCCGCATGTGCCGTCGGATATCCGCCAGCTCTGGGGAAGCAGCGTCCGCCACGGTGTCCTCGTCAGGCAGGCACCGCTTGATCTTCTCCTCCAGGAAGCGGTTGCCGTGGAGGGACAAAAACAGGTGGTCGATGGCGGTTTTCTCCACCGCGTCGGCGTTGAAGTACTCCTTGCACCGGCGGGCGGCGGTCAGCAGGTCCGCGATGGTCAGCAGCTCGTGGGGATTGAGGCTGCCGCCCCGGTCCGCCCGGTCCAGGGCCTCCGCCACCGGCTTGACGCCGGAAAAGGAGGGACTGCCCCGCAGACCCATCATCTGCCGGGCCGCGTCCGTCTGATCCAGCAGGCGCAGTACCTCCTCCGGCTCCGTCTCCGGCCGCAGGCGGCGGCAGCGGGCCTTGGCCTCAGCACTGACCGCCTGCTCCGCCAGAAGCTCCAGCACCCGGGGCAGTTCCAGGGTGCGGATGGATTTTTCAAACAGTTCGCTCATAGCTCTATCTCCTGTCAAGTGAGATGCACTTGATGGTCATTCATAAAGATAAGGGTTGGGGATTTCCAGCACCCAGGGCATGGTGTGCTCGAATTCCATCTGGAAGCAGGGCCGGGGGAAGTCGTCGGGCAGCAGGTCGCAGTCATTCTTGAAGCCAACGGAGAACCCCGCCCCCAGATCGTACCACCCCGCCGGGAACACCTCATAGTCCCCGGGCCGGGAGGAACCCTCCAGAACGGTACCCACCAGATGGTACCACCCGCCGCCGGAGAGGTCTTTCTCCGTGCCCTGGTAGTACATAAGCTCCCCCGGCTTCTCCGGGTCCAGGCCCAGGGTATGGAAGAAGTCCCGCACCCCCTGGGGCAGGTCTCTCACCGCCGCTGCAAAGTTCCGGCACCCGTCGCACTCGCAGGTGATCCAGGGCCCGGGATGGGCGGCGTAATACGCCCGGGTGGCTTCCACATCCACCGCTAGGCGGTAGTTTCCCAGGACAAATTCTGTCAAGTTTCGTTCCATATCGTATAATTCTATCAAAATAATACAAATTGTATCTTATTGGGCAGGCAAATCCGGAGGCTGGAGGCTCTTGTAGAAGTCCAACGTCCGGAATCCACGCTCCAGCTGGGCGGCCAGAAAGGCCTCCGCTACGCCGGCCAGACGCTCCATGGGCTTGCCCTCCAGGGTGAAACTGTACAGCCGCTTGGGATCTCCGTAGATGATATGCCGCAGCGCCGCCAGAGAATCCCGGCAAAGGGGCATGGAGAGGGCACTCTCCTTCACTCCGCACTTGCGGCAGCGCAGTACACCCTGCACCACATCCAGCAGCGGCTCCTCCGGGTCCGGGCAGCCGCAGTAGGCGCACCCGTCTGCCAGGGGCTCGTATCCGGCAAGGCATAATAGCTTCAGCTCAAAGGCCGCCTTCACCAATGCGTGGGGCCGGTGCAGGGTGGAGAGGGCATAGAGCCCATTGAGGAGGTGGCGCAGCAGCTCCGGCGCCGGAGACTCCTCACTGGTAACGGCCTCCGTCAGCTCCGCGAAGTAAAAGCCCAGGGCCAGGGCCTCCAGATCCCCCCGCAGGCCGTTGAACAGCTCCAGTGTGGTGCCCTCGTTGGCGTAGTACCACTCCCCCTTTTGGTAGAGGGTCCACTCGGACCACACCAGCGGCTGGGCCGCAGCAGCAAATTTACAGCCCTTGCGGCGGGCGCCCCGGGCGATGACGGCGATGCGTCCCCGCTCCGCTGTCAGCACCGTCAAAATTTTGTCCGCTTCCTTGGTCTGCGTCTCCCGCAATACGACGCCCCGAAGCACCAGATACGGCGTGGACGCCACGTGCGCTCCCTCCCTATGTAGCCGGGGACAAGGCCCCGGGATCGTTTGGTTCACTGTGCGGCAGGGGGCTGATCTTCGTCCTCCGCCGTCCGGTAGAGCATGTAGGCCAGAGGCTCTCCCGTCATACAGAACAGTTCCCAATAGGATTCGGCGTCCATGTCTGAGACCTCCTTTTAGGGATAGTCTTCCGAAAAACGTCGAATCCTATGGGTGGAAATATGCGGATGCAGCTTCAAAACATAACGCCGCACCTGTGGCGGGGAAAACCGGCGGGCAAAGCCGCTGCGCCGCCTCCGGCCTTACTCGTCCTGATAGCCGAAGCTTCTCACATAATTCATATTGTCCCGCCAGTTTTCCTTGACCTTCACCCAGGTCTCCAGGTACACCTTGGTGCCCATGAACTTCTCCATGTCGTGGCGGGCCAGGGAGCTGACCTTTTTCAGCATGGCCCCCTGCTTGCCGATGATAATGCCCTTGTGGCTGGCCTTTTCGCAGTAGATGGTGGCGTCCACATCGATGACGCCGGAATCCCGCTCGGAAAAGCGGTTGATCTCCACGGCGGTGCCGTGGGGGATCTCCTTATCCAGGCACAGCAGCAGCTTCTCCCGGATGATCTCCCCCATCACCTGCCGCTCCGGCTGGTCGCTGGTCTGGCCGTCGGGGAAGAGCTGGGGCCCCTCCTGGGCGTACTTGCGCAACTCCCGCATGAGATCCTCCAGGCCGGAGCCGCTGTGGGCGGAGATGGGGATGATGGCGTCAAAGCCGTCCCAGGCCTCGTTGTAGGCGGCGATCACCGGCAGCAGCGCGGCGGGCTCCACGGTGTCGATCTTATTGATGCACAGGATGCAGGGGATGTGCTCCTCTCGGATGCGGTTGATGAGGGAGAGCTCCGGCCCACCCACATGGGCGATGGGCTCCACCAGCAAGAGGGCGCAGTCCACGTCGGAGAGACTGGAGGTGACGACCTTCACCATATACTCGCCCAGGGCGGAGCGGGGCTTGTGGAGACCCGGGGTGTCCAGCAGGATATACTGGGTGTCCTCCCGGTTCACCACACCGTAAATCCGGTTGCGGGTGGTCTGGGCCTTGTTGGAGACGATGGCAACCTTTTCCCCCACCAGGGCGTTGGTGAGGCTGGACTTTCCCACGTTGGGCCGTCCGCAGACGGTGATCATGGCAACGTTTTTGATGTTAGACATAGGTGATCCTCAACTTTCTTTGATTTGAGCAATTTGATTGTTCCATTCAAGCGGCTTGACAGGGCCGTTGGAATCGGATATATTGAGTGCGCTGTTTCGCTGCCGAGTGGGACAGCGGCGTTTGGTTTCACACCGTCAGGCCGTTGCAGGTGTGAAAGCAGGCGCTATTTTTTTGTTTGGAGGTACTGTTTATGGCATGGCTGGAACTGCTGATCGCAGGCGGACTGGAGGTTTTCTGGTCCACATTTTTGAAGCTCTCAGAGGGCTTTACCCGCCCTGTATATAGTGTGGTGGCCGTGGTGGGCATGATCCTCAGTTTTATCTTTCTCTCCCAGGCCACCAAGGTCCTGCCCCTGGGCACCGCCTACGCCGTTTGGACGGGCATCGGCGCCGTGGGAGCGGTGATCGTGGGCATTGTTGTTTTCAAAGAGCCTGTCACCGCGGTGCGGATGCTGTTCGTGGTACTGCTGCTGACGGGTATCATCGGTCTGAAAGCCACCGCCCAATAAGAGTTCTTACCGCTCCAGGACCTTCTTCAGATACTGGCCGGTGAAGCTCTCCGGGCAGGCGGCCACTTCCTCCGGCGTACCGGTACAGACAATGGTGCCGCCGCCGTCGCCCCCCTCGGGGCCCAGGTCAATGAGATGGTCGGCGCACTTGATGACGTCCAGATTGTGCTCAATGACCACCACGGTGTTGCCGGTGTCCACCAGGCGCTGCAGCACCTCCAGGAGTTTGCGCACGTCGTCGCTGTGGAGGCCGGTGGTGGGCTCGTCCAGAATATAGATGGTGCGGCCGGTGGCCTGCTTGGAGAGCTCCGTGGCCAGCTTCACCCGCTGGGCCTCGCCGCCGGAGAGCTCCGTGGAGGGCTGGCCCAGCTTCACATACCCCAGGCCCACGTCCTGGAGGGTCTGGAGCTTGTTGCGCAGCCTCGGCAGGGCGGAGAAGAACTCCACCGCCTCGTCCACCGTCATCTCCAGCACGTCGGCGATGCTCTTGCCTTTGTAGCGGACCTCCAGGGTCTCCCGGTTGTAGCGCTTGCCCTTGCAGACCTCGCAGGGGACGAAGATGTCCGGCAGGAAGTGCATCTCGATCTTCAGTACGCCGTCGCCGGAGCAGGCCTCGCACCGGCCGCCCCGGACGTTGAAGGAGAACCGGCCCGGGCCGTAGCCCCGGCTCTTGGCCTCCGGCGTGGAGGCAAAGAGGTCCCGGATGTCGTTGAAGAGGCCCGTATAGGTAGCGGGGTTGGAGCGGGGCGTGCGGCCGATGGGGCTCTGGTCGATGTCCACCACCTTGTCCAGGTACTCGATGCCTTCGATGCGGTCGCACTTGCCGGGATGGACCTTCATGCGCATGAGCTCCGCCCCCAGGCGCTTGAAGAGTACCTCGTTGACCAGCGACGACTTGCCGCTACCCGAGACGCCGGTGACCACCGTGAAGGTCCCCAGGGGGAAGGTAACGTCAATGTGCCGGAGGTTATTCTCCGCCGCGCCGATGACTTTCAGGAATTTCCCGTTGCCTGCCCGGCGCTCCGTGGGGACGGGAATCTTCTTCTTTCCGGAGAGGTACTGGCCCGTGAGGCTATTGGGATTTGCCATGACCTCCTCCGGCGTGCCGGCGGCCACCACCTCCCCGCCGTGGACGCCGGCGCCGGGGCCGATGTCGATGAGGTAGTCGGCGGCGCGCATGGTGTCCTCGTCATGCTCCACCACCAGGAGGGTATTGCCCAAGTCCCGGAGGTTTTTCAGCGTGGCCAGGAGCTTGTCGTTATCCCGCTGGTGCAATCCGATGGAGGGCTCGTCCAGGATATAGAGGACCCCCATCAGGGACGATCCGATCTGGGTGGCCAGGCGGATGCGCTGGCTCTCGCCGCCGGAGAGGGTGGCGGCGGAGCGGCTGAGGGTCAGGTACCCCAGGCCCACAGACTGCAAAAAGCCCAGGCGGGACTTGATCTCCTTTAAGATCCGGGCGGCAATGCGCATCTGCTGTTCTGTCAGTTCCAGCTTTTCACACCAGGCAAGCTCGTCGGTGACGGACATCTCCGTAAAGGAGAAGATGTCCAAGTCTCCCACCGTCACCGCCAGAGACTCCTTTTTCAGGCGGCGGCCCTTGCACTCCGGGCAGGGGCACTCCCCCATGAGCTCCTCCAGCTCCTTGCGGCTGGCGTCGGACTGGGTTTCCCGGTAGCGGCGCTCCACGTTGTTGCAGATGCCCTCAAAGGGCTGCTGCAAGACCCCCTTGCCCCGGGGCTGGTCGTAGTGGAGCTCCAGCTTCTCCCCGCCGGTGCCGTAGAGGATGATATCCCGCACCGCCTCCGGCAGCTCCTGCCAGGGGGTGGTGAGCTTGAAGCCGTATTTCTTGGACAGGGCGTCAAAGTACATCCGGGAGATACCGTCGCCCCGGATGTTGTTCCAGCCGCTGGCCTGGATGGCCCCCTCCAGAATGGAGAGCGTGGGATCCGGCACCACCAGGGTAGGGTCCACCTTCAGCTGACTGCCCAGGCCCGTGCAGGTGGGGCAGGCGCCGAAGGGATTGTTGAAGGAGAACATCCGGGGGGTGAGTTCCTCGATGGAGATGCCGCAGTCCTCGCAGGCGTAGTTCTGGGAGAACATCAGGTCCTGCTCCTCCCGCAGGAGGTTGATGACCACCAGTCCCCCGGAGAGATTGGAGGCGGTCTCCACACTGTCCGTCAGGCGCTGCTGGATGTCCGGCCGGATGATGAGCCGGTCCACCACCACCTCGATGGAGTGCTTCTTGTTCTTCTCCAGCTTGATCTCCTCGTCCAGCTCGTAGAGGTTCCCGTCCACCCGGACCCGGACATAGCCGGAGCGCTTGGCGTCCTCCAGCACCTTGGCGTGCTCACCCTTTTTGCCCCGGACCACCGGCGCCATCACCTGGATGCGGGTGCCCTCCGGGAGGGCAAGTACCTGGTCGATGATCTGGTCGATGGTCTGCTGGCGGATCTCCTTGCCGCACTTGGGGCAGTGGGGCGTGCCCACCCGGGCCCATAAAAGACGCAGATAGTCGTACACCTCCGTCACCGTGCCCACGGTGGAACGGGGGTTTTTGCTGGTGGTTTTCTGGTCGATGGAGATGGCGGGGGAAAGTCCCTCGATATAGTCCACATCGGGCTTGTCCATCTGGCCCAGGAACATCCGGGCGTAGGAAGAGAGGCTCTCCACGTACCGCCGCTGGCCCTCGGCATAGATGGTGTCGAAAGCCAGGGAGGACTTGCCGGAGCCGGACAGGCCCGTCATCACCACCAGCTTGTCCCGGGGGATGGTGACGTCGATATTTTTCAGGTTGTTGACCCGGGCGCCCTTGACGATGATCTTATCCTGCATATGCGTGTTTGTCTCCTTTTGTGTTTCATGGAAACGCGCTATACCGGGACAGCTGAAGGTTCCCGCCTCCCGGTGCGTTTCGATTCACTCCACGATGAGGTCCGCCGTTTCGGCTCCCAGCAATTCCAGCAGGGGGCCGGGAGCCAGTTCTACCTGGGCGCCGATTTTTCCGGCGGAGATATAGATAGTCTCATAGTCCGTCACCGTCTTGTGAAACACGGTGGGATAGTGCTTCTTCATGCCCACCGGGCTGCATCCGCCCCGGATATAACCGGTGACGGCGTTGATCTCCGCCACGTGCAGCAGCTCGATGGATTTCTCCCCCACCGCCCGGGCGGCTTTTTTCAGATCCAGATTCTCCGCCACCGGCACCTCAAAGACATAGATGCCCTTGGAAGCGCCACGGGCCACCAGGGTCTTGAAGCCCCGGGCAGGGTCCTGCCCCAGGGCCTGGGCTACATGGACGCCGTATTCCCGGGTTCCCTCAGGGCCCTGGCTGTCCTCGTAGAAATGGGCGGTGTAGGGGATCTTCTTCTGATCCAGCACCCGCATGACGTTTGTTTTTTCTTCCTTATGCTTTGCCATACTTCACCTCAAAATATACACGCCGGCCAATACGCACACGATCCCGGCGGCGGTGAGGGGGCTCATGGGCTCCCCAAAGAGCACCACCCCTGCCACCGACGCCACCACCGGCTCCAGACTTGCCAGGATGCTGGCCTTTCCCGCCTCCACCCGGGCAAGTCCCCGGGTATAGAGGATGTAGGGCAGCACCGTGGAGCACACCACCAGCCCCACCGCCGTCAGAGCCATGGAGGGCTGGGCCAGGGCGGCAAGCTCCGCCGGGCGCACCAGCACCAGCGAGGCCGCCCCCGCAAAGACGAACGTCCACACGGTGACGGTCATGGGTCCGTAGTGGGCCAGGGCGTACCGGCCGAAAATGCTGTACAGGGCGTAGAAAAAGCCCGCGCCCAGTCCCAGCGCGATGCCGCCTCCCGTCACCGTCAGCGACCCGGAGAACACGCCGCACACCAGGGCGCAGCCCACTAAGGTCAGTCCCAGGGCCAGCAGCTTCTTTTTGGTGACGGGCTCCCGCCACAAAAGGGCTGAGAGCACCACCACGATGGCCGGGGCGGTATAGAGCAGGATGGACGCCACCGCCAGGGAGCAGATCTCCTGACAGGAGAAATAGCACACGGTGAAGAGCACCACGCTCACCACCCCGGTGCCGAAAAAGTACTTCAAATGCTGCCGCTCCACACGGAACACGGAGCGGTCCCGGAGGGCCATCACCGCCGTCAGCAGCACCAGCCCGCCGCAGTTGCGCACCACCACGATGGAGTACGGGGAGAGGCCCCCGGCCATCAGCCGCCGGTTCCAAACCCCGATGATGCCCCACAGGGCCGCAGCCGCCAGAATGCTGGCCGCCGCGCCCCGGGGCGTTTTTTTCGTCTCCGTCTCCATGGCCGCCTCACTCCTCCGGCCAGACGTCGCCGTTTCCGGTGGGCGTGTAGTAGAAGGTGTCGTTCATGACGCAGATGACGATATCCGGCTGGTAGTCCGTGATATAGTCCCGGAGGGTCTTATCGGTATAGTGCCGCAGGTCCAACGAGCGCATCTCGTCAAAGGAGGTGTAGAGCAGGGTCTCCAGGGCATTGGTGAAGGAGTCCCCGAACACCAGCACATCCGGCAGTTCCGGCCGGTTGGTCTCCAGGATGGTCTCCCCAAAGTCCCCGCCCATGTAGAGATTGTAGGTGGTGGGCAGCTCCTCCGCCGCCGGGAGCACGTAGAGGGGCTTGTCCGAAAGCTCCCCGTTATCGTACCGGGTGTAAGCGATGGGGTCTTTCAGCTCCGCAATGACCGCCCGGTCCTCGTTGGGCCAGAGGTTATAGAGCTTACGGTTGCGGGAGCCGATGTAGGGGTTGGGCAGCTCCCGGAAGGTGAAGTCCTCCTCCGTCAGCACCGGCAGATCCCAGCCGTCCGCCGCCAGGGTGTCCAGGATGGAGCGGTAGGCAGCGTAGGCGCCGTAGTAATTGTAGTGGTGGTCCACGGTGGAGTAGAAGTCCGCCGGGTGGCCCAGGCCGTCGTAGACCTCCCCCATGTCCAAAAAGGCGATGCCTTCGTCCTCCAGGGCCTCCCGGAAGATGGTGTCCGCCGCCTCCGCTTCGTTTTCGTGGTTATTGAGATAGTCGGGGAACTCATCCTCGAAGTAAATGCGCTGCTCCGGGAAGCCCACGAAGTAGAAGCTGCCGCCGCAGTCCTGGATGTGTTGGTTCAGTTTTGAGAAGGGCACCGCCATGGAGTCCACCGTGGCCTCGTAGGCGGCGGGGGTGTACTCCGAATAGTCCAGGAAGGGCAAGAGCACATCCTCCGTGGTGACGATGTCGTTGACCACCGGACGGTGCAGCACGTCCATGGAGAGGAAGGTATCCATCTTCAGGAGGGTAGCCCGGCCGGGGGCGTGGTCGGAGTACCAGGTCTCCAGGCTCTGGGCCAGGCTCCCGTCCAGGATGCCCTCCGCCGTGATCTCCGGCCACTCCGCCAGGGCGCGGTTTTCATAGTAGGCGGAGGTGTTGTTTTTGGAAAAGAGCAGCGTCCCGGCGGGCACCGCCAGAATCACCGCCAGAAAGCAGGCCAGGAAGGCCACTTGGGCAAAACGTTTCATACTTGGGCCCTCCTCTCAGAACTGGAAATACAAGAACGATGTGAAGGTGGCGCTCAGCAGCCGCAAAATGGAGAGGGCCAGCAGCACCCCCGCCAGGAGTTTCGGCCCCCAGAGAAGCACGCCCCGGGAAAGGGCAGTATCGGCCTTTGTGAGCTTTCCCTCCAGCCAGGGCTTTATGGGCAGGGCCGCCGGGATGGCCAACATCCACTCCCACCTAAATTGCAGCAGGTAGTAAGTAGTCTCCCCGCTCCAGGCGCCGCCGGGGGCAAAGCCGAACATGCCGGCGATCATCTGCCCGGCCTGGGTGAGGGTGGCGGAGCGGAAGAACACCCAGCCCACGATCACCAGCACCAGGGCGTAGAGGTGGCGCACCGCCCCGGGCAGCTTTTCCAGCGCCTTGCCCCAGAGGAACCGCTCCCCCAGCAGCAGCGCCGCGTAATAGAGGCCCCAGGCCACAAAGGTCCAGGCGGACCCGTGCCACAGACCCGTCAGCATCCACACCACCAGGATGTTCACGATCTGGCGGCCCCGGGCGCAGCGGTTGCCCCCCAGGGGGATGTACACATAGTCCCGGAACCAGAAAGAGAGAGTCATATGCCAGCGGCGCCAGAACTCCCCGGCGGAGCGGGTGATGTAGGGATAGTTGAAGTTTTCCGGCAAGCGGAAGCCGAACACCCGGCCCAGGCCGATGGCCATGTCCGTGTAGCCGGAGAAGTCGAAGTAGAGCTGCAGGGTGTACCCCACGGCGCCAATCCAGGCAAGGCCCACCGTCAGCCGGTCGCCGGAGGCAAAGGCCGCATCCGCCGCCTGGCCCAAGGCGTCCGCCAGCAGCAGCTTCTTGGCAAGGCCGAAGCAGAACCGGGTGAGGCCCGCTGTGACGTCCTCCAGGCTCTCCCGCCGCTGCCGCAGCTCCGCCGCCATGTCGCCGTAGCGGAGGATGGGGCCCTGGATCATCTGGGGGAAGAAGGCGAAGTACAGCGCCAGGCGGGGCAAATTCCGCTCCGCGGCCACGGTGCCCCGGTATACGTCCACCAGGTAGGAGATGCCCTGGAACGTGTAGAAGGAGATGCCCGCGGGCATCAGGATCTCCGGCACCGTCACCCCAAGGCCCAGGGCGTTCAGATTCTCCAGCAGAAAGCCGGTGTACTTGAAGTAGGCCAGGATGCCCACGTTCACCACCAGGGAGGCCATGAGCCACCCCTTCCGGTGGGATCGTCCCGGCGCTACCAGCAGTCCGCCGCCCCAGTAGAGCAGGATGCTCAACACCAGGAAGGGCACCATCCGCACGCCGCCCCAGGCATAGAAGGCCAGGCTGAACACCAGCAGCACCCAGTTGCGCCCGGTGCGCCAACGGGCGGGCAGCAGAAAGTAGCACACCAGCACCGCCGGCAGCAATCCGAATAAAAACGCCATTGAGTTAAAGGCCATGGTTTCGCGTCTCCTTTGTGGAAGGTTGCAGGCCTACGGCAGATACCGCAGGGCCCAGATGTAGCCGATAAAAATTAAAATGGGATAAACCACCCAGCCGATGCGCTGCATCGTCAGGTAAAAATCCGACGGCTCGGGATCCCGGACGTCGCACATGTGCCGCCAGTAGAACAGGGCCAGGGGAAACGCCGCGTCCAGCGCCAGCACCAAAGAACAAAGGAGCATCACGGCATAGAGCGCCCAGCTGCCCCGGGCCGTCAGCTCCGGGCCGCTGCCTAACCACACCACGTCCTGTATGTTCAGGTCCAGAGGGCTGCTCTGCCCCACACCCCCCACCGTGATCTCCCCGAAAGTGCCCTGATCCCACCGGCCTTGGGTATCATACCAGCCCGCTTCACTGGGCTTGACCTTCCGGTCATAGCCGCCGGTAAAGAGCACGGCCTCGTTTTTCGTGATACGAATGCCGTCCACCATCTCCCCCTGGGCAAAGCCGTCCACCGCCAAAATGGGTGCCAGGGGGTATTCCATCCGGTAGACGTCACTGCCGCCGCTTTCCGTCTCGCAGGTGATGACGGTAACGGTATCGCTCTCCGTCCGGACAGAGATGGAGACCTGCTCCCCGTGGAGCTTTCCCGCGTAAGTCACAGTGTCCGCAGTTTCTGTGGGTCTTAAAAGGGCGCCGTCCAGCAGGAGGCCGGGGTGGAGCTTGGAAACGATCATCAAAATTCCAAACACCACCGCCATGACTGCCAGGGCCAGCAGAACGATCTTCTGTAATCGGGTGCGCTCTTCTTCCATAACGTCCTCCTAATCAGGGCACTGGATTTCAAGGGAACACACTGGCTTGTTTCACAAAATCATCACGAACGTGCCGGCGGTGATGAGGGCGCCCCCCAGAATGGTCTTGGCGTCCACCTGCTCATGGAGCACCACAAAGGCCAGCACCAGGGAGATCACCACGCTGAACTTGTCCACCGGCACCACCTTGCTGGCGTCCCCCTGCTGGAGGGCGTAGTAATAGCACAGCCAGGAAAGACCCGTGGCCACCCCGGAGAGCACCAGAAACAGCCAGCTGCGCCCCGAAATATTGGAGATCTCTCCGATTTTTCCGGTGATGAGCACGATCCCCCAGGCCATCACCAGCACCACCAAGGTGCGGATGGCAGTGGCCAGATTGGAATTGACATTTTCAATGCCGATCTTGGCCAGGATAGACGTGAGGGCGGCAAACACCGCCGACAGCATGGCAAATACGAACCACATGATACCAACTCCCCGTTTGATTTATTTATCTCCGGGCCATCCCGTGGGACGGTCGTGGATCCCTGGTCGGTTGCGTTTCACTGGTACATTGGAGCGCGCTTTCTGCCGCCGGGAAGCCCCTTACTTCTCCCCCCGCAGCTCAATGATCCGGTCTCGCAGCACAGCTGCGTACCATCCCACCCGGCTTCGCCGGGCGGGAGCCCTGTCATTTCACCAACCGGCCGGAAGTGAATTCCGTCCGGTTCAAGGCTTTGCCTCCGGCAAAGCGCTTGTACGCCGGACTCCCGGCGGTTCGAGTCCGTGGCCCGAGTCTCCCGGTCCGGGAAGGAATCACTTTTCCCCTCTCAATTCGATGATCCGGTCTCTCAAAACAGCTGCGTACTCGAACTCCAGCATCTTGGACGCTTCCTTCATTTCCTTTTCCAGTTTGGCGATCTCCGCCGCGCGCTCCTGCTCGGAGAGCTTGCGCTTCCGGCGGCCCCGGACGGTGTCCTCCTCCGCAGTCTTGGAGATCTCCAGTACCTCCCGGACGCCCTTGATGATGGTCTTGGGCACGATACCGTGGGCTTCGTTGTAATCGCTCTGGATCTTCCGGCGGCGCTCCGTCTCGTCCATAGCCGAGCGCATGGAGGGGGTGATCTCGTCGGCGTACATGATGACCAAGCCCTCGGCATTCCGGGCCGCCCGGCCAATGGTCTGGATGAGCGACGTCTCGGAGCGAAGGAAGCCCTCCTTGTCGGCGTCCAGAATGGCCACCAGGCTTACCTCCGGCAGGTCCAGTCCCTCCCGCAGGAGGTTGATGCCCACCAGCACGTCGAACTCTCCCAGCCGCAGATCCCGGATGATCTCCATCCGCTCGATGGTCTCCACATCGGAGTGCATGTACCGCACCCGGATCCCGGCGTTTTTGAAATACTCGGTAAGATCCTCCGCCATCTTCTTGGTGAGGGTAGTCACCAGAACCCGCTCGTTTTTGGCGGAGCGGGTGCGGATCTCCTCCATCAGATCGTCAATTTGGCCGGTGACGGGCCGGACCTCCACCTTCGGGTCCAGCAGTCCCGTAGGCCGGATCACCTGCTCCACCACCTGGTCCGCCCGCTCCCGTTCATAGGGGCCGGGGGTGGCGGAGACGAACACCGCCTGGCCGATGCGCTCCTCAAACTCCTCGAATTTCAACGGGCGGTTATCGTAGGCGCAGGGCAGCCGGAAGCCGTACTTCACCAGGGAGTCCTTCCGGGCGTGGTCGCCGTTGTACATGGCCCGCACCTGGGGCAGCGTCACATGGGACTCGTCCACAAAGAGCAAAAAGTCATCCGGGAAGAAGTCCAGCAGCGTCATGGGGGCGGATCCGGCAGGCCGGTCGGAGATGATGCGGGAGTAGTTCTCGATGCCGGAGCAGTAGCCCAGCTCCGCCATCATCTCCATGTCGTACTCCGTCCGCTGGCGGATGCGCTGGGCCTCCACCAGCTGGTTGTTGTCGGTGAAGACCTTCACCTGCTCCTCCAGCTCCCGGCGGATCTCCCCGATTGCCTTATCCATCTTGTCCTTGGTGGTGACATAGTGGCTGGCGGGGTAGATGGCGATGTGGTTCATCACCCGGTTGACGCTGCCGGTGAGGGGATTGAACTCGCTGATGCGGTCGATCTCGTCGCCGAAGAACTCCACCCGGATGGCCTTGTCCTTGTAGTAGGCGGGGTAGATCTCCACCGTGTCTCCCCGCACCCGGAACATGTTGCGCTCAAAGGCGATGTCGTTGCGCTGGTAGCGGATCTCCACCAGGCGGCGCAGCAACTCGTCCCGGTCCCACTGCGCTCCCACCCGCAGCGATACCACCAGCTTGGCAAAGTCGTCGGGCTCGCCCAAGCCGTAGATACAGGAGACGGAGGAAACCACGATGACGTCCCGCCGCTCCAGCAGGGCACAGGTAGCGGAGAGGCGCAGCCGGTCGATCTCCTCGTTGGTGGCGGCGTCCTTGGCAATATAGGTGTCCGTATGAGGGATATAGGCCTCCGGCTGGTAGTAGTCGTAGTAGGAGACGAAATACTCCACGGCGTTGTTGGGGAAAAACTCCTTAAACTCCGCGCACAGCTGGGCCGCCAGGGTCTTGTTGTGGGCCAGCACCAGCGTAGGCCGCTGCACCGCCTCGATAACCTTGGCCATGGTAAAGGTCTTGCCGGAGCCGGTGACCCCCAGCAAAACCTGCTCCTTCAATCCGTTTTCAATGCCCTCCGCCAGCTTGGCGATGGCCTGGGGCTGGTCGCCGGAGGGCTGATACTCCGAAACCACCTGAAAATCCGGCATAGTGCTCCTCTCCGCGGCGGGCTCCGCCGCAAACGGGAAATGTTGTGTGATCACAACCAGTAGACAGTATATTATACCAGATATCCCGTTAAATGTATAGCAGGAATCAGGAAAACTTGTCCCCTCTTCCCCCCCCGGCAAGCACAAAGGAAGCGGCGCCTTGCGGCGCCGCTTCCGGTCAGTTTGGTATGGTGGATCAAGCGGTGCGTACCATCACCGCGGAGAAGAGGAAGAATCCCCGGGCATCCCGGCAGGCACCGGTGTAGTCCTCCCGCAGCTTCCAGGCAGTGACGCTGGTGTAGAGGGGCGCCAGGGGGCTGTCCTCCAGCAGGAGGGCCTCCGCGTCATGGAGGCAGCCCAGCCGGGCCTCTCCGTCCGCCGCGCCGGCGATGATGGTCATGAGGGTATCATAGGCGCTGTTGGCATATCCCGTGACGTTGTCCGGACTGTCCGACGTCCAGGTCATCAGGAAGCACTCCGCGTCGTTGCCCACAGCCTTGAGATCCGTGGCAGCCAGGGTGTAGGTCCCCTGATCCAGGGCGGCCTCCAGCTCCTCCTGGGTAACAGCACGGGGGCTCAGCTGAACCCCCAGGGCATCCTGCCACATCCCGGCCAGGGCCTGGGCCACCGCCCCGGCGTTCCCCTCATCCACATAGAGGTACTCCAGCTCTCCCAGATCCGCGCCGCTGTTGTAGCCCGCCTGCTGCAAAAGCTCCTGGGCCTCGCTGCACCGCTGGTCATAGTACCCGGGATCATTGTCCAGCTGGGAGCCCGCCACCGTGCGGAAGTCCTCCGTCCCGTCCCCCGGGACGCCTGCAGGCACCAGTCCCTCCGCCGCCTGGGCGGTGGGGCCCGCGGCCTCCGCCAGGGCAGTGCGGTCAATGGACAGTGTCAGCGCCTGGCGTACCAGGATATCCGCAAACACCTGCTGGTCGCAGTTGAGCAGCAGCGTGTAGGTCTCCAGCTCATGGGCCAGATCATGCGTCACCGTCTCCGACTGGGCCAGCTCCACGATCTGCTCCTGGGGAAGCTCCCAGACGAAATCCACAGTGTCCTCTTCATAGAGCTGCCAGGCCTCCTCCGCCGTCCCGGCGAAGTGGAAGGTCAGCTCTCCCACACCGGAACCGGAGCCGTAGTAATCGTCAAAGGCCACCACTGTCAGGGCGCCGTCTGCCGCCGGAGCATCCGTACGGAAGGGGCCGTTGGTCACCAGGGCCGTCACATCCGACCACCAGTACTCCGGCTGAGTGTCTGTCTCCTCAGCCCCGGCCTCTGCGGCTTCCGCGGCCTTGGCCGCCTGGCCCTCCTTCCAGGTCTGGATCACATCCTGGCGCAGTGGCAGCGTGGCGGGAGATGTACACACCTGAGTCAAAAACCAGTCGCACTGGCCGTCCACCACCACTTCCAGAGTGGAGTCGTTCTTGGCCGTCACCTGCAGCTGCGTGACGTCTCCCGTCTCCCGGACCGTGTCAAATCCGGAGACCATGGACAAAATGGAGGCGTAGGGCGAGGCGCTGGCGGGATCCGCCAGGCGCTGCCAGGCATAGACAAAATCCTCCGCCGTCACATCCCGGCCGTCCGTCCACTGGGCGCTGCGCAGCTTGAAGGTGTAGGTGACGGTGCCGTCCGCATTCTCGTCTTCGTTGACACTCTTGGCCATGCCGTTGGTGACGGTGGTGCCGCCGGAGCCGTCAGGCACCGTCTTCATGAGGTTCTCATAGAGGTTCATCAGCAGGGTCTGATCTGCGCTGGTCTCGGCGTAAATGGGATCCAGGCACACAAACTCGCCTCCGGCGCACACGGACAGGGAAATCAGCTCCCCCTGCTGGCCGCCGCAGCCGCTCAGCAGCGCCAGCATCAGCGCCGCAGCCGTCCACAGCGCGGCCCAGCGTTTTTTCTTCGTCATGGGATCGCTCCTTTTTCAGGTTCTGAAATGAGAAACGGAAACAGCCTCAAAAAGGCAGTCTCCGACAGGTTTGCCCACAGGCGATGTCAATTATAAAGAGTTTTGGGAAGCTTGTAAAGCCGCGGCGGCAAAAAAGTAACAAAAAATTACAAGAATTAAAGATTTGTTCACAAAAGGGCCTCCGGCATGCTATACTCAAGAAAAACACCCGGTAAGGAGATGCAATCCCATGGAATCCAAACAATCCGTCCAGAACCAGGAAACCTCCGGGATCCCGGAGGATCTGCGTGCAGCTATGGAAAGTCCGGAGGTCAAGGCCTTCGACGCCAGGCTGTCCAAGAAGTACCTGAAAAACAACCGCCCCAAGAGCCTGGTGGTGGTCATCCTTCTGGTGGGAGCAGTTCTTTTGCTGCTGGGGCTCTCCAGCCACAAGGCCTCCTCCGTCACGCCCGCCGCTCTGCGCACCGCCCAGAGCGTCACCGCCTGCCTGAACGGCAGTGAGACGTTCACCCTCTCCTCCCAGCAGCGGGAGGATCTGCTGGATCTGCTGGGCCAGGTGAAAGTGGAGCGGGTCACTGGCACCATCGACACCACCCAGCCGGAGGGCAGCTGCCTCTTCACCGCCGGGGAAGACCAGTTCACCATCACCAGCACCGGATACCTGCTGACGGGCAGCAATTCCTACCGCTTCCTCTCTCCGGAGGCGGGGGAGGTGTGGCAGCAGCTGACAGCGCTGCTGGCATCGTAAAAAAGGCGCGCCTGACCCATGGTCAGGCGCGTGTTTTCTTATTCCACAACCGCCAGCTTGCCGTTTTCGTCGAACTTCACCGGCACAATCTCATTGCGCGTCTTCTGGGCGATGTCGTCGATGCGCATCTTGGCGGGATAATCCGACACCAGCGTCACTGCCACGCCCTGGCGCTTGGCCCGGCCGGTACGGCCGATACGGTGGACGTAGTCCTGATTCTCATCGGGGACATCGCAGTTGAAAACGATGTCCACATCGTCTACATCGATGCCCCGGGCCGCCACGTCGGTGGAGACGAACACCCGCAGCTCGCCCCGGCGGAACTTGTCCATCACCTGCTCCCGCTTGCGCTGGGGGATATCACCGTGGATGCACTCAGCATCCACCCCCCGCATCTGCAAAAACTTGGCGATGCGCTCCGTGGAGCCCTTGGTGTTGCAGAAGACCATGCACCGGTCAAAGCCCGTCTCCTCCAGGATCCGGGCAATGGCGTCGGCCTTCTCGTTGTGGGCCACCTCCATGCGGAACTGCTTGATGTCGGGCTTGTTCTGCTCGTCCTCCCGGACGGTGATCTCCGCCGCGTCCCGCTGATAGACCCAGGCGATGTCCATGACCTCCCGGGAGATGGTGGCGGAGAAGAGGCCCAGGTTTTTCCGCTTGTCCATGCGGTCCAGCAGCCGGGTCACGTCGTGGATGAAGCCCATGTCCAGCATGCGGTCCGCCTCGTCCAGCACCACAGTCTGGGCGGTGTCCACCCGGACAGTGCGCCGCTTCATATGGTCGCTGAGGCGGCCGGGGGTCGCCACCACCATCTGGGGCCGCTTTTTCAACGTCTCGATCTGACGGCCGATAGGCTGGCCGCCGTAAAGGCACACGGTGCGCACACCGGGCTTGAAGGCCGCCAGGTCCCGGATCTCATCGGTGATCTGGATGGCCAGCTCCCGGGTGGGTGCCAGGATCACCGCCTGGACGGTCTCGTCCTCCGGGTCGATATGCTCCACGATGGGGATGCCGTAGGCAAAGGTCTTGCCGGTTCCGGTGGGGGCCTTGGCAATGACGTCCTGCCAGTCCATCATGGGAGGGATGCATCCTGCCTGAACGGGGGTGGATTCCTGAATACCGCGCTTTTCAATGGCCCGCATGATCTCCGGGGACAGCCCCAGGGAATCAAACCGGACGCCCTTCGTAACTTCCATGCTCTGCTCCTTCTTTTTCCCAGCGCGGTCTCGTCCCCCGGGGACTTCCGCGCCAAACTGCGTATTTACCCATATTATTGGTATTATACCCAGAATCCGCGCCGTTGTAAAGCCAAACGCCCCCTCTTTTGTCCCATCTTTTCCCTTCCGACACTTTTTATGTGTTCCGGCTGATATGTGGTGTATTATCCAGTTTTTCTGCATGTTTCAGTAAATTTGTCGTCTATTTATAGTAAAATTGTGTATTCTGTAACTTTTCATTCATATTTTTATGTTAAATTGATACATACAAAAAAGGAATCCGTTCCCAAAAGGACGATTCATTTGGGCGGGAGGGATCGAAGTGAACGGGATGGATTATGTACGCATCCTGCGAGACCTGCGGGAAGACGCGGACAAGACACAAACTCAGATCGCAGAAATTCTGGGAACTTCCCAAACCATGTACGCGCGTTACGAGCGCGGGGCCAATGAGTTGCCCATCCACCACCTGATTACCTTGAGCAAGTATTACAGGGTCAGCACCGACTACATTCTGGGGCTCAGCAAAGACCGGTAAGGAAAACGAGGGCAGCGAAAGCTGTCCTCGTTTTTTTGCGTGCCTCCCGGCTGAGGGAAACCTCCCCCGCCGGAGTTCTCCCACCCGTATTCATGGGTCCGGGTCAATTTGCACGCGCATCCCCGCCCGCCACCGTGTAGGCGGTGCCATCGCCGTTATTCTGGGTAACGATCCAACCGTCGAGATCGCCGGTGACATCAATGGTAATGGTCCGAAGCTCCTGAGCGCCGTCGCCGTGGATCACGGTCATATCATAAGCATAGTGATAATAGCCGCGGGCCGCCATGGCATCGGTGATATCCATGTCCTCCCCGCCGGCGTGGAGGATCAGCCGTCCCTCTTCCCGGGTCACCAGATTCTCCCCCACCAAAGCGGCGGATACCCGGTTTCCCTCCGCGTCTTGCAGCTCCAGACGGCTGTCATCCTGCCAGACCACCCGGAACTGGCGGAACAGCGCCCCGTCTGTCGCCAGATTCGCGGCTCCCGCCGTCACACACAGGGCGGCTACCACCGCCGCAGTCAGGCCCAGCACCCGCAGGGGCCGGGGTTTCTTCTTTATACGCTGATGCCGCATACGCTCCAAGACCTCCCGTTTTGCATCTCCGGAGGCCCGCAGCTGGGAAAAAGTCTCGCAATATGCACGTCTGTCGATCATTCACTCTGTGCCTCCTTTAAATTTGCCTGCAGCCGCCCCCTGGCCCGCATGAGCCAGGTCTGAACAGTGGAGGGGTTGGCACCCATGGCCTCCGCCACCTCACGGACGGAACAGTTCTCATAATAATACAGGTAGATGGCCGCCCGGTACCTGGGCGGCAGCGCCATCACCTGGCGGAACAGCTCGCTCTGGGCCGGGGTGTCAAAGACCGCCCACTGTTCCAGTTCTTCCAGAGAGCCGGTCCTCCGGCGCCAGGGTGAGCGCAGCAGCTTTTTGCACTCGTTGACTGCCACCCGCACCACCCAGAACCGCTCATGCTCCAAAGACGCAAAGGGAACCTTCCGGCTCTGGGTATAGAGTTTGAGCAGCGTCTCCTGCATGATATCCTCGGCATCCGCCCGGTTTTTCAGGTAACTCAATGCCAGCCGGAACACCATGTCTCCGTAGCGGTCCACCGCCTGTTCAAATTCCGCTTCCTGCAATTTGTCTCACCTCGTCTTCCAAGGGAATGGCGGCTGCGCCGCCGGAAAGGCCTTTCACTGAGAATATCCCCCAGGGGGCGGAAAAATCTCACGGGCCCCAAAACTTTTTTGCCCGGCCCGCAGGACATACGCTGCCCCCGTCATGTATAATTCTCCGACAGCTCCACATGGTGTAATCTGTGAGGTGATATCGCATGAAAAAGCACACACGCAAACAGTATGCCCGCTGGATTCTCCTGGCGGAAGCAGTGGGCGGCCTGTCCGGCTGGCTGACGCGCAAGGGGATCCGCACCTATCAGAAGACCATCGTCCAGCCGCCTCTCTCCCCTCCCGGCACGGTGTTCCCCATAGTCTGGGGAGGCCTCTTCGCCCTGATGGGCATCGGCGCCGCCCGCATCTGGGCCAGTCCCCCTTCCGCCGCCCGCTCCCGGAGCCTGCGGCTCTTCGGAATACAGCTGGCCTTCAATTTCTTCTGGAGCATCCTCTTCTTCAGTTTCCAGGTCTTCGGCCTGGCCTTACTATGGCTGTGGGCACTGTGGGGACTGATCCTGCGGATGATCCGCTCCTTCCGCAAGGTGGATTCCCCCGCCGCCCTGCTGCAGATCCCGTATCTTCTGTGGGTCTCCTTTGCCGGGTACCTCAACGCCGGCGTATGGCGCCTCAACAAGCACTGATCCCTTTCCCGGGGAGAACAAAGCGGCCTGCCTCGTTTAAGAGGCAGGCCGCTTGCTGTTTCTTGGGATTATAAACCCCTGGGGGGCCTTATTTGTGGGGCACGTGCCAGATGTTGTCCGCATACTCCGCCACAGCCCGGTCCGCCGCAAAAATGCCGCTGCGGGCGATGTTGTGCAGGCTCATGCGGTTCCACACCTCCGGCTTGCCGTAGGTCTCCACCATCCGCTTCTCCGCCTGGCAGTAGGCGTCAAAGTCCGCCAGCAGCATATAGGCATCCGCAGGGCTGCCGTTGCCGCCGAAGAGCAGCTGCTGGTAGAGGTCGTCATAGCGGACGCCGTCCCGGAACCCGGCCCGCATGGCATCCAGGCAGCGGCGCAGCGTCTCGTTGCGGTTGTAGATCCGCTGGGGCACATAGCCCTCCCGCTTCATGGCCTCCACCTCGTCGGCATGAAGGCCGAAGATGAAGATGTTCTCGTCACCCAGGACGTCCCGCATCTCCACATTGGCACCATCCAGGGTGCCCACGGTGAGGGCGCCGTTCATCATGAACTTCATGTTGCCGGTGCCGCTGGCCTCCTTGCCGGCGGTGGAGATCTGCTGGGAGACCTCGCTGGCAGGCATCAGCTTCTCCGCCAGGGACACCCGGTAATTCTCCAGGAACACCACCTGCAGTTTATCTTTGCAGATGGGATCGTGGTCGATCTGATCCGCCAGGGAGTTGATGAGGCGGATGATCCGCTTGGCGGTGGCGTAACCGGGAGCGGCCTTGGCGCCGAAGAGGAAGGTATGGGGATGGGTGATGGCATTGGGGTCATCCTGGAGCTTCTGATACAGGGCGATGATGTGCAGCACGTTCAGAAGCTGGCGCTTATACTCATGGAGGCGCTTGACCTGTACATCAAAGATGGAGCTCGGATCCAGCACCACGCCCCGGGTCTTTTTGGCGTAGACAGCGAAAGACTCCTTGTTGGCCTGCTTGATCTGGGCCAGGCGCTCCAGCACGGACTTGTCGTCGGCGTAATCGTCCAGCTTCTTGAGCTGCATGGCGTCGGTGAGATAGCCGTCGCCGGTAAGCTCCCGGATCAGGCCGTCCAGGCCGGGGTTGATCTCACTGAGCCAGCGGCGGTGGTCAATGCCGTTGGTGACGTTTTTGAATTTCAGCGGCTCCATGCCGTAGGCGTTCTTGAACACATCCTTGCGCAGGATGTCGGAGTGCAGAGCGGAGACGCCGTTGACCGCCATGCCGCCGGCGATGCACAGGTTTGCCATGCGCACCTGGCCGTCCCAGATGATGGCCATATCCTGGGTCTTGGCGGGATCGTGGTAGAACTTCTCCACCTTCTCCTGCCAGCGGCGGGAGATCTCCATGAGGATCTGCCACACACGGGGCAGCAGGTGGGCCACCAGCTCCTGCGGCCAGCGCTCCAGGGCCTCCGCCAGGACGGTGTGGTTGGTATAGGCTACGGAACGGGTGGTGATGAACCAGGCTTCGTCCCAGGAAAGGCCCGCGTCGTCCATGAGGATGCGCATCAGCTCCGGGATCACCAGGGCCGGATGGGTGTCGTTGATCTGGATGACGTTCTTCTCGTGGAAGTTCTTCAGCGTGCCGTAGGTTTCCAGGTGCTTGGCCGCAATGGACTGCACCGTGGCGGAGACGAAGAAATACTGCTGCTTGAGCCGCAGGGACTTGCCCTCCAGGTGGTTGTCCTCGGGGTAGAGGATCTTGGCGATGGTCTCCGCCATGGCCTCCTCCTCCGCCGCTTTCAGGTACTCGCCCCGGGAGAAGAGTGCCATATCCACCGGCTTGGTGGACCGGGCGTCCCACAGCCGCAGGACGTTGACGTGCTCGGTGTCGTAGCCGGCGATCTCCATATCACAGGGAACCGCCATGACCGTGGTGGCGCCCTCGTTGACAATATGCAGGTGGCCGTTGTCCCAGAACTCCCGCAGCGTGCCGCCGAAGTTCACCATCTGAGCCTCCGCCGGCTTGGGCAGCAGCCACGCGTCGCCCAGCTGCATCCAGTCGTCGGGCAGCTCCACCTGCTGGCCCTCCACGATCTTCTGCTTGAAGATGCCCAGCTCATAGCAGATGGAGTAGCCGGTGGCGGGGATCTCCAGGGTGGTCATGGAATCCAGGTAGCAGGCGGCCAGGCGGCCCAGGCCGCCGTTGCCCAGCGCCGCGTCGGGCTCCACCTCAAAGATGTCCGCGGCCTTGAAGCCCATGTCCTCCAGGGCCTCCCGCAGCTGCGGGAGGATTCCCAGATTGTAGGCGTTTTTCATGAGGCTGCGGCCCATGAGGAATTCCAGGGACAGGTAGTGGACCTGCTTTTTCTTCTCCCGGCGGGTTTCCTGCCGGGTCTCCACCTCCCGGACGGCCATGGCGTCCCGCAGAACCAGGGCGCAGGCCCGCATCATCTCGCCGTCGGTGGCCTCCTCCGGCGCTTTGCCGAAGTTGGCCATCAGCTTGGCAATCAGTTGTTTTTCCAGTGCTTTCGTCGTGATTGATGTCATGTGCCTTCCTTACTCCGCCGCTTCTTATACGGCGGTCTTTCCTTTCTTGGGGTTGGATTCTTATTTTCCGGACGGGGTCTTCTCCGTCTTTTCCGGTTCCTTGGCAGATTTGGCGGGGGCTTTGGCAGCCGGCTTCACGGGGGCCACCGCCGCCGCAGGGGCGATCTCCTTCTTGGTGGTATCCACCTTGGTCAGAGCGGTCTTCCCGGCCACGGTCAGCGCCTTCTTGGGCGCTTCCTTCTCGGACTCCTCCGCCTTGACAGCAGCGGGCTTCTCCTCCTTGGGTGCTTCCTCCTTGGGTGCTTCCTCCTTGGGGGCTTCCTCCTTGACGGACTCCTTCTTGGCCGGTTCCGCCTTCTTGGCGGCAGGCTTCTTCGCCGTCTTTTTAGCGGCGGGCTTCTTCTCCGCGGCCTTGCGGGCCGTCTTCTTGGCGGCGGGTTTCTTCTCCGCAGCCGGAGCAGCGGGAGCGGGCTCACTTACAGGTGCCGGAGCTTCCTTGGCAGCCGCCGGCTCTGCGGGCGCTTCCTGAACCGCCGGGGGAGCAGGCTGTTCCGCCGGGGCGGGAGGTGCGGTCTCCTGAGGCGCGGGATCGGCCGCACCGGCGCTCTCCTCAAAAGGGGCGCTCTCCTCCTTGGGTGCCGGCCAGGTCTGGCCGGTGACGCCTGCGTAGATGCGCAGATACTCCTTGGCGCTGCGGGCCCAGCTGAAATCGCTGGCCATGGCCCGGCGGCGCAGGCGTCCGAAGGCGTCGGGATAGTCCTTATAGAGGTACACGGCCTCCCGGATCACATGGAGCATGTCGCCGCTGGAGTAGTTGGCGAAGGTAAAGCCGTTGCCGGCGTCCCGCCAGGCCTCGTAGGGCTGGACGGTATCCTTCAGTCCTCCGGTCTCCCGGACGATGGGGATGGTGCCGTAACGCATGGCGATCATCTGGGAGAGGCCGCAGGGCTCACTCTTGGAGGGCATCAGGAACAGGTCGGCACCGGCATAGATGGCCATGGACAGGGCTTCGTTATAGTCCAGACGCACCGCCATGCGGCCGGGATACTGCTGGGAGGCCCAGTGGAAGAACTCCTCGTACTTCTTGTCGCCCTTGCCCAGCACCACCAGCTGAATGGGCATCTCCATCATGTCGTGGAGCACCTCGCAGATGAGATCCAGGCCCTTGTGGGACACCAGGCGGGAGACGATACCGATGATGGGGGTGTGGGGCTCCTGCCGCAGGCCCATGATCTTCTGGAGCTCGGCCTTGTCGGTATCCTTGCCGGACATATCCTCGGCAGTGTACCGGGCGGCCAGCTGGGGATCCGTGGCGGGGTCGTAGCGCTTCATGTCAATGCCGTTGAGGACGCCGGAGAGCTTGTAGCCGCACTGGCGCATGATGCCGTCCAGCCGGTGGGCAAAATAAGCCATCTTCAGCTCGTTGGCGTAAGTGGGAGAGACGGCGTTGACGGCGTCCGCCATCAAAATGGCACCTTTGAGGAGGTTCACGTCGCCGTCCATCATGATGGTTCCGTCCTTCACCCAGCCCACATCCAGGCCGAAGAGGTCGCCCAGGATGCTGGGATTGAAGCGGCCCTGATACTCGATATTATGGATGGAGAGCACCGTGCGGATGGAGCGGAAGCGATCCTCCCGCACGCCGTCGTCCTTCAGGTAGATGGGCACCAGCGCCGTCTGCCAGTCATTGCAGTGAATGACCTCCGGCCAGAACTTCAGATGGCCCAGCATCCGCACCACGGCCCGGGAGAAGAAGGCGAAACGCTCGCCATCGTCCAGGTAGCCGTAGAGATCCGGGCGGTTGAAGTACTGCTCGTTATCCAGGAAATACCAGGTGACGCCGTCCCGCTCCAGGGAGAACAGTCCGCAGTAGCAGTGGCGCCAAGCCAGATCCACGTAGTCATAGCACAGGAACTGCAAATCCTGTCCGAACGCAGCCTTCACCTGCTGATAAAGGGGGAGGATCACCGCGATCTCCGCGCCCTCCTCCGCCAGGGCCGGAGGCAGAGAGCCTGCCACATCCGCCAGTCCACCCGTTTTGCAGAAGGGGACCGCCTCACTGGTCGCATACAGAATCTTCATAGTTTGTCTCCTTTCGATGCGCCCGCACACACACGGGCCGGGGGGCTTTCTCCACACTTTGTGGAAAATCCCCAGATCCTTCCCAGCCGAAAACCGGCCGGTTCAACGATACCGGCGCCGCGGCCGCGGTGGGGTCACGGTGCCGGTATTCGTTTTACACAATGCTCACACCTGGGAGCCCTTGGCCAGCACGATGGGATACGAGCTGTGGCCCATCAGCGTGCGGTCCGGCAGGATCTCCACCCGCTTGTCGGCGATGATATACGCCAGCTGGGCGCCGGAGCGCACCGCCGCGTCCTTGAAGAGCACACAGTTGCACACCTTGGCACCGGCCTCCACCGTGACGCCGGGGAAAAGGATGGAGTTTTCCACGCTGCCCTCGATCTTGCAGCCGTCAGCCACCAGGGAGTTGACGCAATGGCCGTTAGGTCCGATGTAGGAGGAGGATTTGTCCGCGCCCTTGGCCAGTACCGGCCGGGTACGGCAGAACAGATCCTCCCGGATGGCGGGATCCAGCAGCTGCATGCTGCGGTCATAGTACTCCTGGACGGAGCGGATCTGGGCGGCAAAGCCGCTCCAGATATAGCTGTGCAGGTTCAGCGTATCCTTGCGGGCCTGGAGCACATCCCGCCGCCAGCTGTACTGGTCATGGCTGGTGCACCCGTCCACCAGCTCCTTGAGGAGGCTGGTGGAGAGGATGTACACCTCCAGGCCCCGGTAGCCCTGGGGACGGTGGAGGTTGAAGAACACTTCGGTAATGCGGCCGTCCTGATTGATGTTGAAATAGGTGCCGTTCTCCGTGGCAAAGCTGTCGTTTCCGCACACCACGGTGATGTCGGCACCGGTGGCGATGTGGTTTTCATAGATCTCCGCCAGGGGAAGGTTTGCCACCAGGTCGCCCTCCATCAGCACCACATAGTCCTGCCGGATAGTGTCCAGATAGGACCGGACCCCCGCCAGAGCCTCCATTTTGCCCCGGAAGGCCTCCTCGCCCCACTCCCGCTTATAGGCGAAGGGGGGCAGGATCTTCAGTCCGCCCCGTTTGCGGGACAGATCCCAGTCTTTGCCGGTACCCAGATGATCCAGCAGGCTCTGATAGTTGCCGTGAAGCACGATGCCCACATCGGTGACACCGGCATTGACCAGGCTGGAAAGGGCGAAGTCCACCGCCCGGTACCGTCCGCCGAAGGGGATGGAGGACGCGCAGCGCACCTCGCTCAGCTCCCGCAGATCGTTTCTCTTCTCATAGGAGAAAATAATTCCGTGCAGACCTTTCATTTGGACACCTCCTCACCGTTGCGGTCCAGCATGATGCCGGGGGCCACCCGCCGGCCCTCTGCCAGGGCACAATTCGGGGCCAGTACCGTCAATCCCCAGGGTGCGGGCGCCGTAGTCTCCGGTGTACCGCCCACATGACAGCCGGCGGCGATGGTGCAGTTCTCGCCCACGATGGCGTACTCCACCACGGCGTCCTTTGCCACTTTTACGCCGGGCAGCAGCACCGAATAGCTGACCCGGGCCCCCTCCTCCACCACCACATTGGGAGAGAGGACGGAGTTTTCCACAACACCGTCGATGATGCTGCCGCGGTTGAAGGCGCTGTGGCAGATCTGGGCGGTGGGGCCCAAATAGGCGGCAGGCACATTGACCGAGCGGGCGTAAATGGGCCAGGACTCATCCAGAAGGTCCAGCCCGGAATCCGGGGAGAGCATATCCATATTGGCGTCCCAGAGGGACTCCAGGGTGCCCACGTCCTTCCAGTAACCGGAAAAGCGGTAGGCCGCCATCACCTCGTGGTTTGCCAGCATGGCAGGGATGACGTTCTTGCCGAAGTCGTTTTCAGAGTTGGGATCGGCCTCATCCTCCGTGAGGTACTTGCGCAGCACCTTCCAGGAGAAGACGTAGATGCCCATGGAGGCCAGGTTGCTCTTGGGCTCCTTGGGTTTTTCCGCAAACTCGGTGATAATGTCGTTTTCATCCACGCTCATGATGCCGAACCGGGATGCCTCGTCCCAGGGCACCTCCATAACGGAGATGGTGCAGGCGGCACCGGCGGCCTTGTGGCGGGCCACCATCTTGGCGTAGTTCATCTTGTAGATGTGGTCGCCGGAGAGAACCACCACATAGTCGGGATCATACAGGTCGATGAAGCCCATGTTCTGGTAGATGGCGTTGGCGGTGCCCTTGTACCAGGTGCCGCCCTTGCTGCCCATGTAAGGCGGCAGGATGTGGACGCCGCCGGTGGATCCGTCCAGATCCCAGGGCTGGCCGCTGCCGATGTAGCTGTTGAGCTCCAGGGGGCGGTACTGGGTCAGCACGCCCACGGTGTCGATGCCGGAATTGGTGCAGTTGGACAGGGGGAAGTCGATGATGCGATACTTGCCGCCGAAGGGGACAGCCGGTTTGGCCATCTCTCCGGTCAGGACATACAGCCGGCTGCCCTGGCCGCCCGCCAGCAGCATGGCGATACATTCTTTCTTCATGGATTCTCCAACTCCTTTGCCTTACTTTTCTTTCTGGGCTTGGGGAGCTTCCCCTCGCCCCGCAGGAACACCGCTCCGAACGCGGGAATCCGGATAGCCGCGGACTGCTCCTTCCCATGGGAGGCGATCCGCTCCACCGCCACCGGCTCCTTGTCGCCGAATCCGGCGCCGCCGTAGGCAGGGTCATCCGTATTGAACACCGGCACGTACCGTCTGTGGGGCGGCACGCCCATCCGGTAATTCTCGTATGTATTGGGGGAGAAATTCACCGCGCACATGAGATCCCGGCCCTTCTTGTCCTTGCGCAGGAAGACCACCACATTGTTGTGGTTGTCATCAGGCACCAGCCACTCAAAGCCCTCCCAGCCAAAGTCGATCTCCCAGAGGGCCGCCTCCTTCTTGTAGAAGGCGTTGATCTCCTTGAAGAAGCGGTGGATCTTCTGATTGAGGGGCTGCTGGAGCAGATACCAGTCCAGCTGGCCGTTGGAGTCCCACTCGTGCCACTGGCCCAGCTCCGCGCCCATAAAGAGGAGCTTCTTGCCCGGGTGGGCCAGAAGATAGGCGTAAAAGCCCTTGAGGCACCGGAGCTGGTTTTCGTAATCGCCGGGCATCTTACCCACAATGGAGCCCTTCATGTGCACCACCTCATCGTGGGAGATGGGCAGGACGAAATTCTCCGAGAAAGCGTACATCATGGAGAAGGTGATGTCCTTGTGGTGATCCTGGCGGAACCAGGGATCCAGCTTCAGGTAGTGGCACATGTCGTTCATCCAGCCCATGTTCCACTTGAGGTTGAACCCCAGCCCTCCCACGTCCGGCGGACGGGTCACCAGGGGCCATGCGGTGGATTCCTCGGCGATCATCATGACGCCGGGATTGACGGAAAAGGCCATGGTATTGAGTTCCCGGAGGAAATCGATGGCCTCCAGATTCTCGTGTCCGCCGTACTTGTTGGGCGTCCAGGGGCCGCCCTGGCGGTCGTAGTCCAGATACAGCATGGACGCCACCGCGTCCACCCGCAGTCCGTCGATATGGTATTCCTCCAGCCAGAAGCGGGCGGAGGAGAACAGGAAGCTCTTGACCTCGGGGCGGCCGTAGTCAAAGACCCGGGTGCCCCAGCTGGCATGCTCCCACTTGTTGTGGTCGCTGTACTCGTAGCAGCACTCTCCGTCGAACTCGTAGAGGCCCTGGGCGTCCTTGCAGAAGTGGGCGGGCACCCAGTCCAGCAGCACGGCAATGCCGTTTTTGTGCATGTGGTTGACGAACCACATGAAATCCTTGGGGGTACCAAACCGGGAGGTGGGGGCGAAATACCCGGTGCACTGATAGCCCCAGGAGTCGTCCAGGGGATGCTCCGTCACCGGCAGCAGTTCGATGGCGGTGTAGCCCATATCCCGGACATAGGCCGCCAGATCCTTTGCCAGATCCTTGTAGTCGATGAAGTCCCCGTTGTCCCGCTTTTTCCAGGAACCCAGATGCACCTCATAAATATTCAGCGGCGCATCGTAGACCTGGTGGCTGCGCATCTTCTCCCGGAACTTCTCGTCCGTCCAGCGAAAGCCCGTGATATCATAGAGCTTGCTGGCCGTGGCGGGCCGGGTCTCCGTATGGAAGCCATAGGGGTCGGCCTTGAGACGGACCTCCCCGTCAGGGCCCGTCACCGCGAATTTGTAAGCCGTGTAGGCCTCCAGACCCGGCACGAAACCCTCCCAGATCTCTCCGCTGCGCCGCAGCTTGTTTGCCTGCTCATCCCACTGGTTGAAGTCTCCCACAACGGAGACCGCCTTGGCATGGGGGGCCCAGACCCGGAACGTCCACCCCTTTTTATCCCGTTTCACCTCCGGATGGGCACCAAACCAGTGCCAGCCGTCGGTCAGCGTCCCCGCGTGAAATCTGGACACCAGCTCCTTATTTGCCATAGCTGCAACTCCTCTCCTGCCCGCCTGTCCAACACACGGGCGGCATTGATGGTCCGCTTTTTGATCCTGTATTTCATTTTGAATATGACTGGATTTATTATACTTCCTCTGGAAAATACCGTCAAGAATCGTCCTGTCGAAAAAAAAGCGCGGTTTTTGGCTTTCTTACACAGTTTTTTCTCTTTCAAATAAAGTTTTTTTGTATGTATTTTCAAATATTGACGGAATTTTACAGGATTCAAACATTTTCTTACCCCGTCCTGTTTCCAGATGAATCCAGCTGCAGCGCTGCATAGGCAAACAAATCCTGCGGATACTAGCTTTTGCCAGGCAAAGTACCGTAATTTCAAGGACAAAAGGAGTTTTCGATATGAAGGCAACAGGAATCGTGCGGCGGATCGACGATCTGGGGCGGGTGGTGATCCCCAAGGAGATCCGGCGCACTATGCGCATCCGGGAGGGTGACCCTCTGGAGATCTACACCAGCCGGGACGGTGAGGTGATCTTCAAAAAATACTCCCTGCTGGGCGGTGTGGAGGAATTTGCCGCGGATCTGTGCGAAACCATGAGCCGCTCCACCGGCTGCACGTGTGCCGTGACGGACCGGGACACCATCATCGCCGTGGCAGGCGGGTCCAAGCGGGAGCTGCTGGGCAAGCGCATCTCCCAGGAGCTGGAGCAGATCATGGACAGCCGCCGGATCTACCAGCACAGCGGCAGCGACGCCGTGCCGGTGACGGAGGGCAATGATAAGCTCCGCTGCTGCGTGGCAGCCCCCATTCTGGCGGAGGGTGATCTGCTGGGGCTGGTACTCTTCATCTCCGCAGACCCCAAGGACGCTACCGGGGACACCGAATACAAGCTGGCCCAGACCATCGCCGCATTTCTGGGCCGCCATATGGAGAGCTGATCCGCCCTCCATTTATCGCGCCGAAGGCCAGCCGCCTTCGGCGCATGTTTTACCGGAGATGGCGCATACGCTTTTCCTAAAGCTGATGGATAAGGAGCGGTACGATGTCGTTACTCCAATGGATTCAGGCGGCCAGCCGCCTGCTGTGGGGGCCGGGCACCCTGGTCCTCCTCACCGGCACGGGTCTCTTTCTGCTCATCCGCACCCGCTTTCTCCCCTGGCGGAACCTGCCCCACGCCCTGAGTATAGTGTTCAGCCGGGAGGCCCGCTCCGCCCGGGGAACCGGGGACGTCTCCCCCTTCTCCGCCCTGATGACCACACTGGCCGCCACCATCGGCACCGGCAACATCGTGGGCGTAGCCACAGCCCTGGCCTCCGGCGGCCCCGGCGCCCTGATGTGGATGGAGCTCTCCGCGGCTCTGGGCCTCTCCAGCAAGTGCGCCGAGTGCCTGCTGGCAGTGAAGTACCGCCAGCGCAACAGCCGGGGGGAGATGTGCGGCGGGCCCATGTATGTCATGCGCCGGGCCATCCGTCCCCGGTGGCTGGGGGCACTGCTGGGAGGGATCTTCGCTCTCTCCACCCTGCTGGCCTCCTTCGGCATCGGGGACATGACCCAGTCCAACTCCATTGCCGCCGCTCTGGAGCGCGCCTTCGGCGCCCCGGCCCTTCTCACCGGCGTGGTGGTGTCTGCTCTGGCTCTGGCCATTCTCTCCGGCGGCATCCGCTCCATCGCCCGGGCGGCCTCCCTGGTGGTGCCCGCCATGGCCCTTTTGTATCTGGGGGCCGCCGCCGCTGTGATTCTGGGCAACCGCGACGCCCTGCCCGGCGTTCTGGAGGAGATCCTCTCCCGGGCCTTCACCCCCGGCGCTGCTGCCGGAGGCGCTGCGGGCACTGCCGCCGCATCGGCAGTCGACGCCCTGCGCTACGGGGTCTCCCGGGGCGTCTTTTCCAACGAGGCGGGCATGGGCTCCGCCGCCATCTCCGCCGCCTGCGCCGCCACGGACTCTCCGGTGCGTCAGGGCTACCTCAACATGACCGCCACGGTACTGGATACCATGGTGGTCTGTACGGTGACCGGCCTTGCCATCTGCTGCTCCGGTGTCCTGGAAGGCACGGTCCACAGCGGCGCGGCCCTGACCATCGCCGCCTTTGAGACGGTGCTGGGCCCGGCGGGGGCCGCGGTGGTGGCGGTGTGCGTGGCCCTGTTCGCCTTCTCCACCATTTTGGGCTGGGAGTATCTGGGAGAAAAGGCCTTCGAGTTTTTGCTGGGCACCCGTCTGGTGAGTCTGTACCGGATTCTCTTTGTGCTCTTGTGTCTGTTGGGGGCCGGGGCGGAGCTGGAGCTGGTGTTCGCAGTATCCGATCTCTTCAACGCCCTGATGGTGCTGCCCAACCTCATCTGCCTTCTTCTGTGCTCCGGCACCGTGGCCCGGGATCTTCTCTCCTATGAAACCGCCCGGAAATCCCGGGGGCGCTAAAAATTTTTGCCCGTATGGTTGCAATTTCTAATTTTAATGGTATAGTTAGGTTTGTTCCGTAAATTTACAGCAAAGGACTTGATATCGTGACCAAAATTGACATTATCTCCGGATTTTTGGGAGCCGGAAAGACGACCCTCATCAAAAAGCTCCTCTCTCAGGCCTTCCAGGGGGAGAAGCTGGTGCTCATTGAAAATGAGTTCGGCGAGATCAGCATTGACGGCGGCTTTTTGAAGGAGTCCGGCGTCCAGATCTCCGAGATGAGCTCCGGATGCATCTGCTGCTCCCTGGTGGGTGACTTCGGCAAGGCCCTGCGGGAGGTGCAGTCCCAGTTCCATCCCGACCGCATCCTTATCGAGCCCTCCGGCGTGGGCAAGCTCTCCGACGTCATCGTGGCGGTGCAGAACACCATCGCCGATGAGCCCGAGATGACCCTCAACAGCTTTACCACCGTGGCCGACGCCACCAAGGTGAAGGTGTACATGAAGAACTTCGGCGAGTTCTACAACAACCAGATCGAATCCGCCGGGGCCATCGTCCTCTCCCGTACCCAGAAGGTCTCCCAGGAGAAGCTGGAGGCCGCCGTGGCCATGCTGCGGGAGAAGAACCCTGACGCCGCCATCCTCACCACCCCCTGGGACGACCTGGACGGCAAGGTGATCCTCTCCGCCATGGAGAAGGTTTCCCTGGCAGACGAACTCCTGGCCAAGATGCGCGCCGAGCACGAGGCGGAAGAGGCCGAGCACGAACACGAGCACCATCACGACCATGAGCATGAACATGAACATCATCATGAACATGAGCATGACCACGAGCATCATCACGATCACGACCACGAATGCGACGATCCTCATTGCTCCTGCCACCACCATCACCACCACGCCGACGAGGTCTTCACCTCCTGGGGCAAGGAGACCCCCAAGACCTTCCAGCGTGCCGACATTGACCGCATCCTGACGGCCCTGGACTCCGGCGAGTACGGCAAAATCCTCCGGGCCAAGGGCATCGTGGGCGGTGCCGACGGCGCGTGGATCGAGTTCGACTACGTGCCGGAGGAGCACGACGTCCGGACGGGTCATCCCGACTACACGGGCCGGCTGTGCGTCATCGGCGCGGAGCTCAAAGAGGACAAGCTGGCGGAGCTGTTCGGCCTGTAAGGACCAAACGGACGCCGGTGGAAAGGTGTTAAGCATTACATGGATATTCCTGTTTATCTGGTGGCCGGCTTTCTGGACGCCGGCAAGACCAATTTCATCAACGGCATCCTGGAGGACGGCTTCGCCCGCCAGGACCGGACGCTGCTGATCTGCTGCGAGGAGGGCGAGGAGGAGTACAACCCCCGGGCTCTGGACAACGTCACAGTGGTGACGGTGGAAAACGAGGAGGATCTCAAGTGCTCCCAGCTGAAGGCTTGGGAGAAGGAGTACCGCCCCAAGCAGGTGCTCATCGAGTACAACGGCATGTGGCAGATGGAACGGCTGTACCGGGAGGTGCTGCCCGCCAACTGGGTGCTCTACCAGATCATGACCTTTGTGGAAGCCTCCACCTTTGAGATGTACGCCAAGAACATGGGCCAGATCATGATGGAGAAGATCACCAACGCCGACATGCTGGTGTTCAACCGCTGCACGGAGGAGCTCAAGGCCTCCCTGCGCAGCCGGAACCTGCGGATGGTGAACCGCCGGGCGGACATCTACCTGGAGGACAATGACGGCAACTCCGAGGACTACCTCACCGGGGACGAGTGCCCCTTCGACCTCACCCAGGAGGTCATCGACGTACCCGACGATGACTACGGCGTGTGGTATGTGGACGTCATGGACCATCCGGAGCGCTATGACGGCAAGCTGGTGCACATGAAGCTCATCATGTGCCACTCCAAGAAGTACCCGGGCATCCACTGCCCCGGCCGCTTCGCCATGGTGTGCTGCGAAAACGATATCACCTTCTACGGCCTCATCGCCCGGGGCGACGGTCTGGACCAGTACAACAACCGGGACTGGATCGAAGTCACCGCCCGCATGGGGGTGGAGGAGCACAAGGCCTACAAGGGCAAGGGGCCAGTGATGAACGTGCTGTCCATCGCCCCCTGCGAAAAGCCCGCCCAGGAAGTCGTGACCTTCTGAGAAAGGCAATACAAATTGTAGAATCGGGTCAAAAAATGCCTCTCTGTACCGGTACAGAGAGGCATTTTTCCGCCGTCCGCGCCGACAGTCTACGCAGCGGCGGTTGTGCCGGAGGCAAAAATCCGCTATCTTTTGGAGAGAGGTGAGCACATGGACTATCAAAAAATCGGGACGCTGATCCGCCGCCTGCGGCAGGAGCGGCACCTGACCCAGCGGCAGCTGGCAGATGCACTGTCCCTCAGTCCCAAAACCGTCAGCAAGTGGGAGCGGGGAGCGGGCTGCCCGGACGTGAGCTTGCTGGAAGCCCTCTCCGGGGCCCTGCAGGTCAACATTCCCGCCCTGCTCTCCGGCGACCTGGCGGAAAACCAGCTCACAGGAGGAAGCATGAAACAAACGCGATTTTTCGTCTGCCCTGTCTGCGGGAATCTGTCCTTTTGCACCGGCGGCGCCGCCGTCTCCTGCTGCGGCCGGCCCCTGGAGCCCCTGACGCCCCAAAAGGCGGCACCGGAGGAGGCTCTGCGGGTGACGGAGAGCGACGGGGACTGGTACGTGGAGAGCAGCCACCCTGCCAGCAAGGATAACTACATCTCCTTTGTGGCCCTGGTGACGGGAGAGACCCTCCTGGTGCTACGGCAGTACCCGGAATGGGACCTCCACGTGCGGATCCCCGGCCGTCCCCACGGAAAGCTGGTATGGTACTCCACCACCCGGGGTCTTTTCTACCAGCTGGTGTAACGAAACACCCCCTCCGCCGATACGGAGGGGGTGTTTTGTTCAGCGTACGGATGTGACGCCTCCCGTCCCAATGGTGCCCTCCACCGGCCAGTCCAGGGGCTCCCCGGTTTCATCCAGCAGCTTCAGATGGTGGGACGCAATGTCGGCAGTGTCCGGCAGGAGGAACACGTCCAGCACCTGCCCGTCCCGGATGGGACAGGTGTAGGTGATGCCGCTGTTTTGGAAGGTATAAAAGGCCGCCTCCTCCGGCAGTTCCCCGCCGCAGAGGATGATGACCGCCTCCCGGGGATTGCCGAAATTCCAGCTGCCCAACTCCCCGGCAGTCAGGGAGGGTTTTCCTCCACCGGCGTGCCAGCGGTCCGAAAACACGCTGTCCCGGTCGTAGACGCACATACACCAGTTTCCCTGCCCGTCGGTGCACAGGGCCGCCAGGTAGTCCCCCCGCCGCTCCGTCTCCACGATCTGCACAGCCCCGCCGGAGTTCCACGTCCCCAGATACTGCTCCGCCTTTTCGGCAAGAGCGGCCAGGTCCGTCTCCGGTACGCTGGTGAACCAGTGCACCGCCAGATAGGCTCCCGCCGCCAGGGCCAGGACCAGCACTGCCGCGCCGCACCCTTTGAGCGCCATCTTCCATCCTCTGCGCATACTCTCCACGATCTGTCCTCCCGCCGTTTTCGGCAATTCCTCCGCCGTCAGGCGCTGTCCGCTGAGCAGCTCGCTGACGGAGAGGCCCAGCACCTCTGCCAGAGGTTCCAGGGAATCGATGCCCGGCATGCCCCGGCCGGTCTCCCATTTGCTGACGGCCTTGTCCGTCACATGGATCCGCTCCGCCAGTTCCCCCTGGCTGAGTCCCTGTTCCTTGCGGCGCCGGGCGATCAGTTCCCCGGTTTTCTTCGCGTCCATGTCAGTCTCCTTTGCTCCGTTGATTCGCTTCATTCTACCACAGATGCCTCTGCAGCGCACCCTACGGGCCGTAGGATCCCCGTTTTTTCGATACGGAGGGTATTTTTTTACTAAAAAATACCCTCCGTATTGCTTTTTTCTTCCGCCGCCTTGCTTTTCCGGGCAGAATCACTATAATGATACTATTCATGTTCAATTTACGAAAGGATCTGTGGATTTGAAGATTCGAGACCGTTTTCCCAAAGTCCGGCTGCCCTGGTGGGGCTCCTTGCTGGCGGCGGTGCTGCTGGCGGGCGGCATTACCCTGCTGGCCCTGTGGTGCCAGCCCAACGCCCTGCGCAGCGTCCTGGCGGTATTCCGGGGCCAGCCTCTGCTGATCATCCTCAACGCCCTGCCCATCGGCCTTTTGCTGCTGGCCGCGTCCTTCCTGCTACGCAATGTCTTTTACGGCGCGGCGGTGGTAAACTTCGCCGTATGTGCCCTCTCCATTGCCAACCGCATCAAAATAGAGGTGCGGGATGAGCCGGTGTTCCCCCGGGACTTTGCCCTGCTGAAAGAAGTGGGCAGCGCCATGGGCACCTACGACATCAACTACCCCTGGGGAGCCATCGCCCTGGTGGTGCTGGGATCCCTGGTGCTGGCGGCACTGGGCCTAGTCATCGGCGGCAAGCCCTTCCCCGTCGCCCGGCTGCGGGGTTGGCTGGGTCGGATCCTGGGGGCCGCTGCCAGCATGGCGGTCCTGGTAGGACTCATTTTGACAGTGTACGCCTCCGACGGCCTCTACAATTCTTTCCGGGTGTCCAACGCCTACTATATTCCCTCTGTCTTCAACGAGTTGGGCTTCCCCTACTGCTTCTGCCATCAGTTCACCACCTACCCCATCGACAAGCCTGAGGGCTTTGACAAGGGGGAGGCGGCCTCCTGGGAGACCGGAGAGGTCACCGGCCTGGGCCAGGAGGTCAACGTCATCATGGTGATGAACGAGGCCTTCTCCGACATCACCGACGATGACGCCTTTGCCTACACAGCGGAGGACGATCCCCTGCCCAACCTCCACGCCCTGCGCGCCGACCCCCATGCCATTACCGGACACGTGGTGGTGCCTGGCTTCGCAGGCGGCACTGCCAACACGGAGTTCGACGTCCTCACCGGTATGCAGACCAACGCCCTCTCCGCCACCACCACCTCCTCCTTCCGGGTGGTGAACCGGAATCTGGACAGCCTGTTCCGGGTCTTTGACGCCGACGGCTATCAGACCTCCTTCTTCCACCCCGGAGACGACTGGTTCTACAACCGGGAGAATGTCTACCGCTGGTTCGGCGCGGAGACCACCCGCTTCGTGGATGAGATGGAGGATGTGGCGTACAAGGGCCGCTGGGTCACCGACGACTACATGGCGGGCCTCATTGAGGCGGAATTTGAATCGGCGGTGGAGGATGGGGAACCCCTCTTCCACTACACCACCACCATCCAGAACCACATGTCCTACACGCTGGACAAGTATGGAGAGGACTACCCCTATCCCGATGTGCCCCTGAATGTCTCCGTCTCAGAGGAAGTGGAGACGCTGCTGAAGGTCTATATCGAGGGTGCCCGGGACGCCGACGCCATGCTGGGGGATCTGGTGGACTATTTCTCCCAGAGCGGCGAGCCCGTGGTGCTGGTATTCTTCGGAGACCACCTGCCCTATCTTGGGGACAATCAACTGGCCTACGCGGAGTTGGGAATGGATGTGGCGGTGGCGGAGGAGGACCGGGAAGATCCCCTGTGCTCCTACGAGACTCCCTATGTCATCTGGGCCAATGACGCCGCCGCTCAGGCTTTGGACTGGGAGGATGCCGTGGCGTCCCTGGATCTTCCGGAAAACGGCCGTCTCTCCGCCGCCTTCCTGGGTTCCACCGTGCTGGAACTCACCGGGCGGGCCGGCGAGAGCCCCTGGTTCGACTTTCTCAACCAGCTCCGCCGGGAAGTTCCCGTGGTGCAGAAAAAGACCTATATGATCCCGGACGGCACCTATATCAAGGAGCGGGATCTCTTGGACTGGGCCCCGGCGGAGGGGGCCGACGGCACCAAGATCAGCGAAGACGTCCTCAAGTGGCGTCAGTGGAGCTACTATAAGCTCCGCTACAAGGACATCGGATAAACAAAAAAGCCCCGGCATATCTGTGGTATGCCGGGGCTTTTGTTTTACTCCTGGGAGGGTTTTGCTTCCTCTGTGTGGAACTTCCGGTACACCGCCTCCGCGGCAGAGCGGGGGATCACCGCAGACAGTGCCTCCACATCCGCTTCCCGGATGGCCTTGATGGTGCCGAAGGCCCGTTTGAGCTCCTCCCGCCGCTTGGGGCCTACGCCGGGGATCTCGTCCAGGGCCGAGCGCAGGGTGCTCTTGCCGTGGCGCTGGTGGTGATAGGTGATGGCAAATCGGTGGGTCTCCTCCTGGATCTGGCCGATGAGGGAGAATACCGCCTGGTTGCCGGAAATGCCGATCTCCCTGCCCTCCGGCGTCACCAGGGCCCGGGTGCGGTGGCGGTCGTCCTTCACCATGCCGAAAATGGGAACATCCACCCCGAAGCGGTCCGCCACCTGCTGAGCGGTCTTGGCGTGGGTCTCACCGCCGTCGATGAGAAAGATGTCCGGCAGGGGCAAAAACTTCTCGTCTCCGTCGGCGGCCCGCTGGAGCCGCCGGGTCAGCACCTCAGCCATGGAGGCGTAGTCGTCGGGGTGGCCATCCAGGCCCTTGATCTGGAAGCGGCGGTAGGCGGATTTCAACGGCCGGGTGCCGCTGTAGACCACCATGGAGGCCACGATGTCGCTCTTGCCGGTGTTGGAGATATCGAAAGACTCCATCCGGCCCGGGGGAGACGGAAGATCCAGCATCTTCTGCAAAAGTTCCAGGGTGTGGGCCACCCGCTCGGCGTCGGTGGTGGCCCGCTCCGCCTCCTGGGCGGCGTTGCGCCGGGCCATGGCCAAAAGCTCCGCCTTCTCCCCCCGCTGGGGCACGTGGACCCAGACCTTGTGGCCCGCCCGGCGGGTGAGCACCTCCGACAGTTCCTCGCAGTCCTCCGTGTCCAGAGGCAGCAGGATCTCATGGGGCAGGATGGACCGGGGCAGGTAGTACTGGGCCGTCAGGGCGGAGAGCATCTCCTCCTCCGGCTCCTCCACCGGGGCGGTAAACAGCTCCGTCTCCCGGCCTGTCAGCTGGCCCTTCTCCACATGGAGCACCGCGTAGCAGCACTTGCCGCTGCCCCGGTAAAGTCCCCAGATATCCGTGTCGGCACAGAGGCCCGCGATGACCGTCTGCTTTTTTCCTAGGGCGCTGATGGCGTTGATCCGGTCCCGCAGCAGGGCGGCCTGCTCAAATTTCAGCGCCTCCGCCTCTGCCTCCATCTCCGCCGTCATCTCCCGCAGCAGCTGCTTGGACTTGCCCTCCAGCAGCAGCACCGCCTGCTCGATGCGGCGGTTATACTCCTCCGCCGTCATCTCCGGGCGGCAGAAGCCGTCGCACCGGCCCATGTGGAAGTTGAGGCAGGGCCGCTCCGCGCCGATGTCCCGGGGGAACTGCCTGCGGCAGGTGGGCAGACGCAGCGCCGCGCACACGGCGTCCAGGGCCTGCCGGGTTTCCTGGCGGCCGCCGAAGGGGCCGAAGTACCGGGCGCTGTCTGCCGCCATCTTGTTCACCAGGGAAAACCGGGGATACGTCTCCCGGGACAGGCGCACGAAGGGATAGCCCTTGTCGTCCTTCAACAGGATGTTGTACTTGGGACTGTGGCGCTTGATGAGGGAGTTTTCCAGCACCAGGGCCTCAAACTCACTGGAGACGAAAATGGTATCGAACCGGTCCACCTGGGAGACCATCTGGCGGGTCTTCACCGTGTGGGCGGCACTGTCCTGAAAATACTGGCTCACCCTGTTTTTCAGCTTTTTGGCCTTGCCCACGTAGATGACCTTGCCGGTCTTGTCCATCATGAGATAGACCCCCGGCGTCAGGGGCAGGTCATTGGCCTTTTCCCGCAGTTCCTCCCGCGTCATGGCGTGCCTCCTCTTCCGGCAGGCGCAGCGCGCCGCCTGTGGAATGAAAAGCGGCCCTGCCGGAGCAGAGCCGCACGGGGTCGGTATTCGGAGCGATCACTCGCCGAAGTTGTCCTTCACCAGCTCCACCAGGGCGCTGATAGCCTCCTTCTCATCCGCGCCGTCGGCGATGAGGGTGATGGTGGTCCCCTTCACAATGCCCAGAGACAAAACGCCCAGCAGGCTCTTGGCGTTGACACGGCGGTCTTCCTTTTCCACCCAGATGCCGCTCTTGAACTCATTCGCCTTCTGGATAAAGAAAGTGGCGGGTCTTGCGTGCAGGCCCACTTCGTTGTTAACAGTAATCTCCTGTGTATACATGATACAGCTCTCCTTTTCCATACCAAGTCGATTTTACAGCTTCGCATAGACAGCAAGTCATGATTCTGTTATCATCATAACCGCTTTTTTCTATACAGTCAACGGCGTTTTTCACAAACATTTTTCAAAATTTTCCGGGCGGCGTCCTGCGGATTGGCATGATTGCACAAAAATGTGTCACTTATGAAGGCTTGCTTTGTCCCTTTTCCCCTTTCCGGCAGTACCATTTATAGGATGTACCCTTCAGTTTCCGCCTCTCGCCGTTAGTTTATGCACCGTGATGCCCACAAGTTCCCAAAAAAACACACGCGTTCCCGGCGGGAACGCGTGTGTTTTTTCCGTAAGATCAATAGTTTTCGGCCTTCACCTGGAAATAGGCCTGGGGATGCTTGCACACGGGGCAAACGGCAGGGGCGCTTTCGGCGATCTCCACATGGCCGCAGTTGCGGCAGAACCACATGACCTTCTCGCCCTTCTTGAAGACCTCGCCCTTCTTCAGGTTGTCCAGCAGCTTGAGATAGCGCTCCTCATGGGTCTTCTCAATCTTGGCCACACCCTCGAACTGGGCGGCCAGGGCCAAAAAGCCCTCAGCCTCGGCGTCCCGGGCCATCTCGGCGTACATCTGGGTCCACTCCTCGTTCTCACCGGCAGCGGCAGCCACCAGGTTGGCCTCGGTGTTGCCGATACCACCCAGGGCCTTGAACCACAGCTTGGCATGCTCCTTCTCATTGTCGGCGGTCTCCTGGAAGATGGCCGCGATCTGCTCGTAGCCCTCCTTCTTGGCGGCGCTGGCAAAGTAGGTGTACTTGTTGCGGGCCATGGACTCCCCCGCAAATGCTTTCCACAGGTTGGCTTCCGTCTTGGTTCCCTTGAGTTCCATTGTGATTTCCCCTTTCAAATTCAAAAATCAGTATTCCCTGATGCTCTCAGGTTCATTCCGGTGCCTTCCCGGCGCACTCCGGGCAAAGCCCCGTAAAAACAAGCGAATGGCTTTCAATCACCGCACCACCGGCCGCCGCCATGCGATCCAGTGCCGGATCATAGGGCAGGCTCTCCAGATCCAGTACCTGCCCGCAGCGTTTGCAGCGCAGGTGGGTGTGGGGGGCGGTGACCCCGTCGAACCGGGCGGTGGGGCCGCCCAGCTCCTGGAGCCTTCCCTCCTCCACCAACAGCCGAAGATTCCGGTAGACGGTTCCCAGGCTCAGCTGAGGAAGCTCTCCGCGCAGCTGCTCATGGATCATCTCCGCCGTGGGATGGGCCCGGCTGGCCAGAACCGCCTGGTAAATGGTCTCCCTCTGGCGGGAGTATCGACGCTCCATAGGCCCTCCATATCAATAATGATTACTATTATTAATATAGCAGCTTTTTTTCAAATTGCAAGTGTTTTTTGAAAAAATTTTTCGGGCAGAAATTTCCGCTGATACTTTTCGCCGCAGCGGCAACAATAAGCGTCGGTTGATGAGGTGCGGCACCGCCCTTGTCAGCCAAGGGCATGGGTGTCGCAACCTGTCCACGCAAAGGAGGATCCCAACCGTGAAGAAACGCTTTGCGCTGGTACTGGCCTCCGCTTTGCTGGCGTTTGCCCTGACCGCCTGTGGTGAGGATACCCGCAACGAGGCGGTAATCGACGGCACGGACAACGCCGTGACCGATCAAAACCAGAACGACAGCATGATGGATGGTTCTTCCCAGCAGGATACCGGCTCCGAATTGAAGAACGAGGCCCAGGATCTGGGCGACGATCTGAAAAACGGAGCGGCGGATCTGGGAGATGACCTGAAAGACGGCGCCGAAGATCTGGTAGACGGTACCGAGGACGCGCTGACCGGAGAGGATCGCACGTCCAACACCTCCACCAAGAAAAAAGGCTCCTCCATCGGCTCCAGTTACAGCCAGATGCTTGAAAACGCCCGGGTCCACGATACGGACGGTGACCTGACGGACCATGAAAATGCGTCCACACCCGGCACCACTTTCTAACACCCGGAAAAGCAGCAAAGAGGCCGCGGCTTTCGCCGCGGCCTCTTTGCCGGTCTCTTTTCATCTTACAAAATGAGGTCACCCAGAGCCTGGGCGGTATCCGCCAGATGCTCTGCCCCGGCCTCCACCAAGGACTCCCGGGAGCGGAAGCCCCAGGTGACGCCGCAGGTGTGAACCCCCGCATTGTGCCCGGTCTGGATGTCCACGCTGCTGTCCCCCACAAAGAGCGTCTCATCCGGGTCCGCCTCCATGGCGGAGAGCACCTGGTGCACGCCAGTGGGATCCGGCTTCACCGGTACGTCCGGCAGCTTGCCCCGCACCAGGAAGAACACGCCCGGAAAGAAGTGCTCCACGATGGCCCGGCTGAACTCGTCGGCCTTGTTGGAGTACACCGCCATCCGCACTCCCGCCTTTCCCAGCCGCTCCAAAAGCTCCGGGATGCCGGAATAGGGTGCGGTGGTGTCCAGGTCGTGCTTGGCGTAATACTGGGAGAACTGGGAGAGGGTGTTCACCATCATCAAGGGGCTGCGGCACTCCTCAGGGGAGAACTTGCGCACCAGATCAGGAATCCCGTGGCCCACCATGGTTTTGTAGGCCTCCACCGAGTGCTCCGGCCAACCGTTGGTGCGGCAGACCCAGTTGCCTGCCGCCGCCAGATCCCCGATGGTATTGAGCAGGGTTCCGTCCAGGTCAAAAATCACGTTGCGGTACATATCGGCACCTCACCTTTATTAGTATCAACATATGATTGTCTATTGTAGCAGGCGCCCGATACCGTCACAAGGGCAAGAACGCAAAAAGGCGCGGCCGCAGCCGCGCCTTTGCTTGTCGAAAAAAGCCAAAGGAATTCCCATCGCTCAAAGGGGGCACTCCACCGGGCCCGAGAGGGTCAGCACCACCGAGCGGTCAAATCCTGCCGCCCGGGCCAAAGCCGCCGCATCATCATAGCCGAAGACCACGGTATCGGGGCTGTGGCTGTCGGAGGTGAGGATCACGCGCCCCCCCATCTGGCGCCATTCCTTCAGGAGGAACAAGGCCGGATACGGGCTCTCCCGGTAGCCCCGGGAGACGCCGCCGGTGTTGATCTCCAGAACGGTGGCGGTGGGATCCGCCGCATGGAGGGCCTCCAGCGCCGCGGCGCGGTAGCGGGGGGCCTCCTCGTCAAAAAAGCGGTTTCCGGCGTTGAGCTTGGTGATAAGGTCGATGTGCCCCAGGATGGGGGGCTTTTTCGCCGCCCCCCGGCACACGTCACGGAAGTCCCCTGCCGTCACCGCCAGGGCGTCCCCGCCGAACATCTCGTCCCGGCAGGCGGCAAACTGCTCCGCGCTCCAGTCGGCGGCGTAGTAGATCCCCTCCGCCGAGCGCTGATAGTGGACGCTACCGATCCAGTAGTCAAAGCCCTCCGGCGTGATGTCGGACTGGCTGTCCCACTCCAGGCCCAGCAGCACCTCCATGCGGCCCCGGTATGCCTCCCGCAACTCCAGGACCTGGCGGCGGTAATCCGCCATATCCGCCGGCAGCACATGGCCCACGTCATAGGGCACCGGGGTGTGGCTGTGGCCGGAGGCACCGAAGTACCGCACCCCCGCCGCGTAGGCCGCAGCGGCCATCTCCGCCAGGGCGCCCTTGCCGTCGCACAGGGCGGAGTGGGTGTGGACAGAGCACTGCGCCGCTTTCATTGCATCCGCTCCTGCTTGACCTTGTGATCCACCACGTGGCGCTTTTCCAGCTCCCGGGTGATATCCTCCACGGAAATGCCCATCTGCACCATCAGCACCATCACGTGGTAGGTGAGATCCGCGATCTCAAAGACGGTCTCCTCCTTGTCCTCCTTGCGGCCGCCGATGATGACCTCCGTGCACTCCTCGCCCACCTTCTTGAGGATCTTGTCCAGGCCCTTTTCAAAGAGGTAGGAGGTGTAGCTGCCCTCCTTGGGGCAGGTCTTGCGGCCCTCGATGAGGTGGTAGAGGCCCTCGTAGCTGAAGGCCTTGAGTTCCTCGGAGAGGTAGACCGGCTGGAAGAAGCAGCTCTCCGCGCCGGTGTGGCAGGCGGGGCCGTCCTTGACCACCTCCACCACCAACGCGTCGGCGTCACAGTCGGCGGTGATGGACACCACATGCTGCACATTGCCGGAAGTCTCCCCCTTGCGCCAGAGCTCCTGGCGGCTGCGGCTCCAGAAGCAGGTGCGGCCCTCGTCGATGGTGATGGCCAGGCTCTCGGCATTCATGTAGGCCAGGGTCAGTACCTCCTTGGTGTAGTGATCCTGGACGATGGCGGGGATCAGCCCCTTTTCGTCAAATTTCAGTTCCATTGCGCATTCTCCTTATATCCGCATCTCCACGCCCCGGGCGCGGAGAAAGCGCTTGAGTTCTTTGATATCCACCTGCTTGGTGTGGAAAATGGAGGCTGCCAGCCCCGCGTCGATGCCGGGATGGGTGAAGAGCTCCGCGAAGTCCTCCATCTTCCCGGCGCCGCCGCTGGCAATGATGGGCACGTGTACCCGCTCCGCCAGGGCGTCCAGCATCTCCAGGTCGAAGCCCTGCTTCACGCCGTCGGTGTCGATGGAGTTGAGGACGATCTCCCCGGCGCCGTCTCCCACGCCCCGGACTGCCCATTCCAGGGCGTCAATGCCGGTATCCTCCCGGCCACCCTTGGCGAAGAGGCGGAACTGCCCGTCCACCCGCTTGACGTCCATGGAGAGGACCACGCACTGGTCGCCGTACTTTTTGGCCGCCGCGCCGATGAGGGAGGGATCCGCAATGGCCCCGGAGTTGACGGACACCTTGTCCGCCCCGCACTTGAGGACCCGGTCAAAATCCGCCAGGGTGCGGATACCTCCTCCCACGGTGAGGGGAATGAAGATCTCGCTGGCCACTGCCCGCAGGACATCCGTAAAAAGGTTGCGGCCCTCGGCAGAGGCGGTGATGTCGTAAAAGACCAGCTCGTCGGCGCCGGATTCATTGTAGAACCGGGCCATCTCCACCGGGTCTGCCATATCCCGCAGCTGGAGGAAATTCGTCCCCTTGACCACCCGGCCGTCCTTGACATCCAGACAGGGAATGATCCGCTTGGCTAACATGCGCCCACCTCCTCAATGACGGTTTTCAAATCCAGCCGCCCGGTGTAGAGGGCCTTGCCCAAAATGGCGGCCTTGGTGCCGATCTGCTGGAGCTCCCGAAGCTCGGTCAAGCTGCTGACGCCGCCGGAGGCGGTGATATCCAGCCCGTCGATCTTGGCAAGCTCCCGGTAGAGGTCCAGGTTGGTGCCCTGTTCCGCTCCGTCCCGGGAGATGTCCGTGTAAATGACGGTCTTCACTCCCGCGTCCCGGAGGCGGCGGCAGAAGTCCACCCCCCGCTCTGCTGAGAGCTCCTTCCAGCCGCTGACGGCCACGTAGCCGTCCCGGGCATCCACGCCCACGGCGATGCGGTCGCCGTATTTCTGTGCCATGCGCTCCGTGAATGCGAAATCCTTGACGGCGATGGTGCCCAGGATGCACCGGCCCACTCCCAGGTCCAGATACCGGCGGATGCGCTCTTCATCCCGGATGCCGCCGCCTACCTCGATATAGAGGCCGCCCTGGCGGGCGATGGCGGCGATGGATTCAAAATTGGCCAGGGTGCCGTCCAAAGCGCCGTCCAGATCCACCACGTGGAGATACCGGGCGCCGGCGGCCATAAAGTCCCGGGCCACAGCACAGGGGTCGGCCCCGTAGACGGTCATCTGGTCATAATCTCCCTGGTAGAGGCGGACCACCTGTCCACCCCGCAGGTCAATGGCAGGAAAGATCTGCAAGCCTCGTCCCTCCTTACAGCTCGCCAAAGGCCCGCAGCAGCCGCAGTCCCGCGTCCCCGGATTTCTCCGGGTGGAACTGGGTGCCGTAGACATTTCCCCGGCGCACCACCCCGGTGACGGACACATTCCCGTACTGGGAGGTCCCCAGGGTACTTGCAGCGCAGTTTTTGGCGTAAAAGCTGTGGACATAGTAAACGTACTCCCCATTGCGGAAGTACCGGAAAATGGGGTCGTCCCGGGTGATGGCCAGGCTGTTCCATCCCATGTGGGGAACCTTCAGACTTTTGTCTGTGAGATCTGCCCGCAGGTCGGCCACCTCGCCGGGCACCAGGCCAAGGCCCGGGTGCTCCCCGTACTCGAAGCTCCGGTCGAAGAGGAGCTGCATCCCCAGGCAGATGCCCAGGAATGGCTTCTTCTCCGCCTCCTCCAGCAGCACCGGCACCAAGCCCGTGTCCTCCAGCTTGGCCCGGGCATCTCCAAAAGCGCCCACGCCGGGAAGGATGATCCGCTCCGCCTGCCGCAGCTCTTCCGGCCGGGCGGTGACCCGGGCTTCAAACCCCAGCGCCTTGAGGCTGGCGGTGAGGGAAAAGAGGTTCCCCACCCCGTAATCCACAATGGCGATCATATTCTTCCCTCCTCACAGCGTTCCCTTGGTGCTGGGAATCTCGTTCAAATGCTTGGCATCCGGCGCAACGGCCTCTTTCAGCGCCCGTCCAGTGCCCTTGAACACCGCCTCCAGGATGTGGTGGGTGTTCTCCCCGGCCAGCTGCCGGATGTGGAGGGCACAGGGACAGTTTCGCACAAAGGAGAGGAAAAACTCCTTGGCAAGCTCCGTGTCGAAGTCCCCTACCTTGGCGGCGGGCAGCTCCACCGTCCAGCCCAGATAGTCCCGGCCGGAGAGATCCACGGCGATGAGCACCAGGGTCTCGTCCATAGGCAGCAGGAACTGGCCGTAGCGGCAGATGCCCCGCTTGTCCCCCAGGGCCTGCGTAAAGGCCCGGCCCAGTGAGATGCCGATGTCCTCCACACTGTGGTGTCCGTCCACCTCCGTGTCCCCGTCGCAGCGGACGGTGAGGTCAAAGTCCCCGTGGCGTGCAAAGAGGGTCAGCATGTGGTCCAGAAAGCCCACGCCGGTCTGGATGTCCGCCGCTCCGGTGCCGTCCAGGTTCAGCTTCAAGCGGATCCGGGTCTCCTTGGTATCCCGGGCAATGTCGGCTGTGCGCATGGGTATCCCTCCTTTACAGTTCCTGCATCATCTGGTCCAGCTGGTCCACCAGGGCCACCATCTGCTCCAAAGAGCCGATGGTGATGCGCACGTAGTCCCGGATGCGGTCGGCGTCGAACCAGCGCACCAGGATTCCGTTCTCCTTGAGTCGGCGATAGAGCTCTCCGCCGGGAATGGAATCACTCTTGGCAAAGAGGAAGTTGGCGCTGGAGGGCAGCACGGTGAAGCCCAGGGCTTCCAGCTCCTTGCGGGTCCACTCCCGGTTGCCGGCCACAGCGGCGGTGCACTTTTGGAAGTATGCGTCGTCCTCCACGGCAGCGGCTCCCGCCAGCATGGAGAGGCGGTTGACATTATAGGGGTGGAAGCTGTACTTTACCCGGTTGAGAGCCTCGATGAGGGCGGGGCTGCCCAGGGCGTAGCCCACCCGGCCGCCGGCCAGGGACCGGCTCTTGGACATGGTCTGCACCACCAGGAGATTGTCGTACCGGAAGATCATGGGCACGCAGCTCTCGGCGCCGAAGTCCACATAGGCCTCATCCACAATGACCACCCGGTCGGGATCCGCCTCCAGCAGCCGCTGGATGTCGGTCCGGGGCACGGCGATGCCCGTGGGGGCGTTGGGGTTGGCGATGACGATGGTGCCGGGGAAATCCATGTAGTCGTCCACATTCAGGGTGAAGTCCTCCCGCAGGGGGATGCGGGTAGCCTCCAGGCCGAAGAGCGCCACCTGGGACTTGTAAAACCCATAGGTGATGTCCGCAAAGGCCACGCCCTTGCCCTCCCCGCAGAAGGCCCGGAAGGCAAAGGCCAGCACCTCGTCGGAGCCGTTTCCGGAGAGGACATTCTCCGGCTGGAGCTCAAAGTGCTTGGCAATGGCCGCGTTCAACGCAGCGCAGGTGGGATCGGAGTAAAGGTTGAGCTTGAGCACCTCTGCCCGGGTCAGGGCCTTCATGACCTTGGGAGAGGGCGGAAAGGGACTCTCATTGGTGTTGAGCTTGATGTACTGCTGGTCCTGGGGCTGCTCACCGGGGGTATAGGGGGCCAGGGCATCCGCCTCTTTGGAAATAAACCGGCTCATATGCGTACCTCTTTCTTCCGTAATTCAATCGTCTTCGCTGCGGCTGAGCACCGACCGGGCGTGGGCCTCCAGCCCCTCCCGGCGGGCAAAGTCCGCGATGCGGGGAGCCGCCTTGCCCAGCGCCTCCCGGGTATAGTACAAAAAGCTGGACTTCTTGACAAAGTCGTCCACGCTGAGGGGACTGGAAAACCGGGCGGTGCCGCCGGTGGGCAGGGTGTGGTTGGGACCTGCGAAGTAGTCTCCCAGGGCCTCCGGGGCGCTGCGGCCCAGGAAGATGCTGCCGGCGTTGCGCACCCGGGGCAGCAGGGCGAAGGGCTCCGCCACGCACAGCTCCAGATGCTCCGGGGCCAGCTGGTTGGCGGCCTCCACCGCCGCCTCCAGACTCTCGGTGACGATGATGCGGCCGTTGTCTTCAAGGCTCTTTTGGGCGATCTCCCGACGGGGCAAGGTGGCCAGCTGGCGCTCCAGCTCCGCCGCCACCGCCCGGGCCAGGGGCTCGCTGTCCGTCACCAGCACGGCGGCGGCGTGGGTGTCGTGCTCCGCCTGAGAGAGCATGTCCGCCGCCACGCACCTGGCGTCGCAGCCGCCGTCCGCCAGCACCAGGATCTCACTGGGGCCCGCCACCATGTCGATGCCCACCAGGCCGAAGACCTTGCGCTTGGCGGCAGCCACGAACACGCCGCCGGGGCCCACGATCTTATCCACTGCGGGAATGGTCTCCGTGCCGTAGGCCAGGGCCGCCACGCCCTGGGCGCCGCCCACCTTGAAGATCCGGTCCACTCCGGCTACCCTGGCTGCCGCCAGGGCCTCCGGGCTGATGGCTCCCGTCTTGTCCGGGGAGGTCACCATGAAGATCTCCTCCACCCCGGCGATGCGGGCGGGAATAGCATTCATCAGCACCGAGGAGGGGAATGCAACCGGACTCCGGGGCACGCAGATGCCCACCCGGGCGATGGGGGTATAGCGCTGGCCCATGACGATGCCGGCGTGTTCCGTGATGACAAAGTCCTTGTGGACCTGCCGGGTGTGGAAGGCGCGGATGTTCTCCGCCGCCTGGCGCAGCGTCTCCAGGAACGCGGCATCCACCTGTTCCACCGCCGCGTCCCACTCCTCCTGCGAGAGCTCCACGCTCCCAAGCTCCGCGCCATCGAACTTCTTCGCGTACTCCAGCAGCGCTGCGTCTCCCCGGGCGCGGACATCCGAGAGAATGGCGTCTACCGCCGCGTCCACATTCTCCTCCGCCCCTGCCTTCCGCCGGAGGATATCCTCCGGCCGCAGGGCGTTGAACTGTTCAATGGGAATCATCCCTTGGTCACCTCCGTGAGCTTTTCCACCAGGGTGTCGATTTCCTTGCGCTTAAACTGATAGCTGGCCCGGTTGGCGATGAATCGCGCCGAAATGGGCATGAACTCTGTGATCACCTGCAGGTCGTTTTCCCGCAGGGTGGTACCCGTCTCCACAATATCTACAATGACATCGGAAAGTCCCAGAATAGGAGCCAGCTCAATAGAGCCGTTTAATTTGATGATGTCGATGTCCCGGCCCTGGGCCGCGTAGTAGGCCTTGGCGATGTTGACAAACTTGGTGGCCACCCGCAATGCCCGGCTCTGGTCCTCCGTGAAGTCCTTGGGGCCGGCCACGCACATGCGGCACTTGCCAAGACCCGTATCCATCAGCTCGTAGACGTCGGCCCCGGACTCCGCCAGGATGTCCTTGCCCACGATGCCGATGTCGGCAGCGCCGTGCTCCACGTAGATGGCTACGTCGCTGGGCTTGACCAGGAAGTAGCGGATGCCGGCGGCGGGGTTTTCCACCACCAGTTTGCGGGTGTCGGCATAGTTTTCCGGGCAGCCGTAGCCCACACCGGAGAGGAGGTTATAGACCTTGTCGCCCAGGCGCCCCTTGGGCAGAGCCACGTTGAGCATCACAGGGCCCTCCGCCGTCTCCCCCTGGGGCTCTGCCAGCCGGTCCAGCTCATCTAAGTACAGCGCGAAGCCGATGGCCCGGGCGCCGGGCCGGAACTGCTCCGCCAGGGGATCGTACCGCCCGCCCTTGAGCACCGCACGGGGAAGGCCCGCAAGATACCCCTGGAGCACCAGACCGTTGTAATACTCCATGTCGTTGACCAGGGAGAGGTCCAGCCGCAGCTTCTCCGCTCCCGCCTCCTGAGAGAGGGCGGTGCACAGGGTCCGCAGCTCGGTGAGGGCCGCCCCCATGGCGGCGTTGAGGGCCAGCGGCTCCGCCTGGGAGAGCACCGCCTCCCACTGCCCGGAAAGGCCGCTGAGACGGCACAGGGCCTCCGTCCCCTGCCGGGAGAGGCCCGCCTCTCCAGCGGTCTTCTGGAGCTCGTGGGCGTTTTTGTCCCGGATGCAGGTGAGGAGCTTGCCACGGATGGCCTCCGGCGCTCCCACAGCGTCAAATAGGCCGGTGACAAAGCCCATGTGGCTCAGCTCCACCACAAAGTCCCGCCCCGTCAGAGCCAGGCTCCGCAGGGCCAGGGACACGGTCTTGGCGGTGGCGGCGTCGTCCACATGGCCGATGCACTCCACGCCCATCTGGCTGATCGCCCGGAAGGTATGGCTCTCCTGGCTGGGCCGGTAGACGTTTTCCGCGTAGTAATACCGGGCGCAGCCCCCCTCCGGCACCCGGGCGTTCTTGGCGATGGAGAGGGTCACGTCGGGCTTGAGGGCCAGCAGCCGCCCGTCCAGGTCCGTAAAGGTGATGACCTGCTCACTGGAGAGGAAGCGGCGGTTTTCCTGATAGAGGCCGTACTCTTCAAAGCGGCCCATGTGGTATTTCTGAAACCCCTCCCCCTGGTAGAGCATCTTCAGCTGCAGCGACAAGCGCTCCTGGGGCCGGAGCATATTGAGATCCAATTCCATAGGGTACCTCCTGGCGGGATATGGCCCGCGTATTTTCACGGGCAATATTTTACTTTATTTTATTAGCAAAGTAAAGCGGTAATTCGGTAGTAAACGAAATTCTGCCATTTGCACAAATACCCCCGAAAACACAGTAGGGATACAGGGTGATTTTACACCCTGTATCCCTGATTTGCAATGGATTTGCAAGGTTTGGCCGCCTTTTGCATCATGACTCCAGAGCCATGGTAAAGGTAAAGGCAAAGCGGTTGTCCTCCACCCGGTCGATGGGGTCGGCATAGCCCGCGGCATAGCCGACGACATTTTCCGCCTCCACTTCCAGCGTCGCCACCGCATCCCCCTGCCGCAGACAGAAGTCTTTGGCCCAGTCATGTGCCCAAAACTGGTCGGACAGCGCCTCCTCCTGTTCCTCCCTCTGAGAGGGCCAGAGGGGCGCGCGCTCCCGGGCCCAGAGGAACGCCATCACCGCCACGATCATCCGGTCCCGGGGCAGCCCGTACCGCTGGTCGATGTTCTCCACCGCCCCGGACAGCGTCACGGCGGTGAGCCGTCCGTCCTCCACGGTGTATTGGAACTGGTCCGCGCCGGGGATCTCCTCCCCCAGGGAGAGCCGGATCCTGCTGACCGAATAGGACCTTTCCCGCCAGACGCCGCTGCTGTCCAGCTCTCCGCCCAGGTCAATCCCCAGATACTCCGCCTGGCGGTTGAAGTTCTCCGCGAACTCCGCCACCGTCAGGTCTCCCAGGTTCGGCGGCAGCTGGGCCGTGGCCTCCATAACTTTCGCCCCGCCCAGGCCCAGGGCCAGCACCAGTGCGATGGCCGCAACATTACGGAACCGGAAGGTAGTCTCCGTATAGATGGTCTCCCGGTCCCAGGGCTGGGTTTCCTCCCGCCGGCAGCGCTCGAAGGACCGGTACAGCTGGATGATCTCCAGACCCGGAATGTAAAAGCCGTAGGCGCTCCACAGCATCCACACATACCGGAAAAACCCGTCGGCCCAGCGCAGCTTTCTTCCGTCGGCCCCGATCAGCCGCAGGCCCATCAAGGCCTTGCCCGGAGTCGTGCCGAACAGCCGCAGGGACAGGGGCTCCAGCACCGCCATCAGCACCACGCACCCAAAACGCATGGTGAGTACGGGGACAATGTTGATGCGGGCCGGGTTCCAGCCCGCGGCGCACAGAACGGTCAATATAGCAATGACCAGCAGGATCGTGTCCAGCCCCCGGGCCAAAAACCGCTTGCCGGCGCTGTACACCGTGGGCAGAGTGTCTGTGGCAGGCAGGGGCGGCGGCGGTGCGGTCCGCATCCACCACGCTCCCCCGCTGTCCGACGGCAGCGCCGGGGCGTCCAGGTCCCGCAGGTACCGCCCGGCGTCCAGCTCCCCAAAGCTGACAGCCGTGGCCCGCACTGCGCCGCACACCTGCCGCACCCGCTCCAGCGACGCCTGCTCCCCGCCCAGCTCCGCCAGGTGCCGGTCCAGCACAGCGGCGAGCGTCTCCGTTCCACTCCGCAGGGATCGCAGCTCCTCCACACTGACTCCCAGCCGCCGCAGCAGCTTGATCTTCTCCAGAACCGCCAGGTCTGCCTCGCTGTACTCCCGGTAGCCGTTTTTCGCCCGGGCCGGGTGCAGCAGCCCCTCCGCCTCGTAGTAGCGGATATTAGCCCGGGGTACCCCGGACCGGGCCTCCATTTCCTTACTGGTCACGAAACCGCCTCCTTTTGGGGGTATCATAAACTGTCAAGTAACTTGAAGGTCAAGGCTTTTTTCCCGGCAGGCCGGAAAAAACGGTGATGCAGCAGCGCCCGGCGCGGCGCAGGCCGTACCGGGCGCAGTCCTCTATCCCGCCAGTTCCAGCAGCTCCCGCAGGGGCTCCAGGTCTCCGCCGCCGATCCGGGCGAACCAGGCGCTGCCGAAGGCGGCCATGCTGCCGGGCTCCTGCTCCCCCAGATTCACCAGAACCGTGTCCAGGGCATTCTGGAAAGCGTCCCCCGTCAGGGCACTGTCTCCAGCGGACACCGCCGCCACGGTGGTGTACAGCGTGGGGGTCACGCCGATGCAGCGCACCTCTTCCCAGACGGATTTCTCCCGGCCAAAGCCGGACATGCCGCCGCTGCTCTTCTCATCTTCCCCCAACGTCCAGGCATCCGCCACATCCAGCCGGGCGTCCGCCTGCAGGGGGAAGGCGTCGATCTCTCCCGCGGCCGCCGCCCGCAGCAGCGCCTCAAAACTCTCGTACTCCGTCACATCCGGCAGCTGCTCCACGGTATCGCCGTCATAGTTTTCCGCCAGCCACACCGCAAGGCACCCCCAACCCCCCAGGGAATCCCGGGAGAGCACGCCCCAGCGGGCCCGGCTCAGCTCCTCCCAGGTCAGGGCCTGCCCGCTCTCCGCCCGGGCAGAAAGCTGTGCGCCGTAGGCCGTGGGTGCAGCGCACACCAAGGCGAAAGTCCCCGCCTGCCGCACCCCGGGCACCAGAGCCGTGGCGTGCTCGCTGCCGTTCCAGTCCGCCGGAACGCTTCCGGCGTTGGAGAGGCCATGGTTCTCCGCCTCCGCCAGTACCGCCGCCGCGCCGTCACCGGAGCGGACAAACTCCGCCGCCGGCAAAAATGCCACGTCCACGCTGCCCTCTCCCACAGCCTGGGCCGTGGCGGCGGGAGAGGTGCCCACCGTCACCGTCACGTCTCCCACTTCCACGCCGGTGTCCTCCGCTACGGCGTCAAACCCGGCCTTGAGAAGCTCCGGCAGTTCCCGGATCTCCTGTAGGAGGGCCTGGGGATCCTGGTCATTCTTACTGATCTCCACCCGCAAAGTCTCGATCTTTATGGGCTCCGGCGCCGGAGGCTCCTCCGGCCGGGCGCCGCACCCGCTCAATACCATCGCCAGCGCCATCAGCGCCGCAAGATGTCTCCGCTTCATGGGAACTCCTTTCCAGGGGTCGTTCTGGACGGCTGGACTTGAGCCCGCCGCCGTGCTACAATGGTTTTATTCTATCACTCCGGCGGGCCGCGCGCAAGGGCGGTCCCTCCCGGCAGAGATACGGCAAGGAGAGGACGCACATGTATACGCTATCTGGAAACTGCCCCGCGAAGGACGTCTGCGTGCAAAACGGCAAGGGTCTCATCCACATCAAGGAGCTCACCGACAAGGCGGGCCTCTATGACCACGGCCGCCTGTTCGCCCACGTAACGGTGAATCCCGGCTGCTCCATCGGCTATCACACCCACGAGCATGAAACGGAGTTCTACTACATCATCAAGGGCGAGGCCGTCTTCAACGACGACGGCAAGGAGGTCATCCTCCACCCCGGCGACATCGGCGCCACCGGGTACGGCCAGGGCCACGGTCTGGAGAACAAGACCGACGAGCCCGTGGAGCTCATCGCCCTGATCGTAGGTGAGTAAAACCCGGCACACCAGGAAAGGAGCGGGGATCCCCCCGCTCCTTTTTTCTGCTCTTTTTGAAAATTTCCTCTCCGGTGAAAGTTTTTCGGCCTCCCAGTCGTATCCCTGGTGAAGCGCGCTTGGAAGGAGTGATACAACATGGATCTCAAGGAGCGGGCGGACTACCTGGCCCGGACCTATGCCGACGCCATTCTCCGCTTGAGTTACACCTACTTGAAAAATACCCACGACGCCCAGGATATCTGCCAGACAGTGTTTGTGAAGCTGCTGACGGAGCCCCGGGACTTTGAGAGCCCGGATCATGAGCGGGCGTATATCCTGCGCATGGCGGCCAACGCCTGCAAAGACCTTTTGAAAAGCCCCTGGCGCCAGCGTACCTGTACCCTGGAAGCCGTGGGAGACGTGGCAGCTCCGGTGGCGGAGGAAGGGTCCCTCCTGCAGGTGGTAAACACCCTGCCCGCCCATTACCGGGCCGTCATTTACCTCTATTACTATGAGGGATACCAGGCCGCCGAGATCGGCCGCATCCTGGGCATCCCCACCGCCACCGTCCACACCCGTCTGGCCCGGGGCCGGGCCAGGCTGAAAACCTTGCTGGGAGGAATGGAATATGAACAATCTGTTTGAATATAAAGAAAATCTGGACGCCCTGCACTTCACCCCGGAGCAGAAAGCGGCCATCGCCGCCCGGGCCGCAGAGGCTGCGGCTGCGCAAAGCGCCCCCGTCCGCCGCCGTCCCATCCTGCGCACGGCGCTCATCGCCGCGTGCCTGGCTGTGGTGCTAGGAGTCACCGCCGGGGCCACCGGCATCCTCAAATCCGCAGCGGAGGCCTTCGCCCCCATCTTTGGAACCAGCGCCGCCCAGACGGAGATCATTGACAAGATCGGCTACCCTGTGGGAGCCTCCGATACCGCAGGCGGCATCACCATCACTGCCGACGCCGTCATGGGCGACCGGTACAATGCCGCCATCATTTTCACCATCACCCGGGACGACGGCACGGCCCTGCTGCCGGAGGGCACCCAGGACGATATGCTGCTGGTCCGGGGTGGCGGCGCGGACCTGAACATTCTGGGCGGCACCCACGGGGGCAGCTGGTTCGTGGACGAGGATCCCACCGACAACACCGTCCAGCTGATCCAGACCATCAGCGCCGACGTACCCATCAACGACTGCACCGCCACGGCACAGTTCGATGATCTCTGGCGCTGGGATGCAGAGAGCGGCGAGGCCGTCCCCTTTGCGGAGGGAACCTGGAAGCTCCGCTTTGACGTGCGCTACGAGGATGCCTCCGTCACCCTGGGCGGCGGCGAGACCTTCACCCAGGATGGGCTCACCTTTACCATCGACGCCATCACCCTCTCCCCGGTGGCGGTGAAGGTGGACTACACCGTGGATAAAGAAGTGGTCTGGAGTAATCACGAAAGCGGACGCCAGAGTGACGAGGACGCAGAGCAGATGGCACGCTACATGGAGAACGTGGAGATTCTCCTCAACCGCACCGACGGCACCACTCTGGACCTCTCCAACGCCGGCGGCAGCATCTCCCCCCAGGACGGTGTCACCGTCTGCTCCAAGAGCACGGTTTTCAGTGAGATCCTGCCCCTGGAGGATCTGGCCTCCATTTCTGTGGGCGGCGTGGTGTTCCCCGTTCAGGCGGACTGAACCGGTTTCCAATGCAATTAAAAAGAGGGAAAGGCCCTTTGGCCTTTCCCTCTTTCTTTTTTCAGATACCCTCCAGGACTTCCCGGGCCCGCTCCAGATCCTCCGGCCGGACGGAGATGTAGTAGGTGTGCCGGTCGATACGGCCGTTGGGGCCGAAATCCCGGTGGTCCAGCTTGGCGCCGCAGCCGCAAAGAGGCGGCTCCGTATCGTAAAAGCCGGACTCCATGATCTTGATGCCCGCCTCTTTCAGTGCCTGTTTGGCGGCATTCCAGCGGCCCTTGTCGCCCCAGACCTCAAAGGCCTTCTCCCTCTTTCCGAACAGCGCCATGGCTCATTCCTCCAGGGACTTCCAGGCAGTCTCCAGGGCGATCTCCATCATCTCGTGGAAGGAGTCCTGGCGCTCCTGGGCGTTCAGGGCCTCCCCGGTGAAGATGTGGTCGGAGATGGTCAGGATGGCCAACGCCCGCTTGCCCAGCCGCTGGGCGGTCCAGTAGAGGCCCGCCGCTTCCATTTCCAGGGCCAGAATACCGAACTTGCGGTACATCTCCCCAGCCTCGGGATTGTCGTTATAGAACTGGTCGGCGGTGAACACCTGGCCTACATCCGCCCGGACCCCCAGCTGCTCCGCTGCCGCCACAGCATCCCGCAGCAATCCGTAGTCCGCGGTGGCGCACAGCTGCCCCGGGAAGCGGTACTGGTCGGCAAAGTGGGAGTTGGTGGAAGCGCCCAGGGCGATGACCACGTCCCGGACTTTCACGTTGTCCCCGATGCCGCCGGCGGAGCCGATGCGGATGATGGTGTCCACCCCGAAAAACTGATAGAGCTCATAGCTGTAAATGCCCACGGAAGGCACGCCCATACCGTGGCCCATGACGGAGATCTTCTTGCCCTTGTAGGTACCGGTGTAGCCCAGCATGTTGCGCACCGTGTTGAAGCACATGGGATTTTCCAGATAGTGCTCCGCCACGTACTTGGCCCGCAGGGGATCGCCGGGCATCAGCACCGCCTTGGCGATCTGGGATTCATCCGCCGCGATGGAGGCGGAGGGGGATTCTTTGATGGCCATATTGTAATTCCTCCTTGTATGATTTTCGTCAGATATTACGCTTTGTTGTCGAAGAGTGCCGCCAAGCTCTGGGTAAACGGCGGGCGGCAGATGCCCTTTTCCGTGACGATAGCGGTGATGAGGTCGTGGTCCGTCACGTCGAAGGCCGGGTTGTAGCACTTCACCTCCGGAAGTGCCATGGGTTTTTCATACCACATGGTCTTGATCTCCTCCGGATCCCGCTCCTCAATGGGAATATGGGCCCCGTCGGGGCAGGCCATATCAATGGTGGAGGTGGGCCCCAGCACATAAAAGGGGATGCCGTAGTGTTTTGCCAGGATAGCCACGCCGGAAGTGCCGATCTTGTTGGCGGTATCCCCGTTGGCAGCCACCCGGTCACAGCCCACGAAGCAGGCCTGAACCCACCCGTTCTTCATGACGATGGAGGCCATGTTGTCGCAGATGAGGGTCACGTCCACCCCCGCCCGCTGGAGCTCGTAGCTGGTGAGGCGGGCTCCCTGCAAAAGGGGCCGGGTCTCGTCGGAGAACACATGGAAGCTCATGCCCCGCTCCGTCCCCAGCAGGATGGGGCCCAGGGCCGTTCCGTACCGGGAAGTGGCAAGGGGCCCGGCATTACAGTGGGTCAGGATGCCGTCCCCGTCTTTTACCAAGGTCAGTCCGTACTCCGAGATGGCGGTGCACTTTTCGATATCGTCCCGGTGGATGGCCACGGCCTTTTCGTACAGGGCCTCCAGTACCGCCTTCCGAGGCTCCTCCCGGTGAGCCCGGGCAGTCTCCACCATGGCCCGGGCTGCCCAGCTGAGATTCACCGCCGTGGGCCGGGCGCTCACCAGGTAATCGGCATAGGCTTCCAGCCGGGCCTGGAAGTCCTCCCCCTCCGGGATGGACCGGGAGAGCACATACAGGCAGTAGGCCGCGCAGATGCCGATGGCCGGAGCTCCCCGGACCCGGAGGGCCTTGATAGCCTCGTACATCTCCTCCGCCGTCTCCAGCGGGATCTCCCGCTCCTCACCGGGAAGCAAGGTCTGGTCGATAATGAAGAGGGTCTCGCTGTCCTTGTCATAGCGGATATTGGCCGCTGCGATCACGTTTTGTATGTCCTTCATGGTGTCTCCTCTCTCACCTGCCGCAGCTGCCGGTACATGCCCTGCATGCTCCGAAGCTCCGCGGTCTCCTCCTGCGTCAGGGCTACCGGGTCCCCCAGCAGCCGGGCATTGAGCAGAATCTTGGCGGTGTGCTCCACAGTCTCCATCCGGTCAAAAGCCTCCCACAGATCTTCGCCCCAGGTGAGGGCGCCGTGGTTGGCCAGCAGCACCGCACAGTGGTCAGCCAGATACGGCTCCACGCTCCGGGGCACCTCGTCGGTGGAGAGCATGGCAAAGGACGGCGTACAGGGCACGGCCCCCAGCCCCGTCACCAGCTCGGAAAGATACGGCGTCTCCATCCCCCGGCGGCACACGGCAAAGGCCGTGGATACCGGTGGATGGGCGTGAACCACCGCCCCCACGTCCGGACGGCCCCGGTACACGGCCAGGTGCATTTTGGTCTCCGAGGAGGGATGGCGGTTTCCCTCCAGCACGTTGCCCTCCAGATCCGTCACCAGCAGCATATCCGGTGTCAGGCGTCCCTTGGAGACCCCGGAGGGCGTCACCAGCAGCCGGTCCGGCGCCGTTTTCATGGAGAGATTGCCGTCATTGGCGGCCACATACCCCCGGTCGTAGAGGAGTTTTCCCACGGCGCACATCAGCGCCCTCTCCGCCTCATAGGTCATACCGCTGCCTCCTTCGCCCTGTTGTTCGATTCCTTTTCAGTTTAGCGCAATTCTCCCTGGGGCGCAAGAGGTTCCCCCAGTCCCCCCGCATAGAGTTGACATAACTTCCAGTAAATGATATGCTCTTGTCACCAAACCACGATGGATGGAGGCACCCCACCATGATAAACGTTCGGAACACCCGGCGCCTGGCGGCACTGACCGCGCTGGTGCTGGTACTGCTGGCCGGCTGTGGTCAGAGCGGCGCTTCTCCCGACACGCCGCCGGGCGGCCATGCTCCGGAGGAAACGGAGACCGCCCAGACTGCATCCCCTTCCGACGAAACTGCTGCCCAAACGGAGTCCCCTTCCCAGAATGAGGCAGATACCGCAGTCAACCGTGGCGGAACGCCTGTAGACGCACTGCCGGAGGACCTGCCGGAGGAGGTGACCTTCTGCAGCGGGGCCGGTGCCTGGCGAACCAATCTGTCTCTGGCCTGCGACGGTTCCTTCACGGGGCAATTCACAGACTGGGACTCCGCTGCCCAGTACCCGAGCGGCCTCTATCGGATCTGCACCTTCAGTGGAACCTTTTCCGACCTGCGCCAGTTGGATGAACACAGCTACTCCATGATACTGGAGAATCTGACCTGTCAGGAGGCGGAGGGAGCGGAATGGGTGGAGGACGATACCCTCTACATCGGCTCCTCCCCTTATGGGCTGGAGGGCGGAACCGTGTTCTATCTCTACACCCCGGAGACCTCCACCGATGTGCTGACCACCGAAGCCCTCCAGGTGGGATGGCCGGAGTGGAACCTGCCGGACACGGTGCCGGAGGGACAGCTGGGCTGCTGGATGCTGTACAATCAGGACATGGATCAGGCGTTTTTCTCCTATCAATAACAAGCACGGCGGCGGCAGGAAATTCCTGCCGCCGCCGGATTTTTCCCTGGTCTTTTATGGAAACTCCGCCGCCGTTACGGGCGGACGATGTAGCCCTCTTTCCGGGGCTTGGGGGCGGGCACATCGCCGTCGATATACCCCAGGACGCAGTTGCCCACGCCCCGGTAGGTCTCCGGCAGGCCCCATTTCTTTAAAAGTTCCTTGCCCTCGGGCCGGTCAAAGGTTTCGATGGCCCGGTTCACCCAGCAGGAGCCCACGCCCAGAGACCAGGCGGCGGTCATCAGATTGCCCATCACCAAAGAGCCGTCCTGGAGCCAGTTGGCCGTCTCGCCGTCTGCCAGCACCACCACCACGGTGGGGGCGCCGAAGAAGGGATCCACGCCAGGCTTGCCCCAGATCTCCGCGTTGAGAGCGGACATATAGGCGATGGTCTCCGGATCCTGCACCACCACCATGACAGCAGACTGCCCGCCCTTGGCGGAGGCGGCCCAGGTGCCGGCGTCCAGGATGGCATCCAGGGTCTCCGGTGCCACCTGCTCCTTCTTGTACTTACGGATGCTCCTGCGCTCCCGCAGGACTTTCAGAGTCTCATTCATGATACATCACCTTTACAGAAAAAATATAGTTGTTATGAAAACCCCTCTCCAAGGGCTGGGATTCCACGCTATGGCGACTTACTCCCCCAGAACCTGCTCCATCACCTGCCGGCAGGTCTGATACATCAGGATGGTGTCGATGCCGTAGGCCAGGAAGTTCAGGCCCGCGTCCAGCAATTCCCGGGCAAAGGCGGGATTCACCGCCAGGGCTCCCACCGGCACGCCGGCACGGTTGGCCTGTCCAATCATGTCCAGCAGGGCCGAGCGCACCTGGGGAGCCGTGGTGTCTCCCCCCAGGCCCATGGCCACCGAGAGATCCACAGGTCCCAGGAACACCGCCGCGATGTCCGGCGTGGACACGATCTCCGGGAAGTTCCGCACACCCTCCGGGGTCTCCACCAGGGGGATCACCGCCACCTGCCGGTTGGCCTGGGTGTAATACTCCGCCCCGCCCTTTCCATAGCAGTTGGCCCGGACGCCGGGGCAGGCGCCCCGCAGGCCCTCCGGCGCAAAGCGGCACAGCCGCACCGCCTGCCGGGCCTGCTCCGCCGTATCCACATTGGGGACGATGATGCCGGAGGCTCCGAAATCCAGGCACTTCTTGATCCAGGTGGCGTCCAGGCACGGCACCCGGGCCAGCATGCACAGGTCCGCCGCCTCACCGGCCCGGATCATCTCCGCCGTCCGCTCCACGCCGTAATAGGTGTGCTCCAGATCCACCGCCGCATACCGGAATCCGGCGTAGGCCGACGCCTCCAGGAATTCCGGGGCTCCGGACTGCACAAACGTCCCCAAAAACGGCTTCTTTTCTTCCAACAGGCTGGAAAATGGAACTTTCATCTGCTGTAATACCTCCTGCCGTTATGTGATTTCTTTCGTTTCATTATAGCACACTTCTCCGGCAGCTCCAACGGATATTTGCGTCCGGGCGGAAAAACTTGCCGGCGCCGCTGGAAATTTCCGCTTTGCTCAGGTACAATGGGAACATCTACATCAGTCATAAGGAGTGGTCTCCATGCCCCAACCTCTTTCCCAGCGCACCGCCGACTTCACCGATTCCATCATTCGCCGGATGACCCGGGTATCCATGAAATACAACGCCGTGAACCTCTCCCAGGGGTTCCCGGACTTTGATCCTCCCCGGGCGATCCTGGACCGCCTGGCCCAGGTGGCCTATGAGGGCCCCCATCAGTACTCCGTTACCTGGGGCGCCCAGAACTTCCGGGAGGCCCTGGCCAAAAAGCAGTCCCGCTTCATGGGCCGGACCATTGACCCCGACAAGGAAATCGTGGCCACCTGCGGGTCCACCGAGGCCATGATGTGCGCCATGATGACCGTCACCAACCCTGGTGACAAGGTGGTGGTCTTCTCCCCCTTCTATGAAAACTACGGTGCGGACACCATCCTCTCCGGGGCGGAGCCCATCTATGTGCCTCTCCATCCCCCGGCTTTCACCTTCGACGTGGACGAGCTGGAGGCCGCCTTCCGTCAGCACCCCAAGGCCCTGGTGCTGTGCAACCCCTCCAACCCCTGCGGCCGGGTGTTCACCCGGGAGGAACTTTTGACCATCGCGGAGATGGCCACCAAGTACGATGTCTACGTCATCACCGACGAGGTCTATGAGCACATCGTCTACGCACCCCATACCCACACCTACTTTGCCACCCTCCCCGGCATGTGGAACCGCACCATCTCCTGCTCCTCCCTGTCCAAGACCTACTCCATCACCGGCTGGCGCCTGGGGTACATCATCGCCCAGGAGGATATCATCGAGCGGGCCAAGAAAGTCCACGATTTCCTGACGGTGGGCTGCGCCGCTCCCTTGCAGGAAGCGGTGATCCCCGCCCTGGAATTCGGCCAGGACTACTATGACGAGCTCCTTGCCAAGTACACCCACAAGAAGGAGCTGTTTTTGAAGGGCCTGGACGATCTGCACATCGTCCATAACGACCCGGAAGGTGCCTACTACGTGCTGCTGGACATCAGCGAGTACGGCTACAGCAGCGACCTGCAGTTCTGCAAAAACCTGGCCCGGGAAGTGGGCGTGGGGGCCGTCCCCGGCTCCAGCTTCTTCCGTGAGCCGGTGAACCACCTGATCCGGCTGCACTTTGCCAAAAACGACGACACCCTCAACGAGGCTCTCAACCGCCTGGAGCGGATCCAGAAGCTGAAAAAGTAAAGGAAGTCCCGGGATACGGAACGAACCGTATCCCGGGACTTTTTTGCGCCGGTCCGCCGCCCCTTCACAGCTTGCGCCAGAGGGTCAGCATCATGGTGATAAAGCAGGCGCTGCCGCCCACCAGGTTGGAGATGGGCTCAGACCAGAAGACACCTTCCACCCCCATAAAGTTGGGCAGAATGAAGATGAGGGGCACCACCACCACCAGTTTGCGGAAGATGGAGAAGAAAATGGCGTAGCGGGCCCGGCCCAGCGCCGTGAAGGTGGACTGGCCGGAAAACTGCAGGGCCATGAAACAAAAGCCGAAGAAGTAAATATGCATCATCCGGGCACCCACTTCCACCAACTGGGGATTGTCGTTGAAGATCCGAATGAGCTCATGGGGGAACAAAAACACCACGCCCCAGGCCACCAGGGTGTAGGCCACGCAGATGCCTGTGGTGAACAGGATGCCCTTTTTCACCCGCGCATTTTCCTTTGCGCCGTAGTTATAGCCCAACACCGGCTGGGCGCCGCCGGTGATGCCGTTGGCGGGCATGGTCATCACCTCCCGGACGGAGTTGATGACGGTCATGGCGCCGATGTACACATCGCCCCCCAGGCCGCTGAGGGCCCGGTTGTAGGCAAACTGGGTCACGCCGTTGGTAAAGGACATCATAAAATGGGAAAGGCCCAACTGCACCGTGTCCTTGAGGATATCCGGCTGCCATCTGACGCATTCCCGCCGCAGCTTCAACAGTGCTTTTTTCCCCGTCAAAAACCGCATGACCCACCAGGTGGCCAGGATCTGGGAGATCACCGTGGCCACGGCCGCTCCCCGCACGCCCATATTCAGCCCAAAGATCAAAAGGGGATCCAGCACCACGTTTACCGCCGCTCCGGCGGCAATGGTGATCATACCCGTGCGGCCGAAGCCCTGGCAGTTGATGAAGCCGTTCATCCCCAGGCTCATCATGGCGAAGAAGGTGCCCCAGATATAAATGGCAAAGTAGTCCTTGGCATAGGGGAAGGTATCCTGGCTGGCGCCGAAGAGCCAGAGGATGGGATCCATAAACGCCACGCCGATGGCTGTCAGCACCAGAGCCGTCACCGCCAGCATGAAGCAGGAGGCACCCATGATCCGCTCCGCCTGGGCATCCTCCTTCCGTCCACGGGCGATGGAGCACAGGGGCGCGCCGCCCATGCCGTAGAGGTTGGTAAAGGCGGTGATGATATTGATGATGGGAAAGACGATGCCCACCCCGGTCAGGGCCAGGGAGGAGGCGCCGCCTCCGATCCGGCCAATGAAAAAGCGGTCCGTGACATTGTAGAGCACGTTCACCAGCTGGGCTATGGTCATGGGGATCGCCATTGCCAGAATATTGCGGGCCATGCTGCCTTTACTGAAATCATGCTCTTCTCCCACGGGATACGCGCTCCTCTCACGGTCCTTGTGACCTTGCCGGCATTGCCCCGCCCTGGGTCTCGCCTTTTTGGATACGGCGCAGATGCCTGATATGTTTATATTACCATATGGCAGCCGCCCCGTCCATCCCCTCTTCCCCGCATACCGCGGGTTTTCTTCCGGAGCGTCAACCTGGGGTTCAGCGCATATCTGCCTTCTCGGGCGCATAGGATGGACCAACAAGAGGTGGGGAGTGAAGGTGTTTTGAAGGGGAACATGGAAGAGCGGGCTCAGCGCCTGGCGGAGTACATCATCGAAAACCGGACTACGGTTCGCGCCGCCGCGCAGAAATTCGGCATCAGCAAATCCACCGTACATAAAGATATCTCCGAGCGACTGCCGCGTTTCAACGGGCCGCTGTACCAGCAGGTCAAGGAGGTGCTGGAGGTCAACAAGGCCCAGCGGCATATCCGGGGCGGCATCGCCACCCGCAAAAAGTACCGCGGCCAGTAAGCTCGCGGCGGATACCATAAGCAACAGGTTGGAGGGATTGATATGGCTAATTGTTCTCGCGGCCGGGGCGGCCACACCGGGCCGGCACGTCCGCCTATGACGCCCACCGCGCCGGAACCTCCGGTGCGGCGCTGGCCTCATCCGGTGGAGGGCGCGGAGACCTGCCGCCCGGTGGATCCCGCGCTCCACTACATCCAGTGCGCGCTGTCTTATCAAAATCAGGTTCTCTCGGAGATCAAGACTCTGCTCCAGCAGATGGCCTCTCAGGAGGGAACGCCTCCGGAGGCAGGCTGAGCCGCCACCGCCGCGTCAGGGTGCAGCGATCTGCATACCCGGCGCGGCGGTGTGGATTTTCCTCTTGTGTTTTACAGGCGGGTACCGTATAATGGGAAAAGCGTTATGTAAATCGACAGACTTCACTACCGCGGCAGCGCCGCGTATGCAAGGAGCGTTGTTTCCCATGGCAAAGCGAACCCGCCGCCGTCGGCGCAGCTGGGGGCGGACTTTTCTTCTCATTGTATTTACAGCCGCCGCTCTCTACGCCGGCTTTCACTGTTTTTTTCGTCCCCCCGAGCAAAAACAGGACGAGGTCATCCCCGTCTCCGACACAGATACGGAACTGAGCGATCAGGAGCGGGCCGCCGCGGAGGCGGCCGCCGCCCACACCCGCCGCAAGGAAAACTTCTATACGATCCTGGTCTCCGGCGTGGACGATGGAAACGGCAACAGCGACACCAACATTTTGCTGGCGGTGGACGTGGCCAACGGATCCATTCACGGCGTCAGTATCCCCCGGGATACCAAGGCGGTCTGGAACGGAAAAAACCATAAGATCAACGCAGCTTACGGAAGCGGCGGGATGGAGAAACTGGCGGACATCGTCTCCGACCAGCTGGGCATCCCGGTGGATTACACCGTCTGCGTGAATCTCAAGGGCTTCGTGGCCCTGGTGGACGCCATCGGCGGCGTGGACTTCAACGTCCCTATCGACATGAATTATGACGACCCCTATCAGGATCTGTCCATCCACTTCTCCGCCGGCATGCAGCACCTGAACGGCCAGGAGGCCCTGGAGGTCGTCCGTTTCCGCCACAACAACGATGGGACAGGCTACGGCAGCGAGGACATCGGCCGGATGCAGACCCAGCAGGCATTTTTGAAAACGGTAGCCTCCAAGGCTTTGACCCTCTCCAACATCGACAGCCTGATCCAGGTGTTTTTCCAGTATGTAGACACAGATCTGACCATTGGGAATCTTGCCTGGCTTGCCGACAAGGTGCTCTCCATGGGCACGGAGAACATCTCCTTCTCCACCCTGCCCAACGAGTGGCACTCCCCCTATATCTATCTGGATCAGGAAGCCACCCTGGATCTTGTGAACCAGTATCTCAATCCCTACGAGGAGGATCGGCTGCCCGAGGATCTGAATATCCCGTCCATGCCCTCCTGAGGCGCCGCCCCCATTTGACAAAGGAGGTTTTGCCCCATGCGCAAACGGATTGCTTCCCTGCTGCTGACCGTCTGTCTGCTTTTGACCACGCCGGTTCTGGCCGCTCAGGACACTTCGGAGAACTTTGTCCGCAGCCGCACCTACTCCGGCCAGTTTTCCGATGTGACGGAGGAATCGGTCTTTTATGACAATGTGGCGGCGCTTTACGAGTACGGGCTCTCCGTGGGCAAGGGCGACGGCACCTTTGGGCTGCAGGACACCATGTCCGTGGGGCAGATCGTGATCTTTGCCGGGCGCATCCGCAGCCTCTACCGCACCGGCGACCCGGAGGCTGGCGCCTCCGCCTACACCGCCGGCAGCACCTATCCCTCCCAGCCCTACCTGCTCTATCTGCAAGGGGAGGGCGTGCTGGGCACAGAGCTGGACAGCGCCTGTGCCGCCGGGACTCCCGCCACCCGGGCCCAGGTGGCCCATGTGCTGGCAGGCACCCTCCCCGTTGAAGCCCTGCCCCTCATCAACGATGCTGTGGTGACGGAGGGCTACGCCACCCGCCGCTACATCACCGACGTCACGGAGTACACCCCGTATTTCCGGGACATCCTTACCCTCTACCGCGCCGGCGTCTCCATGGGCTCCGATGAGACCGGCTCCTACCTGCCTGACGCCCTCATCACCCGGGGCGCGGCGGCTGCCATGCTCACCCGCATGGTGGATCCGTCCCTGCGGGTGACGCCGGATTGGGACATCGTTCCCGCATGGAGCGCCGAAGGCCGCACCCTGGCCAGCCTGGTGGAACCGGGCACTTACATCGCCGCGCCCACCACCCGCTCCCAGCTGGATCAGAGCATCCGCTACATGCTCTCCTCCGGGGAAAACGTCCTGACCCTCCGGTATCCCGGGGGACTCTCCGCCTCCAGTGCCCGGTCCGTCATGGAGGCCGCCTTGTCTGTGGTCAAGACCTATTGCGAGCAGTGCTACAATGCCGTATCCTGCACGTATACCCCTGCCGGGGACATGACCCTGACCTTCTCCGCCGCCAGTGCCGGCAGCGACATTGATTTTTACCGCACGGAGACCATGGCCGCCGCCATCAGCATCCACGACCTGCTCTGGGGGCAGGGGGCCATCACTGCCGATATGACGGAGCTGGAAAAGGCCCGGGTCTACTACACCTGGATCTGCGAGAACTGCACCTATGATTACAACGCCGATGAAAGCTCCCTGAGCCACATTGCCTATCGTCTTTTTATCGACTCCACCGCCGTGTGCGACGGCTACACCGGTGCCTACAACCTGCTTTTGAAGCTGGAGGGCATCGACTGCACCACCCAGGCCAATGACGAGCATATCTGGACGGTAGCCACCCTGGACGGCACCCAGGTTCATATCGACACCACCTGGGGGGACAGCGGTGCCTTCATCAATTACAAGTATTTTGCCATGACCCCCGACCAATCCTGGAAACTACATAGCTGGTAAAGGAAAAGACGCCCCCGGAGCAAAAGCTCCGGGGGCGTCTTCGATTGTTTACAGGTGATGATCCCGCAAAAGGCGCTTGGCCTGCTCCCACAGCTCGTCGCTGACGGTCTGCACCACCACCACTTTGTTCACCAGTTCCGGCAGGGCCTTCACCACCTCCGCCTCCACCAGCGTCTCATTGGTGAGGTCCGCCGAGGGGCACCCGGCGCACTGGCCCAGCAGCTTCACGTACAGCACGCCGTCGGCCAGATGGTCGATCTGGATCTCACCTCCGTGGGCGTGCAGTGCAGGGCGAACCTTCTCCTCCAAAACGGCCTCGATTTTCTTCAGATCCTCATGCATGGTCCCCATCCTCCTTTGTCTCATCCGCCCGGGCCGCGGCGATCTCCTCCCGGATGCGGCGGCGTGTGTCATCAAAAAGCAGCTCCCGGTTGTGGCGGAAATAGGCGTCGCAGCCGAAGTTCTCCACAAACCAGCTGGTATCCTGGCCGGCGGTGATCTCCGTGACAAAGATCACCAGCTCCTGGCCCTGGCCGAAGGTCTCCTCCAGGAAGCGGAAGGCGTTGTCCATCTGGGTACCGCAGGTCTTCCCCAGCTCCGCCCGGCGGTCCACTTCCTCCCGGAACCATGCCCGCACCCGGTCCATGGCATCATCACCGGAGACACCTTCCTCCCGCAGCCGCCGCTGGTAGTCCTCCAGGGCGTTGATCTCCCGCTGGTTAAGGTCCCGGGCCTCCTTTTGCAGCTGCCCGGCCTCCGCCGCCCGCTTGAGCTTCTCCCGCCGCTGCCAGACCAGTTGGCCCAGCAGGGGCTCCGCCTCTGCATCCGGCAGCTTTTCCTTAAACTCCGTCAGGGCCGTGTGGAGTGCCTCCGTCAGGGCATCCTGGCGGCGGGTGTTCCGGGCAGCCTCCATCAGGCGGGAAAGCACCAGCCCCATCACCGAGAGCTTTTCATCAAAGGGTGCCGCCCGCAGCTCCAGCACGGTGATGCCCGGCCAGTCCCCCCGCAGGATATCGTCCACATGATAGGTCTTCTGATACTTGTAGTAGAGCTCCAGATACCCGGCGAAGTCCCTTGCCACGGTGGGCAGCTGGATATACTGGCCGATGACCTGCCGGTCCACCCGCAGTCCCAGCTTCTCGTAGGCATAGATCATCTCGCTCAGGTCCTCCCAGCCCCGGGCGGTGGCAAACTGCAAGCCGTCCACGGTGGTCTCGATGCGGTAGAAATTCTCCTTGCGGATATCGAGATAGGAGATGACGGCCCCGTGAAGCCCCCGGGCGCGGGCGTACTCCTTCCAGACGGCGAAGTCCTCCTCCACGTCGATGCGCTTGACCCGGTCCAGCGTCACCACATCGAAATCCCGGACGGACTTGTTGTACTCCGGGGGGTTGCCCGCCGCCACGATGAGCCAGCCCTCCGGCAGCTTCTGATTGCCGAAGGTCTTGCACTGGAGAAACTGCAGCATCATGGGGGCCAGGGTCTCGGAGACACAGTTGATCTCGTCCAGGAATAAAATGCCCTCCCGGATGCCCGTGCGCTCCATCATCTGGTACACGGAAGAGAGGATCTCGCTCATGGTGTACTCCGTGACGGAGAACTCCTGCCCGCCGTAGGTGCGCTTTTCAATAAAGGGCAATCCCACGGCGCTTTGCCGGGTGTGATGGGTGATGGTATAGGCCACCAGGCCCACGCCGGTCTCCGCGGCGATCTGCTCCATGATCTGGGTCTTGCCGATACCCGGAGGGCCCATCAGCAGCACGGGCCGCTGGCGGATGGAGGGGATGAGGTAGTTGCCCAGCTCATCCCGGGTCAGGTACGCCTTGAGGGTATTGGTGATCTCCTGCTTTGCCTGTTTGATGTTCATATCCGTATACTCCTTATAACTGGGGCAGCTCCTCCCAGTCTATCTCATCGGGGAATTCCTCCGCCGCCTCCCGGCGGGCCTTCTCCAGCTCCGGCACCGTCAGCACCAGGCGGATGGCCCAGGGGGGCATCTTCACGGAAAGGGGCGGCTCCTCCAGCAGCACGAAGGCCGTGTCCCAGGCGGGACGCTTTTTGGGGTAGATTCCCATGCCGTCGGTAAAATACACCAACCCCCGCAGATTGGTAAAGGCCCCTTCCTTGCGCAGCCGCTCCACATGCTCGAAGACCGGGCGGAAATCCGTGGCGCTGCCGCCGGTGAGCTGGAAGTTGTCCATGTAAGTCTTCAGCTGCTCCAGATCGTGGATCTCCGTATCGGAGCGGATCTGGTCATCGCACTGGATGATGCGGATGTTCACCTTCCGGGTGAAGGTCTCCGTGGAGCGCAAAATGGCGTAGGTGCACGCCAGAAATGCCCGCACCAGCTCACCGGAGGTGGACATGGAGGTGTCCACGGCGATGACAAAGTCCTCGATACGCTTTTCCTCTTTCGTCTCCGGCGGCTCCACCAGGGGCATGTTGCCGTAGAGGGAGAGGCCGTAGGTGTAGAAGATATAGTCGAAGGCGTCGCCGTCCACCTCCATGACCTCCCGGGGCACCGCGAAGCGCCGCAGGAATGCCCGGTAGTCCACGTCATCCCGGACCGCCACCCGCACCTGCTCCAGCACCGCCTCGCCGCCGGTGGCGGTGCCTGCCAGTACCGTCTCCATGCCCGTGCGGGTCCGGTCGGAGCGGTCCTTCCACTTTTCGTCCTGGCGCTGGCGCTGCTTCTGGTCCTCCTGGCGCTCCGGATCCCAGAGGCCGTGGTCATCCACCAAAAACGCCCGCTGCAGCTGGGCCAGCTCGTACTCCGGCAGGTCCTGCCGCAAGAGATACCGGTAGATGCCCTCGGCGGTAAGGACCTTCATCTCCCGGCGGCACTCCCCGTAGAACTTCTGCTTGGCGGGGACGATACCCTCCCGCAGGCAGGGATAGTCCAGCTCATCCAGAATGCTCTCCACCGCCGCATCGCACGCAAGGTCCCACAGCTCCGGCATCTTGCCGTGCTTTTTATAGATATGGCGCAGCATGCAGTGCAAAATCACGTGCAGGTACGCCCGGTTCACCGCCGTGGGAGTGCGCAGGTACCGCTCCGCCAGGAAGCTGCCGTCATAATAGAGGGTCTCCCCGTCGGTGGCAAGGGACACCGTCATCCCGCCTCCCGGGGCAAAGGCCAGGGAGCACAGCGCCACATCCAGATAGGGCAGGTTCAAATACAGCTCGTTGCGGGCGCTTTGCAGGATCTCCAGGCCGATTGCCGTCAGATCCTTCCCCGCCGGGGCCTGCTGCCGCGTCTCCTCCATGGTTCCTCCTTTGTCATCCTGGTATCTCACAGGTCAAAGCTGCGCACCGCCGCCGGTGGGAAGCGCCGGTGCTGCTCCTCCAGCAGCATGGCCACCGCCTCCGGCGCCTGCATCTCCCGGGCCAGGGCGCAGGCGGCGGAGAGGGTCTCCCGGTCTGGCTGTGCCTGCTCCAACAGGGCGTGCAGCCCCGTCAGGTCCCGCTGCTCCAACAGCCACTGCGCTGCATCCCGGACATGGGCAGCCAGGTATGTGCGGTACGCCTCCTGCGCCCGCTCCGTCAGCTCCGCCGGATACCGCAGCCGCCACCAGGCCAGCCGCACGGCGCAGCCGTCGTCGTGCTCCACCCCCAGAAATTCCTTCCAGAGGCCGTCGTACTCCTTTAAGGAGAGCTTCTTGTTGCGGAAACAGTGGTGATAGGGATAGCCCGCCCCATAAATATTGTAGTCAAAGTGGTGAGCGGGGCAGTTCTCCTCGTAGACCTCCACATACTCCGGAAAGATCAGCCGCACCTGCCCGCCGTCCGCCTCCCGGATGGTGACGTCCAACTCCCGGCTCAGCTCGTCGGCAAAGTAGGCCAGGGTCTCTCCCTGCTCCCCCACCCGGGTGAGATGGAAGGTATCCAGGCAGCGGCAGTTCATCAGCGTGCCGCCGCCCCAGAACCGCACCCCGTCGTGGAGGGAGAGCTTTTTCAGTGCGGTGCAGTTGAAGAGGGCGTAGTCCCCCACCCGCTCCAGGGCGGAAGGCAGCGTCAGCTCCTGCATCCCGGCGTTGGTCCACCCCTCCTCCGCCGGGGCGCCGCAGGTCACCAGGACCTCCTCCCCATCCACAGGAGCGGCATTGGGGGAGAGGGCGTGGGGCCCCAGGGCCGTCACCGGCAGACCGAAGAGTTCCTCCGGCAGCACCGCCCGGGGATCGCAGGTCACCGCCTGCAAGATCGTGATGCCCGACGGCTCCCGCCGGATCACCAATTTCCAGTTGCTCAAACCGCTGACGGTCTCCACCTGCCCGCCCCCCTTTCTTACGGCTGGTAGTTTATCACATCTCGGCGGGTTTTCCTAGGTGCAATCCCCACAAAAGAATTTTTTGGGAAATTCACAGAACCCCCTTGACAAACTGTGCATACTGTATATACTGTACATGTACAGTACGAACGGGGGATTTCCATGGAACTCATTATCCGAAACACCACCAACCAACCTATCTACGAGCAGATCAGCTCCCAAATCAAGGCCCAGATCATCGCCGGGAAGCTCTCCCCGGGGGAGGCCCTGCCCTCCATCCGGGCCCTGGCCAAGGATCTGAAGATTTCCGTCATCACCACCAAGCGGGCCTATGACGAGCTGGAGGCAGACGGTTTTCTCTACACGGTAGCCGGAAAGGGCTGCTTTGTGGCGGAGAAAAATCTGGACCTGGTGCGGGAGCAGCAGCAGCGGGAGCTGGAGGACCACCTCCGCGCCGCCGCCGCTCTGGCCAGAAGCTGCAGCGTCTCCCGGGAAGAGCTCTCGGAGATGCTGCGCATACTCACCGAGGAGGATACGGATCTATGAATGCCATTGAACTGTCCCACATCAACAAGCGCTTCGGCTCCTTTGCCATCCGGGACCTGAGCCTGGCGGTGCCCCAGGGCACCATCTGCGGCCTGGTGGGTGAAAACGGTGCCGGAAAATCCACCACCATCCGCCTTCTCATGGGGGCCCTACGGCCTGACAGCGGCGCCGCCTCCGTTCTGGGAACGGACGTGTCCGCCCCGGCCTTCCGGGCAGTGAAAGAGGACATCGGCGTGGTGATGGACGAAGCCTATTTTCCCGAGGTTCTCAGCGCCCGGCAGGTAGGCCGGGTGATGGCAAAGACCTACCGCCGCTGGAATGATCAAACCTACCAGGACTTTCTCCGCCGGTTCGACCTGCCGGAGAAAAAGCAATTCAAGGACTACTCCCGGGGCATGCGCATGAAGCTGGCCATCGCCGTGGCCCTCTCCCACGACCCCAAGCTCCTGGTGCTGGACGAGGCCACCGCCGGCCTGGATCCCATCGTCCGGGACGAAGTGCTGGAGCTCTTCAACGACTTTACCCGCTCTGAGGACCACTCCATCCTCATCTCCTCCCACATTCTCTCGGATCTGGAGAAGCTGTGCGACTACATCGCCTTTTTGCACCAGGGGCAGCTGCTCTTCTGCGCGGAAAAGGACGCCCTGCTGGAGGAGTATGCCCTCTTTACCGGCACCGCCGACCAGGCGGAGAGCCTGGATCCAGAGGCCGTGGTGGGCCGGGAGAACGGCGCTTACGGTGCTGTCAAATGTCTGGTGAAACGGGATCGGGTGCCCGCCACGCTGACGCTGGAGCGGCCCACGGTGGAGGATGTCATCCTCTTTATGGTGAAAGGAGCAAAGGAAGCATGAGCGCACTGCTGATGAAGGATTTCTACCTGCTGTGGAAACAGCTGAAGGCCTTTTTGGTCATCATTCTGGTGTTCTCCGCCATTCCCGGCGGGTACAACACCGTCTTTGCCGTGGCCTATGCCGCTATGCTCCCCTATTCCTGCATTGCCTATGACGAGCGCAGCAAATGGGATCAGCTGGCGGCCATGATGCCCTACTCCACCCGGCAGCTGGTGCTCAGCCGCTACGTGCTGGGCTGGATCGCCGGGGCGGCAGCCTGCGGCATCTCCCTGGTGCTGCAGGGAATCTTCTCCATCGTTCTGGAAAGCAGTGTTTTCCCCGCCTCCCTGCTGCTGGCCTTTTTCACCTGCATTTTGATCATGGCCATTACCCTGCCTCTGATCTTCCGCTTCGGGGTGGAGCGGGGCCGTCTCCTCATGTTTTTTCTGATCTTCCTGGTGTGCGGCTCTGCCGGTGCCTTGGGCGGCATCACAGAGAACTATTCCGAGGCCCTGCCGGCTCCCGTGTGGCTCATCGTCCCGGCAGCCCTGGTGCTCACCGCCGTGTCCATTCCCGTGTCCATCCGGTGCTATGCCCGCCGCAGCTGGTGAGGTGCCCCATGAAAGAAGACCACCCCGTCCCGGAGCCCACCGCCCAGGATCTGGCCGCCCTGCTGGATCTGCTCTCCCAGGCCCTGATGGGACGATAAGCGCACAATAAACCCCCGGAGACGTGCATGCGTCTCCGGGGGTTCTTTTGGTTTGATCCCTCTCAGCCCCACATGGCGGAGAGGGTGGGAATGACCTGCTTTTTCCGGGACATCACCTTGGGCAAAAAGGCAGAGTTTTCGGCGTTTTTCAGATTGAAGGCCTGGCGGATGGGCTCTTCGTTGCCGGTGAAGATCAGCTGCGTGCCCTCCAGCAGCACGTCGGTGATCATCAGCACCACCATCTCCAATCCCCGGGCCTTGCGGTTTTTCTCCATGGCCGCCAGGAACTCCTCCTTGCGCTTGAGGAGCCGGTCGGAATCCATGCAGGTGATCTGGCTCACCGCCAGGGTGTGGCCGGCGATGTGGAACTCCTTGTAGTCCGTACCCAGCATGGCCTCCACGCTCTTGTCGTCCCCGCTGGTGGCGGAGAAGATGGCCTTGCCCAGATCCTCCAGGGAGACATTGGCGATCTTGGCCATCCGGGTGGCCACATCGATATCCCGCCGGGTGCAGGTGGGGGATTTGAACATGACGGTATCCGACACGATGGCTGCGGCCATGAGCCCCGCCATCTTTGCGGTGGGCATGAGGCCCTTTTCCTGATACATGCCCGCCACGATGGTGGTGGTGGAGCCCACAGGCTCGTTGCGCACATAGATGGGGTTGCTGGTCTCGATGTCCGCCAGGCGGTGGTGGTCCACGATCTCCAGGATCTCCGCCTGCTCCAGGCCGTGGACGGACTGGGCCCGCTCGTTGTGGTCCATCAGCACCACCCGCTTGCGGCGGGGACGCAGCAGATGGAAGCGGGACAGCGTACCCACCACCCGCTCCTCCTCATCCAGGATGGGGTAGGCCCGGAAGCGGCTTTCCAGCACGGCGTCCTTGACGTCGTCGATATAGTCGTCCAGATGGAAGCACACCAGGTCCTTGCTCTTGCAGATGCTGGAGATGGGCAAGGCGTGGCAGATGAGCCGCACCGCCCGGTAGGCGTCAAAGGGCGTGGAGATGATGCACGTCTCCCCGTCTGTGGCCACCAGCTCCGGCGACACCTCCGCCTGGCAGACGATGACGCAGCTGACCTTCTTCTCCAGGGCCCGGCGGATCATATCCGGCTGATCGCCGCAGATGACGATGCTGTTTTCGTCAAAGGACACCAGATTCTCCCGGCTGGCCGGCAGGGCGATGATGACCTCGCCGGAGAGAATGTCCCGGATCTGGCCGTCCTCGTTGAGGATCTTGCCCTCCAGCACCGACAGCAGGTTGTAGACCGGCACCTCCCCCACCTGGGGATTGCGGACAGAAGACATATCGTAGTTGGCCACGTCTCCGGCGGAGAGCATGCCGTACAGGGTGCCGTCCTCATTGGTGACCGGCAGGGCAGAGATCCGCTCCTTCTGCATGGTCTGCCAGCCCCGGCTGATGGTGGCGGCGGGAGAGAGCGTGGGGGGCGTGTCGTAGTCCAGATCCCGCACCTGGGTACGCACGTCGGTCAAAAGCCGCGGCGGCTGGAAGCCGAAGCGGTCCAGCACGATCTGAGTCTCATCGCTGATCTGCCCCAGACGGGCGGCCTTGTATCGCCGGTCTCCCAGAGCATTTTTCAGCGCTGCGTATGCCATGGCGGAAATCACGGAATCCGTGTCCGGGTTCCGGTGTCCGGTGATGTAAATGGTATCCATATCCTCTTCCTCTCCCGGGATGACCCTCATCCCTTTCGATCTTGTTTTTTCCGTATGATATTATGCTGCCCCGGGGCGGCTTTGTCAATCGCCAGCCTTGCGAATTTGTTGCGCAAAAGCTCCGTAATTTGGTAATTTTGCCGCACAATTTCCGTTAATTATCCGGTAAACGATTGCGGCAATCGATTGCTGCCGGTAGGGGACAAAGGAGCCGGGGCACAGGCATCCGCCTGCGCCCCGGCTTCCCGGTCTTACAAAATCATCAGTTCCTTGGGGGCCAGGGTAATGTCGGTGCAGCCCCCCTCCGTCAGCACCACCACATCCTCGATGCGCACCCCCAGCCGTCCCGGCAGGTAGATGCCCGGCTCTGCGGAGATCACCGCTCCCACCGGCAGGGGCTTGTCATTGCCCGGCGTGGCGTTGGGGGCCTCGTGGATCTCCACGCCCACGCCGTGACCGAAGCTGTGGCCGAAATACGGCCCGTAGCCCGCCTGCTCAATGATGTCCCGGGCAGCGCCGTCCACCGCCCGTCCCGTGGCTCCGCCCCGGGCGGCGGCAATGCCCGCCTTCTGGGCGGAGAGCACCGTGTCGTACACCCGGCGCATCTCCTCCGTCACATGGCCCACCGCCACGGTGCGGGTCATGTCGGAGCAGTACCCGTGGTAGATACAGCCGAAGTCCATGGTGACAAACTCCCCATCCTGCACCGCCCGCTCCGAGGGTACCCCGTGGGGGAGGCTCCCGTTGGGGCCGGACACCACCACCGGGTCAAAGGACATGTTCTCCGCCCCCAGGTGGAGCATCAGGTACTGCAGCCGGGCAGCGATCTCCTTTTCCGTGACGCCCGGGCGGATCTCCCCCAGGATCTGCGCAAAGGCCTGTTCGGCGATCCGCTGGGCGGCGATCATGGCCTCCAGCTCCTCCGGATCCTTCACCGTCCGCAGCTGCCACAAAAGGTCCGTGGCAGGCACCAGCTCACAGGAGAGTGCCTTTCCGTAGGCCTCCCGCTCCCGGACGGTCATGTAGGCGTCCTCAAAGCCCAGGCGGCGGATGCCCTCCTTTTTTACGATCTCCTCCGTCAGCACACCGTAGCCCCGTCCGGCACCGGTCTCCAGCAGCTCCGCCCGGACGCAGCGGCCCGCTGCCTCCGTGTAGCGGGAATCCGTCATATAATAGGCGCCTTTCCGGGTCACCAGCGCCACGCCGTCGGTGCCGGCGCTGTGGAAGCCGGAGGCGTAGAAGCGGTTGGCCTCCCCGGTGACCAGCATGCCATCCAGGCCCAACTCCTCCAGCCGGGCGGAGATCTTCTCAAAATGATCCATTGCAACCTCCTCAGACGGCACACGCCGTGCCGTCTTATCCGCGATTTTTTCCCACTATAACACCGCCCCACCCCCCTGTCAACGGCACGGTCAGGCTGGGACTTTAACCCGCAGCTTCCGCATTTTTCCACATTCCCCCGGTTTCTATGCCGCCATTTTGGTGAAAATGACAGTTGACTTTATCTCTTTAAAGCTGTATGTTGTAAAAGAAATCTACAGCCGGAGGAACCGGCGGAAAGGAGCCCACGCCATGATGATCTTCTGCAGCCGCACCCTGGGTTCTTACCGCTTTACCAAGGTCCGCTTTGCGGGCCGCTATTACCGTGCACAAACGCAATCCCGTCCGGCTAACAGATGATTTCCCGCTTTCCTTTGTAAGAAGAGCGGCTCTGTTTTCGGACAGGGCCGCTTTTTTGATTTCCCCCCGCAACTTCCATGAGAAAAGGAGAATTGTGATGAAAAAGAAGCTCTTTGCATGTTTGCTCTCCGCCGCCATGGTTCTGAGCCTAGCCGCCTGCGGAGGCACCACCGAAACCGAAACCACCGACACCGAAGGCTCCGACTCTGAGGGCCAGACCTACACCATCGGCGTGATCCAGCAGATGCAGCATGAGGCGCTGGACGCCGCCACCCAGGGCTTCCAGGACGCCGTAGCCGAGCTCTTCGGCGACCAGGCCTCCGTGGAGGTTCAGAACGCCTCCGGTGAGGCAGCCAACTGCTCCACCATTGTGGGCAGCTTCGTCTCCTCCGGTGTGGATCTCATCATGGCCAACGGCACCACCGCCCTGCAGTCCGCTGCCGCCGCCACCACCACTATCCCCATCCTGGGCACCTCCATCACCGAGTACGGCGTGGCCCTGGGCATTGACGGCTTCACCGGCACCACCGGCATGAATGTCTCCGGCACTTCCGACCTGGCTCCTCTGGACCAGCAGGCCGCCATGCTGCAGGAGTGGTTCCCCGACGCCAAGAACGTGGGCCTTCTCTACTGCTCCGCCGAGCCCAACAGCCTCTATCAGGTAGAGACCGTCCAGGGCTACCTGGAGGAGATGGGCTACACCTGCACCCCCTACTCCTTCTCTGACTCCAACGACCTCTCTGCCGTGGCCACCAACGCCTGCGCCCAGAGCGACGTTCTCTACATCCCCACCGACAACACTGCCGCCACCAACGCCGAGCTTATCGGCAACATCGCCCAGTCCTCCGCCACCCCCATCATCGCGGGTGAGGAGGGCATCTGCTCCGGCTGCGGCGTGGCCACTCTGACCATCAGCTACTATGACATCGGCTATGCCACCGGCAAGATGGCCTATGAGATCCTGGTCAACGGTGCCGATCCCGCCGAGATGGAGATCGAATACGCGCCCCAGTTCACCAAGAAGTACAACCCCGACATGTGCGATGCCCTGGGCCTGACGGCTCCCGAGGGCTATGAGGCCATCGGCTGAGGCTGATTTTCAAAAAAAGCGACAAAAGGCGGCGGAAAACCTTTTCTTTTCCGCCGCTTTTTGCTATGATGCCTTTTGGTTATCCATTTACACAACGGCCCCGACGGCGTGTCAGGGCAACAGGGAGGAATTTCACTTGAATATCATGCACCTGGTCAACGCCTTGCCGGGCGTTGCGGCCCAGGGCCTCATCTGGGGCATTATGGCCATCGGCGTCTACCTGACGTTCCGCATTCTGGATGTGGCGGATCTGACGGTGGACGGCACCATGGCCACCGGCGGCGCCACGTTCATCATGCTGACCATGGCCGGCGTCTCCATGCCGCTGGCCCTGCTGGGGTCGTTCCTGGCGGGCATGGCCGCCGGCTTTGTCACCGGCTTTTTCCACACCGTGTGCGGCATTCCCGCCATTCTGGCAGGCATTCTCACCCAGCTGGCCCTTTACTCGGTGAACCTCAGGATCATGGGGCAGTCCAACCAGCCCGTCAGCTCCCGGGAGTACGACCTGCTGGTGAACCAGCAGAACGTCTCCGTGGTGAGCCTGGAGAACCCCATCTTCATCTCCGCCGTGTTTGTGGCCCTCATCATCGCGCTTCTCTACTGGTTCTTCGGCACGGAGCTGGGCGCCTCCCTGCGGGCCACCGGCTCCAACCCCAACATGTCCCGGGCCCAGGGCATCAACACCAGCTTCACCACGGTGCTGGGCCTGATGATCTCCAACGGCCTGGTAGCCCTCTCTTCCGCGCTGCTGGCCCAGTACCAGGGCTTTGCGGACGTGAACATGGGCCGGGGCGCCATCGTCATCGGCCTGGCCGCCGTCATCATCGGCGAGGTGATCTTCGGCAAGCTCTTCCGGAACTTCGCCCTGAAGCTCTTCGCCGTGGCTATCGGCTCCATCCTCTACTACCTGGTGTGCCAGGTGGTCATCTGGCTGGGTCTCAACACCAACGACATGAAGCTCATCACCGCCTTGATCGTGGCCATCTTCCTGACCATCCCCAACTGGAAGGGCAAGGTCTTCCGCCCCCGGGCCAAGGCCATCTCCGCTGCGGCGGCAGACGATCAGAAGGGAGGCAGCCAGGATGCTTGAACTGAAAAACATCTGCAAGACCTTCAATCCCGGCACCGTCAATGAGAAAAGGGCCCTGACGGGGCTGAACCTCACCCTCAACGACGGGGACTTCGTCACCGTCATCGGCGGCAACGGCGCCGGCAAGTCCACCATGCTCAACGCCGTGGCAGGCACCTGGATGGTGGACAGCGGCTCCATCCTCATCGACGGAACCGACGTCACCCGCCTGCCGGAGCACAAGCGGGCCGCCTTCATCGGCCGTGTGTTCCAGGATCCCATGATGGGCACCGCCCCTACCATGCAGATCGAGGAAAACCTGGCTCTGGCCGCCCGCCGCGGAGAGCGCCGGGGCCTGGGCTGGGGCATCACCAAGGCGGAGCGGGCCCAGTACCGGGAGATGCTCCGTCGGCTGGATCTGGGCCTGGAGGATCGCCTCACCAGCAAGGTTGGTCTGCTCTCCGGCGGTCAGCGCCAGGCGCTGACGCTGCTGATGGCCTCCTTGAAAAAGCCCAAGCTGCTGCTGCTGGACGAGCACACCGCCGCTCTGGATCCCAAGACTGCCGCCAAGGTGCTCTCCCTCTCCGACCAGATCGTTGAGGAAAACCACCTGACCACCATGATGGTGACCCACAACATGAAAGACGCCATCGTCCACGGTAACCGCCTTATCATGATGTACGACGGCCACATCGTCATTGACGTGTCCGGCGAGGACAAGAAGAAGCTGACGGTGCCCGACCTGCTGGCCCTGTTCAGCAAGGTCAGCGGCTCCGATGAAGCCGACGACAAGATGCTGCTCTCCTAAATAGGCAATTCGTACCCACCCTGGGGCCATTTTCCACAATGGCCCCAGGATTTTTCTTTTGTTCTTTATCTGTTTAAATAAAAAACGCAAATTTCCCGGATAGGGGTTGACATTTCCCCCGCCGCCGCATATAATGCAAACAATCAAGCAAAACCGATGAGCAAGAGGAGTACCCGTTTCGGTCACCTTTCAGAGAGCTGCGGATGGTGGGATCGCGGCAGAGAACGGTTCAGGGAATGGACTTGCGAGGGCAGAGCGAACAGCCACCGGCTCAGTAGCTGCTGACGGGATCCGCACCCGTTATCCAGGCGGCACGGATGATCGTCCGTGGAACGAGCGGGCGCTATGCGTCAACTTGGGTGGTACCGCAGGATTTCAGTCTTGTCCCAATCTTGGGACGGGACTTTTTTTATTGTCCGGAAAGGAGCGTTCTCAATGAAATTATATACGAAGCGATGGCGGCGCCGCAGCTGATGTTTCCAGACTGTGCGACAGCTTCCCCTTTGATAAAATATCTGATATGATTGGAGAGAACACCATGAAAACTTTGAAGAATCTCATCGCCGCCATCCTCACCCTCACCCTGGTCCTGGGCCTCACCGCCTGCGGCGGCAGCAATACTGAAGAAACCAGCCAGGAATCCGGAGACACGGAAACCGCCTCCTACAAGATCGGCATCTCCCAGTACGGCGAGCACGGCTCCCTGGACAACTGCCGGGAGGGCTTTCTGGAGGGCCTGGCCCAGGCGGGTATCGTGGAGGGCGAGAACCTGGAAGTTCTCTACGAGAACGCCCACTTTGACAACCAGATGACCACCCAGATCGGCCAGACTTTCTCCGCCGCCGATGTGGACCTGATGGTGGGCATCGCCACTCCCTCCGCCGTGGCCTGCTACAACGCCGCCGAGGATAAGGACATTCCCGTGATCTTCACCGCCATCACCGACCCCGTGGAGGCCAACCTGGACTCCGGCAACGTCACCGGCACCTCCGACGCCCTGCCGGTGGAGGGCCAGCTGAAGCTGATCCGGGCCCTGCAGCCCGACGCCGACACCATCGGCATCATCTACACCACCAGCGAGCCCAACTCCGTCTCCGCCATCCGCACCTATGAGGAGCTGGCCGGGGACTATGGCTTCACCATCGACGCCGTGGGCGTGGCCGCTCAGGAGGAAGTCACCCAGGCGGCGGACACTCTCATCTCCCGCGGTGTGGACTGCCTGTCCAACCTGACGGACAACAACGTGGTGGGCGTCCTCTCCGCCATTCTGGAGAAGACCAACGAGGCCGGCATCCCCATCTACGGCTCCGAGGTGGAGCAGGTGAAGCTGGGCTGCGTGGCCGGCGCCGGCATCGACTACGTGCAGCTGGGCATCCAGACGGGTTTGATGGCCGCCAAGGTTCTCACCGGCGAGGCCACCTGCGCTGACATGCCCTATGAGACCATCGAGAACTACGGTCTCTACATCAACTCCGACGCCATCGCCGCCATGGGTCTCACCGTTCCCGACGACATCGCCTCCCAGGCTCAGGAGTGCGCCGAATAACCTTCTCGCAACGCAATCCCGCCTTTCGCGTGCCGCACAGACTGTGCGGCACGCAGGCGCGTTTTTCCATCTTCATTGATAAAGGAGACTTTTTATGAAGCTCATCACCTATCGCCTCCGCGGCGCGGAGCACGTGGGCGCCCTGACGGCGGACGGCACCGCCGTGGCTCCCCTGCCCTATCCCGATATGAACACCCTCATTGAGACCGCCTCCCTGGAGGAGCTGCGCTCCGCGGCCGCCGCAGCGGAGACCATCCCCATGGAGGAAGTGGAACTGCTTGCCCCCATCCCCCGTCCCCGGCAGGACGTCATCTGCCTGGGAATGAACTACCTGGACCACGCCCGGGAGGCCGCCCAGTACGACGCCGGAGCCTTTGAGAAGGAAAAGCCCGTGGCGGTGTACTTCTCCAAGCGGGTAACAGAGGCGGTGGCGCCGGAGGGCTTCATCGAAAGCCACACTGACCTGGTGGAGCGGCTGGACTATGAGTCTGAGCTGGCGGTGATCCTGGGCAAGACCGCCCGGAATATCCGGGGGGAGGACGCCGGGGACTACATCTTCGGCTACACCATTCTCAACGATGTCTCCGCCCGGGACGTGCAGACCGGCCACAAGCAGTGGTACTTCGGCAAGAGCCTGGACGGCTTCACTCCCATAGGCCCCTGCATCGTCACGGCCGACGAGATCGCCTATCCCCCGGCGCTGGACATCTCCGCCGCCGTCAACGGCGAGACGCGCCAGCACTCCAACACGGCACTGTTCATCACCTCCATCGGCCAGGCCCTGGAGGAGCTCTCCCGGGGCATGACACTGCTGCCGGGCACCATCCTCTCCACCGGCACCCCCGCCGGAGTGGGCATGGGCTTCGACCCGCCGAAATTTCTCAAGCCCGGCGACGTGGTGGAGTGCACCGTCCAGGGGATCGGTACCCTGCGCAACACCGTCCGCTGAGGAAGCCGCCCCAAAACGGCCTCTTTCGGGGGACACCGGTTTTATTTTCAATGTTTGCCGCCCGCCGCGGCGAAATGAGGGATTTTTATGGATTTTGTGGAGTTGCTCTCCGGCACCGTGCTCCAGGGATTGATCTACGCCCTGGTGTCCTTCGGTGTGTACATCACCTATTCCATTCTGGACTTTCCGGATCTGGGTGTGGACGGCACGTTTCCCCTGGGAGCCGCCGTCACCGCCGTGCTGCTGACCCAGGGGGTAAACGCCTGGGCGACGCTGCCCATCGCTCTGGTGGTGGGCGCCCTGGCGGGGCTCATCACCGGCTTTGTCCACGTGCGGCTGCGGGTGCGCAACCTCCTGGCAGGTATCATCACCATGACAGCTTTGTACTCGGTGAACCTGCTGCTGGCGGGGTCCAACCTGACGGTGGACCGGGCCACGGACACCATCTTCACCTCCCCCCTGGCCACGGGACTGCTGGGAGATATGACCCTCACCGGCCGCAAGCTGGTGGTCTCGCTGGTGCTGGTGATCGTGGTGAAGCTGGTGCTGGACGCCTATTTCAAGACCAAGTCCGGCCTGCTGCTGCGGGCGGTGGGCGACAACGCCACCCTGGTGACCACCCTGGCCCGGGACCGGGGCAATATGAAGATCCTGGGTCTGATGCTCTCCAACGCCCTGGTGGCCCTGGGCGGATGCATCGTCTGCCACGAGACCCGCAGTTACTCCGCTACCATGGGCACCGGACAGCTGGTGTACGGCCTGGCGGCCGTCATCATCGGCGTGTCCGCCTTCCGCTGGTATGAAAACTCCGGCGCCGCCCGGCATCTCCGGGACGTGAAGGGCCTGCGCTTCTTCGCCACCCCCCGGGGCACCACTGCTGTCATCGTGGGCAGCATTCTCTACAAGCTGTGCATCCAGCTGGCCATGCTGCTGGTGCCCTCCAGCATGATGAAGTTCATCACGGCGGCGCTGTTTTTGCTGGTGCTGGTGGCCTCCGGCCGGAAAGGAGAGGAGATCATCCATGCTTGAAGTACGGGATATCACGAAGATCTATAACCAGGGCTCCCTGACGGAGCAGTGTCTCTTCGACCACTTCTCCCTCACCGTGGAGGAGGGGCAATTTGTGGCGGTAGTAGGCAGCAACGGCTCCGGCAAGACCTCCCTTTTGAACATCATCTGCGGCTCTATCCCCATTGAGGGCGGCGACGTCCTCATCGGCGGCAAGAGCATCGCGGGCCTCAAGGACTACCAGCGCTACGCCTCCATGGGCCGGGTATACCAGGACCCTGCAGCCGGCACCTGCCCCAACCTGACGGTGCTGGAGAACCTCTCCCTGGCAGACAACAAGGGCAAGCCCTTCGGCCTCACCCGGGCAGTGGACAAACGCCGGGTGGAGGCCTACCGGGAACAGCTGGCCTCCCTGGGCCTTGGGCTGGAGGATAAGCTCCAGGTGCGCATGGGGGCCCTCTCCGGCGGCCAGCGCCAGGCCATCGCCCTGCTGATGGCCACCATGACGCCGCTGAAGTTCCTGATCCTGGACGAACACACCGCCGCCCTGGATCCCAAGACCGCCGAGATCATTATGGCCCTCACCGACAAGGTGGTGCGGCAAAAGCAGCTCACCGCCATCATGGTCACCCACAACCTCCGCTACGCCGTGGAGTACGGCGACCGGATCCTCATGATGGACCGGGGCCATGTGGTGCTGGACCGGGCGGGGGAGGAAAAGAAAAATACCTCCATCGACGACATCCTCTCCATCTTCAACCGCATCTCCATGGAGTGCGGCAACTGAACTCCGGCCCCGGCGGAACGGGTTGACAGCCCTCCGCCGGGGCATTATCATGGAATCATCATTTGCGGAAAGGCGGACACCCTATGGATATCGGCACATACCTCCCCTTTTGGAAGGAGCTTACCCCCCAACAGCAGCAGGCCCTGACCTCCCAGGCCACGGTGCGGCATTTTCCAAAAGGCACTATGGTCTATGGGGGCGGCGGCGACTGCGCGGGGCTGATCCTCCCCACGCAGGGGCAGCTGCGGGTTTACCTTTTGACGGAGGAGGGCAAGGAGCTGACCCTCTACCGGCTGTTTCCCCGGGATCTGTGCCTCTTTTCCGCCTCCTGCATCATGCGGGGCATCCAGTTTGACGTACAGGTATCGGCGGAGCGGGACACGGAGGCCTTCCATATCCCCGCCCCCGTTTACGAGCAGCTGATGCGCACTTCGGCGGCGGTGGCCAACTACACCAATGAGCTGATGGCCACCCGCTTTTCCGATGTCATGTGGCTGATGGATCAGATCCTCAGCAAGAAGATGGACAGCCGCCTGGCGGCGTTTTTGCTGGATGAGAGCCGTCTGGAGGGCAGCGCCTCCCTCCCCCTTACCCACGATCAGATGGCCCGGCACCTGGGCACCGCCCGGGAGGTGGTGACCCGGATGCTCAAGTACTTCCAGACGGAGGGGCTGGTGCGCCTGAGCCGGGGCGGCGTGGAGCTGACGGCACCGGAAGCGCTGGAGAAGCTGGCCAAAGACAGCTTACGGTGATTTTATCACGGAACCGGGCGGGCCGGTTCTGGTATCCTGTGGTCATTCGTTGACCGGGATGCCGGAGCGGCTCGCCCGGTACTTTTTTATGGGCGGAATGCGTATGGTAATGCATCTGCCGCAAGCAAGGAGGAATCGCAATGGCACGTAAACTGGCCCAAGTGGAGCAGCGCCGCTGTGTGGGCTGCGGATGCTGCGTCAAGGCCTGCCCCCTGGGGGCCATCGCCGTTCACAAAGGGCTGTATGCCGCTGTGGACGCTGCCCGCTGCGTGGGCTGCGGCCGCTGTGCTGCCGCCTGTCCCGCCGCCATCATCACCGTCATTCCAAGGGAGGAACCAGCATGAAGACCAAACAGCGCCACTGGTACGACTATCTCTGGATCGCCACCGCCGCCTATCTGATCCTGGGATTTTTCAACATTCTCTTTGCCTGGCTGGGCCTTTTGTGTTTCTTTATTCCGCTTCTCATGGCCATTTTCGGCAAGGAAAAGGGCTACTGCAACCGCTACTGCGGCCGGGGCCAGCTGCTGGAGCTGCTGGGCAGCCGGCTCAGCCGGCGTCTGCCGGTGCCCCGCTGGATCAGTTCCAAGGTGTTCCGGTACGGCTTCCTGATTTTCTTCCTGGCCATGTTCATCAATATGCTCTTCACCACCTACCTGGTCTTTGCGGGGCAGCGGGAGCTGGGCCAGGCGGTGACCCTGCTGTGGACCTTCCGCCTCCCCTGGCACTGGGCCTACCACGGAACCATCCTGGCCCCCTGGGTAGCGCAGTTCGCCTTCGGTTTTTACAGTGTGATGCTCACCTCTACGGTGCTGGGCCTTGTGACCATGGTGTTTTTCCGCCCCCGCACCTGGTGCGTCTACTGCCCCATGGGCACTATGACCCAGCTGGTGTGCCGGGCCCGGGAGAGCGGCGGCTGCTGCTCCGGCGTCTGCTCTGAAAAAGCGTGATGTGCAGGCGGCAGGCTACTGCCGACCTTCACGTGTGAATAGAATGCTCCAGGGCTACATACGCTACTTTCAGGTGATGCTCTGTGAAAAAATTCCCGTGGAAACCCTATGTATTCTGGATCCTTTTTACGGAGGCAGTGGGAGCACTCTCCGGCTGGCTGACCCGAGACGGCGCAAAGCACTACGGGGAGGCCATCGTGCAGCCGCCTCTCTCGCCTCCCGCCATCGTCTTTCCCATTGTCTGGGGCATTTTGTTCGCACTTATGGGGATCGGCGCAGCCCGGATCTATCTCTCCCCCCCATCCGCTGCCCGCTCCCGGAGCCTGCTGCTCTTTTTGGTACAGCTGGCCTTCAACTTCTGCTGGAGCCTTCTGTTCTTCAACCTGCAGCGCTTTGGCCTAGCCTTTGTCTGGCTGATGGTGCTGTGGGGGCTGATCCTCTGGATGATCCTGTCTTTCCGCAGGACAGATTCTCTGGCCGCATGGCTCCAGGTACCCTACTTTCTGTGGGTTACCTTCGCCGCCTATCTGAACTTCGGCGTGTGGCTGCTGAACCGATAACCCGGAAGCCAGCATCCGCGCAAAAAAGCCAGGAAGCCTTGCTGAAGGCTTCCTGGCTTTTTTGCAATATGGCGTCCCTGAGAGGATTCGAACCTCCGGCCTACCGCTTAGGAGGCGGTCGCTCTATCCGACTGAGCTACAGAGACATCTTCGCATGAATCCACGTCTTTTCAGAGAGACACTGGGTTTACTATACTCGTTTTGCCCTCTGCTGTCAAATGTAAAAGAGGGCCCGCCGCTTTTCTCCGGCGAGCCCTCTTTTCCTTACTGAATCACCCGGACACGGATCACATTGGGCAGCGCTTTCACATCCTCGATGATGGATGCGTCCACCTGGTTTCCCAGATCCACGATGGTGTAGGCGTAATCACCCCGGGACTTGTTGCTCAGGTTCTCCACATTGACGCCGTCCTTGCTCAAAAGGGTGGTAATATTGGCCAGCATGGCGGGGACATTCCGGTGGATGATGCACATACGCATGACGCCGCTGCGCTCCAGGCTGGCGGCCGGCATATTCACGGAGTTGCGGATATTGCCGTTTTCCAGATAGTCCCGCAGCTCATCCACAGCCATCACGGCACAGTTCTGCTCACTCTCCGGCGTGGAGGCTCCCAGATGGGGCATGGCGATGACATGGGGTGCCTTTACAATCCGGTTATTGGGGAAGTCGGTAATATAGGTGGAAACCCACCCCGTGTCCAGCGCTGCCATCATGGCATCGTCATCCACGATCTCGCCCCGGGCCAGGTTGATGAACCGGACACCCCGCTTCATGGCGGCGATGGCCTTGGCATCGATCATCTTCTCGGTCTTGGCAGTATAGTGGATGTGGATGGTGATGTAATCAGCACGCTTGTAGAGCTCGTTGATGTCCTTCACCACATGGATATGGCGATCCAGACGCAGCGCGGCATCCACAGACAGGAAGGGATCATAGCCGTAAACGTCCATGCCCATGGACAATGCGATGTTGGCCACCAGAGAGCCGATGGCACCCAGGCCAATGACACCCAGGGTCTTTTTATAGAGCTCCGGCCCCACAAAGGCCGCCTTGCCCTTTTCCACCACGGTGGTGACGTCCACGCCGGATTCCACCTGCTTGCGCACCCACTGGATGCCGCCGTCCACATCCCGGGAGCCCATCAGCATGGCGCACAGCACCAGCTCCTTCACTGCGTTGGCATTGGCACCGGGGGTATTGAACACCACAATGCCCGCCTCGGAGCAGCGATCCAGGGGGATGTTATTGACACCGGCACCCGCACGGGCGATGGCCAGCAGATTCTGGGGAAAGTCGTAGTCCAGCAGCTTGGCAGAGCGAACCACGATGGCATCCTCGTTGGTCTGGGTGTCGGAAACGGTGTACTGCTCGGGGTCAAAGTGATTCAGGCCCACAGGGGAAATCTTGTTGAACGTCTTGATCTGATACATGGCAAATGCCTCCTGGGTGGTTCCAGCGAACCACAATACTTGCGGCGGAACGTGCAGCGCTGGCGCCGCTTCCGTCACAGCAGTTTCATTATAGAGCCGCTCTCTCAACAGCGTCAATCGTCCAGGTGTCGAAAAGGCGCCCGCCCCCAGCTGATTTTTTTGTGGAAAAGGTATTACTTTTTTGCAGCACGGAACAGGCTGTTTCATTCCTATGAAAAAAATCAGAAAAATATCAGGTTTTTTCAAAAAACTCCCGGAAAACAGCTTGCAAAACAGCGGCAGGCGGAATATAATGTAGAACCGTGTGCAAAACTTGATTACTTTGACCCAAGGAAAGGGGTTTTTACTTTGCAGAATGAACATTTGAGAAACGTTGCCATCATCGCCCACGTCGACCACGGCAAGACCACCCTGGTGGACGAAATGCTCAAACAGGGCGGTGTGTACCGGGAAAACCAGGAAGTCGTGGATCGGGTCATGGACTCCGGCGACCTGGAGCGTGAGCGCGGCATCACCATCCTGGCCAAAAACACCGCCATCCAGTACAAGGACGTGAAGATCAACATCGTGGACACCCCGGGCCACGCCGATTTCGGCGGCGAGGTGGAGCGCATCCTGAAGATGGTCAACGGCGTTATCCTGCTGGTGGACGCCGCCGAGGGCCCCATGCCCCAGACCCGCTTCGTCCTCTCCAAGGCTCTGGAGCTGGGCCACCGGGTCATCGTGGTGGTCAACAAGATCGACCGTCCCGACCAGCGCATCCACGAAGTGGTGGACGAGGTGCTGGAGCTGCTGATGGACCTGGACGCCACTCCCGAGCAGCTGGACTCCCCCATGCTCTTCTGCTCCGGCCGCAACGGCACTGCCTCCTACTCCCCCGATGTGGTGGGCACGGACTTGAAGCCCCTTTTCGAGACCATCCTGGAGTATATCCCCGCCCCCGAGGCGGACACCGACCAGCCCTTCCAGATGCTGGTGAGCTCCATCGACTACAACGAGTTTGTGGGCCGGATCGCCATCGGCCGCATCGAGCGGGGCGTTCTCAAGCAGAACCAGGAGATCGCCGTTTGCAACTACCACGACCCCGAGGCCGTACTGCGTAAGGCCAAGGCCACTGCCATCTATGAGTTTGACGGACTGGCCCGCAAGCCCATCCAGGAAGCTACCGCCGGCAATATCATCGCCATGAGCGGTATCCCCGACATCACCATCGGCGACACCATCTGTGCCCCCGACTGTGTGGAGGCTCTGCCCTTTGTGAAGATCTCCGCCCCCACCCTGGAGATGACCTTCTCCGTCAACGACTCTCCCTTTGCCGGCAAGGAAGGCAAGTTCGTCACCTCCCGCCAGCTGCGGGAACGGCTGTACCGGGAGACCCTGCGGGACGTGTCCCTGCGGGTCACCGACACTGACAAGGAAACCGCCTTTAACGTGGCCGGCCGGGGTGAGATGAGCCTCTCCATCCTCATCGAAACCATGCGCCGGGAGGGCTATGAGTTCCAGGTCTCCCCTGCCCGTGTGCTCTATAAGGAGATCGACGGCAAGAAGTGCGAGCCCATCGAGCGTCTGGTGGTGGACGTGCCCGGTGACTGCGTGGGCAGCGTCATTGAAAAACTGGGCCAGCGCAAAGCGGACATGCTGGAGATGACCCCTGTGGGCGACCGCATGAAAATTGAATTCCTGATCCCCGCCCGGGGCCTGTTCGGCTACCGCAACGAGTTCCTCACCGACACCCGGGGTGAGGGCATCATGGCCTCCGTGTTTGACTCCTACGCTCCCTACAAGGGCGATATCCAGCGCCGTGGCAACGGCTCCATGATCTCCTTCGAGACCGGCGAGTCCATCACCTACGGCCTGTACAACGCCCAGGAGCGGGGCACCCTCTTCATCGGCGCCGGCGTCCCCGTCTACGGCGGCATGATCATCGGCGTGAGCCCCCGCAGCGAGGACATGACGGTGAACGTGTGCAAGAAGAAGCAGCTGACCAACACCCGCGCCTCCGGCTCCGACGATGCCCTGCGGCTCACTCCCCCCAAGCAGATGAGCCTGGAGCAGTGCCTGGAATTCCTGGCGGACGACGAGCTGCTGGAGGTCACTCCCAAGAGCCTGCGGATGCGCAAGGCCATTCTGGACCACGAAAAGCGTATGAAAGCCCTTCACAGCAAAAAATAATCATTTCCTTCCGTCCGGCCATATTGGCCGGACGGTTCTTTTTTACCATCTTCTTTGTCTGCGGGGAACTTTTTCCACCATCTGTGCGTCTGTCTCAGCAAAGGCAGCGGAATCCTGTTGGTTCCGCGGCAGAAAGGAAGGACTGCAATGAAAAAGAAGATGTTCAGGCTACTCTCTTTGGTGCTGTGTGCCACCCTGTTGTGTATCCCCGCTATGGCGGCGGAAGCAAATGCCCCGCATCTGACTCCCACCGCCGGCCCTATCCGGGTCTGGGGCACCCTTACCCAACTTTCTGACGGCGGTCTGCTGGTCCGCAATTCCAACCAGGACGATTCTCTCAACGAAGTCATTCTTCACGGCGAGAGCATCCTCTGTCTGGATGCCGTTACCGGTGAACCCATGTCCACGGACGACTTGAAAGACGGTGAGACCATTTACGCATGGGTAGGACCGGTGATGACCATGAGTCTTCCTCCTCAAGCCACTGCCATTTTGATCGTAGCCAATATTCCCGCAGATTTCAGCGCACCGCAATACCACGAGATCCGCGCCGTTACGCCTCAGGCCATGATCGCCATCTATCCTCCTCCGGCTCTGACCTGGACAGAGGTGACCACCACAGATGATAAAATCCTGAAAATCACCGATGCGGCCCAGCTGGAGCGCTACGGTTCCGACGATCCCGTCCGGCTGGAAGATCTGGTTCCCGGCACCCGGATCCTGACTTGGACCGGCACGGACGGTGACATCTCCAAAGTTCTTGTATTTCCTTACACGTACAGCAGCTACATCACCTGCGGGGAAGACGGTCTTCTGACGGTAGGCACGCAGGTACTCTCTGAGAAAGCCAAGCTGGTGGGTGATGAAACCATGCTGCCGCTGCGGGCTGTGGCCGAATCCGTGGGAATGACGGTATACTGGGATGCAAAGACCGGGGCCAATGTGGCCCGCTCCGATGGCAGCATCGTATGTTCCGTAGACCCCGGTACAGGGTCCGTTTGCTGCGGCGACGACAGTACCATTTCCGCTGCCAGTACGCTGGAAGACGGCACCACCTATTTGTCGGCCGGTACCCTGATCCAGCTTCTGAACCTGTATGTGGCAGGCTGATGGCCTTCGAGGGCCGCGTCTTGGATAAGACGCGGCCCCTTTCCGTTCTGCCCCCATAAAAGAATTTCATTTTTCCGTTGTCCGCATGCGCCTGATGTGCTATACTGTTGTGCATGGATTTCTGGATGATCGCCCGGCAAGAGTTGCCGCATGACCTGCTGGATATCTTTTCAGCACTGGGGGATTTGCAGTACCAATATGACTGGGTCATTACTGACCATGATCTTTGGTATGCAGAAAGCTGCCCGGAGGAAGTGCGCAAGCGCTGGCAGTGGACAGGATTACTGATGGACGGCACAGAGCTGACCGCCCATCTGTCTGCGGGCCACGTACACTTTATCCTGGGCGGCGTCCTCTCCGCAGTGCCAAAAGGCACGCAGCCCTGTGAGGTTTGGAATTATGAGCCCTACTGGGAGATTGAAAAGTTCGGTTCACCGGAGTATTGCTTCCAGACGCCATTGACCCAGCTGGAGCTGATTTGCTATGATGGGTACGCTTGGGTTTTGATCTGCAAGCCCGACTTTTCGAAGCAGGTAAAAAAGGCCCTCCCCATGGCAAAAACACCTGATGAATTTTACCCGCAGCATTAAAGCAAAAAACAGCGGCACGGGTTCCCCGCCGCTCATATGCGCCTGTGATGGAATTGGTAGACATGCGAGATTTAGGTTCTCGTGCTTTTAGCGTGTGGGTTCGAGTCCCTTCAGGCGCACCATGTCGGAGCAAGCGTCATATCGCTTGCTCCCGTTTTCTGTCAAAGCCCCGCGATTTTTGATACATTTTGTATAACATCACGTATAATATCCTAATCGTATACTATCCCACTCTCTTTTGCCCCAACGCATGCCTGTCATTTTCTCGGCGGATTTGGGATTTCCTCCGTCAAAACTTCATACGATGCACTATCAAGACAAGGAGGGATCCCTTATGAACATCATCCTGCGAAAGCGGCACGCCGCCGCTATGGCCGCAGGCATCCTGGCAGTGTGCATGGCCGCCTATGTGATCCTGTGGCCCGCCACCGCCGGGGCCTATGCCACTGACCGCCAGCTGCCCATCTACAGCGTGGAGCGGGATCAGAAGGTCTGCTCCGTCAGCTTCGACGCCGCCTGGGGCAATGAGGACACCCAGCAGCTTATCGACATTCTGGGCAAGTACAACATCAAGGCCACCTTCTTTGTGGTAGGAGACTGGGTCACCAAATACCCGGAGTCTGTCAAGGCTCTCCATGACGCCGGGCACGAGGTCATGAGTCACTCCGACACTCACGCCCACTACAACTCCCTCTCCACAGAGGAGATCACTGCCGACCTCCAGGCCTCCAGCGACAAGATCAAAGCTGTGACCGGCGTGGCCCCCACCCTGATCCGGTGCCCTTACGGGGAGTATGACGACCATGTGATCCGGGCCATCCGGGACTTCGGCATGGAGCCCATCCAGTGGGACGTGGACTCTCTGGACTGGAAGGAGATCTCCGCCTCCGAAATCACCCAGCGGGTCACCTCCAAAGTACAGCCCGGGTCCATCATCCTCTTCCACAACGCCGCCCTCCACACCCCGGAGGCCCTGCCGGGCATCCTGGAATACCTCATCGGCCAGGGCTACACAGTGGTTCCCATCTCGGAGCTCATCTGGCAGGGAACCTACAACACCGACTACACCATTGACCACACCGGGCGGCAATTTCCAGCGGAATCCAATTCACAAAATTGAGGGTTGCCAAGGATAAAAAAATATGATATTCTCGGGGCGGTTGGGGAAACCCGCCGTATCTTTTACAGAAAAGGAGGAAAACCAAGTGGACGTATGCGGACGAAGTACGAAAACGGGCAGTGATATTCCGTTATGGATCTCTCAGGCGCTGCTTCCCTGGTTTTCCTCATAAACCGGGACGCCGTCAGACGTTCCATGCATGAATATCGCCGCACGGGGCTGCCGGGAATCCGGCAGCTCTGGGCGGTTTTGTCTGTTTTGTGACTTCCTCGCTGGATTCTCAACCGTTTGAACAGAGGAGGAATGCAACATGAAGCAGAATTTTGAACTGCTGGAGCAGCTGCTCCAGCGCCGGGATTTCCACGCTCTGCGGGCAGCGCTGACAGAGGAAAACCCCGTGGACATCGCACTGTTTCTGGAGACGCTGACCCAGGAGCAGGCAGTACTGGCCTTCCGTACCCTACCCAAGGAGCTGGCAGCGGAGGTGTTCTCCAATCTCTCCCCCGAGCAGCAGCAAGGCGTGCTGGAGTCCATCACCGACCAGGAGCTCTCCGCCATTGTGGAAGAGCTGTATGTGGACGACGCAGTGGACATGCTGGAGGAGCTCCCGGCCAACGTGGTCAAGCGGGTGCTCCAGATCGCCCGTCCGGAGACCCGCAAACTCATCAACCAATTTTTGAACTACCCGGAAAACTCCGTGGGCAGCATCATGACTGCTGAGTTTACCGACCTCAAGCAGACCATGTCGGTAGCAGAGGCCATCCGTCATATCCGGGAGACCGGCGCCGACGCCGAGAGCATCTACACCTGCTATGTGACGGACGCCTCCCGGAAGCTGGAGGGCGTCATCACCATCCGGGAGCTGCTGCTGGCCAAGGATTCCGACAAGGTCTCCGACCTGATGGAGACGGATCTCATCACCGCTGAGACCGGAGAGGATCGGGAAGATGCGGTGGCCCGGCTGATGAAGTACGACTTTCTCTCGTTGCCCGTGGTGGACAAGGAGGGCCGCCTGGTGGGCATCGTCACCGTGGACGACAGCATGGACGTGCTGGAAGAGGAAGCCACCGAGGACTTTGAAAAGATGGCCGCCATGGCCCCCTCGGAAAAACCCTATCTGAAAACCGGCGTTTTCACCCTGGCCCGGCACCGGATTGTGTGGCTGCTGGTACTGATGATCTCCGGCATGATCACCGGCGGCATCCTGGGCCAGTATGAAGCCGCCTTTGCCGCCATGCCCTTGCTGGTGACCTTCATCCCCATGCTGACGGACACCGGCGGAAACGCCGGCAGCCAATCCAGCACCCTGGTGATCCGGGGCATGGCCGTAGGCGAGATCGAATTGAAGGACCTCTTCCGGGTGTTCTGGAAGGAGCTGCGGGTGAGCCTGGTGGTGGGCGTGGTGCTCAGCGCCGTGAACTTCGTGCGCCTCATCATCACCTACCCCGGCAACGAGGCCGTGGCCTTCACGGTGGCCCTGGCGCTGCTGGTGACGGTACTGCTGGCTAAGACCATCGGCGGCGTGCTGCCCATGGCCGCCAAAATGGTTCACGCCGATCCGGCCATTATGGCCGCTCCCCTTATCACCACCATCGTGGACGCCATCTCCCTGGTGGTGTACTTCAAGATCGCCTGCGTGCTGCTGCCCATCTGAGGGACGTGACCTTGTCACAGACAGCGGCCGCCGGCCCTGATATCCTGCAGAAAAAGGAAAGGAGCCGTAACCCCTCCATGGAATACCTCATCACCTTTCTGGAAGGGCTCATCACCTTCATCTCTCCGTGCCTTTTGCCCATGCTGCCCATCTACCTCTCCTATCTGATGGGTGGCGCCGCCGGGGGCAGCAAGCTCTCCGCTTTCAAAAATGCCCTGGGCTTCGTACTGGGCTTCACCGTTACCTTTGTGGCCCTGGGGGCCTTTGCCGGCAGCGTGGGTTCCCTGCTCCAGCACCATCAAACCGCCATCAACATCGTCAGCGGCCTCATCGTGGTGCTCTTCGGATTGCATTTCCTGGGGCTTTTCCAGCTGAAACTATTCCGGGGGCTGGGCTCCGGCGCCTCCGTGGCCCGGGGGGATTTCCTCTCCTCCATGCTCTTCGGCCTGGTGTTCTCTGTGGGCTGGACACCCTGCGTGGGAGCCTTTCTGGGCTCGGCGCTGATGCTGGCTTCCCAGCAGGGCTCCGCCCTCAAAGGCGTCACACTGCTGCTGGCCTACTCGCTGGGACTGGGCGTGCCCTTTTTGCTCAGCGCCCTGCTGCTGGATCAGCTGAAGTCCGCCTTTGACTGGATCAAGCGGCACTACCGCCCCATCCAGTTCTTCTCCGGCGGGCTGCTGATCGTGGTGGGCATCGCCATGATGACCGGGCTCATGGGCCGGCTGTTGTCGGTCCTGGCCATCTAAAGGAGGAACTCCATGAATGCCAAGAAACGATCCCTGCTTTTGATCCTGGCCCTGGTGGTAATTCTGGGGGCTGCCACCATCGCCTACCGGATGCTGGGTTCCGGGAGCGGTGAACAGGTGGCCCAGGAATCCGGCGGTGAGGAGGATGCAGCCCCGGTAGCTGCCCCGGACTTTACCGTCTACGACGCCGACGGCAATGAGATAACCCTCTCTTCCCTTCTGGGAAAGCCCGCCGTGCTGAACTTCTGGGCCAGTACCTGTCCCCCCTGCCGGGCGGAAATGCCCCACTTTCAGGCCGCTTACGAGGAACTGGGGGAAGACGTCGCCTTCATTATGATCGACGGCGTGGGCAGCATGAACGGCGAGACCCAGGAGGCGGGCGAGACCTACATCCAGGAGGAGGGGTACACCTTCCCGGTATACTTTGACACGGAGCAAAACGCCGTTTACACCTATGGGATCTCCGCCTTTCCCACTACCTACTTCATCGACGCCGACGGCAACCTGGTAGCCCGGGGCATGGGGCAGCTGTCGGAGGAGGCATTGGATCAGGGCCTTGCCATGATCCTGCCGGAATCGTGAGAATGCGTCAAAACCCCGGCGGCGCAGTGCTTTCCCTCTTGACAAGCGGGCCGCCGTGCTTTACTATGGAATGGTAAATACACTGGTTTGCGCCATCCGCAAACGACGAGATTGGAGATCTGTATTATGGATAGAATCAAGACCATCGAGACCCGTGACCTGTGCAAGAGCGTGGAGAACGGCGGCTGCGGCGAGTGCCAGACTTCCTGCCAGTCTGCCTGCAAGACCAGCTGCGGCGTTGCCAACCAGCCCTGCGAGAACCAGAACCACTAATCACTCCGCATGACAAAAGTGCCGCCTTATCAACGAGGCGGCACTTTTTTGCTGAACATGCCCTCTCCCGTTGGGGAGCGATACATATTTTATAAGACGCGCCTGCGGGCGCCCGGAGGTTATCTATGCACCATCAATACAAGCTGGACGGCTACAACATCGTCCTGGATACCTGCAGCGGCTCCGTCCACCTGGTGGACGACGTGGCCTATGACATCATCGCCATGTTCCAAGACCACACCCCGGATGAGATCACTGCCGCCATCCTCAAGGCCTATCCGGATCGGCCGGACGTCACCGAGACTGACGTGCGGGAGTGCATCGACGCGGTGGAATCCCTGAAGGCCGCCCACAAGCTCTTCACTCCCGACACCTACGAGCCCATGGCAGCCGACTACAAAAACCACTCCAACGTCATCAAGGCCCTGTGCCTCCACGTGGCCCACACCTGCAACCTGAGCTGCAGCTACTGCTTTGCAAGCCAGGGCAAATACCAGGGGGAGCGGGCCCTCATGTCCTTCGAGGTCGGCAAGCAGGCCCTGGATTTCCTGGTGGCCCACTCCGGTGACCGGCGGAATCTGGAGGTGGATTTCTTCGGCGGTGAGCCCCTGATGAACTGGCAGGTAGTGAAGGATCTGGTGGCCTATGCCCGTTCCCTGGAGCCCATCCACCACAAGAACTTTCGCTTTACCCTCACCACCAACGGCGTGCTGCTGGACGACGAGGTCATCGACTTCTGCAACCGGGAGATGCACAACGTGGTGCTCTCCCTGGACGGGCGCAAGGAGGTCCACGACCGCTTCCGCAAGGATTACGCCGGCAAGGGCAGCTACGACACCATTGTCCCCAAGTTCCAGCGGTTTGTGGAAAAGCGGGGGGACAAGAGCTACTACATGCGGGGCACCTACACCCACTACAACACCGACTTCACCAACGACATCTTCCACATGGCAGACCTGGGCTTCACGGAGCTGAGCATGGAGCCGGTGGTGTGCTCCCCCGACGACCCCTGCGCCCTGACCAAAGAAGATCTGCCGGTGCTCTTTGAGCAGTACGAGATCCTGGCCCGGGACATGCTCCGCCGCCACCGGGAGGGCAAGCCCATTACCTTCTACCACTACATTCTGGACCTCAAGCATGGTCCCTGCATCTACAAGCGCATTTCCGGCTGCGGCAGCGGCACGGAGTACATGGCCGTCACCCCCTGGGGCGAGCTCTTCCCCTGCCACCAGTTTGTGGGCGATCCCAAGTACTCCCTGGGCAACATCTGGGAGGGCGTGAAGAACACCGCCGTCCAGGATCAGTTCCGCTCCTGCAACGCCTACGCCCGGCCCGAGTGTAAGGACTGCTGGGCCAAGCTCTACTGCTCCGGCGGCTGCGCCGCCAACAGCTACCATGCCACCGGCTCCATCCTGGGCGTGTATGAGTACGGCTGTGAGCTCTTCAAAAAGCGCATCGAGTGCGCCATCATGCTCCAGGCTGCCCTGAGCCAGGATCAGGAGCAATGACCACCCCCATCTGTGACTTTGTCCGGCGGTACGCTCAGAGCGGCACCGCCCGGCTCCACATGCCCGGCCACAAGGGCACGGGCCCCCTGGGCTGTGAAGCCCTGGACATTACGGAGATTTCCGGGGCCGATGATCTGGCAGACCCCGAGGGCATCATCGAAGAGAGTGAGGCCAATGCCTCCGCTCTCTTCGGCTCTCGCCGCACCCTGTACTCTGCCGGGGGCAGCTCCCAGTGTGTGAAGGCCATGGTGCACCTGGCCCTGCTCCACCGCCCGGCGGGGACGGAGCCGGTGATCCTGGCGGGGCGCAACGCCCACAAAGCCTTTCTCCACGCCTGCGCCCTGCTGGACGTGACGCCCCAGTGGCTGTATCCGGATGCAGAGAGCAGCCTGTGCGCCTGCCCCATCACGGCGGAGGGGCTGGAAACCGCCCTCTCCACCGCAGAGCGCCGCCCCATGGCGGTGTACCTTACCTCCCCGGACTATCTGGGGGGGATGCTGGACATCGCCGCCCTCTCGGCGGTGTGCCGGGCCCATGGGGTCCCCCTGCTGGTGGACAACGCCCACGGGGCCTATCTGAAATTTCTGCCTGCCTCCCGGCACCCTCTGGACCTGGGGGCAGCCTTGTGCTGCGACTCCGCCCACAAGACGCTGCCGGTGCTCACCGGCGGGGCATATCTGCACATCGGCAAAGACGCCCCCGCTCCCTACGAGGCGGACGCCCGCGAGTGCCTGGCTCTCTTCGGCTCCTCCAGCCCCTCCTACCTGATCTTGCAGTCCCTGGATTATTGCAACGCCCGGCTGGCCGGGGACTTCCCCGTCCGTCTGACAGAGATATGCCGCCGGGTGGAGGCTCTGAAAACCCACCTGCGAGAGCAGGGCATCCCCCTGCGGGGAACAGAGCCCATGAAGATCGTGGTGGACGCGGCTGCCGGGGGCCTGGACGGCCGGGAGCTGGCGGAAATCCTGCGTCGCCACGGCGTGGAGCCGGAGTACGCAGACCCGGATGCCCTGGTGCTGATGCCCGCTGCCGACACACCCGAGGCAGACCTTATCCGGGTGGAGGAGGCTCTCTCTTCCGTTGTCCTTGGTACCCCCCGTCTCCCTCTGGCCCTGCCCCACACCGGGCGGCGGGTTCTCACGCCCCGTCAGGCCATGCTCTCCCCCCGGGAGCACGTGGCGGCAGAGGCGGCCGCGGGGCGGGTGTGCGCCGGGGCCGCCGTGTCCTGTCCTCCTGCCATCCCCATTGCGGTAATGGGGGAGGAGATCACCCGGTCGGGCGCGGATCTCATGGCCCGTCTGGGCATTACACAAGTGCCGGTTGTGCGGAAAGCGTAATCGTTTTTTCGTCAAACTTCCCCATAAATCTTGACAGTTTTGTTTGCGGGCGGTATCATTCTTTCAATACGGCCACTTCCCCCTCGGCCGGACTACCCATGGATTCAGGGAGGACTTTCTATATGGATAAACAGGTGAAACGGATCGGCGTCCTCACCAGCGGCGGCGACGCCCCCGGCATGAACGCCGCAGTGCGGGCTGTGGTACGGACGGCCGTGGGCCGCGGTATCGACTGCGTGGGCATCCGCCGGGGCTGGAACGGCCTCATCAACAGCGACTTTTTCCCCATGGACGCCTCCAGCGTCAGCCACATCATCGACAAGGGCGGCACCATGCTCTATACCGCCCGCAGCATGGAGTTCATGGAGCCGGCCGGCCGGGCCAAGGCCCTGGCCACCTGCAAGCTGCTGGGTCTGGACGGCATCGTGGCCATCGGCGGCGACGGTACCTTCCGGGGCGCCCTGGCCCTGAGCCGCCAAGCGGCGGAGGCTGGTGAACATCTGCAAGTGGTGGGCATCCCCGCCACCATCGACAACGACATCGGCTGCTCCCACTACACCATCGGCTTTGACACCGCCTGCAACACCGCCATCGAGTGCATCGACAAGCTGCGGGACACCATGCAGTCCCACGAGCGCTGCTCCGTGGTGGAGGTCATGGGCCGCCATGCCGGATATCTGGCGCTGTACGTGGGCATTGCCGTGGGCGCCACCGCCGTGCTGATCCCCGAGCGGCCGGTGGATTTTGAAGAGGACATCGTGGAAAAGATCCGCCGGGCCCGCCTCTCCGGCTCCACCCACTACATGGTAGTGGTGGCGGAAGGCGCCGGCAGCGCCGTGGAGATCGGCAAGCGCATTCACGATGCCGTGGGCATCGATCCCCGTGTGACGGTGCTGGGCCACATTCAGCGGGGCGGCTCCCCCTCCGCCCGGGACCGGGAGACTGCCAGCCGAATGGGCTATGAGGCTGTGAAGGTCCTCAGCGAGGGCAAGGGCAACCGGGTCATCGCCACCCAGGACGGCCGCATTGTGGATCTGGATATGGAAGAGGCCCTGCAGATGACCAAAACCCTGGAGATGGAGCGCTACCAGGTGCTGGAGGCTCTGACCAACAGCCGCCGTCCCGCGGAGCTGTAACCTTACATCACATAAAAATCCCGCCTGTTGCAGAAACAGGCGGGATTTTTTCTTTGTATCAGCCGGCAATCTTCTCCCGGATCAGCCGCCCCATCTCCCGGCAGCCTACCAGCTTGCCGCCGCCCAAGAGGATGTCGCCGCAGCGCCAGCCCTCCTTCAGCACGGCGTCCACGGCCGCCTCCACGGCGTCGGCCTCAGCAGCCATATCGAAGCTGTAGCGCAGCATCATGGCGGCGGAGAGGATAGTGCCGATGGGGTTGGCCTTGTCCTGCCCGGCAATATCCGGGGCGGAGCCGTGGATGGGCTCGTAAAGTCCCCGGGTTCCCTCTCCCATGCTGGAGGAGGGGATCATACCGATGGAACCGGTGATCTGACTTGCCTCGTCGGAGAGGATGTCGCCGAAGAGGTTCTCCGTCACCAGCACATCGAACTGGCTGGGGTCCCGGACGATCTGCATGGCAGCGTTATCCACATACATATGGAGAAGTTCCACGTCCGGATACTCCTGCGCCACCTCCGTCACCACCCGGCGCCACAGCCGGGAGGTGTCCAGCACGTTGGCCTTGTCCACGGAGGTCACCCGGTGGCGGCGCTTGCGGGCCATCTGGAAAGCCACATGGGCCACCCGGCGGATCTCATGCTCCGTGTAGGACATGATGTCGGTGGCCTTGTCCTCCCCATCCACCTGAGCGGTGGCGTGCTCGCCAAAGTATACGCCGCCGATGAGCTCCCGCACCACCACGAAGTCGATGCCCCGGGCGGCGATGTCCGGACGCAAGGGGCAGGCAGCAGCGAGGTCCTGGAACATCCGGGCGGGCCGGACGTTGGTATAGAGCCCCATGGCGCCCCGGAGCTTCAGAAGGCCCCGCTCCGGGCGGTTTGCGGAGGGCTGGGCATCCCACTTGGGACCGCCCACCGCGCCCAGCAGCACGCTGTCGGAGGCCAGGCAGGTCTCCAGGCTACTTTCCGGCAGGGGCACGCCGAAGGCGTCGATGGCACAGCCGCCCATGGGGGCTTCCCGGTAGGTAAAGGTGTGGCCGAATTTCTTGGCCACGGCGTCCAGGACGCCGATGGCTTCACCCACGATCTCCGGGCCGATGCCGTCGCCCCGGATCACGGCAATGGTCTTGTTCATTTTGCCGCCTCCCGTGCTTTCAAAGATGCCATCAATCCCCCCTGGGCGATCATGTCCTTGATGAAGGGGGGGAAGGGCTCCGCCTGGTAGGTCTCTCCCTTGGTGTGGTTGGTGATGACGCCGGTGTCAAAGTCCACGGACACCTCATCCCCCTCCGCGATGCCGTCGCTGGCGGCGGGGCACTCCAAAATGGCCAGACCGATGTTGATGGCGTTGCGGTAGAAGATCCGGGCGAAGGTCTTGGCGATGACGCAGGAGACGCCGCTGGCCTTGATGGCGATGGGGGCATGCTCCCGGGAGGAGCCGCAGCCGAAGTTCCAGCCCGCCACGATCAGATCACCGGGGCGGCATTTTTTTGCAAAGTCCTTGTCGATATCCTCCATGCAGTGGGCCGCCAGTTCCTTGGGATTTTGGGTCGCCAGGTACCGGGCGGGGATGATGACGTCCGTGTCCACGTGGTCGCCATAGCGGTGGACGATTCCATGTGCGTTCATTTTGTGCAGACCTCCTCGGGATGGCAGATATGGCCCGCCACGCCGGAGGCGGCGGCCACGGCCGGAGATGCCAGGTAGACTTCACTGTCCACATGGCCCATGCGGCCCACAAAGTTGCGGTTGGTGGTGGAGACACAGCGCTCCCCGGCTGCAAGGCAGCCCATGTGGCCGCCCAGGCAGGGACCGCAGGTGGGCGTGGAGACGATGCACCCGGCGTCCAGGAAGATATCGGTGTAGCCCCGCTTCATGCACTCCCGGTACACCGTCTGGGTGGCGGGGATCACGATGCCCCGGACCCCCGGCGCCAGGTGGCGGCCCCGGAGGACCTCCGCTGCGGCAGCCATGTCCGGCAGCTGGCCGTTGGTGCAGGAGCCAATGGCGATCTGGTCGATGGCGATGTCGTGCCCCTCCCGGGCGCTGTGGGCATTTTCCGGCAGGTGGGGATAGGCCACGGTGCAGTCCACCTCCGAGAGGTCGATCTCCACGGTGCGGGCATATTCCGCGTCGGGGTCCGCCTCAAAGGCGGTCCAGGGACGGTCCACCCGGCCCTCTACGTAGGCCCGGGTCACGTCGTCCACCGGGAAGATACCGTTCTTGGCACCGGCCTCGATGGCCATGTTGCAGATGGTGAGCCGGTCGTAGATGGTCAGCTCCGCCACGCCGGGGCCCGTAAACTCCAGGGACTGGTACAGCGCGCCGTCCACGCCGATCTTGCCGATGAGGGTGAGGATCACGTCCTTGCCGGAGACGTAGGGACGCAGCTTCCCGGTGAGCACCACCCGGATGGCGGCAGGCACCTTGAACCAGGTCTCCCCTGCCGCCATGGCGGCGCCCATATCCGTGGAGCCTACGCCGGTGGAGAAGGCGCCCAGGGCTCCGTAGGTGCAGGTGTGGGAGTCGGCACCGATGACCGCCTCGCCGGGGGCCACCAAGCCCTGCTCCGGCAGCAGCGCGTGCTCGATGCCCATGGTGCCCACATCGTACCAGTGGTCGATGTCGAACTTGCGGGCGAAGGTGCGGCACTGCTTGCACTGGGTGGCCGCCTTGATGTCCTTGTTGGGGGTGAAATGGTCCATCACCAGGGCGATGCGGCTCTTGTCAAAAACCTTGTCGAAGCCTGCCGCCTCAAACTCGTTGATGGCTACCGGGGTGGTGATGTCGTTGCCCAGCACCAGATCCAGTTTGGCCTGGATCAGCTGGCCGGGGCGGACGGAATCCAGGCCCGCGTGACGGGCCAGGATCTTTTGTGTCATTGTCATTCCCATGTTCTTCTTGCTCCTTTGTTTACGCGGTGGCTTCCATCATCTTGTTGATGCCGTTGACATAGGCACGGATGGAGGACTCAATGATATCGGTGGAGAGGCCGGTGCCGGTGAAGGTATCGCCGCTGGGAGACTCCAGCTTCACCACGGCCTCGCCGATGGCGTCCTCGCCGTCGGTGACGGCGTTGAGGCTGAAGCTCTCCAGCCGGATATCCATACCCAGCATCCGGTTAATGGCTTTGAAGGATGCGTCCAGCGGGCCGGAGCCAATGGCCACTTCTTCCAGCTCCTCCCCGTCCCGGCGCAGCCGTACGCAGGAGGTGTTGGGCACGCCGTCGCCGGCGTTGACCACATGGCTGACCAACTGGCATGCGGTGTTGGCGGCGTTGCGGCGGTGGAGCACCAGGGCCTCGATATCCGCCGCAGTGATGTTCTTCTTCTTGTCTGCCAGGTCTTTGAAACGGGTGAAGACCTGATCCAGCTCCTCATCCGTGAGCTCATAGCCCATGGAGATGAGCTTCTCCCGCAATGCGTGCTTGCCGGAGTGCTTGCCCAGGACCATGGTGTTGCGGGGAATGCCCACATCGGCGGAGTTCATGATCTCATAGGTCTGGGCGTTGGCGATGACACCGTGCTGGTGGATGCCGGACTCATGGGCAAAGGCGTTGGCACCCACGATGGCCTTGCTGGGCGGGATGGGTACGCCGGTGATGTTGCTCAGGAGCTTGCTGGAGCGGTAGATCTGGCGGGTATTGATGCCCGTCTCCGCCTGATAGAAGTCCTTACGGGTGTGGATGGCCATGACCACCTCTTCCAGACTGGCGTTGCCCGCCCGCTCGCCGATGCCGTTGACGGTGCACTCCACCTGGGTGGCGCCCGCCTGGATGCAGGCCAGGGTGTTGGCCACGGCCATGCCCAGATCGTCGTGGCAGTGGACGGAGATGTCGGTATTCTCCACGCCCACCACGTGCTCTTTCAGGTAGCGGATCAGCTCGCCCATCTCCTGGGGCGTGGAATAGCCCACGGTGTCTGGGACGTTGAGGGTGGTGGCGCCGGCGGCCACGGCGTTGGAATAGCACTGGGCCAGGAAAGCCGGCTCGGAACGGGAGGCGTCCTCGGCGGAGAACTCGATGTCCTGGCAGAAGGACTTGGCGTAGGACACCATCTCCGTGATGCTCTGGAGGACCTGCTCCCGGGTCATCTTCAGCTTATACTCCATGTGGATGTCGCTGGTGGCGATGAACACGTGGATCCGGGGGTGCCGGGCATCCTTCACAGCGTTCCAGGCGGCGTCGATGTCCCCCTTGGTGCAGCGGGCCAGGCTTGCCACGGTGCACTCCTTGGCAACAGCGGCGATGGCCTGCACACTCTTGAAGTCCATGGGAGAGGCGATGGCAAAGCCTGCCTCAATGACGTCCACGCCCAGGGCTTCCAGCTGTTTGGCCATTTCGATCTTTTCAGAGAGGTTCATGCTGCAGCCAGGAGACTGCTCGCCGTCCCGGAGAGTCGTGTCAAAAATCTTGATGCGCTTCATAACTGTATCCTCCTGCGTTTCATCAAAACCGGTGACCGGTCTGGTTATTGGGGCAACAAAAAAAGCCTTCGTCTCTTTTGTAAAAGAGACGAAAGCCTGAACTTCCGCGGTACCACTCTCATTGACAGATTATCTGCCCGCTTTCGGCATCAGCACAGTAAGGCTGTGCGAATCCCGCCTCTTTGGTAACGGTGAGGAAACCCGTTTTCACCTAACCCCCGAAAGAGGGCTCAGCAAAAATACTCAAGGGCCAGTGACATCCCTCCGCTGTGCATTGCCTCGCAGCAACCGGCAACTCTCTGAAGCGTCCCGGGGGGATTTTCTCCCTGTCATCGTATCTCGGTTATTCTGTTGCTGAAATCTAAAATACAGGACCGGGGAGGATTTGTCAAGGGAAAATTTTGACGGGCAGACATCCTTCCCCTCTCCCGCCGGAAGAAAAAACAGGGGCCGCGTCCTTTGGGACGCGGCCCCTGCGGGGTATTTTTACACGTAGTTGCACACGCGGGCAATGGCCATCTCGGTGAAGCCCAGGGACTCCGCCTTGGTCTGCTTGCCGCTGGCGGTCTCCACCACCATCTTCAAAAGATCGTCGCCCAGCTCTTCCAGCGTCTTCTCGCCGTAGATCAGGGGAGAGGCATCCAGGTCGATGTTGTCCTCCATCTTGGCGAAGGTCAGCTTGTTGCCGGTGATCTTGATGACAGGGGCGATGGGGTTGCCGGTGGGCGTACCCCGACCGCTGGAGAACACCACCACCTGGGCACCGCCGGCCACCATGGCCGCCACGGAGGAGGGGTCGTTGCCCGGGGTGTCCATGATGACCAGACCCTGCTTGGGCTCTACCTGCTTGGCGTAGTCATACACGGCATTGACAGGGCTGTGACCGCCCTTGTGGATGCAGCCCAGGGACTTCTCCTCCAGGGTGGTGATGCCGCCGGCCTTGTTGCCGGGAGAGGGGTTGCCCTCCCGAACTTCCTCACCTACCAGCTGCAGGGCCTTCTCGTAGCGGTGCACGATCTCAAAGATGCGGTCGTGAACCTCGGGCGTGGCAGCCCGGCGGGCCAGGATATGCTCTGCGCCGATGAACTCCGTGGTCTCGGAGAGGATGGAGGTGCCGCCGGCAGCCACAACGAGATCACTCATCTGGCCGATGACGGGGTTGGCAGCCAGGCCGCTGGTGGGATCGGAGCCGCCGCACTCGGTGCCCACGATCAGCTCGGAGATGGGGAACTCCTCCTTCTGGAGCAAAGAGGCCTCCGCCACCATCTCCTTGGCATAGCGCACAGCCAGGTCCACTGCCTTCAACGTGCCGCCGGCCTCCTGGATGATGACCTGCTTGATGGGCTTGTTGGTACGCTCCTGGATGGCCTTCACCACCAGATCCATCTGGCAGTTCTCGCAGCCCAGGGACACCACCACGGTGCCGTAGATGTTGGGGTTGGCGGCGTAGCCGGCCATGACGTCCATGGTCAGCTGCTGGTCGGAGGCCACCTGGGAGCAGCCCTGCTGGTTATTGAAGGTGACGCTGCCCACCACCTGCTGTGCAATGATGCGGGTGGTGTCGGAAGCGCAGACGCTGGCAGGCAGGATCAAAACCTTGTTGCGCACGCCGACCCGTCCGTCGGGACGCTTATAGCCGAAAAAAGTCATGTTTCTTCCTCCCTCTTACTCTTTTGCTTCCAGATTCTCCCGGTGGCCCTCCACGTTGTGGACGTGGACATGCTCACCGGCCTTGATGTCACAGGCAGCCACACCGATGTGCTCGCCGTACTTGACCACCGGCTCGCCCTTGGCGATATCCCGGGTGGCCAGCTTGTGGTAGATGGTGATATCCTCCAGCGCCGTTACAGACGCCTCCTTGCCGCTGGCAACCCACACGGCAGCCGTACCCTTGGCAATGGGTTCAATGGCCACAGCCACATTGTCCTTGGGATCAATGATCATTGCATTGCGCATTGTTTCTATCTCCTTTTCGCTGCAAAATCTGCGTAAAGTCCGGAGTTACAGGGGGATGACCAGGGCACCGATCAGGGCCAGGATGAAGATGCACACGGAGGAGATGAAGGATCCCAGCGTGTAGGTCTTCAGGCCGCCGGTAACGGTGAGGCCGGACATGTTGGTGGCCACCCAGAAGCCGGAGTCGTTGACGTGGCCGATGGAGTTGCCGCCGGAGAGGCAGGCCAGGGCGATCCAAACGGGATGGCAGCCGATGGCGGGGGCGATGGTGGCCATGATGCCCATGGAGGTCATGCCGGCCACGGTGCCGGAGCCCTGGGCCACGCGGAAGATCAGGCCGATGCCGTAGGCCAGGAACATGGCGGGAACCACGGAGGTGGTGTCGGTGCCCAGCAGGCCCACGATGGCATCACCGATGCCGGTGGCGGTAATGACGGAGGCGAAAGAACCGCCTGCGCCGGTGATCAGCAGCACCACGCCGGCGCTCTTGAGAGCCTCGCCGGCGGACTCCTCCAGGTGGTCACGGCCGATGTAAGGCAGGCTCACCAGGTAGGCGCCCAGGGTACCCAGCAGCATGGCGATGAGCTTGTCGCCCAGGAAGGTGCAGATCACGGGAGTCTCCTCGAACAGGGCGCCGCCCAGGGTGCCGAAGAGGATGCAGATAACGGGGATGATGATGGGCAGCAGAGCCATAAACATAGAGGGCTTGGGCTTGCCGTTGTCCTGTGCATCGCGGGCGGCCAGCAGCTCGCTGGTGACGTTGGAGCTGTGGTTGACGTCCTTTTCCTCGTTCCAGATGCCGCGGTCATGGATCTTCATGAACAGGAAGTCGGACACCAGTACGGTGATGAAGCCCACCACCAGGCCCACGATCAGCATAATGCCCAGATCGAAGCCGAAGATATCGGCGGCAGCCAGGGGGTTGGGAGTGGGAGGCACCACGCAGTGAGCGGTGGTGGCGCCGATGGTCAGGCAGCCGGTGACGTAGCACATCTTCATGTTGATCTTGGCGGCGATGGTGATGCCGATGGGGATCAGGATGATGAAAGTAACGTCAAAGAACACGGGGATGGAGAGGATGAAGCCCGCCAGGCTCAATCCCCAGATGGCCTTCTTCTCAGGGAAGGCGGAGACCAGCTTGTCAGCGATGACAGAGGCGGCGCCGCTGTCGCTCATCAGCTGGCCCAGGATGGTGCCGAAGCCCACCGGCAGGCCGATGCTGGTCATCATGCTGCCGAAGCCCGAGGAAATGGTGGTGGCGGTGGTAATGAGATCCAGTCCGCCGGCAACACCCATCACCAGGCAGGCGATGACCATGCCGATGGCGGCGTTGAGTTTGAGCACAATGATACAGATGAGGATGATGGCGATGGCAACCACAAGGGCTGCAATCAACATACCAGGACTTACCATACTTTTTTTCCTTTCTCACACACATTTTTGGGGGTACATATCAAACACCAGCTGCCGGCGGGGAAAATTGCTCCGCCGGCAGCTGAGGTTTTCAGAAGAGATTGCCGTTTTCGTCAAAGGGCAGGTCGTAGGGCTCGGAGAGGATCTCGATGTTGGGGTTGGCCTTGGCCAGGGGCAGCATGCCCTCGGAGATCTCGATGTACTCGATGTGGGCGGTGTTGGGGATCCGGATCATCTTCATGTTGTCGGGATCCTCCGCCTCGGGGCAGCACATCAGAGCCAGCTGCAATGCCTCGCGGTCATTGTCCATGATCATGGGGATCTTCATCAGGTGCAGGAAGGTATTGGTGACACCGGTGGGATAGGTCATCTCCAGCTTCATGCGGTTCACCAGGCGGCGGGTGGTGACCTCCGCCAGGCCGATGCCCTGGGCGTTGCCGTGGGTCTCGTCGGTGATATCCAGAATGACCACCTTCTCGGCGTCAATGCCGCCGGAGCAGTACTTAGGCTGGACGAACCGGCCGGAGACGTTGGGGTCCATGCCGTCGCCGGAGATGTTCTTGCCGATCTTGTCCACCACCAGCACGTCGCACTTGTCAAAGAGCAGGTGGGCGATGGTCTTGTAGGAGATCTCCTTGAGCTTGGGCTCCTCGGTGATGATCTCCGCGGCGCTCAGGCCTTTGATGAGGTAGGTCTCGTCATAGGCGTTCTCAATGACGGCGATGCCGCCCAGAATGGGGCAGTTTTCCAGGATGGTACGGCCGTACTCCTCCACCAGTTCGTGCATGATGGCAGGGCTCTGGTGATGGATGCTCTCAGCGCCCTTCTGCTTGCCAAGGCCAATGGCCATCATCTTCATGAGGCCGCTCTCATAGGGGCCCCGGAAAGAGGTGTGGGGCTTGATGCGGTTGTAGAGGATAATGCCGTCGGCCTCAGAGGCATACTTGTCGATGTACACCGGCTGGTGACGCACGCCGGAAATGCCGATCTGCACGGTCTCCATGGAGCTCTTGATGGGGCAGCCCATGTTCTCCTCGGTAATGCCGTAGTCCTTGAGGATCTGGGTCTGGCCCTCGGCGGTGGCGCCGCCGTGGCTGCCCATGGACGCCACGATATAGGGCTCGGCCCCCTTGGACTTGACAAAGTCCACGATGGCCCGGGCCATAATGGCGTTGTGGTTGATGCCCCGGCTGCCGCAGGTAATGGCAATCTTCTGGCCGGGCAGGATCTTGCCGCCGATCTCCGGGCGGTCCAGCTCCCGGGTGACAGTGGCGGCGATGTCTTCTTCAGGGATGTGGGAATTGTCATAGACCTCCCGGATCTTGACCATCTTGGGAATGGGCGTGTTTTTAATGAGATCAGTAATCGTTTCCATGGCAGATTTCCTCCTTATATCAAAAAAGTGGCTGGTGTTCTGCTCCTGTGACCCCTTTGGATTGGATGATGGGAAAATTTCTCTCAAAAATCCTCTGTAAATACACACAACGAACCAGTTTAATTGAATTTATTTTACACAATTCCTGCCAAAGCGTCAAGGCCGCCGGTACAAGTCTGCACTTTTTGTGCCTCTTACACAAAAAACGGGGGGCCGCATTCCGGTCCCCCCGTCCCTTATGCTGTTTTTATCCGTCCACCGGATGTTCCTTCAGATATTGCAGCCAGGCCCGGCAGCCGGCGGGATTGAGATGTATGCCCTCAAAGGTCAAATCGGCCCGCAGGCAGCCCGTCTCATCAGACACCGCAGAGGCAACATCCAGGTACACGCAGCCCTTCTCCTGCGCCAGATCCTCCAGCAGGGCGTTATACTCCCGGATCCGGGCGTTGTTGACGTAGGTCTTCTTGTCGTCCTGGGCCTGAGATACCGGCAGGATGGACTGGATCACCACCGTGGCGTCCGGATGATCGGTCTGGATCCGGTCAATGACCTTTTCATACTGATCCCGGAAAGTCTGTGAGGACACCCAGCCCAGCTCGTTGACCCCCAGCATGACATAAACCTTGCTGCACTCCATCCCGGTGAGGGCATCCATAATGGGCACCTTGCCCGCCGCCGTCTGCTCCGTGGCCTTGGTAAAGACGCTGGACACCGTGGCTCCCACCGAATAGAGGTATTGCCCCTCCTTCAATCCGCTGTAAAGGTGGAACCCCTCCGTACGGGAATCCCCCACAAACACGGTGTCGGAAAAGTATGTATCCTCCACAGGGGCCGCCGTCTCCGGAGGCGTTACGGTCTCCTCCTGCACGGCCGGTGCCTCCGGCTGTTCCGCTGTCTGCTCCTTGTCCTGCGTCTTCTGCCTGGGAGCCTCCCGGACCAGCTGCCGCTTTTCCGGCATCCTGCCGTCTGTGGAGGCCACAGTCTCCGTGGGTTCCGCCGCCGCAGTACTGACGCCGCGGCTTTGATTTTCCAACGTGGCCGCCACCACGGAAACACACGGAACCAGCAAAGCACAAAGGGCCGCTGCCAGCATCAGCGTCCCCAGCACCCGGACGCCGCTTCTTTTTTCTCTTTGCCGTCTTCTTTTCATGTGATCCGCTCCTTTACCGTGGCTCCTCGACTTCTTTCTACTATATTAGACGCGCGGGAGGAAAAAAAGTCGAAACAATTTGTTGAAAAAACAGTATCAAATTGGAGACAGTAAAAGAGAGCGGGAAGACGGCCTTCCGTCTCCCCGCTCCACAGGGCGGCTCCCTTTGTGATTACTTCTTCAAAGCGGCAGCCTTGCCGTCTTCCCAGCGGGTGACGCAGACGGAGCAGGCGATGTCGCCGGTGACATTCAGGCAGGTGCGGCCCATGTCGAAGAGACGGTCCACAGCCACGATGAGGCCGATGTAATCCACGGGGATGTTGATGGCCTCCAGCACCATGGCCAGCATGATCATGCCGGCGCCGGAGACACCTGCGGTACCGATGGAGGCCAGGGTGGCGGTGACCACCACCAGCACCATCTGGCCGATGGTCAGGTCCATACCGGAGCAGGCCGCCAGGAACACGGTGGCCACGCACTGATAGATGGCGGTACCATCCATGTTGACGGTGGCGCCCAGAGGCAGGACGAAGGCGGCGATATCCTTGTCGGCGCCCAGTTCCTCAGCGCACTCCTTGGAAACCGGCAGCGTCGCGGCAGAGGAGGTGGTGGTGAAGGCGAACATCATGGCCGCCGCCGCCCCCTTGAAGAACCGGATGGGGCTCATGCCGGCGAAGGCCTTGGCGGAGAGGGAATAGACCACCACGGCGTGGATGATGTATCCGATATAGGCGCAGCCGATAACCAGAGCCAGGGAACCCAGGATCTCGGCGCCCTGGGTAGCCACCACCCAGGACATATAGGCGAAAACGCCGATGGGGCTCAGGGCAATGATGAAGTCCATCAGACGGTTGATGACCTCATTGGCAGAGGAGACGATATCCCGGCACAGCTTGCCCTTCTCGCCGGCCGCCATGATGGCGCCGCCGAAGAACAGGGCAATGACGATCACCTGCAGCATGTTGGCGGTACGGAAGGCCTCCCACATGTTGGAGGGGAAGATGCTCACCAGGGTAGCCATAAAGCCGTCGAACTCCGCGGCCTCATAAGTGGCGCTGCCCAGCTCCTGGCTGAGATCCGGGAACAGTCCGGCGCCGTTGAACACATTGGCCAGCACCAGGCCGATGACGCAGGCGATGGCGGTGGTGACCAGGAAGTACAAAACCGTCTTCCAGCCCACGGCGCCCACTTTCTTCATATCATCCATGGACAAGATGCCGTCGATCATGGAGATCAGCACCACAGGCACAACGATGAACTTCAGCAGGTTCACGAAGATATCGCCAAAGGGCTTGATGTAATCTGCGGTGATGCTGGACAACCCTGCAGCACCCAGGACAGCGCCCACCACAATGCCCAGCAGCAGGGCAATGAGAATCTGTACAGGCAGGCTGACTTTTTTCTTCATTATCCTCACCTCTCCGATAATTTTCCTCCCCGGCCTGCGAAAAACACCCCAGGCTGGATTGGATGGTGAGGTTATTATAATGCATTATGAACAATTTGTAAACGCCAACAGATCCGGTTTTGAGCATTCCACAAATTTTCCGGATATTATTTTCCGAATTTCGGAAAAATTTCTCACTAAATGGACATTTTCTTTGTCTCTGTCCCTCCCCGGCGTACTACTCCCGGGGCCGCAGTCCGTAGCCGCAAAATGACACGGCCCGGCGGGCAAGCTCCTCTGTGGGATCCACGGCAGGAGCGGTGATACGCAGCATGGAAAAGGCCAGAGGCAGTTCCGTGCAGCCCAGGATGAAGTAGTCCGCACCCCGGCCCGTCATGGCCGCCAGTACGCCACGGAACGCATCCTCCATGGGAGCCAGGGAGCTCCCCTGCTTGACGCCGTCGTAGATCACCTGCATCAGCACATCCCGCTCCGCCTCCTCCGGCAGAAGATACGGTACGCCGTGCTCTTCCAGGGTATGGCTGTAGATGCCGCTCTCCAGCGTCCCCCGGGTGGCCAGCACGCCGGCGGTTTTGCCGGGGAAGCGCTCCCGGCAGGTGTCGGCCGCCGCCTCCAGCATACTCAAAAAGGGCACCGGCGTCAGGGGCTGGAGCCGGGGGAGAAAATAGTGCGCAGTGTTGCAGGGCATGATGAGGCAGTCCGCTCCGCACGCCGTCAGCTTCCGGACGGAATCCGCCATCTGGGGCACCGGATCGGGCCCGCCCCGTAAAATGGCCGCCGTGCGGTCGGGAATGGCGGCATTGGAGTCGATATACACCCGGACGTGGTCATTGTCGCAGGATGCGTCGGTACACGCCACGATTTTCCGGTAAAGATCCACCGTGGCCATAGGCCCCATACCGCCGATGATGCCGATACTCTTTTTCATATTGACTGTTCCTCCTTTTGCGGCGCCAAGGCATCCATCCGGCCTCCGCCGCAGCGGGCCGGTGCCTGGGTTCCATGGTTCCAAAAAAACAGCACCCCTGCCTTCCGGCAGGGGTGGGATGAGCCGTTATTCCCGGAGGCTCTCAGGATAGGCACCGGTCTCATGGAGACGGCGCAGCTCCTGGGCCACCACCTCCCGATCCTGTCGGTAGGTCATGCCGAACCAACGGTCGGCGGAGTGGAGGACGGAAACCTCCAAAGCCCCCTTCTGCATCTGCTGATCCACCATCATGGGCAGCAGGCACTCGGCCTTAATATTGTCTCCGGCCTCGTTGCGCAGGAAATCCTCAAAATATGTCTTCAGCGCCGGGAAGATGCTGGGGGCAAAGCCCCAGAAATTCATGGACACCACCGTGTCCGGCGCCAGAGGCCGGTCCTCCGCCAGATCCCGCAGCGTCCCGTCGGGATAGAGCTGAACCTTCAGGGCCTCCCGCACCGTCTGAAGCTTGCCGTCCCGGACGGTACACACGCCCCGGGAGACGGTGCCGTGAAGGCTGGCGGTATTTTTGAGCAGATAGCCCACCATGGTGGCTTTGCCCTGGGCAGGCAGGCGCACCAGCTCCTCATAGATGGTACGGTAGGCGTCGATGCCGTAGTAATCGTCGGCATTGATGACGCAGCAGGGCTCGTGAACCACGTCCGCCGCGCACAGCAGCGCGTGGACCGTGCCGAAGGGCTTGGTGCGCTCCGGCGGGATCTGGTAAAAGTCCGGCACGGAGGAGAAATCCTGATAGGCGTAAGCCACCTCCACCGGGCTTCCGTCCCGGGCGGTCTTTTTGGCCAGGTAGCCGCCGCAGATGTGCTCCATCATCTCCCGCATCTCCGGTTTGATGATGAAGACGATCTTGTTGAACCCCGCCCGCAAGGCATCGTAAATGGAATACTCCATCAAGATCTCGTTGTGGGGGCCAATGCCGTCCACCTGCTTGCTCCCCCCATAGCGGGAGCCCAGGCCTGCTGCCATGATGACCAGTGAAACTTTCATCGTTCCGCTCCTTATTTTCGTATTACGCTCTCTTGCGCAATCTTTTCCTCTGCCTGTACCATACCCTATTTCCAGGATTTTTTCAACCGTCTTGACTTTTTTTTACGGGGGGCTATAATACGATAATGATTTTCATTTTCAAATCAGGAGGCAGCCATGCCATACAGCACCAAACAACAGCAGGCAGTCCTGCGCTGCCTGGAAAGCCGTGAGTCTGAGGCTCTCTCCGCCCAGGAGCTGGCGGAGGAGCTGCGCCGGGAGGGTTTTTCCGTGGGGCTCGCCACCATATACCGCCAGCTGGAGCGGCTGGAGGAGGCGGGAGTCGTCCACAAGGTGAACACCGAAAGCGGCGCCTTTTACCTCTACTGCTCCCACGGGGAGGGGCGCCGGGACTGCTTTTTGCTCAAGTGCCAGCGCTGCGGCCGGATCCGCCACCTGGACTGCGACCATCTCAAAGATCTTTACGAACATCTGGAAACCGCGCACCACTTCCGCATCGACCCCCGGCGGACTCTCTTCACTGGGCTTTGTGAGGAGTGTGCCCGGGAGGAGGACACCCATGGAAACCAATGAACTGATCGTCTGCCGGGACGTATCTCTGGGCTATGAGGGGCAGAGCGTCCTGAACCACCTGGACCTCACCATCCGGGCGGGGGATTACCTTTGCATCGTGGGAGACAACGGCTCCGGCAAGTCCACCCTGCTGCGGGGCCTTCTGGGCCTGCTTGCCCCCCTCTCCGGCACCATCGACCGTTCGCCGGAGCTCCAGCGGGGCGCCATCGGCTACCTGCCCCAGCAGACCCGGGCCCAGCGGGACTTCCCCGCCACTGTGTATGAGGTGGTGCTCTCCGGCTGCCTGAACCAGAAAAAGACCCGGTTTTTCTACTCCGCCGCCCAGAAGTCCGCGGCCCTCATGAACCTGGGCAAGCTGGGGGTTCTGGAGCTCAAGGACCAGTGCTACCGGGATCTCTCCGGCGGCCAGCAGCAGCGGGTGCTGCTGGCCCGGGCCCTGTGCGCCGCCTCCAAGCTGCTGATTCTGGATGAGCCCATCACCGGGCTGGATCCCGCCGCCGCCCAGGACCTGTACAAGATCCTCAGCTACCTCAACCGCAAGGAGGGCATGGCCGTGGTCATGGTGACCCACGATCTCAAGGCCGCCCTGCAGAGCACCCGCACAGTGCTCCACATCGGCCGCAGCAGCTATTTTCTCGGCTCCGCGGCGGACTATCTCGCCTCCCCCTTGGGGAAGCGCTTTCAGGAGGTGGAGGGATGAGTCTTCTGGAGATGTTTTCCTATCCCTTCATGCAGCGGGCCCTGGCGGCAGGCATTCTGGTGTCCCTGTGCGCCGCCTTGCTGGGAGTACCCCTGGTGCTCAAGCGGTACTCCATGATCGGCGACGGCCTCTCCCACGTCTCTTTCGGCGCCCTGGCCATCGCCGTGGCCCTGGGGGTGACGCCCTTGTACTTCTCCATCCCTGTGGTGATCCTGGCGGCCTTCTTCCTGCTGCGCATGGCCAGCCATCCCCGCTGGAACAGCGACGCCGCCGTGGCGGTGATGAGCGCCTCGTCCCTGGCGGTGGGCATCATGGTCATCTCCTTTACCACCGGCATGACCACCGATGTGGATAACTACATGTTCGGCAGCGTTCTGGCCATGACGGAGGCGGATGTGGTGCTCTCCGTGCTGCTCTCCCTGGCGGTGCTGGCCTGGTTCGTGCTCTTCTATCACAAACTCTTCGCCGTCACCTTTGACGAGAGCTTCTCCCGGGCCACCGGTCTGAAGGTAGACCGCTACAACACCCTTTTGTCGGTACTCACTGCCCTGACCATCGTGCTGGGCATGCGGATGATGGGCGCTATGCTGATCTCCTCCCTGGTGATCTTCCCGGCCCTCACCGCCATGCGTTTGTTCAAAAGCTTCCGGGGGGTGGTGACCTGCGCCGGCATCACCTCTGTGGTGTGCTTCTGTGTGGGCCTCACGGTCTCCTGGGTATGGTCCACGCCGGTGGGTGCCTCGGTGGTGGCGGCCAATCTGGCCCTTTTTCTCCTCTCCTGCGCCCTGCGGGCCATCCAAAATCGGTAATTTTGACGCCGGAGGCACGGTTTTGCCGTGTCTCCGGCATTTTTTCGGCGGATTTTCCCATAATAATGGCAAGAAAAGGCTTGCGCTTTATGCTCCGCTATGGTATAGTGCATATGTTAGATGTGTAAGGTATGCGGAGTGGACCGGTGGTCCGCTCTTTTTCTTGACCTTTTTCCCCTGCTTAAAATTTGCAGGGATTGCCAGTGAGGAGGCGTGTCCATGAAGAAAATCACCGAACTGACTGCGGAGCTGGCGGCTCCCGCCATCGCCGAACAGGGCTGCACCCTCTGGGATGTGGAGTACGTCCGGGAGGCAGGCACCTGGTATCTGCGGGTACTGCTGGACAAGGAGGGCGGCGTGGACATTCTGGACTGTGAGGCCGTGTCCCGGAAGCTCTCGGACCTTCTGGACGAGGCCGACCCCATCGAGGGCAGCTACACCCTGGAGGTGGGCTCCGCCGGCGCCGAGCGCGCCCTGAAGCGTCCCTCTGATTTCCAGCGTTTTCTGGGCTCTCCCGTGCTGGTGAAGCTCTACCGGAACCTGGAGGGCCGCAAGGAGTTCCCCGGCAAACTCTCCGCCTACGACGAGGCCACCGGGGACGTCACCATCACCGACGGCTCCGGGGAGCGCACCTTCCCCAAGAAGGACGTGGCCCTGGTCCGCCTGCGGGTGGAATTCTAAAAACACCATCATCCGTCGGAAAAAGACGTATATTATAAAGTAAGGAGCATTACCATGAAAGGCAAAAAGCAAAAGGAGCCCGTGGGCTTCAACCCCGCAGAGATCTTTGCCGCCCTGGCCCTGCTGGAGCAGGAGCGGGGCATTCCCCAGAGCTTCATGATGGATAAGATCATCCAGGCTCTGACCACCGCCTACAAGCGGGACCATGAGGGTGTGGAAAACGTCATCGTGGACGTGGACGAGGCCCACAAGGATCTGCGCATGTACGTACAGAAGAACGTGGTGGAGGAAGAGGACTACGTGGATCCCGCCAACGAGATGACCGTGGAGGAGGCCAAGCACCTCTCCGCCAAGTACAACGTGGGCGACATCGTCAACATCCCCGTGGACACCGTGGAGTTTGGCCGCATCGCCGCCGGAAACGGCAAGCAGGTCATCATCCAGGGCCTGCGGGAGGCCGAGCGGGGCATGGTGTACGACGAGTTCAACTCCAAGCAGCATGAGATCCTCACCGGCGTGGTGACCCGCATCGATCCCCGCACCGGCAACGTCTCCCTGCGCATCGGCACCGGCAGCGAGTCCACCGAAGCCCTGCTGCTCTCCGGTGAACAGGTTCCCGGCGAGGAACTCACCGAGGGCAGCCACATCAAGGTCTATGTGGTGGAAGTCCGCCGGTCCACCCGGGGTCCCCAGATCCTCATCTCCCGGACCCATCCGGGCCTGGTCAAGCGCCTGTTCGAGCTGGAAGTCCCTGAGATCTACGACGGCACCGTGGAGGTCCGCTCCATCGCCCGGGAAGCCGGCAGCCGCACCAAAATGGCTGTGTGGTCCAACGATGAGAACGTGGATCCCATCGGCGCCTGCGTGGGCCCCAAGGGCCAGCGGGTAGCTGCCATCGTGGAAGAGCTGCGGGGCGAGAAGATCGACATCATCAAGTACAGCGAGGATCCCGCCACCTTTATCGCCGCCGCCCTGGCTCCCGCCGACGTGGTGGATGTGCGCATGGCGGAGGAGGGCAAGGCCTGCCGTGTGCTGGTGCCTGACGATCAGCTGTCCCTGGCTATCGGCAAGGAGGGCCAGAACGCCCGCCTGGCCGCCCGCCTTACCGGCTACAAGATCGATATCAAGCCTGAGAGCTATCAGGAAGAGGAGCCCGCTGCTTCCCAGGAGGAGGCCCCCGCTCAGGAGGAAGCCCCCGCTGAGGCTGCGGAGAGCACCGAAGAATAATTTCCATAGAAAGGCGGCCTGACGGATGCCGAAAGTAAAAAAGATCCCCCAGCGGCAGTGTGTGGGCTGCCGGGAAATGAAGGATAAGAAATCCCTCTTGCGGGTGGTGCGCTCTCCCGAGGGGCAGGTCTCCCTGGACTTCGGCGGGAAGAAGCCCGGCCGGGGCGCCTACGTCTGCCATAATGTGGAGTGCCTGCGCAAGGCCCGGAAAACCCGGGCTCTGGAGCGGGCCTTCGAGGTGACCATCCCGCCGGAGGTGTACGACGCCATGGAGGCAGAGCTGGGAGGTGCCCATGGAGATTGACGCTGTTTTGTCCCTGCTGGGCCTGGCCCTGCGGGGCGGCCGGCTGGTCATGGGTGAGGAACCCGTGGAGACAGTAGTCCAGGCCCGGGATGCCCGGCTGCTGCTCCTGGCCTCCGATGCCGGAGACACCATCGCCCGCCGGTGCGCCTCTTTCGCCCGGGTGGGCCAGTGCCTGTACCTGACCCTTCCCGCCACCAAGGCGGAGCTGGGCCACGCCCTGGGCCGCACTTCCGTGGCCCTGGCCGCTCTGACAGATGTGGGCCTGGCCGCCGCTGCGGCGGACCGGCTGGCCCAGCAGGACCCGGCACAGTACGGCGAGATCGCCCAAAAGCTGCACCTCAAGCAGCAGCGGGCCGCCGAGCGCCGGGCCGCTCCCCGGACACGGGAGAAAGCTCCCAAAAAGGCCGCTCCCCCGCCCCGGAAAAGGCCGGAGAGCCGGGAGGCAGGCTGCGGCCGCAAGCCCAGCGAAGGGAGCGGACAGCCGCCCCGCAGGGAAGGCGGCCGGGATTTTCGCTCCCAGCAGGGCAAACCGCCTTACGGCAAGCGCCCCTATGACAAAGAGCGGCGTGCCTACGGCTCCGGCGAAGAACGGGGCCCACGCAAGCCCTACGCTGAGCGCACCGCTTCCCAGGGACACCGTTCCCGGGATCGCTTTTCCAACAGCCATTCCCCGGGCGGCGGACGCTCCTCAGGGAGAACCGCCCCCTATGCCCACAGCCGCCCGGTGAAAAAGGGCAAGGGCTCCTTCCGCAAACGGGAGGGCTGAAATCCGGATGGAGAGATTCCTCCGGCAAATGCTTGAAAAAATTCCCCAGCCCTCGGGTTGGAGCGTAACGAGGTGTTTTGATTGGGTATTGAGAAATACAGAGTGCATGAGGTGGCCAAGGACTTCGGCCTGCCCACCAAGACCATTACGGAGATCCTCACCAAGTATGTGGCGGCCCCCAAGAACCACATGCAGGTGCTGACGGACCATGAGCTGTCCGTGATCTTCGATTATCTGACCCAGCACAATCAGGTCTCCGGCATCCAGGTGATCTTTGCCGACACCTATCAGGAGAAGGCCAAGGAGGCCCCCGCGGCTCCGGCGCAGAAGCCGGCAGCTCCCCAGCAGCCCGCCCAGCAGCAGGCGGCCAAGCAGGCCCCGCAGCAGCAGGCGGCTCCGCAGCAGAAGAATCCCCAGCAGTCCAAGCCCCAGCCGGTGGTGTCTCACCCCACCACCCGGGTGCCTCAGAAGAAGATCGTGGATACCCGCAAGGGCGGCGACGTGAACCTTGCCAAGTACGATGAGCGTCTGGAGACTCTGGGCGGCGAGCGGGCCGACCGGATGCAGCGCCAGCAGCGGGGCGGCAAGGAGAAGATCCGCTCCAACAGCCAGCGCCGGGGCATGCCCATGTCCAACAAGCGCCGCCAGGACGAGCAGGAGAAGATGCGCCGCCTGCAGCTGGAGATTGCCAAGAAGGCTCCCGTGAAGGTCATGATTCCCGACGAGATCAGCGTGGGCGAACTGGCCAGCCGCATGAAGAAGACCGGCGCCGAGGTGGTCAAGTGCCTGATGAAAAACGGCGTTATGGCCTCTTTGAGCCAGCTCATCGACTTCGACACCGCAGCCATCATCGCCGAGGAGATGGGCTGCAAGGTGGAAAAAGAGGTCACCGTCACCATCGAGGAAAAGCTCATCGATGACCACGAGGATAAGCCGGAGGATCTGGTTCCCCGCGCCCCCGTGGTGGTGGTCATGGGCCACGTGGACCACGGCAAGACCTCCCTGCTGGACACCATCCGCAATACCTCCGTGGCTGCCGGCGAGGCCGGCGGCATCACCCAGCACATCGGCGCCTATCAGGTGCAGGTGAAGGGCAAGCCCATCACCTTCCTGGATACTCCCGGCCATGAGGCCTTTACCTCCATGCGTGCCCGGGGTGCCATGATCACCGATATCGCCATTTTGATGGTGGCTGCCGACGACGGCATCATGCCCCAGACCGTGGAGTCCATCAACCACGCCAAAGCCGCCAATATCCCCATTATCGTGGCCATCAACAAGATCGATAAGCCCGAGGCCAACCCCGACCGCGTCATGCAGCAGCTGACGGAATACGGCCTGGTGCCGGAGGAGTGGGGCGGCGAGACCATCTGCTGCAAGGTCTCCGCCAAGAAGAACATCGGCATCGACAACCTGCTGGAGATGGTGACCCTCACCGCCGAGATGGAGGAGCTCAAGGCCAACCCCAACCGGGCCGGCCAGGGCACCGTCATCGA